>NZ_JBFTRX010000015.1:0-149168 GCF_056399725.1 Achromobacter sp. 01N37
TTCATAGTTCATAGACCACGCCTTCGATGTCCGTCACCCAGATGTTTTCCAGCGGCAGACCCAGGTCCACCATCAGGTCCAGGCAAGCCAAGGCAGCGGCGCCCGCGCCCGAGGTCACAACCTTGACCTTCTTGATGTCTTTACCCACGACCTTCAAGCCGTTGATGAACGCGGCCGATACACAGATCGCGGTGCCATGCTGGTCGTCATGGAAAACCGGGATCTTCATGCGTTCACGGAGCTTGCGCTCAACGGTGAAGCATTCGGGTGCCTTGATGTCTTCCAGGTTAATGCCGCCGAACGTGGCTTCCAGGCCGGCGATGATTTCGACCAGCTTGTCCGGGTCGGTTTCGTTGATTTCGATGTCAAAAACATCCAGGCCGGCGAACTTCTTGAACAGCACCGCCTTGCCTTCCATCACCGGTTTGGATGCCAGCGCGCCGATATTGCCCAGGCCCAGCACGGCGGTGCCGTTGGTGATCACGCCCACCAGGTTGCCGCGCGCGGTGTAGCGGAACACGTTGGCCGGGTCGGCCACGATTTCCTCACAGGCCGCCGCCACGCCGGGCGAATACGCCAACGCCAGATCGCGCTGGTTCGTCAGTTGCTTGGTCGGCGTGACCGAGATTTTGCCGGGGCGCCCATGCTCGTGATATTCAAGGGCGGCTTTGCGAAGGTTGGCATCCATAGGGGCGGCTACTAGCTAATAAGTGAGACACGGAGAGGGAGGAATTCTATTCCCATGACGGCCAGCGCGATACGTCTGCGGCGAGCCACCCTCTTAATTGGGGACGAGCGGCGAAATCTTACAGCAAGCTGAATTTCTATTCGGTAGCGCGGGGCAGGAATAAGGGAAAACGACCATCCGGATCGAACAAGGTCTTCACTCGGCCATCCAGCCGCACGGTCGCCAGCCCCGGGGTTTCGGGCGCGGGGTCGGTCTCGTTCCAGGCCGGCGCATCCGTCAGCGTCACGCTTTGCACCCACGCCAGCGTGCCGCCATGCCCGAGCAGCAGATGCGCCAGGTTGACGGTGGCCGGGGCCAGGGGTTTCAGTGCATCCAGGCGGTAGCGGCCCAGCCAGTGATAGCCATCGTGCGTGGCGAAAGCATCGCCGCCCGAAGCCAGCTGGAACAGCGCGGGCACCAGGCTTTGCACGGTGGCCGAGCGCAGGGGCTGCACGTCGGCCTCGCCGAAGGGGCCAAGCGTTTCTTCGATGCCATCTGCCAGCATCACGTCCACCGCCAGCACGCCCGAGGCCGCACACTGCCCGGCAGGCCAAGGCGCGGGCGCCGCCAGCCATTCGGCCAGGGTCATGGCGCCGGGGAAATCCGCGAATTGCCGCAACCCGGCTTGGGCCAAGGCAGCCAGCGGCACGCCTGGCTGGGCCCGCCAGCGCGGCGGCTCACCCGCCAACCGGGCCAGCCCGGTCAATGCGGAAGGGTCGATGCGCAGCCGCGGGCGGGCAGACAGCGCATACGGCCCGGTTGCCCCTTCCATCGTCATCACAATGCGGTACTCCGCGCACAGCGTGCGCGCATGCGCGACATCAGCGTCGCGCGTCGGCGTCAGAATGGCTTGCGCCCCGCCGGGGCCGTCTTCGCCCAGGTCTTGAACCTGCCCTTGGCAAAGCAGCTTCAGACGCTGCATGAAGGCTGCCCACGGAGTCTGGGCAGGCCGCCGGCCTAGCAGGAAGGCGCGCCGGGATGGCTGCATGACTACAATTCCTTTTTCGCTACAAGACGCTTTCGAGAATCCAATGCCCCGCTTAGCTACTCGCACTCATGATTTTCTGACCTTTCACGCGGTCGAACTCTTCAAGCAGGCGCAAGCGCTGCAAGCGGCGGGCAAGGACATTATCAGCCTGGGCATTGGCGAACCGGACTTTACCGCGCCCCCTAAAGTGGTGGAAGCGCTGGAGCGCGCCGCACGCGCCGGGCTCAGCGGCTACAGCCCGCCCGCAGGTATTACGCCATTGCGCGAAGCCATTGCGCAGTTCTACCACGACCAGTTCGGCGCCAAGATCAATCCGGCCCGCGTCATCGTCACCGCCGGCGCGTCGGGCGCGTTGACGCTGGCCTGCGCGGCCCTGGTCAATAGCGGCGGCGAAGTCCTGATGCCGGACCCGGCCTACCCTGCCAACAGCAATTTCGTGCTGGCCGCGGGCGGCGTGCCGCGCCTGATTCCAAGTTCGGCCGAGAAGCGCTTCCAGCTGTCGGCCCAGGACGTGGCCCAGCACTGGACGCCTGCCACGCAAGGCGTCATGGTGGCCTCGCCCAGCAACCCCACTGGCACCAGCATCGCCCACGACGAGCTGGCCGAGTTGTTGGCGCAAGTGCGCGCCCGCGACGGCTTCGCCATCGTCGACGAAATTTATCTGGGCCTGTCTTATGACGGCCAGCCGCGCTCGGCCCTGACGCTGGACGACGACATCATCGTCATCAACAGCTTCTCGAAGTACTTCCACATGACGGGCTGGCGCCTGGGCTGGATGATCGTGCCTGAAGACATGGTGGCGCCGGTAGAAAAGATTGCCGCCAGCCTGGCCATCTGCGCGCCCACGCTGGCGCAGCACGCCGCGCTGGCGTGCTTTACTGAACAGGCCATGAAAACGTTTGAGCACCGCCGCGAAGCCTTCAAGCAGCGCCGCGATTACCTGCTGCCCGAATTCGAGCGCCTGGGCATCCAGGTGCCGGTCAAGCCGGACGGCGCGTTCTATATCTACGCCGACATCAGCAACCAGGGCATGGACAGCAACACGTTCTCGCAGCGCCTGCTGCTGGAAGCGGGCGTGGCGGCCGTGCCGGGCGTGGACTTCGGCCCCGCCCACGGCGCGCACACCATGCGCTTTTCGTATGCCACCGGCCTGGACCGCCTGGAAGAGGCGGTGGCGCGAATCGGTAAATTCCTGGGTCGTTGACCCCCAAAGCACAAGGCGCGCTCCAATGGAGCGCGCCTTGCGGGCTTGCAGGCAGGCGTGGCGACGTGCCGGTTTCCGGACTTAATCCCGAGCCAGTGCAATACCCGAGGCCAGCGCCAGGCGCCGGCGTTCAGCCTGCACCTTTGCGCCATAGCCGTTGTCGTCTGGCCCGGTGGAACCCACGTAGCAGGCCAGGCCGCCATCGACGGACCCGCGCCGGTTGATACAGTCGCGCAAGATTGTGGCCCCGACACCAATATTGGCGATCGGGTCCAGCGCCGTCTTGCCGACCGCGTCGAACTTCTCCTGGTGCACGCTGGTCATGACCTGCATCAGGCCCTGCGCGCCCACATGGCTTTCGGCCAGCGGGTTGTAGCGGGACTCGATGGCGATCACCGCCAGCACCAGCAAGGGGTCCAGCTGCTTTTCACGGCTGACCTTATACACGGTGTTCAACAGCGGACCGGTGGCGTCATAGGCCACCTTGTACTTGCGCGAGATATAGTTGCGCAATGCTTCGGCTTGCGGACCGGTCGCCACCAAGGCGGGCTTCTTCGGTACGGGCGGCGCGACGCGAGCCGGCCCCAGCATGCCGGTGGCATTGCTGGCGGGAGCGGTTGGAACGGCCATGGCAATCGCCGACGCAGTGTCGGAACCCAACTCGGAGCCGACATCGGATTCGGTGCCGGATTGCATGGATGAAGGCGCTAGGGCGGTCAACAAGGCTTTGTGCACTTGCAATGCCTGATCGCGCAAACCAGGCAGGGCAAATCCCATGCTTACCGTCACAATCACCGCGATGCCCAGATAGACTGAGCAGATACGCAAGGACTCGGCAAGATATTCGTGCACTCCTTGGGCCATATTCCTGAACAGGTTGGCCACTGACGCATCGGGCATAAAAACCTCCTGCGTGAAAAAGAGGGAGTCAATGTTAACCTCTCTTTCTCCGTAAAATGTAACCAAATCGCTGGGATCTGTAGTGAAATACCGCGACCTTAGAGACTTCCTCGCCCAACTTGAACGCATGGGCGACCTCAAACGCATCGGCGCGCCGGTGTCCACCCGGCTGGAAATGACGGAAATTTCCGACCGTGTGCTGCGCGCCGAAGGCCCCGCCCTGCTGTTCGAAAAAGCCCAGCACGACGGCAAGCCGGCCGAGATGCCGGTGCTTACGAATCTGTTCGGAACGCCGTCGCGTGTGGCCCGCGGCATGGGCGCCGACAACGTCAGCGCGCTGCGCGACATCGGCGAGCTGCTGGCATCGCTGCGCGAACCCGAAGCGCCCAAAGGCCTGCGCGATGCGCTGGCCAAGGTGTCGATGCTGAAGGCCGCCTTGTGGGACATGAGCCCCAAGAACGTCAAAAGCCCGGCCTGCCAGGAAGTGGTCTGGGAAGGCAAGGACGTGGACCTGACCCGCCTGCCGATTCAAACCTGCTGGCCCGGCGACGTGGCGCCGCTTCTGACGTGGGGCCTGGTGATTACGCGCGGCCCCAACGCCAAGCGCCAAAACCTGGGCATCTACCGCCAGCAATTGCTGGGGCCGAACAAGCTGATCATGCGCTGGCTGTCGCACCGCGGTGGCGCGCTGGACTTCCGGGACCACGCCCTGGCCAACCCGGGCACGCCGTTTCCCATCGCCGTTGCGCTGGGCGCTGACCCGGCCACCACCTTGGGCGCCGTCACCCCCGTACCCGACAGCCTGTCCGAATACCAGTTCGCCGGTCTGCTGCGCGGTTCGCGCACCGAGGTGGCGCAGGCGCTAGGCAGCAATTTGTCGGTGCCGGCCTGGGCCGAAATCGTGCTGGAAGGCCATCTGCTGCCGTCTTCCGACCCGCGCGCCATCAAGCCCGTGGTGCCGGAAGGCGTGAACCCGCCGCCCAACAGCGACTACGAAATGGCGCTGGAAGGCCCCTACGGCGACCACACCGGCTACTACAACGAGCAAGATTGGTTTCCCGTCTTCACGGTCGAGCGGATCACGATGCGGCGCAATCCCATCTATCACTCCACCTACACCGGCAAACCGCCCGATGAGCCCGCCGTGCTGGGCGTGGCGCTGAACGAAGTGTTCGTGCCGCTGCTGCGCCGTCAGTTGCCGGAAATCGTGGATTTCTACCTGCCGCCCGAAGGGTGCAGCTACCGCCTGGCGGTGGTGTCGATCCGCAAGCAGTACGCGGGTCACGCCAAGCGCGTCATGTTTGGCCTGTGGAGCATCCTGCGCCAGTTCATGTACACCAAGTTCATCGTGGTGGTGGACGAAGACATCAACCCGCGCGACTGGAAGGAAGTGGTGTGGGCGATGACCACCCGCATGGACCCGGTGCGTGACACGCTGCTGGTGGAAAACACGCCGATCGACTATCTGGACTTTGCATCCCCGGTCTCCGGCCTGGGCGGCAAGATGGGCCTGGACGCCACCAACAAATGGCCGGGCGAAACGAATCGCGAATGGGGTACCCCCATCACGATGGACGCCGACATCAAGAAACGCGTGGACGACATCTGGGGCCAATTGGGCCTGTAAGCCCGCTTCCGTCGCCCCAAAGACAAACCCCGCCAGATTCAAGGCGGGGTTTTTTATTGGCATTGCTTGCGGTAAGACGCGCGCTATTGCGTGTCGTCGCGCGAGCTTTGCCAGAGCTTGTACAACTGCCAGCCGACCAATGCGCCCCCGGCAATCTTGAGCACCTTGGACCGGTTGCCGCCACGCATGAACAACGTGGACAACGACGAGCTGACCAGCGGATAACGGCGCGCCATCGTGATGGCCTGCAATGCCCAGCGCGAGGCCCCGCCCGCCGCCAACCGGGGCAGCAAGCCCCGGATGATGGATGCGGGTTCCAGCTTGTGGCCCGTCGACACGATATTCTGCGCCAGCGATTCGCGCTCGATGGCTGCGCGCGCGCGCAGCAATTCGATACGCACGGCGCGATCAACGATAGGAGACCTTTTCGACATGGTTCAGTCCTCCTCGCGTCGGCGCGTGGGCGGGAGATCGTCGTCTTGCGCATCGCGGATGCGTTCCAGCAATTCCGCATCACGGCCCAGTTCTTCGAGCGTGGCCGCGAAAGGCGGCGCGCCGTAGACCAAGCCGTGCCGCACCACCAGCAACAAGGCCACGCCGACAATGCCGTAGAAGGCAGCCAGCAGGCCCAGGGCCAGATAGCGGTCTTCTGTGGGCCAGAACAGCACGGCGACAGTCACCGTGAACACCAGCACCGCCAACGTCAAGAAGAGCAACGCGGCAAATGCCATGCCCAACAGTTTGAGCAAGCGCGATTTCTCGTCGGCGGCTTCCAGCGCCAGCAACTCGAGGCGCGTGCGTACCAACCCGACCAGGCTGGACGCAACTCCGAAAACAGATTTTCGTAGACCCATGGCATGAAGGACACCGGGCGGGCAGCGCGGCAAGATGCCGGCGCGGCCCGCCCGGACGTCCAAGCCTTATCAGCGGCGGCTGATCAGCAAGCCGAGCAGCAGGCCGGTCACGCCTGCGATCCCGATGGCTTGCCAGGGATTGTCGTGCACGTAGTCGTCGGTGGCGCGAGCGGCTTTGCGGCCACGCTCCAGCACGGCGTCTTGGGCTTCGTATAGGGCTTCGCGCGTGCGCTTGAGCGAGGTCATGGCGCGGTCACGCAGTTCGTTTGCCTTTTCGCCGGTGGTGCCGGCCGCTTCGCGCAGCAGGTTTTCGGCGTCATTCAAACTGGTCTTGACACTGTCGATGAGTTTTTCTTTTGCGACTTCTTCGGATTTTCTCGTGGCCATTTTTTGAGCTCCTGTTGTGTGTCTATGACGAAAACATCATACCAGCCGCCATGCCCGCAGCATGGCCCGCTTGATACTGTGTGCTACTTGATCTGCGTAATTTCAACGGCTGACTTTACACCGCCTTGATCAATGTCTTGCTTCATCACCAGGTTCACCGCGGGGCAATACCAATCGGTGACGGTCGTGTTCATGCCGGGGATCGGAATGGTCAAACCTTGGAAGGTCGCCATCGTGGGGTCCGAGTTGCGCGTATACGTGATGGGATGGCACGACTGGTTGCCCAGCGCCGTGTTCACCGCCTTCTTCTGGCCCACCGATTTTTCGCCGATGCGCACCGTTGTGCTGGGCTGGCCGCCCACCGGCGCTTCCTTGCCGATCTTCAAACGGAACGACGAGCCGGGCAGTTTTTGTCCCGGGTTGAGCTTGCCGTCGTACGCGAACAAACCCAGCATGCGCAAATCAAACTGGCCTTCGGAAGGTTGCGGGGCTTCACCCGCATTGGCGTAGCGCAAAAAGGTGGCTTGGCCGCCCTTTACCGTCATCAAATAATCCAGCTTGGACTTGCCCGGCGGCAGGCCTGCATAGCTGAACGTGGCGACGCCTTGCACGCGTGCGCGGCAGTTGTCGCCATTGCTTTTTGTAACCTCGGCGAAGGTCAGGTCAGCGCCCAAGGACAAGTTGCCCGAGCCGGTCAGTTGCACCGCGCCGCCGTCATGCATGAACTGCGCATCGCAAACGCCGGCCTGCGCCGAGGCGGCCGCGCCCAGCGCGCCCGCCGCCAAAATCAGGGATGCCATTTTTCGCATCGTCACAAGCCACTCCATATATCCGGAAAGCGCCGCCCGCCCGAGCGAACGGCGGTTTGATACTACACCGGTTAAACCGGGCGGCGTATGTCGGAACGTGTCCGAAACGCGCGTTCGCAGAGCGCCCCCGTCAAATAAGTTCTGGAAATATGGATTCATGAAATCAAAAGTTGTGGGGATGTAAACCCGTCCCTATCATCGGGTGATATTTTGCCGGGGACACCCGAGGCGGCTAAGAGATGAAGCTTTTCCCGATTTTTGCCGATCTGAAAAATCGGCGGGTGCTGGTGGTGGGCGGCGGCGCGGTGGCGGAGCGCAAGACGCTTGCCCTGCTGGAAGCCGCCGCAGATGTCGTCGTGGGCGCGCCGGAACTCACGCCTGCGCTGACGGCGCTTGCCGCAGACGGCCGCATTCGCTATTTGCCCGGCCGGTTCGACCCAGCCTGGCTGGACGACGTCTGGCTGGTGGTGGCCGCCACGGACGACCGCAGCGCCAATGCCACCGTATCGGACGCGGCCAGCGCGCGCCGCATCTTTGCCAATGTGGTGGATGACCCCGAACTGTCGTCCTTTCAGGTGCCGTCCATCGTTGACCGCTCGCCCGTCATCGTGGCCATTTCATCGTCGGGCGTGGCGCCCGTGCTGGCGCGCCGCGTACGCGAGCGCATCGAATCGCTGTTCGACCACACGCTGGGCCAATTGGCCGCGCTGGCCGCCACGTACCGCAAGCGCATTCGTGCAAGCCACCCGGATCTGGGCGCGCGCCGCCGCTTCTACGACTGGCTGCTGGACGGCCCCGTCGCTGGCTTTCTGCGCCAGCAGCAACCCGCACAGGCCGAAGCCGCGTTGTCTGACGCGCTGGACACGCCCATCGCGCCCGCCGACGGCAGCGTCGTGCTGGTGGGCGCCGGCCCTGGCGACCCCGGCCTGCTGACCTTGAAGGCATTGCGCGCGCTGAACGAAGCAGACGTCATTCTGTACGACCGCCTGGTCAGCGACGACATCATGTCGCTGGCGCGCCGCGATGCCGACCGCGTGCCCGTAGGCAAGCTGCCCGGCGAAAACCACCACGCCACGCAGGCCCGCATCCACGCGCTGCTGGTGGAACATGCGCAAGCGGGCCGCCGCGTAGTGCGGCTGAAAGGCGGCGACGCGTTTATTTTTGGCCGGGGCGGCGAAGAACTGGAATATCTGCGCGCGCACGGCGTGCGCTATGAAGTGGTGCCGGGCATTACCGCCGCACTAGCCTGTGCGGCCTATGCGGGCATTCCGCTCACGCACCGCGAGCACGCGCAATCGGTACGCCTGATCACGGCGCATTGCCGCGAAGATGAAGACAACCTGGATTGGCCCGCGCTGGCGCGTGAAAAGCAGACGCTGGCGCTCTATATGGGTGTGGGGCAGTTGGACCTGCTGACTCGCAGGCTGCTGAGCCACGGACGCGCCGCCCAGACCCCGTTCGCGTTGATTGAAAACGGCAGCCGGCCGGAACAGCGGGTGCTGTCCGGCACGCTGGAGGCGTTACCCCGATTGGCGGCGGAACATGGAATTCATTCGCCCGCATTGTTGATCGTGGGCGAGGTCGCCGGTCTGGCGCCGAAACTCCAATGGTTTGGGCAGCATCTGGAGGGGCGGTGACCGGCTGAGGAAAAGGCCGGGGGAACGCAAGGTGACGCAACGTCACCCCGGCCCTGCCTTTCAATCCGTCTTTTGCGTGGTCCCGAARATGCGGTCGCCSGCATCACCCAGGCCCGGCAKGATGTAGCCGTGTTCGTTCAAGCCGTCATCGATGGACGCCGTATAAATATGCACGTCCGGGTGCTTGGCCAGCACGGTGTCGATACCAACCGGTGCCGCCACCAGCACCAGCGCGCGGATTTCCTTGCAGCCGGCGCGCTTGAGCAGGTCGATAGCAGCAACCATGGAGCCGCCCGTGGCCAGCATGGGGTCGACGATCAGCGCCAGGCGCTGGTCCAGTTCGCCCACCAGGCGTTCCAGGTACGTGTGCGCTTCCAGCGTTTCTTCGTTGCGGGCCACGCCCACCACGCTGACCTTGGCGCCCGGAATCAGGCTGAGCACGCCGTCCAGCATGCCGATACCAGCGCGCAAAATCGGCACAACCGTGACCTTTTTGCCCGCAATTTTCTCGACTTGAACCTGGCCACACCAGCCTTCCACGGTGGTCGGCGCCAGCGGCAGATCCTTGGACGCCTCATAGGTAAGCAGCGCGCCCACTTCCTGCGACAACTCACGGAAGCTCTTCGTGCTGAGGTCTGCGCGACGCATGATCCCGAGCTTATGGCGGATCAGCGGATGGCGGATTTCGTGCACAGGCATGTGCGTAACTCTCCAGAATATTGAAATACAGGGGT
Source organism: Achromobacter sp. 01N37 (assembly GCF_056399725.1). Classification (NCBI taxonomy): domain Bacteria; kingdom Pseudomonadati; phylum Pseudomonadota; class Betaproteobacteria; order Burkholderiales; family Alcaligenaceae; genus Achromobacter; species Achromobacter sp. 01N37. The sequence goes on from NZ_JBFTRX010000015.1 coordinate 9,868, forward strand.
TATCGCCTCGGGGGAACCAGACCGGCGCAACGCGTTTGCGTCGCCCGTTTTCGAGCCACACCCGAGGATCGTAATCGGTTTAAGAAAGTTGTGGCCTGTTGTTGCGGCCTGTTGTTGTGGTCTATTGATCGGCAAGCCAGGCGATGAGCGCGTCGTCAAACGCCCGGACAGCGCCCGCCTGCTCATGGTTGACGATGCTGACCACCACATAGCGCTTGCCGCTGGCGCCCAGCACGTACCCGGCAATCGAGCGCACGTCGCGCAGCGACCCCGTCTTCAGGTGGGCCATGCCCTGCGTGCCATCGCCTTTCAGGCGGCGGCGCACCGTGCCGTCCACCCCCGCAATGGCGAAGGACGAAATGTACTCCGGCATGACCGGCGAATTCCAGGCCACGGTCAACATCGAAGCCAGGCTGTCAGCCGACACGCGCGCATCACGCGACAGACCCGCGCCGTTGTCGATGACCAGCTCCGGCATGTCCAGCCCCTGCTTGACCAGCAGCCCCTTGGCCACGGCCTCGCTGCTGCCCACCGTAGCGGGCCGGCGGCCGCGTTCGGCGCCCAAGGTCAACAGCAGCGTGCGCGCCATGACGTTGTTGCTGCGCTTGTTGATCTGGCGGATTACCTCGGCCAGCGTCGGCGAATCATGCGAGGCCAGCACCACGGCGTCAGCCGGCACCATGCCCGCCCGGACCTGCCCCTTGAACGTGCCGCCCAACTCCTTCCAGAGCATGCGGAAGATTTCGGTGGCGTAGTCGGGTTGCGACAACGCCAGCCGGTACAAACTGAATTCGCCGCAAGAACCCGCCACTTTGCCGCCCACGCGGATCGTCACGCCTTGTTGGGTGATGAGCGGCTCGGTCGTCACCACCGGGGGGCCGGGGCAGCGGATGTCGCTCCATTCCACGCTGCCTTCGATCTTCAGGCCGGGTAACGGCGGATCGATCAGCGGCACCCATTTATGGGCGGCGGCGTCTGGCGTGAACAGCAGGCGCAGCGCGCCGAAACCCACCATCAGGGCGTCGGGGCTGGCGTTATAGGCGCGGTCCGGGGCGCCATCGAAGGCGCCCGGGTCGGTTGCGACCTGGCCGAAGATGCTGCGGTCGATAACCAGATCGTTGATCTGCTTGACCCCGCGCAGTCGCAGTTCGCGCAGCAGCGCCCACAGGTCTTGCATCAGAAATTGGGGGTCGCCGCCCGCCCGCAGATACAAGGGGCCGGCCAGCACGCCCTTGGCGTCGGGGCGCGCGCCCGGCGCCGTCATGAATTCCGTGCGCCAGACATAGTTGGGGCCAAGCTCGGACAGCGCGGCCCAGGTGGTAACCAGCTTCATCACCGAGGCCGGGTTGCGAGCCTCCTTCGCGTTCAGCGCCACCAGACGCTGCCCGCCCAGCTCTTGCACGACCAGCGACAGCGCGCTGTCGGGCAGCTTGGTGGCCTTCCAGGCGTTGACGACGTTGGGCGGCAAGCCCTGGACCTGCGCGCAGGCGGCCCCTGCGGACAGGGCCAGCAGCCCGCCGGCCAGCCATTGCTTCAGCCCGCCCACCCGCTTATTCGCTTGTCCCGTCATGCCTTGTCCACCCGGTTGCTAGTCCTGCAAACCCGAGAGCATACAAAACCTGAGACGGTTACGGGCGGCCAGGCCTGCTGGAAACCGCCCGCCCGCCCCGCGCCCGGCGGTTTACTGCAAGCGCCACTTGCCGGACGCCACGGTCGCCATGACCAGCGCCCGTTCGTCCAGCCCGTTGTGATCGGTGGGGCTCATGCTGACCACGCCCGTCGCGGTCGGCAGGTTCTTGACGTTCTCCAGGGCGTCGCGCAGCGCGGCCCGGAACTCGGGCGTGCCGGGCTTGGCCGTTTTCAGCGCGACGGGAATCGCCTGTTGCAGCAGCAGGCCCACGTCCCAGGTGTAGGCCGCGAAGAGCGACACGCTGCCCGCCCCGTTGGCGGCCTCGTACTTTTTCGCGAACGCCTGCGCCGTGGCCTTGACCGGGTTGTCAGCGGGCAGCAGGTCAGCCACCATCACCGGCCCGACCGGCACCCAGGCGCCCTCGCAGGCCGTGCCGCACACGCGCAGGAAATCGTTGTTGGCCACGCCATGGTTGAAATAGATCTTGCCCTTGAAGCCGCGTTCGCGCAGCGCCCGGGCGGGCATGGCGGCCGGCGTGCCAGACGCGCCCACCACCACGGCGTCGGGCGCCGCGCCGATCAATTTCAAGGTCTGGGCGACGGCCGAGGTGTCGGCCGGCGCGAAGCTTTCTCTGCCCACCACCTCGATCCCGTGCTTCTTGGCCGCCTTCTCGACTTCCACCCAGAAGGTCTCGCCCAGGGCGTTGTTGAATCCGATGAAGCCCAGCTTCTTCACGCCATTGGCGGCGGCGTGGCGGGCGATGCCCTCGGCCATCAGCGAATCGGAGTGTGGCGTTTTGAACACCCAGCGCCGTTTGTCGTCCACCGGGTCAATCAGCCGGGCCGACGAGGCCAGCGTGATCACGGGCGTGGCCCCGGTTGCCACCGTATCCAGCATGGCCATCGTGTTGGGCGTGGTGGTGGAACCGATGATCAGGTCCACCTTGTTCTCGGAGATCAGCTTGTGGGAGTTGCTGACGGCCCGGGTGGTGTCGGAAGCGTCATCCAGGACGATGTATTCAACCTTCATGCCGCCGATTTCGGTGGGCAGCAGGCTGATGGTGTTGCGTTCGGGGATGCCCAGCGACGCCTGCGGGCCGGTCGTGGACAGGGTGGCGCCAATCTTTACTTGCGCCAGCGCGGGCGAGCCGCCCGCCATCATCAAGGCCGCCAGGGCGGCGGCCATCAAGGTGCTACGAGGGGTCATGCGCGGTCTCCTTGGGTGCGCGGATGTCGTTGTAAGGACGACGCCGATCCGCTACGGCGGTGAACGCAGTTATACGGCGGGAATGGCGCGGCGCAACCCCCTCGGAATCCCCTCTGTTCCGCCCCTATTAACCGTCCCCTTTACAATAGCCGGTTGCCCCGAGCTCGCCCGGCCGTCGCGGCCTGCGTTTTGTGCCGCCGGCCCTCACTGACAGACAGATTCCCGCGTGACCCAGTCCCTGACCGTTTCCGATTTCAATTACGAGCTGCCGCCCGAGCTGATCGCGCAGACGCCCGCCGCCGAACGCACAGGCAGCCGGCTGCTGCATCTGGACGCCGCAAGCCAGCTGCACGACCGCCAATTCGCCGACCTTGCCGGCCTGCTGCGCCCGGACGACCTGCTGGTCTTCAACGACACGCGCGTAATCAAGGCGCGCCTGGCCGGGCACAAGATCACGGGCGGCAAGATCGAAGTCCTGGTCGAACGCATCACCGAACCTGACCGCGTGCTGGCCCATGTGCGCGCCAGCAAGTCGCCCGGCGCTGGCATGGTGCTGCGCCTGGCCGACGCGTTTGACGCCACGGTGCTGGGCCGCGAAGGTGAGCTTTTCGACATCCGCTTCCCTGGCCCCGTGCTGGACTTGCTGGACGCCCATGGCGCGACCCCGCTGCCGCCCTACATCACGCACGCGGCCGACGCGGGCGACGATGACCGTTATCAAACGGTCTACGCCCGCGAGCCCGGCGCGGTGGCCGCGCCCACGGCCGGCCTGCACTTTGACCAGCCCACGCTCGACCGCCTGGCCAGCCTGGGCGTGGCGCGCGCTTTTGTCACGCTGCACGTCGGCGCAGGCACGTTCCAGCCGGTGCGCGTGGACAATCTGGCCGACCACATCATGCACGCCGAATGGTTCACGGTGCCGCAGGCTACCGTGGAAGCCATCGCCGCCACCCGCGCCAAGGGTGGCCGCGTCATCGCCGTTGGCACCACCAGCGTGCGCGCCCTGGAGTCCGCCGCTGCACAGACCGAAGGCCGAACGGCCCCCGGCCTGCCGCTGGCTGCCGCCCAAGGCGACACCCGCTTGTTCATCACCCCCGGCTACACGTACCGTGTGGTGGACGCGCTGGTCACCAACTTCCACTTACCCCAGTCGACCCTGCTGATGCTGGTGTCGGCGCTGGCCGGCGTCGAGCCGATCCGCCGCGCCTACGCCCATGCCGTGGCCCAGCGCTACCGCTTCTTCAGCTATGGCGACGCCATGTTTATCGAGTCCCCCGCCCCATGACCGGACTGAATTTCGAACTGCTCGCCACTGACGGCGGCGCCCGCCGCGGCCGCATCACGCTGAATCACGGCGTGGTCGAGACGCCCATCTTCATGCCTGTGGGCACCTATGGCAGCGTGAAGGCCATGATGCCGCACGAGCTGAAAGAGATCGGCTCGCAGATCGTGCTGGGCAACACGTTCCACCTGTGGCTGCGCCCGGGCACGGAAATCATGGAGAAGCACGGCGGCCTGCACGGCTTCATGCAGTGGGACAAGCCCATCCTGACCGACTCGGGCGGCTTCCAGGTGTTCAGCCTGCAAGGCATGCGCAAGATCACCGAGGAAGGCGTGAAGTTCGCCTCCCCGATCGACGGCGCGCGCCTGTTCCTGACGCCCGAAGAATCCATGCGCATCCAGCGTTCGCTGAATTCGGACATCGTCATGGTGTTCGACGAATGCACGCCTTACGAAATCGACGGCCGCCCGGCCACGGTGGAAGAAGCTGCCCGCTCGATGCGCATGTCGTTGCGCTGGGCGCGCCGCTCGCGCGACGAATTCGACCGCCTGGGCAACCCGAACGCGCTCTTTGGCATCGTTCAGGGCGGCATGTACGAATCGCTGCGCGATGAATCGCTGGCGGGCCTGCAAGACATCGGTTTCCACGGTTACGCCATCGGCGGCCTGTCGGTGGGGGAACCCAAAGAAGACATGATGCGCATCCTGGCGCACGTGACGCCCAAGCTGCCGGAGCAAGCCCCCCGCTACCTGATGGGTGTGGGCACGCCGGAAGACCTGGTCGAAGGCGTGAGCCGCGGCGTAGACATGTTCGACTGCGTCATGCCCACCCGCAACGCGCGCAACGGCTGGCTGTTCACCCGCTTTGGCGACGTCAAGATCCGCAACGCCAAGTACCGCGACGACACCCGCCCGCTGGACCCCAGCTGCTCATGCCACACCTGCGGGAATTTTTCGCGCGCTTATCTGCATCATTTGCAGYGGGCCAACGAGATCACCGGCGCGCGCCTGAACACGCTGCACAATCTGCATTTCTATCTGACTATCATGAAGGAAATGCGCGAAGCGATCGCCGCCGGGCGTTTCGACGCATGGCGCGCGCAGTTCGCCGCCGACCGGGCGCGCGGCATCGAATAAACCGGCCTTTTTCCAGGGAGGCCTTTTCTATCGGGAAATCGCCCCCATAGATTCGGTTCCCTCCCTAGTGAAAGGCTGGCAATAAGATAGATACAATAGTCGGCTTGCCCTATCCATGGCTCGCGCGGGGATGGGCGCATAACAAGACAGCTAAGAGGTTTGACGCTGACCCACGGTTACACAGAGAACCCGGGCATCGCCAGCCGTAGCAACAAACAACCCAAACAGACTTAAACGCAGGAGAATTCAATGTCCGTTATCGATACCGCAAGCCTCGTCGTGGCTCAAGCCGCCGCCCCTGAAGGTAATGCGTTGATGGGCATGTTGCCCATCGTCCTGATGTTCGTGATCCTCTATTTCCTGATGATCCGTCCCCAGATGAAGCGTCAGAAAGAGCACCGTAACCTGATCGCCGCCCTGGCCAAGGGTGACGAAGTGGTCACCGCCGGCGGCATGCTCGGCAAGGTCACCAAGGTCAACGACAGCTACGTGACCGTTGAAGTCTCCGAGCTGGCCGACAAGCCCGTCGAAGTGATCATGCAGAAGTCGTCGGTTTCGACCGTGCTTCCTAAAGGAACCATCAAGGCCCTTTAAGCGTCTAATAGAGCCCAATCGGGCTCTTAATTACGTTTGATGGGACCCACCGCCGCCCGCCGCGTTCATCGCCCGGGCGGCCCTTTTATCACCCTGACATGAAGTAGCCGGCAATGAACCGCTATCCCCTCTGGAAGTACATTACGGTCCTGATCGCGGTCATCATTGGCCTGCTGTACACGCTTCCCAATTTCTACGGCGAATCCCCTGCCGTCCAGGTGTCCAGCGCCAAAGCCACCATCAAGGTCGACGCGGCCATGCTGAGCCGGGTCGATCAGATCCTGACGGACGCCAAAATCCCCAACGAAGGGGTGTTCTACGAACAGAACGGCACGCTCGGCACCGTGCGCGCCCGCTTCTCCTCGACCGACCTGCAATTGCAGGCGCGCGATCTCATCGACAAATCCCTGAATACCGTCGCAGGCGACCCGCATTACACCGTGGCGCTGAACCTGCTGCCCGCCTCGCCCGCCTGGATGCGCGCGATGGGCTGGTTCGCCCCCAAGCCCATGTACCTGGGCCTGGACTTGCGCGGTGGCGTGCACTTCCTGCTGCAAGTCGACATGCAGGGCGCGCTCACCGCCCGCTACGACTCGCTGTCGGCCGACGTGCGCTCGGTGCTGCGTGACCAGAAGGTCAACGTCGCCAGCGTCGAACGCTCGGGCATGGGAGTGGCCGCCACGTTCGCCAACAACGACGACCGCGACCGCGCCATCTCGACGCTGCGCACCCGCCTGCCCGACCTGGAATTCACCGAGCGCGAAGAAGGCGGCAAGCCGCTGCTGATGGGCGCCCTGAACCCGGCCGCCGTCCAGCGCGTGCAAGACTCGGCGCTGAAGCAGAACATCAACACCCTGCACAACCGGATCAACGAACTGGGCGTGGCCGAACCGGTCATCCAGCAACAAGGTTCGGACCGCATCGTGGTGCAACTGCCAGGCGTGCAAGACGTGGCCAAGGCCAAGGAATTGCTGGGCCGCACCGCCACGCTGGAAATCCGCATGGTTGACGACACCCCCACCGCGCAAGCCGCGCTGATGGGCGGCACCGTGCCGTTCGGCCTGGAACGCTACAACGACCGCGACGGCCGTCCGATTCTGGTTCGCCGCCAGGTCGTCCTGACGGGTGAAAACCTGCAAGACGCCCAGCCCGGCCGCGATTCGCAAACCCAGCAAGCCGCCGTCCACCTGACGCTGGATTCCAAGGGCGCCCGCATCTTCCGCGACGTCACCCGCGACAACATCGGCAAGCGCATGGCCATCCTGCTGTTTGAAAACGGCAAGGGCGAAGTGGTCACGGCGCCGGTCATCCGCAGCGAAATCGCGGGCGGCCAAGTGCAGATCTCGGGCAGCATGAGCTCCGAAGAAGCCGCCGACACCGCGCTGCTGCTGCGCGCCGGCGCGCTGGCCGCGCCGATGTCCATCATCGAAGAACGCACCATCGGCCCGAGCCTGGGCGCCGACAACATCTCGAAGGGTTTCCATTCGACGCTGTACGGTTTCCTGGCCATTGCCGCCTTCATCATCCTGTACTACCACTTGTTCGGCGTGTTCTCCACCGTCGGCCTGACGCTGAACGTGCTGCTGCTGCTGGCGCTGTTGTCCATGCTGCAAGCCACGCTCACGCTGCCTGGCATTGCCGCTATCGCGCTGACGCTCGGTATGGCCATTGACTCGAACGTGCTGATCAACGAGCGGATACGGGAAGAATTGCGCGCGGGGGCTTCTCCGCAGCAGGCCATTCACCAAGGTTTCGAACGCGCCTGGGGCACCATTCTTGACTCCAACCTCACGACGCTCATCGTCGGTCTGGCGCTCTTGGCCTTCGGTTCGGGTCCGATCCGCGGCTTCGCGGTGGTGCACTGCCTGGGCATCCTGACCTCGATGTTCTCGTCGGTGGTGGGTGTGCGCGCGCTGGCCAATCTGTACTACGGCCGCAAGAAGAAGCTCACCACGATTTCCATCGGCGAAGTCTGGAAACCGAAGGCTAACTGACAATAAGGCGGGCGGCGCAAGCCGCCCTCCACAGAAAAGAACCGAAGGCGAAAAATGGAATTTTTCCGTATTCACCGCACCATCCCGTTCATGCGCCACGCGTTGGTGCTGAACATCATCAGTCTCGTCACGTTCGTCCTGGCGGTCTTCTTCATCCTCACGCGCGGCTTCCACCTGTCGATCGAGTTCACCGGCGGCACGGTCATGGAAGTCAACTACGCCCAGACGGCGCAGTTGGAAAACGTGCGGGGCGTGGTGTCCAAGCTGGGCTACACCGACTTCCAGGTGCAGAACTTCGGCACCTCGCACGACGTCATGATCCGCCTGCCGCTGCAGGAAGGCCAAACGTCGGCGACCCAAAGCGAAACCGTCATGGCCGCGCTGAAGACGGCCGACTCCGGCGTCGAACTGCGCCGCGTGGAATTCGTGGGCCCGCAAGTCGGCCAGGAGCTGCTGCACAACGGCTTGATGGCGCTGCTGGTCGTGGTCATCGGCATCATGGTGTACCTGGGCTTCCGCTTTGAATGGAAGTTCGCCGTCGCCGGCRTGATCGCCAACCTGCACGACGTGGTGATCATCCTGGGCTTCTTCGCCTTCTTCCAGTGGGAATTCTCGCTGTCGGTGCTGGCGGGCGTGCTGGCGGTGCTGGGCTACTCCGTGAACGAATCCGTGGTCATCATGGATCGTATCCGCGAGAACTTCCGCAAGTACCGCAAGGCGGACACGCAGGAAGTCATCAACAGCGCCATCACGCAAACCATTTCGCGGACCATCATCACCCACGGTTCGACGCAGATGATGGTGCTGGCCATGCTGTTCTTCGGCGGCCCCACCCTGCACTACTTCGCCATGGCCCTCACCATCGGCATCTGGTTCGGCATCTACTCGTCGGTGTTCGTCGCCGCCGCGCTGGCCATGTGGATGGGCGTGAAACGCGAAGACCTGATCAAGCCGGTCAAGAAGGAAGGCGAGGAAGGCGAAGTCGCCTGATCCCCAGCTAACTTAGGCTTCAGACAAAAACCCGTCGCTTGTGCGACGGGTTTTTTGTTTTCTGCTTGCTTTGATTCCTGGCCCTGCACACCTCGGTCTCTACGAATAGCCGCACGGGGCCGATGCGTCTACCTTTGCCGTTCTCGCCGCAAGGCGTATTGAAATATATCGGCAATCGGACGCGGCGGGCATCATCGTCACGGCCTGATTCGCACTGTACCGATGGCATGCCTGCGGGTGTACGGGTACGAATCCGCCAGCATTCGCTACCATAGGCCACCATGAAACTCACCATTGATCATCTCGTCATTGCCGCGGCGGATCTTGCCAGCGGTACGGAATATGTCGCTGACCTGTTGGGTATTGCGCCCCAAGGCGGTGGCGCGCACCCGCGCATGGGGACCCACAACCGCGTGCTGGGCATGGCCGACGGCGTGTATCTGGAGGTCATCGCCATTGATCCCGATGCGCCCGCCCCCGAGCGGCCACGCTGGTTTGGGCTGGATCAGGGCGCGATGCGCGCGCGGCTGGAACAGGGGCCTTTCCTGGCGCATTGGGCCGCGCGGGTGGAAGCGCCGCTGGATCTGACCCACATGCAGGCCGAGCACCCCGACCGCATAGCGCCCGTCATCCCCATGACGCGTGGCGACCTGCGCTGGCGCTTGACGGTGCCAGACGACGGCAGCCTGCCCGTCTGGCGCGAAGCGGGCCACACGGTCGGCGATGGCCTGCTGCCCACGCTGATTCAATGGGATGTGGACGCTTACCCCGGCGTCAGCTTGCCCCGCCAGCCCCTGAAACTGCTGCGGCTGACCGGTCACCACCCGCAGGCGGGCTTGCTGCGCCAAGGGCTGACCTGGATGGGCGCCGATACCCTGATCGACCTGGAACAAACTGACGGCCCGCCGCGCCTGACTGCGCTGATCGACACGCCACACGGGCAGAAGACCCTGGCGTAGATCGTGGCCCCCAAAAAAAAACCAACCGGAGACTCCGCATGACCGCCACCCGCAAACGCTTTGACGACGAGCCCTATCTGGACCAGTGCCAAGCCACCGTCATCGCCGTCAACCCCGAAGGCGTCGAGCTGGACGAGACCATCTGCTATGCCCGCAGCGGAGGCCAAGCTGGCGACAGCGGCACGCTGACCCTGGCCGACGGACGCGTCCTGACGCTGGCAGACACCGTCTACGCCGACGACCGCCAGCGCATCCTGCACGTGCTGACGCTGGCGGACGGTGACACGCCCCCGCAAGTGGGCGACCGCGTCACCGTCGCCATCGACTGGGCGCGCCGCCATCGCCTGATGCGCCTGCATACCTGCCTGCACCTGCTGGGGTCGCTGGTGCCCGCACCCGTGACGGGATGCAGCATCTCGGCCGACTCCGCCCGCATCGATTTCGACCTGCCCGAATCCACGCTGGAAAAAGTGGAACTGACCGAACGTCTGAACGCACTGATCAGCCGCGACATCGACGTCACCGTGAACGGCATCACGCCTGAGGAACTGGCCGCGCAGCCTGACCTGGTGCGCACCGTGGGCGCCGCCCCGCCGGCAGGCACCGCCAAGATCCGCATCATTGAAATCCCGGGGGTAGACCGCCAGCCCTGTGGCGGCACCCATGTGCGCAATACCCGTGAAATTGGCCCGGTGGCGATTGCCAAGATCGAAAAGAAAAGCCGCACGAACCGCCGCGTGGTCGTCAATTTCGCCTGACACCCTGCCGTGAAGCTTTACCGAGAAGCTGCGCCGTAACGCTTTACCGAGAAGCTGCGCAGTAACGCTTTACCGTGAAGCTCCGCCGTGACGCTTTACCGTGAAGCCCCCGAACGTTGCGATAAAAAAAGCCGCGATTCACATCGCGGCTTTTTTTCTCCAGCAAGCCCCTTCACGCTTTTTTCCACCAACGCCAGGGCGCGCGCAACGGCCATTGATACTTGCTGCACAACACGCGCGGCGCCAGCACATGGCCGACCAGCACGGCGATGCCGGCCGCCGTCATCACATCCGACAGATAGTGGTCCAGGTTAACCAGGCGGCTCATCGCCACCAGCGTGGCCAGCAGCAGAAACGCCACGCGCCAGCGCGGGGCCAGGATGCTCAGCACCACCGCTACGGCGAACGCCGCGTAGGTGTGGCTGGACGGAAAGGAATTGAACTGCTGCACGCGCGAAAAGGACTCGCCCAGGCCGTAGATGCCTTTCTCGAAAAACAATTCAGGACGGGCGCGCGCCACCGAACGCTTGAGCACCAGCACAATCAGCCCGCCCACCGCCATGGTGGACAGCATCAGCAAGCTGCCGCGCGCCATGCTGGCATAGCTCATGCGCAAGGGGTTGCGCCAGCCGCGCGCCAGGCCCACCAGGCCGATCACGTAGAACGCCAACGCCACGCCAATGTACGGGCCGCTTTCACCCATCTGCCCGACCCATTCGAACGACTCGTTCACGCCGTCGGACACCGACTGCTTGATCCAGATGGCCAGCGGCAAATCCACCCAGCGCGCACACGCGCCCGCCAGCAGCGCCAGGCCGGCGCCCAACAACAGCCAGACGGCCAGCGAAAACGGGTTGCGAACCTCGTCCTGCACAGGCAGGCCAGGCGCGGCGGAAGCGGCAGGAGCGGCGACCGGAGGCGTGAGAGGGTTGGAGTTCATCGGTACCGCTCAAAGAGAATAAGAAATGTTACTGCGGGCTGAAATTCGGCCGGCTCGCTATCGTAACGGCGCCCGCGCGCCAGACCAAGAAACAATTTTCACGCAAGGGTTAAAATCCCGCCTTTCCACCCCTTTCAGCCCCCGGGATCTACACCCGTCACGGCGAACATCATGCAAGCAACCTCCCTCAAGCGTGAAAACGCGCCCGCGCGCGATGGCGACACCGCCGCAGCCCCCAATTCCGACGCCCTGGCCGACGTCCTGGCCGCTACCGAAGCCGGTTCCCCCCGCAAGCTGTACATCCGCACCTTCGGCTGCCAAATGAACGAGTACGACTCGGACAAGATGGCTGACGTGCTGCGCGACGACCAGGGCCTGGAACTGACCGACAACCCGGAAGAGGCCGACGTCATCCTGTTCAACACCTGTTCGGTGCGTGAAAAGGCGCAAGAAAAAGTGTTCTCGGACCTGGGCCGCGTGCAGCACCTGAAAAAGACCAACCCGAACCTCGTGATCGGCGTGGGCGGCTGTGTGGCCAGCCAGGAAGGCGAGGCCATCGTCAAGCGTGCGCCTTACGTGGACGTGGTGTTTGGCCCGCAGACGCTGCACCGCCTGCCCGACCTGATCGCGCGCCGCCGCGCCGAAGGCCGGTCGCAAGTGGACATCAGCTTCCCGGAAATCGAAAAATTCGACAACATGCCGCCCCCGCGCGTCGATGGCGCGACCGCGTTTGTGTCGATCATGGAAGGCTGTAGCAAGTACTGCAGCTTCTGCGTCGTGCCGTACACGCGCGGCGAAGAAGTCTCGCGCCCGTTCGAAGACGTGCTCGTTGAAGTGGCTGACCTGGCCGACCAGGGCGTGAAGGAAGTGACGCTGCTGGGCCAGAACGTGAACGCCTATCGCGGCAAGATGGAAGGCACGGACGAAATCGCCGACTTCGCCATGCTGCTGGAATACGTGCACGAAATTCCCGGCATCGAGCGCATCCGCTACACGACCTCGCACCCCAAGGAAATGACGCAGCGCATGGTGGACGCCTACGCCCGCCTGCCCAAGCTGGTGTCGTTCCTGCACCTGCCCGTACAGGCCGGCAGCGACCGCGTGCTGGCCGGCATGAAGCGCGGCTACACCACGCTGGAATTCAAGTCGGTCGTGCGCCGCCTGCGCGCGGCCCGCCCGGACCTGACCCTATCTTCCGACTTCATCGTGGGCTTTCCCGGCGAAACGGAAGAAGACTTCGAAAAAACGATGAAGCTGATCGAGGATGTCGGTTTCGACACGTCGTTCTCGTTCGTCTATTCCCGCCGCCCGGGCACGCCCGCCGCCGACCTGACGGACGACACGCCGCAAGACGTGAAGCTGCGCCGTCTGCAGCGGCTACAAGCCCTGATCAACGAGCAGGCGGCCACCATCGCCCGCAACATGGTCGGCACGCGCCAGCGTCTGCTGGTGGAAGGCCCCTCGCGCCGCGATCCCAACGAACTGATGGGACGCACCGAGAACAACCGCATCGTGAATTTCGCCGCGCCCGCGCGGCTTATCGGACAAATGGTCGACGTCATCATCACCAAAGCGCACACGAATTCGTTGCGCGCCCGGGTGGCCGATGTGGACCGCGTTTCCCAAGAGGCTGAATGACCACTCCCCGCTCCCGCGCCCGTCGCAGCATGCCCGCCGTCGTCAGTCTGGATGGCGACAACACCCACCTGGCCAATCTGTGCGGCCCGCTGGACGAAAATTTGCGGCAGCTTGCCGACGGCATGGGCGTCACGCTCTCGCGCCGTGGCAGCCGCGTCACCATTGAAGGCGAACGGGCCGAGCTGGCCGGCCGCGTACTGCGCCGATTCCACGAACAGGCCGTACACCGCGCCTTGTCGGTGGATGATATCCAGCTGGGTCTGGTGGAAATTGGCGTGGGGCGGCAGGAAGACAAGCCCGAGGCGGAACAGGCTCGCGAAGCCGATCCGCTGCCGGCCCTGGACGACGAAAGCGACAGCATCGCGCTACGCACCAAGCGCAGCGACTTGCGTCCGCGCACGCCGCGCCAGCGCGACTACCTGAACAACATCCTGAAGCACGACATCACGTTTGGCGTCGGCCCGGCCGGCACCGGCAAGACCTGGCTGGCCGTGGCGTGCGCCATCGACGCGATGGAACGCGACACCGTGCAGCGCCTGGTGCTGACGCGCCCGGCGGTTGAAGCCGGCGAGCGCCTGGGCTTTCTGCCCGGCGATCTGGCCCAGAAGGTGGACCCGTATCTGCGCCCCCTGTATGACGCGCTGTACGACTTGATGGGGTTCGAAAAGGTGCAGCGCCTGTTCGAAAAGCAGACCATCGAAATCGCCCCGCTGGCCTACATGCGCGGCCGCACGCTGAACCACGCCTTTGTCATCCTGGACGAAGCGCAGAACACCACGCCGGAACAGATGAAGATGTTCCTCACGCGGATCGGCTTTGGCAGCAAGGCCGTCATCACCGGCGACCCGTCGCAGGTGGACCTGCCGCGCGGCCAGGACAGCGGCCTGGCCCATGCGGTCAAGGTGCTTGAAGACGTGCAGGGCATCGCCACCACCCGTTTCACCAGCCGCGATGTTGTGCGCCACCCGCTGGTCGCCCGCATCGTCGACGCCTATGACCGCGCCTCTGAAAATGACGCCTGAGCTGTCCCTGTCCGTCCAGTACGGGGTTGAAGAAGCCCGCCTGCCCCGCTGGCGCCTGCGCCGGTGGGCGCAGCGCGCACTGGCCGCCGCGGCCGAAGACGGCCTGGTCGATTTTTCGGCCGCCGAACTCAGCCTGCGGCTGGTCGGCACGGCCGAGGGGCGCCGCCTGAACCGCGATTTCCGCGAGCGTGACTACGCAACCAATGTGCTGACGTTCGAGTACGGCGTCGACCCGCTGGGGGTCGCGCGCGGCGACATCGTGATGTGCGTGCCCGTGCTGGTGCGCGAGGCCCGCGAACAGCGCAAAGCCCTGCTGGACCACGCTGCCCACCTGACCATCCACGGCGTGCTGCATTCGCTGGGCTATGACCACATCAAAGCCCGCGACGCCAAGCGCATGGAGGCCCTGGAAACCGCCACGCTGGCGCAGATGGGCATCACGGACCCGTACCTGATTACGGAATAACGGCGTTCGGGTCTACCCCTAGAAATTGCGGAAAATGGCGGCCAGCAAGGCGCAGATGCCGTCGTTTGGACCCATTTTCAGGGGCGCAGTTACAAACGGGAAGCCAGTTTCGGTTATGCTGGCCCCTCCATAACTTGTCCTCCCGGACGATGTCTGACCCTTACCCTGCTCCCGAAGCGACCTCTGCTCGCTCAGCCAAACCCGCCACCAAATCCCTTCTAGACCGCCTGCTTTCCCTTGTGCGCCGAGAGCCCGAGGACCGCGAAGGCATCAAGGCCATTCTGGAAGCCGCCCACGACCGCCACCTGCTGGACGCGGAGTCCTACAAGATGATCAAGGGCGCGCTGGCCGTGTCCGAAGGCACTGTTGGCGACATCATGGTCCCGCGCTCGCGCATGGATCTGCTGGACGTCACGCAGCCCATCCCGTATCTGGTGGCCTCGGTGATCGAAACCGCGCACTCGCGGTTCCCGGTCTACGAAGGCGATCGCGACAACATCATCGGCATCCTGCTGGCCAAGGATCTGCTGCGCTGCATGCTGGAACCCGGCATTGAAGTGCGCACGCTGGTCCGCCCCGCCGTGTTCATCCCCGAATCCAAGCGCCTGAACGTGCTGCTGCACGAATTCCGCGCCAGCCGTAACCACCAGGCCATCGTCATCGATGAGCATGGCGGCATTTCGGGCCTGGTCACGATGGAAGACGTGCTGGAACAGATCGTCGGCGACATCGAAGACGAGTTCGACGAAACCGAGGAAGACGAGATCTTCCCCGAAGGCGAGAACCAGTGGCGCGTCTTGGCGGCCACCGACATCTCGCACTTCAACGAGGTGTTCGGCTGCCAACTGCCGGATGACGAATACGACAGCGTCGGCGGTTGGATGGGCGGCCAGTTGGGCCGCATTCCTCGCCGGGGCGACATCGCCGAATTCGACGGCCTGCGCATGGAAGTGGCTCGCGGTGACGCGCGCCGCGCCATCTGGCTGCGCGTCAAGCGCAACAACCCCACCCAACCCCCCCGCCCCAACGACGACGCATGAGCCGTACCCCGCGCAGCCGACTCCTGCGCGGCACCGCCGGCCTGATGCTGGCGGGCGCCGTGCACGCCCTGACTTTTGCGCCCGGCCCCTTGCCGGACTGGGCGTTGGCCATCACGCAAATCCTGGCGCTGGCCATCGCCGCGCGGGTCACCTTGACCGCACCGTCGGCCAAGCAGGCCTGGATGCGGGGCTGGCTGTTTGGCTTCACCACGTACGCGGTGGGCCTGTATTGGCTGTTCATCAGCATGCATCGCTACGGCGACCTTGCCGCGCCGCTGGCGGTCGCCGGCGTGCTGGCCTTGTCTGCCTTCCTGGCGTTGTTTCCCGCCACGGCCAGTGCGCTCACGCGCCGCTTTGCGCCGCTTGCGCCCGACTCAAAACCGTCCGCCATCCTGGCCTCCACGTTGACGTGGGCCGCCATGTGGGCGGGTTTCGAATGGCTGCGCGCGGTGCTGCTCACGGGCTTTCCGTGGCTGAACATCGGCTACGCCCATGTGGACAGCCCCATCGCGGGCTGGGCGCCAGTGCTGGGCGTGCACGGCATGGCGTTTGTGGCGGCGTTCGTTGCCGCCGCCATCGCCAGCCTGTGGCAACCGTCGCGCAAGAAAGCGATGGATTCGCGACAGGCCATGGCGGCGGGTATCGCGGTGGCGCTGGCTGCCGCGGGCTGGCCGCTGTCGCGCGTGGACTGGTCATCGCCCACCGGCGACCCGCTGAATGTGCGGCTGATCCAGGGCAACATCGAGCAATCCCAAAAATTCGACCCGGCGCTGCTGGAACAAAGCCTGGTGCGCCATCTGGAAATGACGGCCTTGCCGCCCGCCGCTGGCGTGCCGGCGCCGCAACTGGTTATCTTGCCGGAAACCGTGCTGCCCGTATTTCAGGACCAGCTTGATCCGCGCATTTGGGACGCCTGGCGCGGCGTGGCGGCGCGCGGCAACATGACCATTGCCATGGGCGTGCCGCTGCACGACCGCATCAACGGCCGCGAACGCTACACCAACAGCGTGATCGGATTCGACGGCAACACGCCGGTCGAGCAACTGGTGGGCGGCAGCACGGCCATGCGCTACGACAAACGCCATCTGGTGCCGTGGGGCGAATACGTGCCGCCGGGCTTTCACTGGTTCGTCGACATGCTGAACATTCCGCTGGGCGACTTTGATCGCGGCGGCGAACGCCAGACGCCGTTCGCGGTGGGTGGCCAGCACATCGCGTTCAACATCTGCTACGAAGACCTGTTCGGCCCCGATCTACTGCCGGCCTTGCAACCCGGCGACAACGGCGAACCGGGCGCGACCATCCTGGTCAACGTCAGCAACCTGGGGTGGTTTGGCGATTCCTGGGCCTTGCGCCAGCACTTGCAAATTGGCCGCCTGCGCACGATGGAAACCGCGCGCCCCATGCTGACCGCCACCAATACCGGCATCACCGCCGCCATCGACGCCAAGGGCCACGTTGCGGCTCAGCTCGCGCCGCTGCAAGCGGGCGTGCTGCCGGTGTCGGTGCAAGGCATGACCGGGTTGACGCCCTATGCGCGCTTCGGCGACAAGCTGGCGTTGGCGCTGGTGGGCTTGGCGCTGATCGCCGCCATCGGTACTGGCCGGAAATCCCGCCGGCCCTGATCCCGTATCAAGCGAACAGGCGCCGCCCCTGATCTCCAATCAAGCGAACAGGGGCCGCCCCTGTCTTCGTATCAGGCGAACAGGTTGGCGGGCAGTTTGCCGCTGTCTTGCGGCGGACGCAGCGGCCCCGAACCCGCGCCCGTCAGCTCAATCGCTTCGGCGATGATGTCCAGATCGTCACTATCCAACTCCAATTCCGCCGCCCCCAACAGGCCATTGACCTGCGCGGCGCTACGCGCGCCCACGATGGCGCCCGTGACCCCCGGCCACGCCAGCGTCCAGGCGGCCGCCACCGCCGCCACCGTGGTGCCATGCTGTTCAGCAATGGGTTTGAGCGCGTCGGCCAAGGCCAGATTGCGCTCCAGATTCGGGGACGTAAATTCCGCGTTGCGTGAACGCCAGTCATCCGCTGGCAGCGCCCGCGCTCGCGCCGCCGAGAAGCCGCCGGTCAACAGACCGGACTGCATCGGGCTGTAGACGATGACGCCCACATCGTGCTCCGCGCACCACGGAATCAAATCGGCGCCCGCGCCGCGTTGAATGGCCGAAAACGGCGGCTGCAACGAATCCACCTGCCCCAACCCACACGCGTCCTGCAACTGCGCCAGGTTGTGGTTCGACAAACCCACCGCCGCGACCTTGCCTTCCTGCTTCAAGTCGAGCAAGGTCTGCCAATAGGTTTCGATGGGCGTGTCGTCGCCCGCCGGCCAGTGCATTTGGTAGAGGTCGATGCGCTCTATGCCCAACCGGCGCAGCGAGTCTTCGACTTCTCGGCGAATGCTGGCGGGGGCCCCTGTGCGGCGAGGCATCGCTTGCGGATTTTCCGTGGACCACGTCAACCCGCATTTCGTGAAGACATAAGGCCGTTCGGCGGGCGCCATCTGCGCCAGCGCGCGGCGCACGATCTCTTCGGAATGCCCCAGCCCGTACACCGCCGCGGTATCGATCCAGTTGATGCCGCGATCTACCGCCAGACGTATCGCGGCAATCGAGTCCGCGTCGTCCTGCTGCCCCCAGCCGACTGCCCATCCATTGCCGCCGATTGCCCACGCGCCCAGTCCGATACGCGTAATGTCCATGCCACTGCGGCCCAGCGGCCGAGTGGGTAAAGAAGTGTTTGTGCGCATGCCGGATGTCTCAGGTTGGAGCGGCGCTATTTTTTTGCTTGAAAGCCGCATGATGAACAAAAAAATTTCCCTTCACGATATCACTGTCACAAGCCCTTGATTTTTCTGGATTCTGCACCAATCGCCCGGCACTCGCAGCCGAAAAATCGCTCAAGAAATGCGCAAAAAAAGGCGTCCTGCCCCTATTTTTTTTGAAGTTTTATGCTTTTTGCGCCACATCGACTTGCACACCCGATTTTGTTCGTGCATAATCTCGTTTCTTCGCCAACGGCACTAAACAAAACCGGCAACGAACTACGAAAAACGCACCATAAAACGTGTGTTCAACTCGTAAAACGTAGCAGGAATTGATTAGAGAAACGGGGGTATAGCTCAGCTGGGAGAGCGCTTGCATGGCATGCAAGAGGTCAGCGGTTCGATCCCGCTTACCTCCACCAGTCAACAGCGAAGAATGCGGTACAGCAAGTCCAAGTCCCCTTCGTCTAGAGGCCTAGGACATCACCCTTTCACGGTGAGTACAGGGGTTCGAATCCCCTAGGGGACGCCAGTTTACTGGCAGCAGTTAAGCAGTAGATAAGTGCAGTTGAAGTGACAAAGTAGTTGAGTAAGCCGCTGCGGAGCGGTAGTTCAGTTGGTTAGAATACCGGCCTGTCACGCCGGGGGTCGCGGGTTCGAGCCCCGTCCGCTCCGCCAAAAGCTCTCGCTCTGAGTCTTTCAAGAGCTCCGTCTTCGGGGCTTTTTGCTTTTATAGAGTGTGAGACCTTGTTGTCTGTAGTGTGAGACATCAAGTGCCCTGGGGGGTATAGCTCAGCTGGGAGAGCGCTTGCATGGCATGCAAGAGGTCAGCGGTTCGATCCCGCTTACCTCCACCAGTAAGCAGTACAGTAGTAAAGTTGTTTGCAGTTCTGTTAGTTCAGGTCCCCTTCGTCTAGAGGCCTAGGACATCACCCTTTCACGGTGAGTACAGGGGTTCGAATCCCCTAGGGGACGCCAGCTTTTCTGGCATGCAGTACCTAGTAATATCAAGCTGCCTTGACACCGCAGTGTAGTAATGAAGTTCAGTTAAGCCGCTGCGGAGCGGTAGTTCAGTTGGTTAGAATACCGGCCTGTCACGCCGGGGGTCGCGGGTTCGAGCCCCGTCCGCTCCGCCAAGCACTTTGTGCTTGTCAGCATCGCAGCATGCAAATCGCAGTACCCGCCTAGAGCTCCGGATTCCGGAGCTTTTTGCTTTTCAGCGCCTGTTTTTTTCAGCGCCTGCTTTTTTTCATGCGCCTCTCTTTTTCAGCGCCTGCACTTTTTTCGTGCATGCCACGCATGCGATTCATGCGCGAGCGCCGCGCCTCTCTCTACCCTCCCCCCCGCCGCTAAGACTCGTTCGTTTTGCCCTCTGGACAGCATCGCCATGCGCCTGCATTCTGTGTGCTCATGCCATGCGAACCCGAAGAGGACTACGTGACCGCAAACGCCGCCGCCCCCCACGCGCATCGCCAGCACCTGCAAAGCATCATTGCAGGCTTGAATGAAGGCATCATCGTGCTTGAACCCGACGGCTCCATTGCCTGGGCCAATGACAGCGCACTTGAGTTGCACGGCGCAGAATCGTTGGAAGCACTGGGCGACACGCCCGCCGGCTATCGCAAGCACTACACACTGACCTATCGCAACCATCACCGCGTGCCTGCGCGCCAGTATCCGCTGGACCGTCTGGCCGCAGGCGAAGCGTTCGATGACTTGCTGCTGGACCTTGGCCGCAAGGACGACGAAGACTTCCTGCGCAACGTCCGTGCACGCGGCTTGAATCTGGAAGGAGACAGCGGCGCCGACTACCGCGTGCTGATCCTGCATGACCAGACCGAGCAAATCAACGCCGAGCAGCGCTTTGAACGCACCTTCGGCGCAAACCCCGCGCCCGCGCTTATCTGCCGCTTGTCAGACCTGCGCTACGTCAAAGTGAACCAGGGCTTTCTGGAAATGACGGGCTACACGCGCGACGCCGTGCTGGGCAAGTCGGCTTATGAACTGGATGTGCTGGACGGCGGCGAAGACAAAGAAGAGGCCGTCGCCAAATTGAACGAAGGCGAGACCATTCCCCAACGCGAAGGCGTGGTGAAGCTGGCCGATGGCG
Source organism: Achromobacter sp. 01N37 (assembly GCF_056399725.1). Lineage (NCBI taxonomy): Bacteria > Pseudomonadati > Pseudomonadota > Betaproteobacteria > Burkholderiales > Alcaligenaceae > Achromobacter > Achromobacter sp. 01N37. Next base: position 30,400 of record NZ_JBFTRX010000015.1, read on the forward strand.
GCGCCAAGTTCGTGATGGTGGCGGGCCAACCCATCGACATGCAGGACGAGCCCTGCATGCTGTTCACCTTCATCGACCTGGAAGCACGCAAGCGCACCGAGCTGGCGTTGCGCGAAAGTGAAGAGCGCTTCTCGAAAGCGTTCCTGCTTGCGCCCGTGCCAATGGCGGTATGCGAAGGCGACACGCTGCGCGTGCTGGACATCAATGACGCGTTTGCGGCGGCGACCGGCGCTTCGCCGGAAGCGAGCGTGGGCGAAATGCTGACCGACGTGGGCTTGCAGCCCTACGAAGGCATGGCCACGAGCCTGAAGCGCGGGGACAGCGCGCGCAACCGCGAGGCCACGCTACGCACGCAGGAAGGCGACACGCTGAACTGCCTGGTGTCTGCCGAGCCCGTCATGATCGGCGGACAGCGCCGCCTGCTGATCGTGATGCAGGACATCACCGAACGCAAACGCTCTGAAACCGAACTGCTGACTGCGATTGAAGCGGTGATGCAGGACACGTCGTGGTTCAGCCGCGGCATCATCGAAAAGCTGGCCCAACTGCGCGAACCGGCGCCCGCCTCTCGCGACGTCGCCGAGCTGTCGCAACTGACGGCACGTGAACGCGAAGTGCTCGGCCTGCTGTGCCAGGGCCACGACGATGATGGCATCGCCAAGAGCCTGAATTTGTCGCGCAATACGGTGCGCAACCACGTAGCCACCATCTACAGCAAGATCGGCGTGCATCGGCGCAGCGCGGCCATTGTGTGGGCGCGCGACCGGGGCATCACGGGACATGAAGCGGGGCGCGCGAAGGACAAACCCGCCAAAGACTGACCTTGGCGCCTGGGTATTTACAATTTGAATCAAAATATCCGGGGTGTTCGCGTCGGCGAAGATGCCATCGCGTTAGACAACGCCACCTGCTTAAATCGCCTATTTGATCCAAAAATGCCGGCAACCCGCCGGCATTTTCACGCCTGCGGCCTGCATTGCGCAAACCCTGCGCAGGTTCTTACGATCCGCCGATCCCGTGCTTGCCCGTTCCGGACAAGCGGCGCGATCCCCGTAAGACCGACAGGAGCCCGTTCATGCAGACCGCCTATATCCCCGTCCCGACAACATCCAAGCACACGCCCGCCCCCGCCTGGAGCACCGCGGACATCATGGCGCTTTACGAGCTGCCGTTCATGGACTTGGTGCATCGCGCCCAGCAGACGCACCGCGCGCATTTCAACCCGAACGCCATTCAGTTGTCGAGCCTGCTGTCGATCAAGACCGGCGGCTGTCCCGAAGACTGCGCGTATTGCCCGCAGTCCTCGCATTACGACACCGGGCTGGATGCCGACAAACTGATGCCGCTGGACGAGGTTGTCGCCGCCGCCCGCGCGGCGCAAGCCGGTGGCGCGCAGCGCTTCTGCATGGGCGCCGCGTGGCGCAGCCCCAAGCCGCATCACCTGCAAGCCGTGGCCGAGATGGTGACCGCCGTGAAGGCGCTGGGCCTGGAGACCTGCGTCACGCTGGGCATGCTGCGCGACGGCCAGGCCGAACAGTTGAAGGAAGCCGGCCTGGACTACTACAACCACAACCTGGATACGTCGCCCGAGTTCTACGGCAAGATCATCTCCACCCGCACGTACCAAGACCGCCTGGACACGCTGGACCGCGTGCGCGACGCCGGCATCAACGTGTGCTGCGGCGGCATCGTCGGCATGGGCGAATCGCGCCGCGAACGCGCCGGGTTGATCGCACAGCTGGCCAGCATGGAGCCGTACCCCGAGTCGGTGCCGATCAACAACCTGGTCCAGGTGGAAGGCACGCCGCTGGCGAATGTGGATGCGCTGGACCCATTCGAATTCGTACGCACCATTGCGGTGGCGCGCATCACGATGCCGCGCGCCGCCGTGCGCTTGTCGGCAGGCCGCGAGACCATGGACGATGCCTTGCAGGCCTTGTGCTTCATGGCCGGCGCCAATTCCATGTTCTACGGCGACGCGCTGCTCACCACCGCCAACCCGCAGATGGAGGCCGACCAGCGTCTGCTGGAACGCCTGGGCATGCGGGTCGATGCAACGCAGCATCATGCCCAGCAGCCTGCGCAACCGAACGCGCAACAACACCCGCAACAGCATCCGCAGCAGCATCCGCAACAGCACACGCAACCCCACACGCAACCACGCGCAGGCGCGACGTGCCGCTGACCCCGGGCGTGCTGTATCTGCTGGCCAGCGTGGGGTGCAGCGTCACCGTTGCGGTGCTGCTGAAGCTGGCGCGCCGCTACGACATCGACGTGCGGCAGGCCATCGCCGTCAACTACGCGGTGGCCGCCCTGCTCTGCTGGGCCGTGCTGCGCCCCGACACGGCCACGTTGATGACGCCGCACACACCGTGGGCCGTGCTGGCGGCGCTGGGCGTGCTGTTGCCCAGCGTTTTTCTGGCGATGGCGGCGGCGGTGCGGCATGCGGGCATCGTGCGCAGCGATGCGGCACAGCGGCTCTCGCTGTTCATCCCGCTGTTGGCGGCCTTCGTGCTGTTCGGCGAACCCGTCAGCGGCCGCAAGCTGGCGGCGATTTTGCTGGCGTTCACGGCATTGGCGTGCTTGTTGCGACGCGCGGGGTCCGGTCGCCCGGGACACCGTAACCCGATGCCCGGCCATCCGGCATCTGGCAGCCCGGCATCTGGCAGCCCGGCATCTGGCCACCCGGCATCTGGCCACCCGGCATCCGGCGGCTCGTCTACTGGCCCAGCGGCACCGGACGGCCGAAATCTGTGGGTCTGGCCGCTGGTGGTGTGGGCAGGCTATGGCGTCATCGACATCCTGTTCAAACAAGTGGCGCGCGCGGGTACGGCCTTCTCGGGCGGTTTGTTGTTGGCGTTTGTGCTGGCAGGGCTGCTGATGCTGGCCTATCTGCTGGCCCGCCGGGTGCGATGGGAGCGCCGCCATCTGCTGGCCGGCGTGGCGCTGGGGCTCGCCAACTTTGGCAATATCCTGACCTACATCCGCGCGCACCAGTCGCTGCCGGAACATCCTGCGCTGGTGTTCGCATCGATGAACATGGGCGTGATTACGCTGGGCACGCTGGTGGGCGCGTTAGCGTTCCGCGAGCCGCTGACGCGCATCAATGCGCTGGGCATCGTGCTGGCGCTGACCGCGATCGTGCTGATGGCGCCCTGGTAAGGGCGCAGGGTCAAGTGCCGGTGCGGCGCTCGGGTTCGGATGCGTCAGCCTCGGCTGCCGCTTCTGTCCTGGCGCCGATTGCCCTAGCGTCGACGGTTCCTGCTTCGGGGAGCCCACCAGCATCGGCTGCCGCACCATGGGCTGCCCCAGCTTCTGCTACCCCAGCTTCTGCTACCCCAGCATCGGCTGCCGCAGCCTGGGCTGCCCCAGCATCGCCCGCCACATCCGTCACAGGCGGGGCCGGCGCGGCCGACGGGTCGGGTTGCACCATTTCCATTGCAATATCGTTCTCAGGATCAACACGCGGGTCCAGCACCGCCGAGGCGGGCGAGCTTTGCAGCGTGTCGGGCATCGGCACGAAATGCGTTGGCGCTTCGTCGACCTGATGCGCGCCGGTCACGCGGGTCGGGCGCACCTGCCAAACCAGGATCAACGCGCAAGCCGAGATGAATACGTAGTACATGCTGGGGCCAGCCAAGGACATCAGCAGACCCGCCACCATGGGGCCGATGCACGCGCCCACGCCGTAGGTCATGAGCAGCACGGCGGACAGGCTCACGCGGCGCTCGGATTCAACGTGGTCGTTCGCGAACGCCGCGCCCAGCGGATACAGGGTGAATTGCAAAATGCCGAACACGCACGACAGCGCCACCATCGCCCAATACGGCAAGGTCAGCCAGCCCCACATGACCGTGGGCAGCAGCACCAGTAGCAAGGCGTTGAAACGGATCAGGCCCGCGCGGTTGATGCGGTCAGACAGCCAGCCCATCGGCCATTGCGACAACAGGCCGGCGGTAACGGCGGCCGCGACAAAGATAGCCGCCTGCGACGTCGACAAACCATGCTTGGCGCCATAGACGGCAGCCAGGCCATAGAAGGCGCCGGATAGATTGCCCGCCACGAACAACACCGTCATCGACAACGGCACGCGGCGCATGAAGAAGCGGATATCCAGCGGCGCAGGCAACGGCGTGGGCGGGTGAGAACGCGCGGTGACGGCAATAGGCACCAGACACAGCACCAGGCACATCGCGACGAGCGTCAAGGGACGCAGGTCCAGCGTGGCGTAGGCGGTCAGCGCCAGTTGCCCCAGCACCGTGCCCAGCCCGGACACCACCATGTACACCGAGAACACCCGGCCGCGCTGATGGTTTTCCGTCTGCTCATTCAACCAGCTCTCGATGACCATGAATTCGGTCACCATCACCACGCCTGAAATCACGCGGAACACCAGCCACAGCGGCATGGAGTCGACCAGCGTCTGGGCCAGGATCATGCTGGTGGCGATGGCCGCACAGGCAACGAACGCGCGGATATGTCCCACGCGGATGATGAGCTTGTGCCCCAGCCGCGCCCCGCACACCAGGCCCAGGTAGTAGCCGGCGATCAACGCGCCGATCCACACTTCGCTGACGGACTGTGACGTCAGCCGAAGACCCATATAGGTGTTGAACAGACCCGTGCCGATAAGCATCAGCAAGGTCGCGAAGTACAGCGACGAGAAAGAGGAGATGGTGGCGAGCATGGCGTTGGCAACCGCTGCTGGCAATAGCGCGGCAGGCTGCAAAGGCAACCTGCCGCGTTGAGCGGTAAGACAGGAACTACGTTAGATCAGACTTGCGACAACATCGTGGCGGCGTCGCTGACTTCGAACTTGCCAGCAGCTTCCACGTTCAGTTGCTTGACCACGCCGTCGACGATCAGGGCCGAGTAGCGTTGCGAACGCACGCCCATGCCGCGCGCGATCAGGTCCAGTTCCAGACCCAGTTCCTTGGTCCACAGCGCCGAGCCGTCGGCCAGCATTCGAACCTTGCCTTCGGTCTTCTGTTCACGGCCCCAGGCGCCCATGACGAAGGCGTCGTTGACGGACACGCACCAGATTTCATCCACGCCCTTGGCCTTCAAGGCGTCGGCTTGTTCCACGTAGCCAGGCAGATGCTTGGCGGAGCAGGTCGGGGTGAAAGCGCCCGGCACGGCGAACAGCGCGATGGTCTTGCCGCGGGTCAGGTCAGCGACCTGGAACGCGTTGGGGCCCAGCGAGCAGCCGGCGGTTTCGGTTTCGATGAATTCGGTCAGGGTGCCATCCGGCACGCGGTCGCCGACTTTGATCGTCATGTAAATCTCCAGGATGTAGGGGGTGATGCATTGAGGCAGGAGCGCCTCACATCCGCCATCATAGTTCCTGTATGGCTCACTTGCTGCGTGAGACCGCGCAAGGAAAGAAAGTCGCACAGTCTGAAACGACTCCATACCCTGGCTACATGGGAAGGAAACGGCTGCTTGCCATAATGATGTAGTAACCCACGCCCGCGGCGCTTGGGGTTCCCCTGTGTGTTCAGTGCTATTTCCAGCCCTGCGGGCATTGAGCGGAGATTCAATGATGCGAAAGATCTTGACCGGCTTGGCTTGGGTCCTGGCCACCGCAACGGCCCCGGCCTGGGCCGCCCCGGATGCGGCCGATCAGGCCCAATACGATTCCTTCGTGGTCGCGGCAGGCGCCTCCAATGGCGCGGCCCGTGCTTGTGGCGCATCGGAACCGGATTTGGCGCAGCATCAGGCGACGTCTAAGAAAAACCTGATGCAGTACGCAGAGGAGTATGGATTTTCGTCTAAGGAATACGAGGGCTTGTTTCAGAAGGGCCTGGGAGACGGGAAGACGATGATGGAGGATATGAAGCGGTCTGGCGTGGATGGATGCCGGGGCGTGCTGGGGAGCTTTCAGAACGAGCGGGTGATGGGATACGAGGAGATGAAGGGGGTGTTGGCAGAGGTTAGTGATGGGTTGCCGGGGGAGAAGGCGCAGTAGCTTTTTTTGACGTGGGGTTGTTGGTTCGTAAGGCGCCCGACGGGCCGGTGCCTGGGGGTGGGCGGGTCAACGATTGCGGTCCGGAGCCTTCGCTCCGGACGCTCCCTTCGTCATCGTTGCGGCCTGCGGCCGCTGCCTTCGGATTCCCTCGGGCTTATCGACTCCCCGCCCACCCCCAGGCACCGGCCAGTCGGACTCCGCTGGTTAAATCTTGGCGGCCCCGGGGAAGAACGGTGTGCTTGGGGTTCTGCTGCACCAAGAGAGGTGGTGGAGGATCTTGCGGGGCCCGCCCCCGGCCGGCCGCGCGGGCGGCCTTGGGGGGCTTACGCGTTGTGGTGCGTCGTGACGAAGTTCGCTTCGCGTATGGCTGCTGGGCGCCGGTTCTTTTTGGCGCTGGTGGCCGTTTGAAGCAATTTGCGGGGTCGTCCCTTGTCGGCCGCGCGGGCGGCCTCGGGGACTTGGCGATGTCTGACGTTGGGATGATGCCGCTGTGCGCTTGCAGAAAGTGGCCTTGCGGGGCTTGCCTCAACCCGGCCGCCCGGGCGGCCGGGTTGAGGCTATCGTGATGTGCTGCGTCGTGACGGTGTTGAATGTCTTCGTGGGAAGAATCGCTTGACGATGTTGATTGTCTTCGTGGGAAGAATCGCTTGCCGCGATTGCTGCTGCAAGTCACCCGAAACCTATCATTCACCCAAGCATGATGCCCGTCACTTGAACCCAAGTGCGTGGCGCGCAACGGGTTGCCATGCGCAAGACAGTGCGCGCCGCGCGCCACCCTTTACCCCCCAAAAAGCTGCGGCGGGCCATTAGAAAACCGCTCCGCAAACTCGCGAAGCGAACACTGCTCAAACGCCCACCGCCGCGTATGCCGAGTAAGGCCGCCCGCGCGGCCGCCACTCGGCGGGCCCCGCAGCACTCGTGGCTAAGGCACACCCTAGCAGCTCGACATGCCAAGACRGCGGCAGCCCGTCGGCGCGGTGGCCCTGSCTGCGCGCAACCTCGATGCGCCCGAGGGAATCTGAAGGGAAGGCCAAAGGCCTGGACGAAGATGACGAGGGGGACGTCCGGAGCGAAGGCTCCGGACCGCAATCGTGGGCGCGCGCAGTCAGGGCCACTGCGCCGACGGGCGACCTACGAAGACCGTCAACCGTCCCACGAAGACCATCGACCTCCCCACGAAGACCGTCGACCACCCCACGAAGACCGTCAACCGCCCCACGAAGACCATCAACCGCCGCAAAAAAAACTCCCCCTAAACTCCAAGCCCGTTCTGCTTGAACCAATCCAGCATCCGCGTCCAAGCCTGCTCCGCCTCCGCCTTCCGATAAGACGGCCGATAGTCCGCATGAAACGCATGCGGCGCATCCGGATAGACATCGATCCTTGACGCCTTGGCCGCAGCCGGCCCCTTCGCCAGTTCGATCCGCATCTTATCCACGTCCGTCTGCGGAATCCCTGCGTCCTTGCCGCCGTACGCGCCCAGCACCGGCGCCTTCAGCTCGTTCACCAGGCTCAACACCGACTTCGGCTTCAGCTCGCTCGGTTCGCCCGCCAATTGGCCGTAGAACGCCGCGCCGGCTTTCAGTTTCGGGTTGTGGGCTGCGTACAGCCACACTTGGCGGCCACCCCAGCAGAAGCCCACGATGCCCAGCTTGTCAGCGTCGCCGCCATTCGCCGCCGCCCATTTCGCCGTCGCATCCAGGTCGCCCTGCACTTGAATGTCTGGCACTTTGCCGATCACCTCGGCTTGCAGCTTTGGAATCTCGGTGTACTTCGACGGATCGCCCTGGCGCGCGAACAGCTCCGGGGCAATCGCCAGATAGCCCAGGTGAGCCAGACGGCGGCAGACGTCCTGGACATATTCATGCACCCCGAAAATCTCGGACACCACAATCACCGTCGGCAGATTCTTCTTGCCCTGTGGCGCGGCGCGATACGCAGGCATCTTGCCGTCAGTCGTGGGGATATCGATCTTGCCGGCCGTCAGCCCCTTGGCGTCCGTGGCGATGGCGGTCTGAGCCACGGCGGGGCCGGCTGCCAGCGAAAAGCCGGCGGCGACGGTTGTGGCGATGAAACCCCGGCGGTCCAGCCGCAAAGGCGGCAACAGGCTGTCGAAGTGCGCGTCCTGATCTTTCATCGAGAATCTCCTGGCAAAAGTAGGCCGGGGGACGCGATGCGCACCCCCGATTGACCGGCTGGTTTCACTTCAGGGAGAAGTCCACGCGCGAGGGTTGCCCCTCGTCCTTGATGCCGTCCGCGTCCAGCTGCGGCGCAACGATGAAGACACGATCCGCGAGTCCTTCCTGGGCTTGCAACTTCTCATACACCGCCTGCGCGCGGGCATCCGCCAATTGGCGTAACTGCTCATCCCCCACCGGCGCCACGCTGCGCAACATCGCTTCCATCTGGTCCGGCGGCACCGACTTCGACATGCCGATGAAGTTGCGCGGCTTGTCCTTGATGTCGGCGTCGTCGTAGACGGCTTCCAGATACTTCGCGCGTTCAGCGGGCGAAACCTTGACGCCCGCCACGTTCGGCTTCTTGCCGCGCGGCGTGGTGTCGGCGGCCTTGGCGGCGCGGATCTGGTTGTCGACCCAAGCTTGGCGCAGGCCTTCCAGATCGGTCTTTGGGTCAGCGCGGCCGCTGATGTCCATCTTCAATGCGGGGCGATCCGTCAGTGCCTTGGTCAGCGTGTCGATACGCTGGAGCGTGTCTTCCGTCAGCGCCGCGCTGCCAGGCGCGAACTCCACGTAAGACAGTTCTTCGCCGCCCCCGAAAGCAGAGGCCAGCAGGCTGAACGGCGACGTCACCGCTTTAACCACCAGGTTCATCAGCACGCGCACCACGATGCCGCCCACCGAGAACTCGGGGTCGTCCAGCGAACCCGAGATCGGCAGGTTGATATCGATATTGCCGCGCGAATCCTTCAACAGCGCCACGGCCAGCAGCACCGGCAGCTTGGTGGCGTCGGGGCTGTTGGTCTTGTCGCCGAACGTCAGCTGGTTCAGCACCACGTGGTTCGAGGCTTGCAGCGCGCGGTCCTTGATCTTGTATTCCAAGTCCACCGACAGCTTGCCGCGCTTGATCGGGTAGCCGACGTACTTGGCCGAATAAGTGTTGAAGCGCGGCAGGTCCACGCCCTTGGCCGACGCCTTCAAGTCCAGCGTCAGGAACTTGGCGAAGGGCTGCACGATGCCGCTGATCGACAAAGGCGCCGTGGTGTAGACGCGGCCCGTCACCTTGACCTTGGCGGGCTGCGGATTGGTAGACGACACGGCCGTGATTGCGCCTTCGATGGCGGACAACTCCGCCACGTAATTCGGTTTGACGAAGCGGTCGGTAAACGTCATGCGGCCACGCGTCAGCGTGACGCTGTTGACCGCAATGTCCGGCATGCCCGCGCTTGCACCGCCCGAGCTGCCCTTGGCTGCGGCGGCAGGCGCGGCAGCGGGCGGGGACGCTTGCCGGCCCGGCGTCTGCGTGTCTTGCGTGATCGAGCCGCCTGCCTGCCCGGGCGCGGCGATCAGGTCCATCACGTTCAGCCGGCCCTGCGCGTTCAGCAGGATGCGGCCGTAGAAGTCTTCCAGCGCGATGTCGCCCAGCTTGGCCGCGATCTTGTCACCCGCCACCGACACGTCCATGCCCACGAAACCCAGGCGCTTCCAGTTCAGGAAGTCGTCGTTGTTGACGCGGTCCTGCAAGTCGACGCCGGTGACTTCGACGCCGCCCTTCCAGTTGACCTTCATCGGCGCATTGCCGGCCGCGGCCGCGAAGTCGACGTTGCCTTTGGCGCCCAACGTGATGGCACGCACCGTCGCATTCAGGCTGGATGCGGCATACGGCGCGAACGCGGCCACGTTCAGCTCGGACAAGTCCACCGACGACTTCAGCGTCAGCGGCTGCGGGGTGAACGCGCCCTTCAAGTCCAGCTTGCCGTTGCCCTGGATGCCGGCGGCGGCCACCGTGAAGTTGCTTTGCCCCGGGCCCATGGCCAGGCGGTCGGCGGTGACGTGCAGCGTTTGCAGGGCGATATCCAGCGCGGGCTTGAGCGATTCGTCGCGCGCCTTGAATTGCGTCAGGTCGGCTTGCACGGCCGTGGCGGACGCATCAATCACGCCGCCCTTTTCTTTGACATGGACCTGCGCAGAGGCGCCCAAGCGGCCATCTTGCAGCAGGATCGGCGCCACGCTGCGCACGGCGGGCGCAAGCGGCGCCAAGGCGATGTTGCCCATCCGTACGCCCAATTCCAGCGACAGCGGCTTCAGCTCCAGCGGCCCCTTGGCGCGTATCCAGCCGCCGTCGGTGCTGTTGTCCACAGTCAGCCAGAGGTTGACAGGCTGGTCCTTGACCTCGGGGATCTCCACGCCTTCCACAGTGACGGCCATGCCGGTCATGACGTAATCGAGCTTGCTGATCGCATCGGTGACGTAGAGCTCGCCTTCGTGCAGGTTGAAGGCATCCAGCGTCACTTTCCATTCCGCGGGAGCGGGGGCTGGCGGCGTGGTGGCGGCGGTAGCGGGTGCGCCGGGTGCGGCGGGCGTGTTCGGTGTGGGGGATGTGCCGGGCGCGGGCGGCGTGTTCGGGGTGGTGGATGTGCCGGGCGAGGCCGGCGTGTTCGGTGTGGTGGGTGTGCCGGGCGAGGCCGGCGTGTTCGATGTGCTGGGTACGCCGGGCTTGCTGGGCACGGCGGCCGCGTCAGGCGTGGCTGGGGTTTGTGCCGCACCGGCCTCCGGGGAGACCTGGGCCTTCGTTTCCGCCTCGGCCTTCGCCGCCGCCCCTTTGGGCTCCACCTTCAGCCCCATGTCGCGCTTGAGCTTGTCTGCGACCGGCGTTTCAGTCGGCGCAATGCCGCCCAGCTGCTTCAGCTTGGCGACGACGTCCTGCCAATTCAGATGTTCGTTCGTATAGCGGCGCACATGAATCTGCGGCGCCCACAGGCCGATTTCGCCGATATAAAGCTGGCGTGCAATCGGCTCCAGTTCAAGACGCGTGACCGTCAGCGCGCTCCAGGCGGCCAGGCGGTCACCAGCGGTGTCATGCAGATCAAAGCGGCGCAGGCCCAGATCACCCACCACGCGGATTTTCGGCGGCGCGTCCTTGGGCTGCTCGAACACAACTTGAAGATTGGAATCCAGCAGCGCGCTGTCCAGCTTGAACGGCAGCGGCATCGGCCACACGTCCGCCCACTTTTCCAGTTGCAGGCCGTTGAAGGCCACGCGCAGGGTCGATGACGGCACCTTGTCGAACGGGCGGGCCACGCCCGTCAGGTCGAACGGGCTGCCGTTGATGCGCAAGTGCAGCCGGGGCTGCACGTCGATGTCGGTGGCGTAACCGAAGTTGGAAATGAACGGCACGCCCACGGCCAGCTCATCCACCACCTGCTTGCGGCCGGTGACTTTGTCATCCAGCGTGATGGTGCCGCCCTCGATCACCATGTTGTTCAGCGAAAAACGCGGCAGGCCTTCATCAGGCTTGGGCGGTTCTGCGGGCTTGGCGGCAGACAATTCCTCGATGCGTTGGGAAATATCAGAGAAGTTGAAGCGCGTGACGTCTTCGCGCACGACGCTGATGGTAGGCTGGCGCAGCGTCAGACGATCAACGACGGGCGCAAACCAGAACAGCGAGCTCCAGGCGGCGCTGGCATCCAGTTCGGCCAGCGTCAGCAGCGGTGTCGGCGAACCCGGCTGGGCAACGGCCAGGTCGCGGGCGCGGAGGGTGAGCGTGAAGGGATTGAAGCTGATCTTGCCGACGGAAACGTCGCGGCCAATCATCTTGGATACGTCGTCCGTCAGGACGTTGTGCAGTACCTTGGGGACTTGCCAGGCGGCAACGCCGAACAGGATCAGCACAAACGCCACGATGCCCACCAGGATCTTGCCGGCGCGCCGGGTGAGCCGAAGCTTTGGCATCCGCACGGGCATCGAGAGTCTCCTGATACGAGTTGAAGGCGATTATCGCGCCCTGGTTAACGCTCGTCTATCATAGGCGCAACAGCGGCCCGCCCGGCCAGCCGGGACCGCACTTTTCAAACATTAACAATTCTCGATCCCGATTCCCATGCCCCCGACCACCCCCACTTTGAGTCATCTGGATGAAGCCGGCCAGGTCCGCATGGTCGACGTCATCGCCAAGACGGACACCGAGCGCGTAGCGATTGCCACCGCCAGCGTCCGCATGAATGCCGTGGCCTATGGGCTGTTGACGCAGCCGGGCCAAGGCAAGGGCGAAGTGCTCAACACCGCGCGCGTGGCCGCCGTGCTGGCTGCCAAGCGCTGCGCCGAGCTGATCCCGCTGTGCCACAGCCTGCCGCTGGCGTTCGTCGGCGTGGACTTTTCTTTGGACGACGCCGCGCATCGCATCGACATCCTGGCCACGTGCCGCACCAGCTACAAGACGGGCGTGGAAATGGAAGCCATGATGGCGTGCAGCGTGGCCGCGCTGACCATCTACGACATGTGCAAAGCGGCCGACAAGGGCATCGTGGTTGAACAAGTTCGCCTTAAGTACAAGGCGGGAGGAAAAAGCGGTGAATGGCGCAACGATTAATCTCCTGTACTTCGCCCGCGTGGCGGAGCTGGTCGGCAAGCGCACGGAAAGCTGGCCGCTCGATGGCGACTCCACGGGCGCGCAACTGCTGTCCGCGCTGGGCGCGCGTTATCCCCAGCTGGAACCTGCCAGCCGTTTGAAGCTGGCCATCAACCAGACCCATTCCAAACCGACGGCCGCGATTCGCCCGGGCGATGAGGTCGCCGTGTTCGAACCCGTCACCGGAGGTTGAACGCCATGATCAGCGTCCAGGAAGCCGATTTCGACGGCGCCGCGCTGACGGCCGCGCTGCGTGACAGCGCCGGCCCCGGCGTGGGCGGCATCGTCACCTTCGTGGGCTATGTGCGCGACTACGCGCCCGATGCGCCCACCGACACGCTCTTTCTTGAACACTACCCCGGCATGTGCGAGCGCGAGCTCGAAGCCATTGCCGCCACCGCCCGCGAACGCTGGAAGCTGGCCGGCACCGTGATCGTGCACCGGGTGGGCGCGTTGCACCGCAATGCCCAGATTGTGTTCGTGGCGGCCGCCAGCGCTCATCGCGGCGACGCCTTTCGCGGCTGCGAATACATCATCGACGCGCTGAAGACGCGCGCCCCCTTCTGGAAGCGCGAGACGCTTGCGGGCGGCAGCAGCTTCTGGGTCGAACAACGCCAATCCGACCAGGACCGCACGGACTCCTGGGATGAAGACACCGCCCCCTCGAAGGAACGCCCATGAGCGAAGCCCTCCCCGTCTCTCTGGCCTGCGCCGTCCTGACCGTCAGCGATACCCGCAGCGCGGGTGACGACACGTCCGGCAACCTGCTGGCCCATAACCTGGCGCATGCGGGCCACCAGTGTGTGCGCCGCGATATCGTGCGCGACGACATCTACCAGATCCGCCGCGTCATCAGCGACTGGATCGCCGACCCCGACGTGCAGATCATCCTGACGACAGGCGGCACGGGCTTTTCGCATCGCGACCATACGCCGGCGGCCATCCTGCCGCTCCTGGACCGCGAGATTCCTGGCTTTGGTGAACTGTTCCGCCAGATTTCCTACACCGAGATCGGCAGCTCCACCATCCAGTCGCGCGCGTTTGCCGGGTCGGCCAACCAGACGCTGATTTTCTGCCTGCCCGGATCGAACAATGCCTGCGAAACCGCCTGGGCGCAGATCCTGCGCGAGCAGTTCGACAGCAGCCACCGCCCGTGCAACTTCGCCTCGCACTTCAAGCCCACTGAAGAAGACCACTGACCCATGCTGGATTTTGATCAAGCCCAGACCCTGCTGGCCAATGCCGCAGGGCCGCTGCAACGCCGCGACGACATCCCCCTGAACGACGCCGCGGGCCGCGTGCTGGCGACCGACCTGGAAGCCACCGTGGACATCCCGCCGGCCGACAACAGCGCCATGGACGGCTATGCGCTGCGCGTGGCCGATTGGCAAGCCGGGGCCCGCCTGCCCATCCAGCAACGCTGCTATGCCGGCGACGTGCCCGAACCGCTCAAGCCCGGCCACGCCATCCGCCTGTTCACGGGCAGCCTGATTCCCGATGGCGCCGACACCGTCGTCATGCAGGAAGACACAGTCGAAGCCGACAACCAGGTCGAGATCACACGCCAGCCCGCGCCGAACCAGCACATTCGCCGCCGTGGCGAAGACACGATGACCGGCGCGCCCTTGCTGGCCGCAGGCACGCTGCTGCAAGCGGCGCACGTGGCGCTGCTGGCGTCGCAAGGGCTGGCCAGCGTGCCGGTGGTGGGCCAGTTGCGCGTTGGCATCCTGACCACCGGCGATGAGCTCGTGCCGCCCGGCACGCCGCGCGCGCCGGAACAGATCTACAACTCCAACGGCCCGATGCTCGCCGCGCTGGTGCGCGGCCTGGGCGCCCTGCCCGTGCACGTCTTGCATGCGCGCGATACGGAAGCCGATCTGCTTGCTGCCTTCAAGACCTTGCTGGCCGATTGCGATCTGGTGCTGAGCGTGGGCGGCGTGTCCGTCGGCGAGCGCGACCTGGTCAAGCCGGCGCTGGCCACGTTGGGCGGTGAACTGTCGCTGTGGAAGGTGCGCATGAAGCCCGGCAAACCGGTCGCGCTGGCAAAGATTGGCGGCACGCCCGTCGTCAGCCTGCCCGGCAATCCGGTGTCGGCCTATGCCGTGTTTGCGATGCTGGTGTCGCCGCTGGTGCGCCGCATGCAGGGCCGCGAAACCATCTTCCCGCCTGTCAGCCTGCTGCCTTTGCGCACCGAGCGTCCGCGTCAGGATGGCCGCGAAGAATTCCTGCGCGTCCAGTGCCGCACGGCCGAGAATGGCGGCAGTGAATTGGTGCCTTACGGCCACCAGGGGTCAGGCGTGATCAGCTCAATGCCGTGGGCGACAGGGCTTGCGCGCTTGCCGGCCGATGTACTGGTCAACGATCAGGATCGTGTGCCGTACTACGACTTGCGCCACTGGCTGGCGTAGCGGCGGTAGCGTGACGGCTGGCGTATTGCGCCGCCGCAGCCAATTCCTCCGCCGTGTTGACGTTCATGAAGGCGTCGGGCGTGTCGTCAAAACGCGCTTCGACGCCGCCCATGCGGGCTTGCCACAAGCCCACCTTGCGGTCGCCCGCCCGCAGATATTCAAGCAAGGCCGGCAGCAGCGTCGTGCGTAAGGCCATGCAGGCCGAATGATGCTGGCCGCCGGCCACGGCGTGCGCCAGCGGTGCATCGGCCGATGCCGCCGCAGCGATCAGCCGCGCCGCCAGATCATCAGGTAGAAAGGGCGTATCGCACGGCGTCACCACCAGCCAATCATCGTGTTCAGCGGCGGCCGCAGTCAGCCCTGCCGCGATACCCACCAACGGGCCTTGAAACGCGCCCAGCTCGGGCTCCCCGTCGGCCACCACCTGGCCGTATTGCGCATAGCGGTCCAGATGCCGGTTGGCGCTGATGATCACGCGCCCCACCTGTGGCGCCAGGCGGCGCGCCACATGCGCCACCATCGGCTCGCCGTTCAACTCGACCAGCCCCTTGTCCTGATGCTGCATCCGAGACCCCTGCCCGCCCGCCAGGATCAGGCCGGCGATGCGCGTGTGCGGCGTTGCGGGGTCAGCCACCGATGTAGCTCATTTCAACTTTGCGGCCGGGGTCGGGCGTGGGGTCGGCCATGTTGCGGCCGCGCAGTTCTGAATAATGGTCATTGCGCCCCGACCAGATGCCCGCCAGGATGGCCGCCAATTCGGCGTCGCTTGCGCCATCGCGCAAGGGTGCGCGCAAGTCGTAGCCTTCGTGCGCGAACAGGCACAGGAAGAGCTTGCCTTCCGGCGACAGGCGCGCGCGCGTACAGCCGCCGCAAAACGCATGTGTGACGCTGGAGATGACGCCGATTTCGCCGCCGCCATCCACATAGCGCCAGCGTTCGGCGACGCGGCCCATCTCGGTGGTTTGCACGGGTTCCAGCGCATGAACGGCGCCGATGCGGTCCAGCACTTCCTGGCTGGGCACCACTTCGGCCAGGTTCCAGCCGTTGGTGTTGCCCACGTCCATGTATTCGATGAAGCGCAGGATGTGGCCGCTGTGACGGAAGCGTTCGGCCATCGGCAGGATTTGCGCGTCGTTCAACCCGCGCCGCACCACCATGTTGACCTTCACAGGCGCCAGCCCGGCTTCGGCAGCGGCATCGATGCCGCGCAGCACGTCATCGGGCGTGAAGCCGCTGTCGCTCATGTCCTGGAACATGGCGGCGTCCAGCGCGTCCAGGCTGACGGTGACCCGCGTGAGGCCGGCCGCTTTCAGCGCCGCGGCCTTGCGCGCCAGCACGCTGCCGTTGGTCGTCAGCGTCAAGTCCAGAGGATTGCCTTCCAGCGTGCGCAAGCTGGCCAGTTGGCCCACCAGGTTTTCGATGTGTTTGCGCAGCAAGGGCTCGCCGCCAGTCAGGCGGATTTTTTCCACACCCAGCTGCGTGAAGATACCGGCCAGGCGGCTGATCTCTTCAAACGACAGCAGGTCGGCATGCGGCATGAAGGTGTAGCTGCTGTCGAACACTTCGCGCGGCATGCAGTACGTGCAGCGGAAGTTGCAGCGGTCCGTGACCGAAATTCGCAAGTCGCGCAAGGGACGCACGCGCGCATCCCGCGCGGGCTGGCCAGCCGGCGGCAGTTCGCCGGGCGCGGGCCAGGCCGAGCGGTCAGACCGGCGGTCGGCAAGGAAAATCACTTTGCTCATGGGGTGATCATATCTCGGCGTCGCGTTGCACTGGCGCAAGGTCATCCTGAAGGCAGGGGCATCGCCCTTCAGGCAAAGGCCTCTTCCAGCGTTTGTAAGCGCCCGGTGTCCCGGGCGTCGTAGCCAACCAGTTGCCCCACGTACCCCACGTAATCGGCGCTACGCATGATGCTCAGCAAATCCTGCATGGCCGGGGTTTCCAGCGACGATTTGCGGATGGCGAAAAAGTAGCGCTCGCGCACCAGCGGGATGAAGTCCAGCCCGAAACGGCAGGCGGCGGTTTCAACGCCCACGCCCGTGTCCGCCATGCCGCTGGCAATGTGCGCGGCAATCGCCATATGGGTGAATTCGTTGGTTTCGTAGCCCTGGACCTCGCCGATGGAGACGCCCGCGCGTTGCAGCATCAGCCCCACCAGGTAACGCGTGCTGGACCCGATCTGGCGGTTCACGAAGCGCACATCGGGGCGCGCCAGGTCGGCCATGCCGCGAATCTGCTTGGGGTTGCCCGCCGTCACGAACAGACCCGTGTTGCGCACAGCCAGGTGGATCAGCAGGTATTCATCTGCGTGCAGCCACTGCGCGTAGCGTTCCATGATGGGCGATTCGAAATCGCCCTGCGGCACCTGAAACCCCGCCAGATCGCATTCATGGCGCTCAAGCGAGGCCAGCGCCTCGATCGCCGTGCGGTAGCGCAGTTCCAGCCCGGGCTTTCTGCCGCCCATGTGCTGCATCAGCGATTCCACCGCAAAACCGTGGCTGGCGTGCAGCCGCAAGTGCGGGCCGCTTTCGGGCAGCAGCCGTTCCAGCTCTTCCTGCAATTCGGACGCCATGCTGTCCAGCGTGGGCATCAGCCGCGCTTCGATGCGGCGGTTGGCCCATAGCAGACGCTGCGCAAACGGCGCCAGCTGCGTGCCTTGGCGGCGATTGGTGATGAGCAATTGCGTGCCGAAGATGGTCTCGAAGCGGCGCAATACGCCCCATGCGTGCCGATAAGACAACCCGCAGGCGCGGCACGCGCCCGTGATGTTGCCGGTGGCGTCGATGGCGGCCAGCAAGGCCAGCATGTCCTGCAATGGCACGGGCGCCGAATCGTCGTCTGTCCCCAATGTCCATTGCGGCCGCAGGCCGATTCGGAACTTATATGTCATTTATTTCTTATTGAAGGCGTTCAAGTACGTGGTTAGAGTACACAAATAACGCGGCGGACGGGCATTTATTATGTTTTTAAAAACATATTAAACGCCACGTATTCCGGCCCACAACAACACCCAGTTCACCTGGAGGAGACCACCGTGCATCAGCGCGAGGCAAAATCCGATCTGGCGTCCAGCGGGGGCGCCCGGGGCGGCCCCCTGGCCCTGGACGCCGCTCAGCATTCCGCCACCCCCGCCATTGCGGCCACCGCCCGCATCGTGGCCAGCCTGAAAGACCTGCCCGGCCCCTTGCTGCCGGTGCTGCACCAGGTGCAACACGAATTGGGCTGTATTCCGGCCGAGGCGGTGCAAACCATCGCCGAGGCCCTGAACCTGTCCCGCGCCGAAGTCCACGGCGTCATCACCTTCTACCCCCATTTCCGCAGCCAGCCGGCCGCGCGCCATACGCTGGAAGTGTGCCGCGCGGAATCCTGCCAGGCCATGGGCGGCGACGATTTGGCCGCCCATGCGCAGGCCAAACTGGGTTGCGGTTTCCACGCCAGCACGTCTGACGGCAATTTCACGCTGGAGCCCGTGTACTGCCTGGGGCTGTGCGCGCAGTCGCCCGCCGTGATGATCGATGGCCAGCCGCATGCCCGCGTCACCCCCGACAAGCTCGACCGCTTGCTGACCCGCACGCTGGAGACCACGTCATGAGCGCCCCCATCGTCATCTACGTGCCGCGCGACGCCGCGGCGCTGGCCATGGACGCCGACGCCGTGGCGCACGCCATTGAACGCATTGCCGACGAGCGCGGGCTGTCCGTGCAGGTGGTGCGCAACGGCTCGCGCGGGCTGCTGTGGCTGGAACCGCTGGTTGAAATCGCCACGCCTGAAGGCCGCATCGCCTACGGGCCGGTAGCGCCCGAAGACGTGGCCGGCTTGTTCGATGCGGGCTGGCTTACCGGTGACGCGCACGCGCTGCGGCTGGGGCTGACCGAAGACATCCCCTACCTGAAACAGCAGGAACGCCTGACCTTCGCCCGCGTGGGCGTGATCGACCCGCTATCCATCCAGGACTACGCCGCGCATGGCGGCCTGGCCGGGCTGAAGCGGGCGCTGGCGATGCAGCCGGCCGAGATCATCGACGAAATGGTCACCTCGGGCTTGCGCGGCCGCGGCGGCGCAGCGTTTCCGACAGGCATCAAATGGAAGACGGTGGCGGGTTCGCCCAGCGATCAGAAATACATCGTCTGCAACGCCGACGAAGGCGATTCCGGCACCTTCGCCGACCGCCTGCTGATGGAAGGCGACCCCTATGTGCTGATCGAAGGCATGACGATTGCCGGGCTGGCCGTGGGCGCCACCTATGGCTACATCTATGTGCGCTCCGAATACCCGCACGCCATCGAGACGCTGGAAGCCGCCATCGCGCGCGCCCGCAGCGTGGGCTGGCTGGGCCGCGACGTGCACGGCAGCGGCCGCCAGTTCGACCTGGAAGTGCGCAAGGGCGCGGGCGCCTACATCTGCGGCGAAGAAACATCCCTGCTGGAAAGCCTGGAAGGCAAGCGCGGCGTGGTGCGCGCCAAGCCGCCGCTGCCCGCGATATCGGGCCTGTTCGGCAAGCCCACCGTGATCAACAACGTGATCTCGCTGGCGACGGTGCCCATCATCCTGGCCAAGGGCGCGGCGTACTACCGCGACTACGGCGTGGGCCGCTCGCACGGCACGCTGCCGTTTCAGCTGGCGGGCAACCTGAAGCAAGGCGGCCTGGTGGAAAAGGCCTTCGGCCTGAGCCTGCGCGATCTGCTCTACACGTTTGGCGGCGGCAGCGCATCGGGGCGGCCCCTGCGCGCCGTGCAGGTAGGCGGCCCCTTGGGCGCGTATCTGCCCGAATCGCAATGGGACGTGCCGCTGGACTACGAGGCCTACATCCAGATCTCGGCCATGATCGGCCACGGCGGGCTGGTGGCGTTTGATGACACCGTCGACATGGCGCGCATGGCGCGATACGCGATGGAGTTCTG
Source organism: Achromobacter sp. 01N37 (assembly GCF_056399725.1). NCBI lineage: Bacteria > Pseudomonadati > Pseudomonadota > Betaproteobacteria > Burkholderiales > Alcaligenaceae > Achromobacter > Achromobacter sp. 01N37. The sequence continues at coordinate 50,262 of NZ_JBFTRX010000015.1, forward strand.
CGCCATCGAATCCTGTGGCAAATGCACGCCGTGCCGCATCGGCTCCACGCGCGGCGTCGAAACCATCGACAAGATCGCCGCAGGCGGGGCCGACACCAAACAACGTGAACAGCAGGTGCATCTGCTGCGCGACTTGTGCGACACGATGATGGGCGGTTCGCTCTGCGCATTGGGGGGCATGGCGCCCTACCCCGTGCTGTCGGCGCTGAACCATTTTCCGCAGGACTTCGGCATCGAGTCCCCGCAGTCTGCCGCGCACGCGGCCTGAACCCGAGAGACCACCATGCTAGAAACCGTCATCAAGCGCGACCGCGACATGGGCACGCCGGCGCGCGTCTCTGAAAAAACCATCACCCTGACCATCGACGGCCAGGAAATCCAGGTGGCCGAAGGCACCTCGCTGATGCGCGCCGCCGCCGAAGCGGGCATCAACATCCCGAAGCTGTGCGCAACAGACAGCCTGGAACCCTTTGGCTCGTGCCGGCTGTGCCTGGTGCAGATCGAAGGCCGGCGCGGTTATCCGGCGTCATGCACCACGCCCGCTGAAAACGGCATGGTGGTCTTTACCGAGACGCCCAAGCTGCACGAACTGCGCCGCGGCGTGATGGAGCTGTACATCTCGGACCACCCGCTGGACTGCCTGACCTGCCCCGCCAACGGCGATTGCGAATTGCAGGACATGGCGGGCGTGGTGGGCCTGCGCAACGTGCGCTACGGCTACGATGGCGCCAACCACCTAGACGCCAAGACCGACGARTCCAACCCSTACTTCASCTACGACSCSTCCAAGTGCATCGTGTGCAACCGCTGYGTGCGCGCCTGCGAAGAAACSCAAGGCACSTTCGCGCTGACGATCTCGGGCAAAGGCTTCGAATCGCGCGTATCGCCGGGGCAGGACCAGCCTTTCCTGGACAGCGAATGCGTGTCCTGTGGCGCCTGCGTGCAAGCCTGTCCGACCTCTACGCTGCAAGAAAAGACCGTCATCATGATGGGTCAGGCCGAACACTCGGTCGTGACCACCTGCGCGTATTGCGGCGTGGGCTGCGGCTTCAAGGCCGAGATGAAGGGCCAGGAAGTCGTGCGCATGGTGCCGTGGAAAGACGGCCAGGCCAACCGCGGGCATTCCTGTGTGAAGGGCCGCTTTGCCTGGGGCTACACCACGCATAAAGAGCGCGTGTTGAAGCCCATGATCCGCAAGCACATCACCGATTCCTGGAAGGAAGTGTCCTGGGACGAAGCCATCAACTATGCGGCGTCCGAGTTCCGCCGCATCCAAAGCCAGTACGGCCGCGACGCCGTGGGCGGCATCACGTCGTCACGCTGCACCAACGAAGAAACGTGGCTGGTGCAAAAGCTGGTGCGTGCGGCATTCGGCACCAATAACGTCGACACCTGCGCCCGCGTGTGCCATTCGCCCACAGGGTACGGACTGAAGCAGACGCTGGGCGAATCCGCCGGCACGCAGACGTTCGATTCCGTCATGCACACGGACGTGGTCATTGTGATGGGCGCCAACCCCAGCAGCGGCCACCCCGTGTTCGCATCGCGGCTGAAGCGGCGGCTGCGGCAAGGCGCGCGTCTGATCGTGATTGACCCGCGCCGCATCGAACTGGTGAGTTCGCCGCACATCAAGGCTGACTTCCACTTGCAGGTGCGGCCCGGCACCAACACGGCGCTGCTGTCGTCGCTGGCGCATGTGATCGCCACCGAAGGCCTGATCGCCGAAGACTACGTGGCCGAACGCTGCGACACCAAGGCCTTCAACGAATGGCGCGACTTCGTCTCGCTGCCGGAAAATTCACCGGAAGCGATGGAGGAAATCACCGGCGTGCCGGCGCAAGCCGTGCGCGGCGCGGCGCGCTTGTTCGCCACCGGCGGCAATGGCTCCATCTATTACGGCCTGGGTGTCACCGAACACAGCCAGGGCTCCACCACCGTCATGGCGATTGCCAACCTGGCCATGGCCACCGGCAACGTCGGCCGCGAAGGCGTGGGCGTGAACCCGCTGCGTGGCCAGAACAACGTGCAAGGCTCGTGCGACATGGGTTCGTTCCCGCACGAACTGCCCGGCTACCGCCACATTTCCGACAACGTCGTGCGCGCGCAATTCGAACAGGATTGGGGCGTGACTTTGCAGCCCGAACCCGGCCTGCGCATTCCCAATATGTTCGAAGCGGCGTTGGGCGGCACGTTCAAGGGCCTGTACTGCCAGGGCGAAGACATCGTGCAGTCCGACCCCAACACGCAGCACGTGGCGGCGTCCCTTGCCGCAATGGAATGCATCGTGGTGCAGGACTTGTTCCTGAACGAGACCGCCAAGTACGCCCATGTGTTCCTGCCGGGCTCGTCGTTCCTGGAAAAAGACGGCACGTTTACCAATGCCGAACGCCGCATCTCGCGCGTGCGCAAGGTGATGGAACCCAAGAACGGCAAGGCGGACTGGGAAGTGACCGTCGCGCTGTCCAACGCGCTGGGCTATCCCATGCCCTACACGCACCCGCGCGAAATCATGGAAGAGATCGCGCGGCTGACGCCCACGTTCGCGGGGGTCAGCTACGAGAAGCTGGACAAGCTGGGCAGCCTGCAATGGCCGTGCAATGACGACGCGCCGGAAGGCACGCCCATCATGCACATCGACGCCTTCGTGCGCGGCAAGGGCAAGTTCATGATCACCAAGTACGTGCCGACCGACGAACGCAGCACGCGGCGCTTCCCGCTGCTGCTGACCACCGGCCGCATCCTGTCGCAATACAACGTGGGCGCGCAGACCCGGCGCACGCCCAACGTGATGTGGCATGGCGAAGACGTGCTGGAACTGCATCCGCAAGACGCCGAAGATCGGGGTGTGGCCGAAGGCGATTGGGTGGGCATCCAGAGCCGCGCAGGCGAGACCGTGTTGCGCGCCACGCTGACCGACCGGGTGCAGCCGGGCGTGGTATACACCACGTTCCACTTTCCCGAGTCCGGCGCCAACGTCGTTACGACGGACAGCTCCGACTGGGCGACCAACTGCCCCGAATACAAGGTCACCGCCGTGCAGGTCACGCGCGTGTCCCAGCCTTCGGAATGGCAGCGCCAATGGTCGCGCTTTGAAGACATCCAGCACAAGCTGCTGCGCGAGCGATCGCGCGAAAACGAAGCGACGCTGACCGGGAAATAACCCCTGCCGGCCTCGACCGCCCTGGATGCCATGACTATGCCGCCGTCTACGCCCCCGTCCTCGCCCACTCGCCCCGACTGCACGCAGACCCCGGTCACCCGCGTGCGGGACGGGGCCATCGCCCCCGCCCCCGAGCTCGACTTCGTGGCCGAGGAAACGCCGGTGGCGCTGGAGTTCAACGGCATCAGCCACGCCACCATGCTGGCCACGCCCGCCGACCTGGAAGACTTTGCGGTGGGCTTTTCGCTGTCGGAAGGCATCATCGACAGCGTCAGCGACGTGCGCGGCATTGACGTGCTGCCGCAATGCGACGGCATCGTCGTGCAGCTGGAGATCTCCACCGCTTGCGAAGTGCGGTTAAAGACCCGCCGCCGCGCCATGGCCGGCCGCACGGGCTGCGGGCTGTGCGGCGTGGAAACGCTGCCCGAAGTGCTGCGCCCCGTCGCGCCCGTGACCAACGGGTCGACATTGCGTATCCAGGCCGTTTTGGCGGCCATGCGCGACATGCGCGCACGTCAGGCGCTGCACGACATCACGGGCGCGACGCACGCGGCGGGCTGGGCGGGCGCCGACGGCGCCATCGCCCTGGTGCGCGAAGACGTGGGCCGGCACAACGCGCTGGACAAACTCATCGGTGCGCTGGCGCGCCAGGCCATGCATGCCGGCGGCGGCATCGTGCTGGTGTCCAGCCGCGCCAGTTTCGAAATGGTGCAAAAAACGGCGGCGGCCGGCGTGGCGGTCTTGGCGGCGGTGTCCGCCCCCACGGCGCTGGCCATCCGCCTGGCAGAAGACGCCAACGTCAGCCTGGTGGGCTTTCTGCGCGGCGGCGACGCCACGCTGTACGCCCATCCCGAACGCTTCACCCCCTGAACGGAACCCTGACACGCAATGGAAATCGGCAATCTGATCCGCATGGCCAACCGCATCGGCCAATTCTTTGACGCCATGCCGGACCGCCACGAAGCCCTGGAAGGCGTGGCCAACCATATCCACAAATTCTGGGAACCCCGCATGCGCAACGAGCTGCTGGGTTTTCTGGCGGCCAGCCCCAATGGCGACGCTGGCGATGAACAGTTGCACCCGCTGGTGCTGGACGCGGTCACGCAGAACCGCCAGCGCCTGACCCCGGCGCCCCGAGTGGGGTAGCCAGGCGGCACCGCTTTACCGCAGTCAGTTCGCAGCACGCAGTGACGGATTCAATAAAAGAGGCCGCGCCCCCGTTCTATTTCCGGTCGGCGCGAGCGATAAAGCCGCACCCCACGAGGAGACCCCATGGAAAGTACCGCCACCTTGGACCTGCCCGGCTCAAAGCCGGGTTTTTTTGACAAAGAACGCACGATCGCCGGGCCTGGATTCTCACGCTGGCTGGTGCCTCCTGCCGCGTTGGCCATCCATCTTTGCATCGGCATGGCCTACGGTTTCTCGGTGTTCTGGCTGCCCCTGTCCAAGGTGGTGGGCGGCGCCAAGCCGCTCTCCTGCCCGGCCGACATGAGCCTGGCCGCCGAACTCTTCACGACCAGCTGCGACTGGAAGATTTCCACCATGGGGTGGATGTACACGCTGTTCTTTGTGCTGCTGGGGTGTTCCGCCGCGCTCTGGGGCGGCTGGCTGGAACGCGCCGGTCCGCGCAAGGCGGGCGTGGTGTCAGCGCTGTGCTGGTGCGGCGGCCTAGTCATTTCGGCCATCGGCGTGTACCTGCATCAGATGTGGATGCTGTGGCTGGGGTCGGGCGTCATCGGCGGCATTGGGCTGGGGCTGGGGTATATCTCGCCCGTCAGCACGCTGATCAAATGGTTTCCCGACCGCCGCGGCATGGCGACCGGCATGGCCATCATGGGCTTTGGCGGCGGCGCAATGATAGGCGCGCCCCTGGCCGACCTGCTGATGCGCCACTTCGCCACCCCCACGTCGCCCGGCGTCTGGCAGACCTTCCTGACGATGGCCGTCGTGTACTTCATCTTCATGATGTCGGGCGCGCTGGGTTACCGCGTGCCCCCCACGGGCTGGAAGCCGGAAGGCTGGACGGCGCCTGCCAAGCATGCCAACAACGCGATGATCACCAAGGGTCACGTGCACGTGAAGCGCGTCTGGGGCGTGCCGCAATTCTGGCTCGTCTGGCTGGTGCTGTGCCTGAACGTGACGGCCGGCATCGGCATTCTGGGCATGGCGTCCCCGCTTTTGCAGGAAGTGTTTGGCGGCGGCCTGATCAACAAGCCGGAACTGGGCTACGCCCAATTGGACAAGGATCAGCTGGCCGCCATTGCCGCCATTGCCGCGGGCTTTACCGGCCTGCTCAGCCTGTTCAACATTGGCGGGCGGTTCTTCTGGGCCAGCCTGTCTGACAAGCTGGGCCGCAAGCTGACCTATCTGATTTTCTTCGTGCTGGGCTTCGTGCTGTACGCCGCCATTCCGTGGACGGCGCACATGGGCGCGCTGGCCCTGTTCGTGGCCGCGTTCTGCGTGATCCTGTCGATGTACGGCGGCGGCTTCGCGACCGTACCGGCGTACCTGGCTGACCTGTTCGGCACGCAGATGGTGGGCGCCATCCACGGCCGGCTGCTCACGGCGTGGTCGGCGGCCGGCATCTTTGGCCCGGTGCTGGTGAACTACATCCGCGAATACCAGTTGTCGATTGGCGTGCCGCGCGCGCAGGTGTACGACATCACCATGTACATCCTGGCCGGCATGCTGGTGCTGGGCTTTCTGTGCAATCTGGCAATTCGCCCGGTCAACCCCAAATACTTCATGACGGACGCCGAACTGGCGCAGGAAAAAGCCCTGGCGCACGAACGCGCAGCCGCCGCTGAAACGCACGGCGTGGGGCGCTCGACCTTCCGCACGCCCGCCGCCCTGGTGCTGTTCGCCTGGGCCTGCGTGGGGATTCCGCTAGCCTGGGGCATCTGGATCACGCTGCAAAAGGCGGTTGTCCTGTTCCACTGAAAGCGGCACATCCGCGCGGCGCCCGGCGCGCCGCGCACCGCCCCGGGGCGCGAAACTGCTACATTGGCAGCCCGCGCCCTTTCTTTTTATCTCCCCTACATGATCCTGCCCCGTCCCCCCGTCCTTGCTGGAGCGACACATTGACCGCCCCTGAACTGCACTGGGTAGAACAAGACGCCCCCCGCTCCGCCCGCTGGCTCTCTGAAACCGGCGCCACGCCGCCCAAGCGCGTGGTCGTGGTGGACGACACCCTGACCGCGGACATGGCCTACCGCCAGGCCTGCGAAGGCGTCGGCCTGCTGTGGCGCGGCGACTTCCAGAACGCGCGTCTGCTGCTGCAAGCCATGACCCGCCGCGTGGACAAGCGCCCGCGCAAGCCGGTCGACACGCTGCTGGAAGCCTTCAACCAGCACCGCCAGATTCAATCCCAGCGCGCCCGCATCCTGGGCATGCTGCTGATTCCGTTTGACGCCGGCCACGGCATTTCGCTGCGCCGCGCGCCCGACGCGCGCCAAGCCTGCGAAGAAGTCCACGGCCCCGCCGACGAGCCCTACGTGGCATCGCTGCGCGAACTGCTGGGCATGATCGGCGCCTTCGAATGGCGCAAGAAGGGCGTGGAAATTCCCGTCCTGAACAACCGCATCCACCCGCACTACGGCGTGTTCTCGCCCCTGCGCGGCGAATACGTCGAACTCGTGGCCAACACCCCGATGCCGCGTGGCAGCGTGGCCTTTGATATCGGCACCGGCACCGGCGTTCTGGCCGCCGTGATTGCGCGCCGTGGCGGCAAGCGCGTCATCGGCACCGACCAGGACCCGCGCGCGCTTGCTTGCGCCCGCGAAAACCTGGAACGGCTGGGCCTGTCCAAGCAGGTCGACATCGTGGAAGCCGACCTCTTCCCCGAAGGCCGCGTGTCGTTGATCGTCTGCAACCCGCCGTGGCTGCCCGCCCGTCCGAGTTCCCCGGTTGAACACGCCGTGTATGACCCCGACAGCCGCATGCTGCGCGGCTTTCTGAATGGGCTGACCGAGCACCTGACGCCCAACGGCGAAGGCTGGCTGATTCTGTCGGACCTGGCCGAACACCTGGGCCTGCGCACGCGCGAACAGTTGATGGAAATGATTGATGCGGCCGGGCTGCGCGTCATCGAACGCATCGACACGCGCCCCACGCACGCACGCGCCAAAGACCCGAGCGACCCGCTGTATGCGGCGCGTTCGAAGGAAGTGACGTCGTTGTGGAGATTGGGCGCGGCGGCTGCACCGGCTGCTTGATTGACTGCCTGATAAGTCGCCTGATTGGTAGCCTGACCCGCACGCATGCGCGCATGAACGCATGAACGCATGAATGCATGAATGCATGAACCATAACGCGGCCCGAAGACTGTTCTTCGGGCCGCGTTTTTTTCAGGCCTTGCCCGCAGCCACGTTCACGCTGATCGCAATGATGAACACGTTGAAGAAGAACGCGATGACGCTGTGCATCAGCGCCATGCGCCGCACCCGCCGGTTGACGATCTGCACGTCAGACACCTGGAAGGTCATGCCCAGCACCATCGCAAAATAGGCGAAGTCCCAGTAATCCGGTTCCTGCGTGCCGGGGAAATCCAGCCCCTTGTGCGTGCCGCTGCGATGGCCGTAGTAGCCATGCGCGTAGTGCAGCGCAAAGATCATGTTCATGTAGAGCCACGACAACACGATGGTGGCCGCAGCCGCCAGCATGTCGACCACGCCGCCCACGCTGCTTTCGCCGCGCAATTCCACCCACAGCGCCACCAGCACCATGATGGACAGCGCCACGCTGCTCCAGAGCACGCCCATGCGCCCGACGTCCTGCTGCTTGGCGTGCACCCGCATCGAGGCCGAGCTGGCCTGGCCGAACACCCTGGCGGTCAAGACCAGGAAGACCAGCGCCGCGGCGTCAAAACCCAGCAGCAGCGCCAGGCTGGGCGAACGGCCCAGCGCGTAGGCCGCGCCACCCGCCACCACGAACAACAGGCCGCACATCACCAGCCGGCGGTGCGCATGGAAGAACGGCAGCCTGTCGACGGCCGCGGCGGGATTATCGTGGGAGTTGTCGTGCTGCGGCTCGTCCGGGATCGGCTTCGTCATGCGGGCTCCTGCGTGCGGCAAGATCCTTACGCTAACCGATCGCCACCAAACCCACCAGCGCGCCGCCGAACAGCAACCATAGCGGGTGGATGCGCGTGGTGCTGCCCAGCACCGCCACCACGGCGGTGATCGCGCCCAGCAGCCAGGTATGCGCCGACGCCTCGGTGATGAGCGACGCGCTGGCCGCGACCAGCCCGACGGTCATCGGAAAAATACCCGCCTGAATCACGCCGCGCCACGGGCGGTCTTTGAAGCGTTCCCACAAGCCCAGCGCCAGGATGGTGATCAACGACGACGGGCCGAACTTGGCGATGGTCGTGACCAGCATCCCCCACCACCCCGCCACGTGCCAGCCCACCAGCGTCACCACCATCAGGTTGGGGCCGGGCGCGGCCTGGCCCAAGGCGAACAGGGCCGAAAAATCGGCCGCGCTCATCCAGCCGTGCACCTCGACAACCTGGCGCTGCATCTCGGGCAGGATCGTGTTGCCGCCGCCAAACGCCAGCACGGACAGCTGGGAAAAGATCAGGGCCAGCGCAATCAGCGTATGGATCATCGACGTTGCCTCCACACGGCCAGGATGCTCAGCGGCGTCAGCACCGCCATCGTCGGCAGCAAGGGAATGCGCAACACGGCGATGGCCACGAAACAGATCGTGGCCACCACCCCAGCCAGCCAGTCGCGGCGCTTGATCACCGGCACGCCAATCTTGACCGCCATCGAAATCAGCAGCCCCGCCGCCGCCGCCGCCAAGCCCGCGAACAGGTGCTGGATGTGCGGATCGCTCTGAAAGCGGTCATACACCATGCCCAGCAGAATGACGATGGCCGACGGCGCCAGGATCAGCCCCATCAACGCCGAAAAGGCGCCGCGCGGCCCGCGGAATTTCATGCCCAGCGCCACCGACAGGTTGATGATGTTGCCGCCTGGCAGGAACTGGCACAGGCCCAGCAGGTCAGTGAATTCCGGCCCGCTTAACCAGCCGTGTTTTTCAACGACCATGCGGCGCGCCAGCGGCAGCGCGCCGCCGAAGGCCGTCAGGCCAAGCATGAGGAATCCGTAAAACAACTGCCCGCAAGTGGGCGCAGGCCGACACTCGGCCTCTAGGGTGGAGGGTGCTGCATTCATGGTGTAAGGGCCGGTCTTGGGGCCGGTAAGCAGGGGCTGGCGCGTCGCCGCGCTGACAGAGAAATACCGAGTGGGAAGCCTACTCTTCGCTCAAGATAATGTCTAATATATGACCACTTAACCACTCATATCCAACCCATATGGCATCGGTCGACTTGCGCCTGCTGCGTTACTTCCTGGCAGTGGCCGAGGAATCCCATCTGACCAAGGCCGCCGCCCGGCTTGGCATCCGGCAGCCGCCGCTTAGCCAGCAGATTCGCGTGCTGGAACAAGAGCTGGGCGTGACCCTGTTTCACCGCCTGCCGCGCGGCATGGAACTGACTGAAAGCGGGCGCGCGCTGGTGGACGATGCGCGCAATATCCTCGCGCTGGTGGACCAGGCGGTCGATGGCGTGCGCCGCGTGTCCCAAGGCGAAGCCGGCCGGCTGACGGTGGGGTTCACCGGGTCGGCCGCGTTCCATCCCTTTGTGCCCACGGTCATCCGCCGTTTTCGCGAAAGCGCGCCCAATGTGCGGCTGGTGCTGGAAGAAAGCAGCACCGGCGAACTGCGCGAAGCGGTCAGCGAAGGCCGCGTGGACGTCGCTTTCATTCGCGGCGCGCACGGCACGGGTTCGGGCGTGTCCGAAGAAACCGTGTTGGAAGAAACCATGCTGGCGGCTTTTCCCGCCGACCATCCCGCCGTCAAGGGACGCGCGCGCAGCCAGATCGCGCTGTCCGAACTGGCCGAAGAATCCTTGATCCTTTACCGCCGCCATAGCGGCCCCGGTTTGTACGACGCCATCATCACCGCGTGCAGCGCATCGGGTTTCAGCCCGCGCGTAGCGCAAGAAGCGCCGCGCATGTTGTCCACGCTGAGCCTGGTGGCGGCCGGCCTGGGCGTGTCGCTGGTGCCGGCGTCGCTGCGCCGCGTGAACATCGAAGGCGTGGTGTACGTCAATGTCACCGGCCCCGTGGCGCTGCGCGCGCAACTGAACCTGATCTGGCGCGACACGCCGATGTCAGGCGCCACCCGCAAGCTGATCGACGAAGTGCGCCGGCATCGCGCCGAAGACCCCGGCCTGACTCGCGGATAATCCAACACCATGCTTTCCGAATCTCCTATCGGTATCTATGACTCCGGCGTTGGCGGCCTGAGCGTGCTGCGCGCCATTCGCGACGCCCTGCCCCATGAATCGCTGCTGTACGTGGCCGACTCCGCGCACGTGCCTTATGGCGAAAAGACGCAAGAGTTCGTCCTGCAACGCGCCTTTGCGCTGGCGGATTATTTCGTGTCGCGCCAGGCAAAAGCCATGGTCGTCGCGTGCAACACCGCCACCGCCGCCGCCATTGCCCAACTGCGCAAGCGCCACCCCGGCCTGATCATCATCGGCGTCGAACCCGCCATCAAGCCCGCCGCGCATCTGACGCACAGCGGCGTCGTGGGGGTGTTCGCCACCACCGGCACCTTGGCCAGCCCCAAGTTCGCCGCGCTGGTCCAGCGCGAAGCGCCCGAAGTCCGCATCCTGCTGCGGCCTTGCCCGGAATGGGTGCGGCTGGTGGAGCAAGGCGAACTCACCGGCCCCGCCGTCGATGCCGCCGTGCAAGCGCCCGTGGCGGAATTGCGCGCGGCCGGCGCCGACGTGCTGGTGCTGGGCTGCACCCATTTCCCCTTCCTGCGCGACGCCATCCAGGCGGCGGCCGGCCCCAGCGTGCCCTTGCTGGAAACCGGCGCCCCCGTGGCGCGCTGGCTGCGGCATCAGTTGCAGGAAAAGGGCTTGCTGCGCGCAACCGGCGCCGCAGACCTGCATCTGGAAACCACGGGCAGCGTCCCCGCGCTGGCGGCGCTGGCCAGCCGCTTGCTGGGCAAGCCGCATGAGGCGGCGGCCACGCCCGAACGCTGGCGCTGATCGCTTGCCTGCCGCGCGCGCGGGTTGATCCTGCGCAGCGTCCCTTGCGCGAAATCGGCGAATAATTGGAATACAGTGATCGCACAGCCTCTCGCGGCTCGCACATAACAAGGAGACGACCATGAAACGCGTCCTGATTCCCGTCGACGGTTCCAAACCCGCCGTCCACGCCGTCCAAGCCCTGCTGGCGGCCCGCGCCTACGACCCCGTCGAACGCGTGGACCTGCTCAGCGTCCAGATACCTCTGAAGTCCGGCAAGATCGGCCGCGGCCTGTCTCAAGCAGACATTGACGCCTATTACCAGGACGAAGGCCAGGCCGCCTTGCAGGAAGCCAGCCGCCTGCTGTCGCAAGCGGGCGTGCCCTTCGCCGTGCATGTTGAAATCGGTGAAGCGGCTGAAACCATCGTCCGCATCGCCGGCGAATCCGGCGCTGACGAAATCTTCATGGGGTCGCGTGGCCTGGGGTCGGTCTCGTCGCTGTTCATGGGGTCCGTCGCCACGCGCGTCCTGCACCTGACGGAATTGCCCGTCACCCTGGTCAAGTAATGCATCAAGGAGCATCCATGCTGAACATCCTGGTCCCCGTCGACGGCTCCGACAATGCCAACCGCGCCGTGCTGTACGCCCGCCAACTGGCCCAAGGCGCGCCCGCCGCGCGCATCCATCTGCTTAACGTGCAAACGCCCACGCAAGGGCGCGCCGGCGTTTCCCGTCTGATCACGCAAGACATGATCGACGAGTTCTACGCCCGCGAAGGCCAGGAGGCCACCGACGAGGCGCGCCAGCTGCTGGACACCACTGGCACCGACTACACCAGCCACATCGAATTCGGCCACGCCGCCACCGAGATCGCCGGCTACGCGCGTGACCAAGGCTGCGCCCGCATCGTGATGGGCACGCGCGGCCATGGCAATCTGGTCAACATCCTGATCGGCTCGGTCGCCAATCAGGTGCTGCAACTGTCGGACGTGCCGGTCACGCTGGTGAAGTAACGCGTCGGGCTGGCGCGTTTTTAGTATTCATATCGCGCCGGCAAGCCCCGGCAACGACAAGGACACGCGCAGCCCGCCCAACGGCGATGGGCTCGCGTGAACCTCGCCGCCATACGTGCCGACCAGATCGCGCACAATGTCCAGCCCCAGGCCCGAGCCGGGCAGTTGTTCGTCCATGCGCACGCCGCGCAGAAAGATGCGCTCGCGGGCATCGTCTTCGATGCCTGGGCCGTCGTCATCGATATGCATCAGCAAGCGCGCGCCGCTTGCCGGTTCCACCGATATCACCACCTGGCTGCGCGCCCATTTGCAGGCGTTATCCAGCAGGTTGCCCAACATTTCCTGCAAATCCTGCGGCTCGCCACGAAACACTTGCGGGCCGGTAAAACCTTGCATGCTGATCTGCAAACCGCGCTGCGCATACAGGCGCTGCATGACGCGCACCAGCCCCGCCGCCGCGTCCTGCAACGGCGCGCGCCCATCGGCCGCGCCTGATGCGGCGGCGGCGCGTGCGCGGGCCAGGTGATAGTTGATCTGGCGGTTGGCCATCGCCACTTGTTCTTCCACCAACGCCGCTGGCACGCTCGCGTCGCGCGAGGCGGCGTTGGCAAGAATGGTCAGCGGCGTCTTGACGGCGTGCGCCAGATTGCCCGCTTGCGTGCGGGCGCGCTGCACGATGTCGGCGTTCATCGCCAGCACCTGGTTGAAATCGTCGACCAGGGGTTGGATCTCGCTGGGGAACTGGCCGTCGATGCGGCTGCTGCCCGCATCCTGTTTCGCCAATTGCCGCCGCAGCCGGGCCAAGGGCCGCAAACCCACCACCACCTGCACCACGGCGGCGGCCGTCAAGCCAACGGCCAACGCGCCCAAGGCAATCGCCAGCATATGGTTGAAGCGCTCGATGGGTTCGGCCAGCACGTTGCGGTCGGCGGCCACAATCAGGCGCAAGGGCGCGGCGTCTTCTTCAGCCGGCTTCAGCACGCGTGCAAGCGCCGTCAGGCTGCGTCCGGCGGGGCCGGTAAGGTCATAAACCTGATCGCCGCTATCGGCATCGCGCGGCACGGGTTTCAGGGGCGCGTCCAGTGTCTGGTCCCACAAGGACCGCGAGCGCGCCACGCCCATGGCCGGCGGCTTGCCGCCATCCGCCAGCCGGTCCACCTGCCAATACAAACCCGACAGCGGCTGCTCCAACCGCGGGTCGCTCAGCGGCGGCGACACCACCGGACGCCCGTCGGCGCCCATGTTGATGGCGGCGGTGAGCTGGTTCAGATGCAAGGTGAGCTCGGCCTGCAACTGCTGCGTGATGTGCTGGCGAAACAGGCTGGAAAGCCCCCACCCCGCCATCACCACCGCCACCAGAATCCAGGCCAGCGTTCCGGCCAGCAGGCGCAGCCGCAGCGAGCCCAGCACGCCCGCGCGCCGCGTCATCATTCGCGCGCCGCCAACCGGTAGCCCAGCCCGCGCACCGTTTCGATGGTGTCAGGCGGCAGCTTCTTGCGCAGCCGGCCGATGAAGACCTCGATGGTGTTGGAGTCGCGGTCGAAGTCCTGCGCGTACACGTGGTCGATCAATTCCGTGCGCGACACCACCTCGCCCGCGCGCTGCATCAGCACCGACAACACCTTGAACTCGTGGCTGGTCAGGGTCAGCGCCTGGCCGTCGATCGTGACCTTGGCCTGGCGCGTATCCAGCATCAGCGGGCCGCAACGCCATTGCGCGCTGGCGTGCGCGGTGCTGCGGCGTAGCAGCGCGCGCACCCGCGCCAGCAACTCTTCCATGTGAAAAGGCTTGGTCAGGTAATCGTCCGCGCCTGCGTCGATGCCGGCCACCTTTTCGTGCCAGTTGTCGCGCGCGGTCAGGATCAGCACCGGCATGTTGCGCTGGGCGGCGCGCCATTGCTTCAGCACCGTCAGCCCATCCATCACCGGCAAGCCCAAGTCCAGCACCACGGCATCGAACGCTTCCACATCGCCCAGAAAGCGGGCGGATTCGCCATCGCCGGATACATCCACCGTATAGCCCGCACCGCGCAGCGCGTCGGCCAGCTGGCCGGCCAGCGTGGGTTCATCTTCAACCACCAGGATGCGCATCAGTCCTTGCCCTTGAATTTGATGTCGCGGCCCTTGACGGACAACAAGGTGCCGTCGCGCGCATCGAGCTTCAGTTTGAGGATGCCGCCGCCGCTTTGCAGCACGCGGATCTCGTAGATGAATTCGTCATCGTCTTCTTCGAATTCCACCTTGACGACCTGCCCGGGAAAATCGCGTTCAACGATGTCCAGCACCGCGCCCAGCGGCAGCACCTTGCCGGCTTCCAGCGCCTGGCGTGCGCGTTCGTGGTCGCTTTCGCCGGCCAGCCCGCTGACGGGGCCTGCGATCAGCGCAAGCGCCAAGGCGCAGCCCGACAGCAACAGGCCGCCGCGCTTGGACCATGTCAGGGGAAAATACCGCAATGCCGGACCTCTTTGGTGGGCGAATAAGGGGGAAAGGGAGCGTCTTTTATACCGCGCCGAGGATGAACCTGGGATGAACGGCGGCTTCAGAATAGGTTCATGCGCCAACCCGAATAATGGGCACATGGTCGCTGCAACGGCCAGCATTTTCCCCCTTACCCTTAGGAGATATCCCATCATGACGCGCATTCAAAAAACCCTGGCCGCCCTGGCAATTGGCGCATCCGCTTTGGTCGCTGGCACCGCCGCCCAGGCGCAAACCGCGGCTCCGGCTCAGGCTCCGGCTCAGGCCGCTCAGGCCACTCAGGCTGCTCCCGCTCAGGCCGCTCCGGCCGCTCAGACTGCACCCGCCGCCCCGATGCTGACGATTCGCCAGGTCTACGACAAGATGGAAGCCGCCGGCTACCGCAATATCTCCGAGATCGAACGTTCCAGCAAGCACGGCTACGAGGTCAAGGCGTACGACCCGCAGGGCCAGCGCGTGAAGCTGCGCGTTGATCCGCAATCGGGCGCAGTCACGCGCAGCCGCTTCGACGACTGAACGCAGTGGGTCAACCGCGCCGGGGTAAACCCGGCGGAGTAAACACGGCGGAGTAAACACGGCGGGGTAAACACGGCGGGGTAAACACGGCGGAGTAAAGACGATCCTTGGGGTGAGTATGATGAATCCATTCAAGATTACGGAGTCGCATCATGCCCACCCTGCGTCTCGCAGCGGCCGGCCTCACGCTGGTTACGCTTAGCGCCTGCGGCGAAGTCGCCACCTTGCCCGTTGAATCGGGCATGGGGCCGACCCCAAAACTGCCCGCCCCCAACACCACCCTGATTCCCACCGTCAACACGGCCAAAGCCGTGGGCTGGATCGCCGGCACGCAACCCGTGGCGGCGGCCGGCCTGGGCGTCAACGCGTACGCCAGCGGCCTGGACCATCCGCGCTGGCTGTACGTGCTGCCCAATGGCGATGTGCTGGTCGCCGAGACCAACGCGCCGCCCAAGCCCGAAGAGGCCTCGGGCGGGCTGAAGGAATGGGCCAGCGGCATCGTCATGAAACGCGCGGGGGCCAAGACCCCCAGCGCCAATCGCATCACGCTGTTGCGCGACACCGACCACGATGGCGTGGCCGACACGCGCAGCGTGTTGCTGCAAGGCTTGAATTCGCCCTTCGGCATGGCGCTGGTGGGCAACCAACTGTACGTAGCCAATGCCGACGCCGTCTTGCGCTTTCCCTATGAACCGGGCCAAACGCAAATCTCGGCGGCGGGCGTGAAAGTCACCGACCTGCCCGCCGGCATCAATCACCACTGGACCAAGAACCTGATCGCCAGCCCGGACGGCAGCAAGCTTTATGTGTCCGTTGGCTCGAACAGCAACGTCGCGGAAAACGGCATGGAGATCGAAGCCGGCCGCGCCGCCATCTGGGAAATCGATGTGGCCAGCGGCAACAAGCGGCTGTATGCCACGGGCCTGCGCAACCCGGTCGGCATGGCCTGGGCGCCAGATAACAAAACCTTATGGACCGCCGTGAACGAGCGCGACGAATTAGGCAGCGACCTGGTGCCTGACTACATGACGTCCGTGCGTGACGGGGGCTTCTATGGCTGGCCCTACAGCTACTTCGGGCAGCACGTGGACACCCGTGTCACGCCGCCTCGGCCTGACTTGGTGGCCACCGCCATCGTGCCCGACTACGCGCTGGGGCCGCACACGGCGTCGCTGGGGCTGGCGTGGTCAGGCAACAGCCGGCTGCCCGCGCCCTTTGCACACGGCATGTTCGTGGGCCAGCACGGGTCGTGGAACCGCGACCCGCGCAGCGGCTACAAGGTCATCTTCGTGCCCTTCGCGCAAAACACGCCCGACGGTACAGCGCGTGATGTGCTGACGGGCTTCCTGAATGAAAGCGGCCAGGCGCAAGGCCGGCCGGTGGGCGTCGCCATCGACCGCCAGGGCGATCTGCTGGTGGCCGACGATGTGGGCAATGTGATCTGGCGCGTCAGCCCCAAACCCTGATCCGGTTGTGCGGCCGGCGCAACTCAATGGCGCCGGCTTGCGCTGGGTCAAACGGCCGCACGCGCGATTCCGCTTTCTGGCCTACAGTAGCGCGAGAATGTCGTATCGCCGGTTTCCAGCGCATCGCGCCGCCGGCAGTCCGCTCCCCTCGAAACATTGGAGGCATGAATATGGTGTTCAAGAAATTGTGCGTTGCAGCGGTCCTCGCTGTTGCGTCGGCCCCGGTCCTGGCCGCCGAATGCTCGATCGATATCGCTGGCAATGACCAGATGCAGTTCGACAAGAAGGAAATCACGGTCAGCAAAAGCTGCAAGCAGTTCACCGTGAACCTGAAGCACCCCGGCACGCTGGCCAAGAACGTCATGGGCCACAACTGGGTGCTGACCAAAACCGCCGACATGCAAGGCGCCGTGAACGACGGCATGGCTGCGGGCCTGGACAACGACTACGTGAAGAAAGACGACGCCCGCGTCATCGCCCACACCAAGGTGATTGGCGGCGGCCAAAGCGATTCCGTCACGTTCGACGTCAGCAAACTCGCTGCCGGCACCGACTACACGTACTTCTGCTCCTTCCCCGGCCACTTCGCGCTGATGAAGGGCACGCTGAAACTGGTCGACTGACCGGCGCTTGCCTGCAGGGCTCCTTGCCCCTGGTCCGCCAGGGGTAAGGAGCCCGTTTCCATTCGGCCACCCCTACAATGCCTGAGCCTCGAACACACGGAAAAGGAGCAGGCATGAGCACGGAAAAAGTAGCGATCGTGACGGCGGGCGGCAGCGGCATGGGCGCCGCCGCGGCGCGCAAGCTGGCGGCCGACGGATACCGCGTGGCCATTTTGTCTTCGTCCGGCAAGGGCGAATCGCTGGCGCAAGAACTGGGCGGCCTGGGCGTGACCGGCTCGAACCGTTCGCCCGAAGACCTGGCCCGTCTGGTCGAGACCACGCTGCAAAAATGGGGCCGCGTGGATGCCGTCGTGAACAGCGCCGGCCACGGCCCCAAGGGCCCGCTGCTTGAGATCAGCGATGACGACTGGCACCTGGGCATGGAGTTCTACCTGCTGAACGTGGTGCGTATCACCCGCTTGGTCGCCCCGGTGATGAAGCAGCAGAAGTCTGGCGCCATCGTCAACATTTCCACGTACGCCACGTTTGAACCCGAAGCGCTGTTCCCGACCTCCGGCGTGTTCCGCGCGGGTCTGGCCGCCTTCACGAAGGTCTTCTCGGACGAATACGCCGAACACAATGTGCGCATGAACAACGTGCTGCCGGGCTTTATCGACAGCCTGCCGGAAAAAGAAGACCGCCGCGTGCGCATCCCGATGGGCCGCTACGGCACGGCCGAAGAAGTGGCCGGCCTGATCGCCTTCCTGGCGTCCGACGCATCGTCCTACATCACCGGCCAGAACATCCGCATCGACGGCGGCATCACGCGTTCGGTCTGAGCCTCATGCTTATGGACTAAGCCTCTCGTCCGAATGACCGTATTGAACCGCGCCGCGCGGTTCAGTACCGTAGTTTTTCGCATTCGACGAGAGGCTGGCGATGACTGTCACCCCGGGCCAGGCGTCGCGCTTTCTGGCGCAAGCCACCTTCGGGCCCACCCCCTCACAGATTGATGCGGTTGTGCGCGACGGCTACGCCCCGTGGCTGGATGCCCAGCTGGCGATGCCGCCGTCGCAAACGCATTTCGACTGGCTGCTGCAACAGAAGAAAAACACCGAGGCCTTCAAGGGCAACGGCATCAATGCGCCGCTGGAATCCACGCTCTGGCGCAAATTCATCAGCGCCGACGACCAGGTGCGCACGCGCGTGGCGTTTGCGCTGTCGGAAATATTCGTCGTGGGGGTGCAGTCCATCACCGCGTCGTGGCCGCTGTTTGGCGCGGCGGGCTTCATGGACTTGCTGGCGGAACACGCGCTGGGCAATTATCAAACGCTGCTGACCGCCGTCACCAAGAACCTGTCGATGGGCTGCATGCTGACCTATCGCGGCAACCGCAAGGAAGACCCCAAGACCGGCCGCCACCCCGACGAGAACTATGCGCGCGAGGTCATGCAATTATTCAGCATCGGCCTGCTGGAGCTTGCGCCCGATGGCACCGTGCGCAAAGAAAATGGCGCGCCCGTCGAAACGTACGACAACGCCGACGTGCAAGGGCTGGCGAAAGTGTTCACGGGATGGGACATCAACGGGCCAGAGACCGATGTGGAATTTCACCGCCGGCCCATGGCGCTGAACAACGCCCAGCACTCGATGGCGGAAAAGCGCTTTCTGGGCGCGGTGATTCCGCCCGGCACGGATGGGAATCTGTCGCTCAAGCGCGCCATGGACGTCATTTGCGCGCATCCGAACGTGGGGCCGTTCATCGGCATGCAGCTGATCCAGCGGCTTGTCACCAGCAACCCCAGCCCCGCTTATGTGGCGCGCGTGTCGGCTGCGTTCAATGACGACGGCAAGGGCGTGCGCGGCAACCTCAAAGCGGTGGTGCGCGCGATTTTGCTGGACCCGGAAGCGCGCAACCCCGATTTGAACGACCCCGCCTGGGGCAAGGTGCGCGAACCCATCCTGCGTTTCTCGGGCTGGGCGCGCGCCTTCGGCGCCACGTCCACCAATGGCGCGTGGGCCATGCCCGACACCACCGACAACACGATCCGGCTGGCGCAAAGCCCGATGCGGTCGGCCACGGTGTTCAACTTCTTCCGGCCCCGATATTCCCCGCCCGTCACCGAGCTGGCCAAGCGGCATCTGGTGGCGCCAGAAATGCAGATCACGGACGAGACCAGCATTGCGGGCTACCTGAACTTTTTGGCGATCTACGCCGACCGGGGGTGGGAAGACTTGCAGACGTCATACGCGCCAGAGATCGCCTTGGCCAACGACCCGCAAGCGCTGGTGGCACGCATCGTGCTGCTGTTGGCGGGCGATGCGTTCAGCGCGCAGACGGCGCGCAGCATCGCCGACGCCGTCGCCACCCTGCCCGCCAGCCGGCCGCGCGACCGCGTGCGCGCCGCGATATTGCTGGTGGCCGCCACCCCAGAATACCTGGTGCAGAAATGACGCAGCCCCACGATGCCGACCGCCGCGCGTTTCTGCTGCGCGCCTGCGCCTTGGGCGCGACGGGTGCAGCCGCCCCCCTGGCATTGAACCTTGCGGCACTGGGCGCCGCCGCCGCGCAGTCTGCACCGCCTTCGTACAAGGCGCTGGTGTGCGTGTTCCTGTATGGCGGCAACGATCCCTTCAATACGCTGGTGCCGTTTGACGATGCCGCGTACCGCGCCTACGCCGCGGCGCGCACCGACATCGCATTGCGGCGCGACACGCTGCGCGCCACCGCGCTTCGTGGCAAGGCGGCCGCGCCGGGCGGCGCGCAGTTTGCGCTGGCGCCCGCGCTGGCCCCGCTGGCACCGCTGTACGAAAACGGCCAGATGGCGGTGCTGTTGAATGTGGGGCCACTGGTGGTTCCCACCACCAAAGCGGAATACATCAGCGCCCGCGTGCCGTTGCCGCCCAAGCTGTTTTCGCATAACGACCAGCAATCGTATTGGCAGGCGCTGGCGCCCGAAGGCGCGTCATCCGGCTGGGGCGGCCGGCTCACCGACTTGTTCGCCAGCGCCAACGCGCAGCGCACGTTCACCGGCATCACGGCAGGCGGCAGCACCGTGCTGCTGGCCGGCCACAAGGTCGCCGGATACCGCGTCGGCATCAACGGGTCTACGCCGATTGAACTGCTGCACCGCGACATGTACGGCTCCAGCGCCTGCACGGCGCTGCTACGCCAACTGATCACGCAGCCGCGCGAGCACCTGATGGAACGCGAGCTATCCCGCATCGCCGCGCAATCCATTGATGCCGACACGCGTTTGCGCGCCGCGCTGGCCGATGTGGCGGTGCCGGGCGACTTCGGCTCGCCACTGGCCCAGCAGTTAAAGATCGTGGCGCGCATCATCGGCGCGCGCCAAGCCTTGGGCGCACGTCGGCAGGTGTTCTTTGTGTCGCAAAACGGCTATGACAACCACACCGGTTTGAATGACACGCACCCGGCGCTGCTGCGGGAACTGGGGCAGTCTTTGGCGGTGTTTCAGCAGGCCTTGACGACGTTGGGCGTGGCGGATCAGGTCACCACCTTCACGGCGTCCGAGTTCGGCCGCACGCTGGGGTCCAACGGCAACGGGTCAGACCACGGCTGGGGCTCGCACCATCTGGTGCTGGGCGGCGCGGTCAATGGCGGCCGCAGCTACGGCACGCATCCCGAGATCGCCCTGGATGGCCCCGGTTTCGTCGACAACGGCCGCCTGCTGCCCACGCTGGCGGTGGACCAATTGGGCGCGTCGCTGGGCCGCTGGTTCGGCGCCGGCCGCGACGAATTGCGGCTGGTGTTTCCGAACTTGAAGCACTTTGATGCGGAGGGGTTGGCGCTGCTGCCCAGTGCATGATGCGACAGCACATTCCCGCCCCCGCATCACAGACGACGACGCCTGGCTACCTGGCCGCCAACTTCCGCGTGGCCGCCAGCTGCTTCCAGCGTACGGCTTCGCTTTCAACAAACGCGCCCAATTCGGCGGGCGTACTGTGACGGACCTCGGCGCCTTGTTCGCCAATCTTCTTCACGACTGCCGGGTCCGCCAAGGCCTGATTCAACGCCTTGTTCAACGTCGTGACCACGGCGGCGTCCGCCTTGGCCGGCGCGAAGATGGCGTACCACTGCGGCACATCCACGCCCGGCACACCGGCTTCAGCCAGCGTGGGCAAGTCGGGCAGCGCCGCCGTGCGGGTGGCACCCGCCACCGCCAGCGCCTGGATCATGCCGGACTTCAGGTGCGGATACACGCTGAACAAACTGGGGAACATCACCTGCGTGGTGCCGGACAACGTATCCGTCAGAGCAGGCGCCGAGCCTTTGTACGGCACGTCCAGCATCTGTGTACCCGTCGCCATGTTGAAGAGTTCCCCCGCGATCGCCGGCGCGGTGCCAGGCCCGGCGGACGCGAAGCTGAGCCCCTCGGGATGGTCGTGGCCGTACTTCACCAGACCCGCCACATCGTGCACCGGCAAGCGGCTGGTCACGACCATGATGGTGGGGGAATCCGCCACCATGCCGATCGGCGTGAAGTCCTTGACCGGGTCGTAGTTCAGCTTCTGCATGGCGGGGTTGATGCCGTGCGTGCCGATATAGCCAAGTATCAAGGTGTAGCCATCAGCGGGCTGGCGCGCCACGTAGTCAGAGGCGATGGCCCCCTGCGCCCCAGGCTTGTTCACGACGATGACGGTCTGGCCCAGCAGTTCGCCCACCTTTTGGCCGACCACGCGCGCCAGCACATCGTTGCCGCCACCGGCTGCGGTAGGCACAACCAGCGTGATCGGGCGTTCGGGATAGGCGGCTTGCGCCGTTGCGCTCAGCGCCAGCAGCAGGGCTGCCGCGCAGGCGGTTTTCAGGGAATGGCACTTCATGATTTTGTCTCCAGAGGGATCATTGGTTTTTGTGTAAGAGGCCTCTTTGCGGGCCGCTTCAAAGGTCAAGACGTATCGCGTGCGTGGTCCGCCGCAACTAGGCGGCGGCGCGCACCTCCTGGTTGCGCTGCGCGCCGGCCAACACATAGTGGCCCGGCACGTACAACAGGCCCTTCATGATCTTGCGCGCCGTTCGCACCAGGCCGGCCGCGCGCACTACGCCGCTTGCTGGGTCCAGTTCCACATCAATATCCATGGCGCCTGACGGGTGCTCGATTCGCACGCTGCGATAGCCCGTCTGCACGGCCGGGCCGCCGCAATCATGCGCCACGGTGCCGGGCATGAGGAAGGCGCTTGCCACCCCCACGGCCCCCGTCGCCGCATGCGATCGATGGCACGCGCGCGGCGTGAAATAGCGGGATCGCAAGGCCAGCCCGCCGGTGGAATCCGACGGAGCCAGCAGCACGGGTTTGGGAATGACGCTTTGGGACACATCGCCCAGGCCCATCCGGCGTCCTGCCTCCAGGCGAATACGCTCCATGCGTTCCAGCAACGCGGTGTCGGCATCCAGCTGTGCGGGCGTTTCATCGCCGCGCAGGCCGAAATCACTGGCGCGCATCAGCACCATGGGCATGGCGGCGTCGATCAGCGACACCGCAACGCCGTCCACCGTTTCCTGGCGCAATCCGCTGGGAAACAGCTTGCCGGTGACCGCGCCCCAGGCATCCAGAAAATTCAAACGCACGGGCGCCGCGGCGCCGGGCACGCCGTCGATACGCGCGTCACCTTCGTAGGTCAGGTGGCCACCCGGCGTTTGCACCACCGCTTCGATGATTGCGCCCGTGTTGACGTTGTGCACCCGAACCGGGGTCACGCCTTGGCGCGCCGGGATCAAGCCTTCGTCAATCGCAAAGGGCGCGGCGCCGGACAGCATGTTGCCGCAGTTGGGGCGGGTATCGACCGTGGCGCGGTCTACCGACACCTGCGCAAACAGATAGTCGATATCGCAATCGGGACGCGTCGAACGCGACACAATCGCGACTTTGCTGGTCAGTGTGTTGCCGCCGCCAATGCCGTCGACCTGCAAGGCATGGGGCGAGCCCATGGCGCTCAGCAGCAGCTGGTCGCGCTGGACGGGGTCGGCCGGCAGCCAGTCGCCCAAGAAAAAGGGGCCACGCGACGTGCCGCCGCGCATCAGTACGCAAGGGATTACGGTTTCCATGGACGCCATTCTGCGACGGCGCGGCTATTATTTGAATTGCAACTTACGGATGGATTAATGCATGGCACGCATCAATTTTGATTTGCAGGAATTGCAGGCTTTTGTGGCCGTGGCGGAACGCGCCAGCTTTCGCGCCGCCGCCGACGACCTGCACCTGTCGCAACCTGCGCTCAGCCGCCGTATCGACAAGCTGGAAAGTATCCTGGGCGCGCGGCTTCTGGAACGCACGACGCGGCGCGTGGCGTTGACGCAAGTCGGACGCGTCTTCCTCGAACGCGCCCGCACCGCCATCGACGAATTGGAAAGCGCCGTGCTCAGCATTGGCGACCTGGCCGCGCAGCGTGGCGGGCTGGTGACGGTGGCCTGCGTGCCGTCGGTGGCCTATTACTTTTTGCCGTCCGTCATCCGCGACTACACCGAACGCTTTCCCCGCATTCGCGTGCGCATCATCGACGAAACCGCCAATACCGTGCTGAACAGCGTGGTGACCGGCCGCGCCGACTTTGGCATCAGCTTTTTCGGCACCCAGGAACCCGACGTCGATTTCAAGGCGGTGCTGCGCGAAGACTTTGTGCTGGCGGTGCGCCGCGACCATCCGCTGGCCAGCCGCCGCAGCGTGTCGTGGGAAGCGCTGGCGCAGGAACGCTTCATGACGGTCGCCAAGGAAAGCGGAAACCGCCTGCTGATCGACGACGCGCTGGCCAAAAGCGGCAAACGCACGGTCAGCGCATTCGAGGTCAGCCACATCATGACGCTGCTGGGGCTGGTGGAAGCCGGCCTGGGCGTGGCCGCCGTCCCGCAACTGGCCATGCCGCAGGCGGGCCACGCCACGCTGACCAGCGTCAAGCTGGAGCATCCGCGCGTCACGCGCACGCTCGGGCTGATCGCCCGCCGCGGCCGCCCCCTGGCGCCCGCCGCCCAACAGCTCTATAACCTGATACATCAAGCCGGCAAGTCGGCCAAACGCAAACCCGCCCCCAACCCCTAGCCTCATGACCCTGACCCACTCCCTGGCTTTACAACCCGCGTCCGACGACGATCTGCCCTTTCTGCTGGCGCTGCGCAAAGCCACCATGCAGGAACACTTGCAGCGCGCGGGTGCGCCGCTGGATGACGAGCACCACCTGGCGCGCATCCGGTACCACTTCGACGATGCCCAGATCGTCTGGCTGGATGGCCGGCCTGCCGGCCTCTTCAAGCATTACCGCGACCCGGCCGGCTGGCGCATTGTGCAGATCCAGATCGACCCGGCGTTTCAAGGCCAGGGCCTGGGCCGCCGCCTGCTGGAAGGCGTGCTGGACCAGGCGGACGCCGAAGGCGCGCCCGTCACCCTTAGCGTGCTCAAGGGCAACCCCGCCCAACGCCTGTACGCGGCGCTGGGCTTCACCCCCATCGAGGAGACCGAGCTGGAGTTTGAAATGCGATACGAGCCGGGCGCCGTCCGGCCGGTTGGCTGAACTCTGCAAATTCTTTTGGCCAGACGGGAATATTCCCGCAACGGCTGGCGTCTGTAGAGGGCAGTCTCCCCCACTTTCCTATCTACGAGGCACAACATGCGCAAACACATCGCCGCCGCCCTGGTTCTTGGTTCCGCCGCTCTGTTCTCGGCCGGCGCCCACGCCCAGGCCGTCAAAACCCAGGACGGCGTCCTGGTCAACAGCGCGGGCATGACGCTCTACACCTTCGACAAGGACGCCGGAGGCAAGAGCGCCTGCAACGACCAGTGCGCCAAGATCTGGCCGCCCGTCGCCGCCCCCGCCGACGCCAAAGCCATGGGCGACCTGACCGTCATCACCCGCGACGACGGCTCCAAGCAATGGGCCTACAAGGGCAAGCCCGTGTACCTGTACGCCAAGGACACGAAGCCGGGCGACAAGACCGGTGACAACTTCAAGGACGTCTGGCACGTCATCAAGCCCTGATCCTGCCCGCCCGCGCCGCCGTATCCCACCATGCGCGCCGAAGACGAAGCCCTGATCCTCGCCTGCATCCCCAGCCTGCGGCGTTATGCCCGCGGGCTGACGGGCGACCCGCACCGGGCCGATGACCTGGTTCAGGACACGCTGGAGCGCGCATGGAGCCGCTATTCGCGTTGGCAACGGCGCGGTGAACTTCGCGCCTGGATGTTCGGCATCATGCATAACCATTTCATCGACGGCGTGCGCGCCAATGGCAGGCGAGCGGATCAGGCCGCGCTGGGTGACATGCCCGATGCGCCGGTACGCGCCACGCAAACCGATCACCTGGAGGTGCGCGACCTTGACCGCTGCCTGCAAGCCTTGCCGGCCGAGCAGCGGGAAGTGCTGTTGCTGATTTGCGTGGAAGACCTGTCCTACCAGGAAGCCGCGCAGGTGCTGGACGTGCCGATTGGCACGGTCATGTCCCGGCTGTCGCGCGCCCGTGAAAAGCTGGGCGCGCTGATGCAAGGACGCGACTCGGTCAGCCGGCTGCATCGCGTGAAATGACATGAACGACAAACACCTGCATCCGATCCCGACAACGGGTTCCCCCATTACCGAAGCCGATCTGCATGCCTATGCAGACGGCCAGTTGCCCCCTGCCCGCCACGCCGAGGTTGACGCCTTTCTGGCCGCTCACCCGCAGGACCAGACCCGCGTGAATGACTGGCAGGCGCAACGCCGCGCGCTCCACGCCTTGCTGGACCCCGTGCTGGATGAGCCGCTGCCGCTGCGTTTGCCGTTGAAACCGCCGGCCCGCGAATTCCCGTGGCGCGCGTTGGCGGCGGGCGTGGCCATTGCCGCCATCAGCGCCAGCGCCGCCTGGATGACGCGTGGCGCCATGGACGCGCGGCATCTGCAAACCGTGCTGGCCACCGCCAGCCCCGAGCGCGCGGCGGGCGGCTATGCCCAACGCGCGGCGATTGCGCACGCGGTGTATG
This sequence comes from Achromobacter sp. 01N37, assembly GCF_056399725.1. Lineage (NCBI taxonomy): Bacteria > Pseudomonadati > Pseudomonadota > Betaproteobacteria > Burkholderiales > Alcaligenaceae > Achromobacter > Achromobacter sp. 01N37. Next base: position 76,507 of record NZ_JBFTRX010000015.1, read on the forward strand.
CGCCCGACATGGGCCGCCCGGTCGAAGTCAGCGCCGATAACGAAAAAGGCCTGGTGACGTGGTTGACCAAGCGCATGGGCGCACCGGTGCGCGCGCCTTCCTTGTCAAAGACGGGTTATGAACTGGTGGGCGGGCGCTTGCTGCCCGGCGGTTCCGGGCCGGTGGCGCAATTCATGTACGGCGCGGCAGATGGCCAGCGCCTGACGCTTTATGTGACGCGAGAAGCCGCAGGCGGACAGACGGCGTTTCAGTTCACGCAGGAAGGGCCGGTGCGGGTGTTTTATTGGGTGGAAGGTCAGTTCGGCTACGCGCTGTCTGGCGCGGTCAGCCGGGATGAATTGCAGCGCGTGTCAGAAGAGGTCTACAAGCAATTGCAGGGGTGAAGAACGGCGTGCGTTCGGCACCCGCGCAGGGTTCGACGGTTCCAGGCACGCAAGCCGTCGCTCGCGGCCGTCACCCGCCCTACGTCAGCCGCCCCCCTTCTCCCGCGCCTCATGCAGCATGTGCAGCGTAATTTTCCGCACCTCGGCCTTGCTCATCTCGATATGCGAACGCAGCATCCGCGCCGCCTCATCGCCCCGGCGCGCCAGCACCGCGCGCAGGATCGCGGCATGTTCATCGTAGGTGGCATCCACGCGAAAATCCTTGGTGAAGTCCAGCCGCCGCACGATGCGGATTTTCTCCGTGACGTCGCGGTGAATCTGCGTCATCTCCGGGTTGCCGGCGGCCGCCACCAATGAACAATGAAACGCCTCATCCAGCTGCGCCACCAGCCGCCCATCCAGAATGCGTTGCGGCGGCGGCACCAGCCACACGTCTTTCAACGCGCCCAGAATGCCGGATTCATCCATGGTTTCGCGCCCACACAACTTATCCACCGCCGCCTGCTCCAGCACCACGCGCACGTCGTACAGGGCTTCGAAGCGCTCGAAGTCGAACGGCCGCACCTGCCAGCCGCTGCGCGGGCGCGCCAGCACGAAGCCTTCGCGCTCAAGCCGCGCCAGGCCCAGCCGCACCGGCGTGCGGCTGACCCCAAGACGCGCCACCAGATCCGCTTCGGTGAAGCGTTCTCCGGGCAGCATGCGGAAGTCGAACAGGTCGTCCTTGATGCGCTGATAGACCTGATCCGCCAGCGACCCGGCAAGCGCTGGCGCCTGCCGGATTGCCGGGCTCACCTGCACGGATTCCAGACGCATCATCCCGCCACGGTGCAGGTCGCGTCTTCTGCCAGCACCACCAGCGGGTCGCCGGCGTTGACCGGTTTACCCGGCACGCAGCGAATCGCGGTGACGATGCCCGAAGACGGCGCGATGACGGACAGCTCCATCTTCATGGCTTCCACCACCACCAGCGTGTCGCCCGCCGACACGCTCTGCCCCACCTGGACGGGAATCTTCCAGATGTTGCCGCACATGTCGGCGCTGACCAGGCGTTCGCCGTCACGCAAGGCCGTCTCGGCTTCGGCTTCGGGTTCAAGGGCGGTCTGCTCCGCCGCGACATCCTCGGTTTTCCACAAGGCCACTTCCGCGTCGAACGCGCTCTTCTGGCGCTTCTGGAATATGGCGATGCTGTCCGCCTGCTCGGCCAAAAACTGCTGGTGCGCGGCGAAGTCGAACACCTCTTCTTCGATGCGCACCGTGGCGCGGCCTTCGCGGAAGTCTTCGCGCAACACGTCGAGCTCGGCCTCGGTCACCGGATAGAAGCGCACCTGATCAAAGAAGCGCAGCAGCCACGGCTTGCCGTCCTGGAACACGGGGTTCTTCAGGAATTTGTTCCAGATGGGCAAGGTGCGGCCCACCAGTTGATAGCCGCCCGGCGAATCCATGCCGTAGATGCACATGTACACGCCGCCAATACCCACCGTGCCTTCGGCGGTGAAGGTGCGCGCGGGGTTGTACTTGGACGTCAACAGACGATGGCGCGGGTCGATCGGCACCGCGCAGGGCGCGCCCAGATACACATCGCCCAGCCCCATGATCAGGTAGCTGGCGTCGAACACGATATCGCGCACGTCGTTACGGCTGGCCAGCCCGTTGATGCGCTGGATGAAGTCCACATTATTCGGCAACCAGGGCGCGTTGGCGCGCACGGTTTCCTGATAGCGCTGCACGGCGCCCAGCGTTGCCGAATCTTCAAATGCCATCGGCAGGTAGACAACACGCGTCGGCACCTTCAGCGTAGCCACATCGGCCAGCCCGGCTTCGATTTCCAGCAGCCGCGCAATCAGCGCGCCTTGCAGAATCTGGCGGCTGTCATAACGAATTTGCAGCGAACGCACGCCCGGCGACAGCTCATGCACGCCCGCGATGGGGTCGGCGTTCAGCGCTTCCATCAGCAAATGGATGCGCATGCGCAGCGCCAGGTCGAGCACGTTGTCGCCGTATTCCAGCAGCAGATAACCGTCACCTGCCTGACGGTACGACACCGACGGGCGCGAGCCTTCCGCCGGCAGCGCGGCAACGATCGTCTCTGACACCGTCGCCGGCACCGGTGACGGGGCCGTCGCAGCGGGCGCCACGGACGACAAGGCCGCCACGCTTTGATCCTGCGCGGCTTCCAATGCCACGGCCTGCGGATAGTCGATGCGCACAAAGCGGATGCGGTCGCCCGGTTTCACCTGGCCCACCTTCCACAGCTCGGCGCGCGCAATCGTGACGGGGCAGACAAACCCGCCCAAGCTGGGGCCGTCGCGCGTCAGAATCACAGGGCTGTCGCCCGTGAAGTTGATGCTGCCAATCGCGTATTCGCAATCGTGGATGTTGGACGGGTGCAAGCCGGCTTCACCGCCGTTCTCGCGCGCCCAGGTGGGCTTGGGGCCGATCAATCGCACGCCCAAACGGTTCGAGTTGTAGTGCACTTCCCAGTCCGCCGCGAAGAAGGTCTCGATGGCTTCGGGTTGGAAGAAGTCTGGCGCGCCATGCGGGCCGTAGAGCACGCCGATTTCCCAGGTGTTGCCATAGACGGGAATCAAATCGGCGGGCGCGCCTTGCGGCTCCGCCACGGGCGGCGTGGCCGTCTGGCCAGCCAGCTCCGGGCGCACCCGCGGCAGCATGTCGCCCACGCGCAGCGTGCGGCCGGCGTGTCCGCCGAACTGGCCCAAGGCGAAGGTCGAGCGGCTGCCCAAATAGACCGGCACGTCCAGGCCGTTGCGCACGGCCAGATAGCTGCGGCAGCCCGACAGCGCGCGGCCGGTGGCCAGCACCTGCCCCGACTTCACCGCGATGGGCTGCCACATCGGCACCGGTTCGCCGTCCAGCGTGGCGGCGCATTCAGCGCCTGTCAGCGCCACGATGGTGTCGCCGTGAAAGCGCAGCGTGGGTCCGACGAGCGTGGCTTCGATGCCTGCCGCATCTGGCGCATTGCCGACGATGCGGTTGGCCACGCGAAACGCATAGTCGTCCATCGGGCCTGATGGCGGCACGCCGATATCCCAATAGCCCGCGCGCCCCGGGTAATCCTGCACGCTGGTGTAGGTGCCGGCTTCCAGCACTTCGATGGCCGCAGGCCGGTACGCGAAGCTTTCCAGAAAGCGCGTGGACAGCTTGCCCGCGCGGAAACGTTCGTCGTCAACGATCTGGCGCAGGTAATCCAGGTTGGTCGCAATGCCGTGCAAGCGGGTGCGCGCCAAGGCGTCCGCCAGCTTGTCCAGCGCGGCGTCGCGCGTGTCCGCGTGCACGATCAGCTTGGCCAGCATGGGGTCGTAGAACGCGGGCACGTCGGTGCCGGTGGCCACCCAGCCATCGACCCGCACGCCCTCCGGGAAGAACACTTCCGTCAACACACCTGGCGACGGCTGGAACTGGCGCAGCGGGTCTTCAGCGTACAGGCGCACTTCAATGGAGGCGCCCTGCGGCGCGCGCGACATCGCGTCGATATCCAGCGCTTCGCCCGCCGCCACGCGCAGCATGCATTCCACCAGGTCCAGCCCGGTGACGGCTTCGGTCACCGGGTGCTCCACCTGCAAGCGCGTGTTGACTTCAAGGAAATAGAAGCTGTCGCGCGCCGGGTCGTAGATGAATTCCACAGTGCCGGCCGAGCGGTAGTTGACCGACTCGCCCAATTGCACGGCGGCCGCCAGCAGCGCCGCGCGGGTCGCAGCCGGCAACAAGGGCGCGGGCGTTTCCTCGATGACTTTCTGATTGCGCCGCTGCACCGAGCAATCGCGTTCGCCCAGCGCCAGCACGCGGCCCGCGCCGTCGCCAAAAATCTGCACTTCCACGTGCCGCGCGTTATCCACATAGCGCTCAATGAACGCGCCGCCATCGCGAAAAAAATGTTCGCCCATGCGCTGCACGCTGTCGAACGCCACCGTCAGTTCGGCCTCGTTCTCGCAGCGCGACAAGCCAATGCCGCCCCCGCCCGCCGTGCTCTTCAACATCACCGGGTAGCCGATGCGTTCGGCCTGCGACAGCGCTTCGCCCAGGCTGGCCAACAGACCGGTGCCCGGCGTCATCGGCACGCCCGCTTCCGCCGCCAGTTCGCGCGAGCGATGCTTCAAACCGAACTCGCGGATCTGCAAGGGCGTGGGGCCGACGAATGCGATGCCCGCCGCTTCGCAGGCGTCGGCGAACTCCGCGCTTTCAGACAGAAAACCGTAGCCGGGGTAGATGGCTTGCGCACCATGCTCGCGCGCGGCGGCCAGCAACAAGTCCATGCGCAGATAGCTGTCAGCGGCCTTCTCGCCGCCCAGCGCCACGGCCACGTCGGCCTCGCGCACGTGCGCGGCATTGCGGTCCGGGTCGGAATACACGGCCACGCTACGGATGCCCAGCCGCTTCAGGGTGCGGATGGCGCGGACGGCGATCTCGCCGCGGTTGGCAATCAGAACGGTATCGAACACGATGCGGCTCCCAAGTGTCTTGCGTACAGGGTTATCGGAGATCAGCGGGCAACATTCAGGCTGGCCAGGTAGGCGCGCCAGCCGCCGAAAGCGGTGATGTCGCGCGCACCATCCAGGCCGCGCGGCTCGCAGATGAAGCCCTTGACCAGCCGGCCGTCTTCCAGCTCCAGCGTGCCAATGCCCAGCGGCGCGGGAATCTCGGCCACGAACGCGCCGAATGCCGTCACCGGCACATCCCAAAGCTCCACGTCAATCGGCGCGCCGGACTCGGACTTGACCAGCCCCGGCTTGGGCGGCGTGGTGTTGGCCAGCGCATACAGGCGGTAGTCGTCCGCCGTGCGGGTCTTTTCCACCAGCACGGCATGGCGCGAAGTCAGTTGATGGTTCAGCGGCATGCCCGTCAGGTGCGCACCCACCACCGCCACGCGCACGGTGTCGGCAGGCGGCTTGGCGGCATCCACGCCCGCGGGCAGCGGCGCACCGGTTGCGCCCAGCGGCAGGCCGCGTTGCGCTTGCCACAGGCGGCCAAACTGCGCCAGCGCGTGGTCTTGCCAGGCCAGGCCGACCAGCGTGATGCCCGACGGCAAGCCATCGGCGCGCATGCCCGCTGGCACCGCCAACGCCGACAAGTCCGCCAGGTTGGCAAAGTTGGTGTACACGCCCAGCCGCGAATTCAGCGTGACCGGGTCGGCCTGCAATTGGGCAATGGTGTAGATGGACGGCGACGTCGGCACCACCAGCGCGTCGAACCCCGCCAGTGCTTGATGAATCTGGCGCGTCAGTTCCGCGCGGCGGTACTCGGCCTTGAATGCGTCCACCGCGTTGTAGTTCGCCGCCTGCTCGACAATGCCGCGCACAACAGGGTTGATGACCTCTGGCGTGGCTTTCCACAAGGCTTCAACGGCCGCGAAACGCTCGGCCACCCACGGGCCTTGATACAGCAGCGCGGCCAGTTCATTGAAGGGCGTGAAGTCAATCGCCTCCACTTCTGCGCCCGTGTCTTTCAGCGCGCGCACGGCGTCTTCGAACACGGCGGCGGCTTGGGCGTCGCCGAAGAATTCCAGCGTGGCAGGCACCGCCAGCTTGGGCGCACGGGGCCACGGCAGCGATGCGCCGGCTGGCATGGCGCGCGAATACGGGTCGCGCTCGTCAAAGCCGCCTGCGACGTCGGCCACGAGTTCGGCGTCAGCCACCGTCAGCGCAAAGATCGACACGCAATCCAGCGTGCGGCACGCAGGCACCACGCCCGCCGTGCTGAGCCAGCCCTTGGTCGGCTTCAGCCCGACGATGTTGTTGAAACCTGCCGGCACGCGGCCCGAGCCCGCCGTGTCGGTGCCCAGCGAAAACGCCGCGATGCCGCGCGCCACCACCGAGGCCGAGCCCGAGCTGGAGCCGCCGCTGACGTACTCGGGGTTGAACGTGTTGGCCACCGCACCGTGCGGCGAACGCGTGCCGACGAGCCCGGTCGCGAATTGATCCAGATTGGTCTTGCCGATCAGGATGGCGCCGGCCGCGCGCAGCCGCTGCACGACGGTGGCGTCTTCACCCGGCGTGTACGAGAATTCGGGGCAGGCGGCAGTCGTGGGCCAGCCGGCCGCATCGATGTTGTCCTTGATGGCGAACGGCACGCCATACAGCGGCAAGCGCGCCATGTCGCCACCCACGGCCTCCAGCATCAGACGCAGGCCGTCCAGCTGTTCGTCCAGCGTGGCGCGGTCAACCCGCTGAATCCAGGCGTTGTCGGCGGGGCCATCGGGGGTGTCCGCATAAGCGGCCAACAGCACATCGGGCTGCGCGCCGTCTTCCCGATAGGCGGCCTGCCATTGCGCAATCGTCCAACCGACGGGGCTTTTCTGCGTTGCTGCGGCATTCATGCTGGAATCCTTTCTTGTATACAAGTACGGATACCCAAGCAATCGCCGTGCCATGTTGGCGGGCTTTTTCGCTTTCCCTCTGGAACCCCCGGGTAGACGTCACCGAACCCCGTTCCCGCACCATCGCCTCATCGCATCGCGCGCACCGCAAGCGGGCAAGCTGCGCACCTGTTTTGTGCATGCAGCACGGTTTTGAACCGCCCAGCCGCTGCGCAACCACGCCGCACGCATTCACGTAAACACCCCCTCTTCATACAGCAGCGCGACCCCTGCCGCGCACTTGGCATGCCTTTTGCTTTGATGTCCAGGTTGTCGGGTGTTGTTCAGATCGTTCCTGCCGGCCAAGCCGGCACATTCCATCCAGGAGTCACCATGAAACGCAGACTAGCCCTTAAGCAACTGACCGCCGTGAGCCTGTTGGCCATGTCCGGATGGATGCCTCAGGTATTTGCCGCCGAAGACACCATTAAGGTCGGCATCCTGCATTCCCTGTCGGGCACCATGGCCATCTCGGAGACGTCGTTGAAAGACGTCGCGCTGATGACCATCGACGAAATCAACGCCAACGGCGGCGTGATGGGCAAGAAGCTGGAAGCCGTGGTGGTGGACCCGGCCTCGAACTGGCCGCTGTTTGCCGAGAAGTCGCGCCAGCTGTTGTCGCAGGACAAGGTGGCGGCAGTGTTTGGCTGCTGGACCTCGGTGTCGCGCAAGTCGGTGCTGCCGGTGTTCAAAGAGCTGAACGGCCTGCTCTTCTACCCAGTGCAGTACGAAGGCGAAGAGCTTGAGAAGAACGTGTTCTACACGGGCGCCGCGCCCAACCAGCAAGCGATTCCCGCCGTTGAATACCTGATGAGCGAAGACGGTGGCGGCGCCAAGCGCTTCGTGCTGCTGGGCACTGACTACGTCTACCCGCGCACCACCAACAAGATCCTGCGCGCCTTCCTGCATTCCAAGGGCGTCAAAGACAGCGACATCGACGAGGTCTACACCCCCTTCGGCCATTCCGACTACCAGACCATCGTCGCCAAYATCAAGAAGTTCGCCACCGGCGGCAAGACGGCSGTCATCTCCACCATCAACGGCGACTCCAACGTGCCGTTCTACAAGGAACTGGGCAACGCAGGCCTGAAGGCCACCGACGTGCCGGTCGTGGCGTTCTCGGTGGGCGAAGAAGAACTGCGCGGCGTGGACACCAAGCCGCTCGTGGGCCACCTGGCCGCGTGGAACTACTTCCAGTCGGTGAAGAACCCGGTCAACGAGGAATTCATCAAGAAGTGGAAGGCCTATGCCAAGGCCAAGAACCTGCCGAATGCCAGCACGGTCGTGACGAATGACCCGATGGAAGCCACTTACGTCGGCATCTACATGTGGAAGCAGGCGGTGGAGCAAGCCAAGACCACCGATGTGGACAAGGTGATTGCGGCGATGGGCGGCCAGAAGTTCAACGCGCCTGACGGCTACACCATCGAAATGGACAAGACCAACCACCACCTGCACAAGCCGGTCTACATCGGTGAAATCAAGGCGGACGGCCAGTTCAACGTGGTGTGGAAGAGCAAGGGCCCGATCCGCGCTCAACCCTGGAGCCCGTACATCCCCGGTAACGAAGGCAAGCAAGGCCTCTAAGCGGAAAAGCAGCCATGCACATCGCGGCAATCGCACACTTCTTGCGTCGTTCCCTACTTGCGTGGCTGCTTGCCATGCCACTGCTGACCGCGCCCGCGGCAGCGGCCGGCGTGGACCCGGCCTTGCTTGCGCCGCTGGCCGGCGACGACACCGACGCCAAGCTGCAAGCGATTGCCGCGTTGGGCCAACTGCCAGAGCCCGCCGCGGCGGCGGTGCTGCAAGCGCTGGGCAATGACCAGCTCTATGCCACCGCCGACGGGCGCGTGCTGATTGGCGACGGTAGCGCACGCGCCACCGACCCCGTCACCGGCGCGGCCGTGGACTTGCCTTCAGGTTCCGGCACCGTCAGCATCAACAACCGCCTGCGCCGCGCCATCGAGGCCGCGCTGGCCGGTTCCCGCTTGTTCTCGGACAAGCCCAACGAACGACTGGACGCCGCCCGCCGGCTGCAACAGACGGGCGACCCCGCCCGCTTGCCCATGCTGGAAAAAGCGCTGGCGTCTGAAAAGAATGAGGCCGTGCGCGATGCGTTGTTGATCGCGCAGGCCAATCTGGAATTGAAAAGCGCCGACCCCGCCAAGCGCCGCCATGCGGTCGAGTTGCTGGGCAACACACGCAACGCGGCCTTCCGCCCGACGCTGGCCGGGCTGACGCAGGAACGCGATGGCGCGTACGCCGAACCCGACGCCAGCGTGCGCGAAGCCGCCACCAACGCGCTCAAGCAGATCGACCGGCATCTGGCCACGATCGAATGGGCCGGCAACCTTTTCTACGGCATCAGCCTGGGCAGCGTACTGCTGTTGGCTGCGCTGGGTCTTGCCATCACCTTCGGGCTGATGGGCGTCATCAACATGGCGCACGGTGAATTGCTGATGATCGGCGCCTACGTGACCTACGTGGTGCAGACGCTGTTTCGCGCGTGGCTGCCGGGCTGGCTCGACTGGTATGTGGTGGCCGCGCTGCCGCTGGCCTTCGTGGTGACGGCGCTGGTGGGCATGGCGCTGGAACGCACCGTCATCCGCTGGCTGTATGGCCGGCCGCTGGAAACGCTGTTGGCGACCTGGGGCATCAGCCTGATGCTGATGCAAGGCGTGCGCACGCTGTTCGGCGCGCAGAACGTGGAAGTGGGCAACCCCAGCTGGATGTCGGGCGGCTTCACGGTGCTGGGCGGCTTGGTGCTGACCTACAACCGGATCGTCATCATCGGCTTCGCCTTCTTCGTGGTGTTCCTGGTGTGGGTGCTGCTGAACCACACGCGGCTGGGGCTGTTCGTGCGCGCCATCACGCAGAACCGCCGCATGGCTGATTGCGTGGGTGTGCCGACCGGGCGGGTGGACATGCTGGCTTTCGGGCTGGGCTCCGGCATTGCGGGGCTGGCCGGCGTGGCGTTGTCGCAGCTGGGCAACGTGGGGCCGGACCTGGGCCGCAGCTACATCGTCGATTCCTTCATGGTGGTGGTGCTGGGCGGCGTGGGCCAACTGGCCGGCACCGTGATCGCCGCGCTGGGCCTGGGCGGCGTCAACAAATTCCTGGAGCCCTACGCGGGCGCCGTCATGGCCAAGATCACCATCCTGGTGCTCATTGTGTTGTTCGTCCAAAAACGGCCGCAAGGCCTGTTCGCCCCCCGCGGCCGGAGCGTTGAATGAAACAGACCGCGCTGACCGATCTGAACCTGCTGGCCCGCCGCCCTCTTTTTTCGGGCCGTGTCTGGACGGCGCTGGCCGTGGCCGTGGCGCTGCTGGCCTTGCTGCCGCTGTTGAATCTTGTCTTCCCGCCCGGCCACGCGCTGCACGTGTCGGCCTATGCGGTGGCGCTGCTGGGCAAGTTCATGTGCTACGCGATGGCCGCGCTGGCGCTTGACCTGGTGTGGGGTTACGCCGGCATCCTGTCGCTGGGCCACGGCCTGTTCTTTGCGCTGGGCGGCTATGCGCACGGCATGTACCTGATGCGCGCCATCGGCCGCGACGGCGTCTACCAAAGCAACCTGCCCGACTTCATGGTGTTCCTGGACTGGAAAAGCTACCCCTGGTACTGGTCCTTCACCGAACACTTCTGGTACGCGATGCTGCTCGTCGTGCTGGTGCCAGGCGTGCTGGCCTTTGTGTTCGGCTACTTTGCCTTCCGCTCGCGCATCAAGGGCGTGTACTTCTCGATCATCACGCAGGCGTTGACGTTTGCCGCCATGCTGCTGTTCTTTCGCAATGACACGGGGTTTGGCGGCAACAACGGCTTTACCGATTTCAAGCGCATCCTGGGCTTTGACATCACCGCGCCCGGCACGCGCGCCACCTTGTACTGGATCACGCTGGCGGCGTTGGCGGGCGCGTTGATCCTGGCGCGCATGGTCACGCAATCGAAGCTGGGCCGCGTGCTGACGGCGGTGCGCGATGCCGAAAGCCGCTTGCGTTTCATCGGCTACGACCCGCTGGGCTTCAAGCTGTTCGTCTGGACCTTGTCGGCCGTGCTGTGCGGCATTGCAGGCGCCTTGTACGTGCCGCAAGTCGGCATCATCAACCCCAGCGAGATGTCGACCGAGACTTCCATTGAAATGGTGATCTGGGTGGCCACCGGCGGGCGCGGCACCTTGATCGGCCCCATCATCGGCGCGGGTGCGGTCAACGGCTTGAAGACCTGGTTCACCAGCGTACTGCCGGAATTCTGGCTGTATGCGCTGGGCCTGATCTTTGTGCTGGTCACGCTGTTCCTGCCCACCGGCATCGTCGGCCTGGCCCGCCGCATTGCGGCACGCTTTCAGGAGAAGAAGGCATGACCAGCACGCACACCGAATCGGCCATGCTGGATGGCGGCCCCAGCGGCAACGCCGGCTATGGCCGCGTCAGCCCCAAAGGGCTGGACACGAGCCACGGCGCCATCCTGTACCTGGAAGGCATCACCGTCAGCTTCGACGGCTTCAAGGCCTTAAACGACCTGACGCTGGACATTGGCGTGGGTGAATTGCGCTGCATCATCGGCCCCAATGGCGCGGGCAAGACGACGATGATGGACGTTATCACCGGCAAGACGCGGCCCACTTCCGGCACCGCCTACTTCGGCCAAAGCATCGACCTGACTTCGCTGAACGAAGCGCAGATTGCGCACGCCGGCATCGGCCGGAAATTCCAGCGGCCCACGGTGTTCGAACAACACACGGTGTTCGAAAACCTGGAGCTGGCGATGAAGACCGACAAGCGCGTGCGCCCCACGCTTTTTTCACGGCTGACAGGCGAGCAGGCCGACAAGATCGGCGAAACGCTGGACCTGATCCGGCTGCGCCCCGAGGTGTGGCGGCCCGCTGGCCTGCTGTCGCACGGCCAGAAGCAATGGCTGGAAATCGGCATGCTGCTGATGCAAGAGCCGCAGTTGCTGCTGCTGGACGAACCGGTCGCCGGCATGACCGACGCCGAAACGGAACGCACCGGCGAATTGTTGAACGAACTGCGCGGACGCCATTCGCTGATGGTGGTGGAACACGACATGGACTTCGTCAACCAGATTGCGGGCGACGGCAAAGTCACGGTGTTGCACGAAGGCTCGGTGTTGGCCGAAGGACCGATGAGCAAGGTGCAGGCTGATCCGCGCGTGATCGAAGTCTATCTGGGGCGCTGAGATGCTGGACGTAAGCACAATCAACCAATACTACGGCGGCAGCCACACGCTGCGCGGCGTGTCGCTATCCGTGCGCCAGGGCGAATGCCTGGCGCTGCTGGGCCGCAACGGCGTGGGCAAGACCACGCTGCTGAAATGCGTGATGGGCGTGCTGCCGGTGGCCAGCGGCAACATCGGCTTCGATGGCGCCGACATCACCCGCCTTGCGCCGCATCAGCGCGCCGGGCGCGGCATGGCCTATGTGCCGCAAGGCCGCGACATCTTCGCGCGGCTGACGGTGGAAGAGAACATCCTGATGGGCATGGCGACCAAACCCGCTGCGCGCGCCCGCCGCATCAAGGAAGAAGTGTTCGAACTGTTCCCCGTGTTGAAGAGCATGCTGTCGCGCCGGGGCGGCGACTTGTCGGGCGGACAGCAGCAACAGCTGGCGATTGCGCGGGCGCTGGTGGCCGAGCCCAAGCTCATCATCCTGGACGAGCCCACCGAAGGCATCCAGCCGTCGATCATCAAGGACATTGCGCGCGTGATTCACATGCTGCGCGCGCGCGGCGACATCGCCATTCTGTTGTGCGAACAGTATTTTGATTTTGCGCGCGAGCTGGCGGATCAGTTCGTGGTGCTGTCGCGCGGCGAAGTGGTGGCCAGCGGCGACCGCAGCGCGATTGATGGCGATGACGTGCGCCGGCATCTGTCGGTGTAGGCGTCAGGGGGCCAAGTCGCTCCGCACCGGGGACGGCTCGCTTCGCACAGGGCCCGGGTCACTGCGCACCGGGGCCGGGCCGCTTCGCACCGGGGCCGCGGGCAGGCGCTTAAGCCTTCCTTGAGATTGTGCGCAGATTTCAAATCTGCTCCGATATAATCCGGCTCCATGTGCTTCGCTACTTTCCTGACCCGCCCCTCGCTGTGGATCGCGCTTGCCGCGATCCTGTGGGCGTCGTTGGCGCCGTCGATTGCGCAAGCGCTGAGCCTGTCTCCGGACGGCCACCACATCCACCGCATCACCGTTGACTATTGCGCAAGCGAAGGCGACGGCAACGCGCAAGGCGCCGTCACGCTGGACGTCCCGCACGACAGCCACGACGCCCAAGACTCTACACAAGCCGACGCCCACGCCGACGGCCATCACTGCCCGCTGTGCCGCAACCCGCACGCAGACGTCGGCATCCTGCCCACCAACATGCCGGTCGTGCCCGCCCCCGTGGGCCGCGCCATCACGTATCCGCCGCTGTTCTTCCTGGCGGCCGCCCCCCTTCATGCCTGGAGCGCGGCCCAGCCGCGCGCGCCCCCCGCGAACTGACCCGGAGCACGTCTGCCGTCTGACGACGGCACGCTTGCGCCCGCCCCTCGCGTCTCCCCGCTGCACGCCCCCTGCTCGCCTCTTGCTCGCATCTTGATGCGCGGGCGGCCGTGCCGTCATCCAGACCCTTGTGGCCCGCTGTGCCTCGCCTGTGTTCAGGCCGGGCGCGGGGTCCGTGCGCCGGTCCGCCGGCTTCAGACATGAAACACACCACGATCTACACCTTGCTGCTTGGCGTGCTTGCCAGCGGCTCTGCCCACGCGCTGACCTCCGAACCCGCCGTGGAAACGCTGTCGGCCACCACCGTCTACGGCGCGGGCCACGTTGACCCCGCGCCCAACGGCCCCGTCAACCTGGATGCCCGTGACAGCACCGGCAGCCGCCTGGGCCTGACCTTGCGCGAAACGCCCGCCAGCGTCACCGTGATCTCGCGCGAGCAGATCGAAGCGCGCGGCTCGCTCAGCACGCAAGAGATTGCGCGCGGCATTCCCGGCGTGGACAACGCATCGCCCCCCGGCAACGCCGGCGCGGTCAGCTACCGGGGTTTCTCGGGCGGCCAGGTGTCGCAGTTGTTCAACGGCATCTCGGTGCAATACGACGCCATTGCCGGGCGTCCGGTGGACAGCTGGATCTACGACCGCGTGGAAGCCATCGGCGGCCCGTCGACCTTCCTGTTCGGTGCGGGCGCGGTGGGCGGCGCCATCAACTACGTCACCAAGCTGCCCGAGCGCGATACGTTTTACGACGGCCAGTTGCGCCTGGGTTCCTTCGACAGCCGCCAGGTGTCGGTGGGCTTGAACCAGCAGCTGGCGGGCGATGCCGGCGGGCGTGGCCACTATCTGCGCATCGACGCCAACACCGGGTCCAGCCACGGCTGGGTGGACGGCAACCGTTCGCACGCCAGCCAGATTGCGGCATCGGTGTTGTCCGACCTGGGCAGCGACGTGACGCAAACCTTCGCCTTCGAATATCAACGCGAACAGGTCGACCGCCCGTATTGGGGCACGCCGCTGATGACGAACGCGCAGGGCGTTGTGCAAGGCGCGGGCCACATCATGGATGGCACGCGCTTCAAGAACTACAACGTCAACGATGGGCTGTACGAGCAGACGGTGTGGTGGGCGCGGTCCATGACCGAATGGCGCGCGAGTTCGGCCGTGACGATGAAGAACACGCTGTACTACTACCAGGCCGAACGCGATTTCCGCAATCTGGAAACTTACCGCTTCAATACGGGCAACACGCTGGTGCAGCGCTCCGGCGCCCTGTTGCAGCGTCACGAACAACGCCTGGTGGGCAACCGTGTGGAAGGGCTGGTGCGTTCTTCCGTGGCCGGCCTGCCCAGCGACTGGTCGTTTGGCGCCGACATCAGCGTGAACAAGGTCACGCGCTTTCCCACCAGCCTGCCCGCGCAAGTCGACGCCGTCGACCCTTATGACTTTTCGCCCGGCAACTTCTACGACATCCCCGGCATGACGCGCGGCCACAAAGCCGACCGCGACAACCGCATCCGCACCTTTGCGATGACGCTGGAGAACCGCACCGAAGTGCTGCCCGGCGTGGCCATCGTGTCGGCCTTGCGCAAGGACTTCATCGACCTGGACCTGACCAACCGCCGCGCCGTCACCGCCGCCTCGCCCGCCAGCGCGTCGCGCAGCTATTCGCCGCTGACCGGGCGGCTGGGCGTGAACTGGCAGGTCAGCCCCGAAGCGTCGCTGTACGCGCAGTACGCCACGGCCGCGGACCCTCCGTCGGGCCTGCTGGCCACCGCATCGTTTGCCGACGTGCTGAACAACGACCAGCTCACAACCGGCACGCAGGCCGAAGTGGGCGGCAAGTTCGACTTCTGGGACGGGCGCGGTTCCGCCACCGTGGCGCTCTACGAGATCAAGCGCAAACACATCTCGACGACCGACCCCAACAACCCGGGCGTCAGCGTTCCGGTGGGCGCACAGTCGGCGCGCGGCGTTGAACTGGCGGGCGGTTTGCAGCTGACGTCCAAGCTGTCCTTGCAAGGCAACGTGGCCTTTGTTGACCCGCAGTACGACGACTTCTCGCAATCGGTGGGCGGCGTGTCCGTCTCGCGCAATGGCAACGTGCCGGTCAACACGCCGCGCCGTCTGGCCAACGTGTGGCTGGACTACGCGTTCGTGCCCGACTGGAACGCCAGCGTCGCCGCGCGCTACGTGGGCCGCGCCTACGCGGATGCCGCCAACACGGTGTGGGCGCCGTCGTACACGGTGTTTGACGCCGCCTTGTCGCATCGGGTGAACCGCAACCTGAACGTGACGGCGCGCGTGCGCAACCTGACCGACAAGGTCTACGCGGCCAACGCCAGCCCGACGATGTTCTACCTGGGCGCGCCGCGCACGTTTGAACTGTCGCTGCAAGCCCGCTTCTAGTCCGCCCCTAGCTCCGCCGTGTAGAGATGCCATGAGCGCCACATCGCCCCGTTCTTCCGCTCGCCCCGCCGGGCCGCCGCTGTCCACGCGCGCCAAGCGCTGGCTCTATCTGATCCATCGCTGGGCCGGCGTCGTGCTGTGCCTGTTCTTCGCCATGTGGTTCGTGAGCGGCGTGGTGATGATGTATGTGGGCTATCCCAAGCTCACGCCTCATGAACGCCTGACGCATCTGGCGCCGTTGGACGCCACGCGGATCGCCATCACGCCCGAGCAGGCGCTGGCGGCTGCCGGGAAAACGCGCGCAGACGCGCCCGGCTTGCAGCTGTCTGCCAACCGGGGCGGTGCGCCGGTGTATGTGGTGCCGGGGTCGATGCCGGGTTCCGCCCCGGCTTCAAGCCCCGCCGCGCCCAAAGTCGTCGACGCCGCCACCGGCCTGCTGCTGCCCAAGGCGGACGCCACGACCGCGCAGGCCACGGCGCTTGCCTGGTTCGGTGACGCGTACGCCGCGCACTACGACGGGCTGGTGGACGAGGACGTCTATACCCACTCGGGCGCACTGGATGTGCATCGCCCTTTGCACCGCATCGACATGAGCGACCCCGCGCGCACGCGCTTGTACGTGTCGTCGGCGACGGGCGCGGTGGTGCTGGACGCCACCCGCAACGAGCGCGCCTGGAACTATGTGGGCGCGTGGGTCCATTGGCTGTACATGTTTCGCGGCAACGCGCTGGACCCGTGGTGGCATGACATCGTGGTGTGGCTGTCGGTGGCGGGCGTGGTGCTGGCGCTGACGGGCACCATCGTGGGCATGCTGCGCTGGCGGTTTTCGCGGCCTTACGCCAGCGGCAGCCGGTCGCCCTACCGCGACAACATGATGCGCTGGCATCACATCAGTGGTTTGCTGTTTGCCGCCATCACCATCACGTGGATTTTCAGCGGGCTGATGTCGATGAACCCGTGGAAGGTGTTCACCAGCACCGCCGCCCCGCTGGCGCGCAGCGCCTATGCCGATGGGTCGGCCGCTGGGTCTGCCGCTGGGTCGGCCAATGCGGCGGCCAACGCGCCGCTGGCGTCGCCACGCGATCTGATCGCCGCCCTGCCCGCCGCCCCGCGTGAGTTGAGCTGGGCGCGCAACGCGGGCCAGGACGTGGTGCTGGCGCGCGGCGCGGCGGGCGCGCCGCAAGTGCTGTCGGCCACCCAAGCCACGCCTTACGCCATTGACGAAGCCAAGCTGCGCCAGGCGGCCACGCTATTGCTGCCCGGCGCCACGCTGCGCGAGGTGCAGGTGCTGCGCCAGTACGACGTGTATTACTACGCGCGCGACGAACACGCGATGCTGGGCCATGTTGAAAAGCCGCTGCCCGTCTGGCGGCTGGTGTACGACAACCCGCAGGCCACCTGGATTTATCTGGACCCGCACACCGGCCAGATTCAGGGCCGGCAAGACCGCAGCGGACGCGTCAGCCGCTGGCTGTTCGCCTTTCTCCACAGCTGGGATTGGACGGGCCTGCTGTCGCGCCGGCCGCTCTGGGATGCCTTGCTGATTTTCCTGAGCCTGGGCGGGGCGGCGCTGAGCCTGACCGGTGTAGTGATCGGGTGGCGGCGGCTTGGCAAGAAACTGCGCGGCTGAGGGCATCTGGCTAGGCGCCCCCGGCTGGGCGCCCCCGGCTAGGCGCCCCCGGCTGGGCGCCCCCCACCCAATGCTCTATGCTCACCGTCTTGCATGACGAATCACCGCTATTCAGGAGCCTTCCATGTCAGACGTCACCATCTATCACAACCCCAAGTGCGGCACGTCCCGCAATACGCTGGCGCTGATCCGCAACGCCGGCATTGAGCCCACGGTGGTGCTGTACGTGGAAACGCCGCCGTCGCGCGCCACCTTGAAGGCCTTGTTCAAGAAGGCCGGCATCAGCGTGCGTGACGCGCTGCGTGAAAAGGGCACGCCGTACCAGGAGCTGGGCCTGGACGACACCAGCTTGTCCGATGACGCGCTGCTGGACGCCATTGAACAGCACCCGATTCTGCTGAACCGTCCCTTTGTCACCACGCCGCTGGGCGCGCGCCTGTGCCGCCCGTCGGAGCTGGTGCTGGACATTCTGCCCTCGCCCCAGCAAGGCGCGTTCACCAAGGAAGACGGCGAAGCGGTCATCGACGCCAACGGCAAACGCATCCAGAAGTAAAAGGGCGTACTCCGCCGCATTTTGTAAGCGGACTGACGGGAAACCCCTTTACCATCGCGGCTATTGATTATTACGCCGCGATGACGTGTCATGGATTTCCTGGAAAGCTTCAACCAGTCCTTTTTTCTTCTGATCAATGCCGACCCGGCCACCCCTGTATGGCGGATTCATGCCGCCATGCTGGTGGCCAATCAGCTGATCCTGCTGGTGCCCGGCGCGCTGGCGGCGATGTGGCTGTGGGGTGGGCAAGCGCAGCGCAATCTGGCCCTGAAAGTGCTGGCCAGCATCGGCGTTGCGCTGGTCGCCAGCTATGCGTGCGGCGCGCTGTTGCCGCATCCGCGTCCCTTCGTGATCGGGCTGGGGCATACGTTCTTCCCGCACAAGCCGACGTCGTCATTTCCCAGCAACCACACCATCATCATCGCCACGTTTGCCTTTGCGCTGATCTTTGATCGGCGCTGGGCGGCATGGGGCGTGGTGGCCTTGCTGGGCGCGGCGGTGGTCGGCACATCGCGCGTATACCTGGGCGTGCATTTCCCGCTGGATATCGTGGGCGGGCTGATCCTGGCGCCCGTCGCGGCGGCCATCGCGGCTCCGGTGTGGACCCGCATTGGCGCGCCGTTGACGTTGGCGGCGCAAGGCATCTATCGCAAAGTGCTGGCGCTGCCGATTGCGCGCGGCTGGATACGCGCGTAGATCAGCATCCGTAGCGCGCCATCAATTGATGGCTACCTTGGCGTCCTTGACCAGCTTGGCGTAGTTCTCGGTGTCGGCGCCGATGCGCGCACGCATCTGGTCCGGCGTATCGCCAATCGGCACCGCGCCAATCTCCGCCATGCGGCGCGAGAAATCCGGCGACTTGATGATCTTCACCATCTCGGCATTCAGCCGCGCCACCACCTCTTTGGGCGCGGCGGCCGGGGCCAGCACGCCAAACCACGTCCCCATGTTGAACGGCTTGATGCCCGCCTCTTCCATCGTCGGCACGTCCGGCAAGGCCGCCGAGCGCTGATTGGTCGTGACCGCCAGCGCGCGCAACTTGCCGCTCTGGATATGCGCCAGCACGGGCGTGATGGTGTCGAACGACATGTCGATCTGGCCGCCCAGCAGATCCGTCGTCAACGGCCCGCTGCCCTTGTACGGCACATGCAGCAGCTTCACCTGCCCTTCCTGTTCAAACTGCGCGCCGATCAGATGCTGGCCGGTGCCCATGCCGTTTGATCCATAGGTGAGCTTGCCCGGCGCGGCTTTCGCCAAGGCCAGCAGCCCTTGCACGGTCTTGGCGTCCAGCTTCGGGTTGACGACCAGCACGTTGGGCACGAGCGCCACCGTCGTCACTGGCGCAAAGTCTTTCTGGAAGTCGTAGTGCAGGCTTTTGTACACGCTGGTGGCGATGGTGTGATGCACCGCGCCCATCAGCAGGGTATAGCCGTCGGGCGCCGCCTTGGCGACGTAGTCCGCGCCCAAGGTCGAGCCCGCGCCGGGTTTGTTTTCCACCACCACCGGCTGGCCCAGGCTCTTGGCCAGTTCCTGCCCCAGCGCGCGCGCCAGCACGTCGGTGGTGCCGCCCGCCGGGAACGGCACGACCAGGCTGATTGGCCGGGACGGGTACGACTGGGCCATGGCCCCGCCCGCCAGCGGCAGGCTTAACACGCAGGCAACCGCCCACGTGCGCACGCGGAAAATTCGCTTGAACATGCTTGTCTCCTTGGGATACGAATGAACTTCGCTTCTTGTTCTATGGCCGGAATTGCGCTGCGGGTCTGATGCCCGCAGTCAAGCATTCCGGTGGTCTTGCCAACCCGCCTGCTACGCCGCCTTCACCTGCTTGCCCGCCGTCAACAGCGCGCACACCGCCTCGGTCACCGCATCGGTCGTGGCGTTGCCGCCCAGGTCGCGCGTATGCAGCGCGGGCGTAGCGGTCACTTGTTCGATGGCCTGCATCAAGCGCGCTGCGGCGTCGTGTTCACCCAGATGTTCCAGCAGCATCACCACCGACCAGAAGGTGCCGACGGGATTCGCCAGGCCCTTGCCCATGATGTCGAAGGCAGAGCCGTGGATGGGTTCAAACATGGACGGATAGCGGCGCTCGGGGTCGATGTTGCCCGTGGGCGCAATGCCCAGGCTGCCGGCCAGCGCAGCGGCCAGGTCGCTCAGGATGTCGGCGTGCAGGTTGGTGGCGACGATGGTGTCCAGTGACGCCGGCTTGTTGACCATGCGCGCGGTGGCGGCGTCAACCAGTTCCTTGTCCCATGTCACGTCCGGGAATTCGCGGCTGACTTGCAGCGCGATCTCGTCCCACATCACCATGGCGTGGCGTTGCGCGTTGGATTTCGTGACGACGGTCAGCAACTTGCGCGGACGCGATTGCGCCAGCTTGAAGGCAAAGCGCAGAATGCGTTCGACGCCCGCACGCGTCATGATCGACACGTCGGTGGCGGCTTCGATAGGGTGGCCCTGGTGCACACGCCCGCCCACGCCCGAATACTCACCTTCCGAGTTTTCGCGCACGATCACCCAGTTCAGTTGCTCAGGCGTGCAGCGTTTCAGCGGCGCGTCAATGCCGGGCAGGATGCGCGTGGGGCGCACGTTGGCGTACTGGTCAAAGCCCTGGCAGATTTTCAGGCGCAGGCCCCACAGCGTGATGTGGTCGGCAATGTCGGGGTCGCCCGCCGAGCCGAACAGAATGGCGTCTTTGCCGCGCAGCGCGTCCAGCCCATCGGCCGGCATCATCACGCCGTGCTGGCGGTAGTAGTCGCCGCCCCAGTCGAAGTTCTGGAATTCGAAGTGCAGGCCGCCCGCTTGCGCCAGGGCCTGCATGATGCGCTGGCCGGCCGGAATGACTTCCTTGCCGATGCCGTCGCCGGGAATGGTTGCGATGCGATAGGTTTTCATGGGCCGACAGGTTCCTTGCTGATAAGGGTCTGTCGGCAATGTACCGAGCGCTGCGCGCCGTGCGCGCAGCGCCATTCACAACATCTTCAACTTCAGGTTGAAGATCGGCTCGCTGCGATCAGCAGCGGCTCACGTTCAGGTTGTTGATCAAGTTGTTGAAGTTCTGGCGCAGGCTGTAGGCGTCGTCCACGATCGTGGGGCGCAAGCTCTTGAACGCGCCCGTGCGTTCGGCGTCTTGCTTGTAGCGTCCGCTGTCGGTGTTCTCCAGCACTTTGCGCCCCGCCGCCAGCAGGGAATTGGCCTTCATCATCGTGCTTGCGCAACCCTTGGGATCGGCTTCGCGGGTCTTCTTGTCAAAGCCCAGCGCCATTTCATTCAGCTTGTCCAGCTGCTGCGTGAACGCCTCTTTCTTGTCGCCCAGGCCGGTGCCGTCAAAAATTCCGGTCGCCTGATCCAGCGTGGATTTGGCGTAATACACCATGCCGGCGCGGTAATACGCCACGGTGTCTTTCTTGGCCTTCTCGAACGCTTCCTTGGTGTTGGCCGTGTCCTTCACCGAGATGCCGTGATAGAACGCGCTCTCGGCCTTCGCGACAGCGGTCAGCGCCGACACATAGGCAGGGCTTTTTTCACGCGCCAGCGCGCCGTTATCCGACACATAGGTCTTGGCGGCAGCGTAGTTTTGCAGCTCGGTGCTCAGCGGGGCCAGCGTGCCCAGCGCTTGCGAGAAATCCTTGGCGGCGGCGTCGATCTCGGGAATGGCGGGTTTCATCGCCAGCGCCTTGTCCAGCTTTTCCTTGGTGCGCAACACCATGATGTCATTGCCGATGACGTAGTCCTTCACGGGCTTCTTGTCGGCCAGCTTGGGCACCATGTACTGCTCGTACTGGGACAGCGTTTCGTCAAACGACTGCGTGATGCCGTTGGCCGCATCAACGTACTGGTTGTACTTGACGATCTCGGCCTGGGCGGTGCTGGCTTCGGGAGCCTTCGCGTCCTGCTTGGCGGTGTCATCGCCGCACGCGGCGAGCATCAACGTAGCGGCTAGAAGGGCGGACATGCACAAGGGGCGCGACATAAACATCTGTTCTCCATAAAAGGGAACGCATCATATGCCCGGGCATCCGCTAACACGCTACAAAGTCATTCTGGCCTGTCACAATTGTTTTCAATACGCGACCACTTCTGTTCATGGTCGAGCAACCAGCGCTTGCGATGCAGTCCCCCGCCATAGCCGGTCAGCGACGCGTTCGCGCCCACGACACGATGGCACGGCACCGCAATGCCAATCGGATTCGCGCAGTTGGCCAGCCCCACGGCGCGCACAGCGGTCGGACGCGCAATGCGTTGCGCCAGGCCGCTGTAGCTGATGGGCGCGCCACCCGCGATGCCGCGCAACGCCTGCCACACCTGCCGTTGGAAGTCCGTGCCGCCGGTGGCGACATCCAGCGTGTCGATGGCGTGTACGTCCCCGTCGAAGTACGCCTGAAGCGCCCGGGTCGCGGGAGATGCGTGTGCGGCGTCATGCAATGTGATGGCCGCGTTGCCGTACTGCCGGCGCAGCAGCGTGTGCATGCGCGATTCAAAATCCTGCCAGTCCACCGCGCGCAGGCGCTGTTGTGCGTCGGTCAGCACCAGCATCAGGCCGATGGGCGTCGGCACGCGTTCAAGCGTGAAGTGATGAGTCGTGGCGTTCATGGAAAGCTCCATTGGCTGCAAAGGCATGCGGCCACTATAAGGGCGGGTTCCGGCGGCGTGCTGGCGGTTTTCGGACAGCAATGTCAGGCCAACAACAGTGTCCGAAAACCGCTAGATTTCCTTCAATGCGCAGCGCTAGCATGGCGGCATGAACCTTGACCACGACGCCTGCTACCGCGCCATCAGCGTGCGCGACGCCCGTTACGACGGCCGCTTCTTCACCGCCGTGAAGACGACGGGCATCTATTGCCGCCCCGTCTGCCCGGCGCGCACGCCGCTGTCCAAGAACGTCTCTTTCTTCGGCACCGCCGCCGCGGCGCAAGAGGCGGGCTTTCACCCCTGCCTGCGCTGCCGGCCCGAGACCGCACCCGAGCTCGGCCCCGCGCCCGACTTGCCCGACGGCGTGGCGCGCGCCTTGGGGCTGATTGAGCTGGGCGCGCTGGATGAGGCCGGCGTGGATGCGCTGGCCGCCCGACTGGGCGTGGGCGAACGCCAATTGCGCCGCCAATTTCGCCAGCATTTGGGCGCGTCCCCCGTGGCTGTGGCGCAAACCCGGCGCGTGTTGTTGGCCAAGCAGTTGATCCACGAAACGCACCTGCCCATGGCCGAAATCGCCTTCGCGTCGGGGTTTGGCAGCATCCGCCGCTTCAACGAGATCTTTCTGACTTTGTTCGACCGCACGCCGGGCGACCTGCGCCGATCCGGCAAGCCCGATGTGCCCGCCGGGCCGCGTGGCGAAATCCAGTTGCTGCTGCGCTACCGGCCGCCTTATGACTGGGAGGCCATGCTGGCGTTTTTGCGGCTGCGCGCCATTCCCGGCATTGAACGCATCGATGGCAGCCGCTATACGCGCACGATCAGTCTGGACGGCATGCAAGGCACAGTCAGCGTGCAACCCGGCACCGGCAACGCGCTGCAAGCGACCGTGCGCTTTCCGCGCCTGCATGCGCTGCCGGCCATCATCGCGCGCTTGCGCCGCGTGTTTGATCTGGGCAGCGACCCGGTCGCACTGGCCGCGCAGTTTTCGCACGACCCGGTCATGGCGGCGCTGATCGCCGCGCGCCCTGGCCTGCGCGTGCCGGGCGCGTGGGATGGCTTCGAACTCGCCATGCGCGCCGTGTTGGGCCAACAGATCACGGTGACCGCCGCGATTCGGCTGGCGGGAAAATTGGTGGCTGCACATGGCGACGCCATGGCCCAGCCGGAAGACGGTTTGACCCATGTGTTCCCCACTCCCGAGGCCGTGGCCCCGGCGGAGCTGGCTGTGCTGGGCATGCCGCGCAGCCGTGCCGCCACGTTGTCAGCGGTGGCCGCCGCCGCGGTAGCCGACCCGCATTTGTTTGACGCAGGCAGCAGCCTGGACGACGCGGTCAAACGCCTGCGCGCGATACGCGGCATTGGCGAATGGACGGCGCAATACATCGCCTTGCGCTGCCTGCGCGAGCCGGATGCGTTTCCCAGCGCCGACATCGGCCTGATCCGCGCGCTGGAGAAATTGGAATCGCGCGCGTATACGCCCGCGCAATTGCTGGCGCGTGCGGAGTCGTGGCGGCCGTGGCGTGCGTATGCTGCGCAGCATCTGTGGTCGGCGGGCTGAACGCTAACAGGGGCGGAGAGATCGGCGGCGCCATGGGCCGCGCCATGGGCCGCGCTATGGGCCGCGCTAGGGATCGCGCTAGGGATCGCTACCAGCGCGCGTCCGCGTCCTGCTGGAAGTAGTTGACGAGAAAATCCACGAAGACGCGGACCTTGGCCGACAGGTGATGCCGTTCCGGAAACACGGCATAGATATCCGCTTGCGGCAGCGCATAGTCTTCCAGCACGCGCACCAGCCGGCCGCTGCGCAGATAGCGCGCCAGGTCCCACTCGGCGCGCTGCAAGATGCCCAGCCCCGCCAGGCCCCACGTCAGCGTCACTTCACCATCGTTGCTGCTCAAGGCCCCGCGCACTTTCACGGTTTCGCTGCGGCGTCCCTTGGTGAAGCGCCACAAGCTGTAGGCGTCTTCGTTCTGCCGCAACACGATGCATTGGTGTCGCGTTAGATCATGCGGGGTGACCGGCACACCATGGGTCTTCAGATAGCTGGGGGATGCGCACACCAGACGGCGGTTCGGCGCAATCTTGCGGGCAATCAAGCGGGTGTCGGGCTGATCACCAAAGCGCACCGCCACGTCGAACGCGTCTTGCACGAAGTCCGCAGGGCTGTCAGTCAGTTGCAGTTGCAGCGAGACGTCGGGGTAAAGCTTCGCGAAGTCAGCAATCGCGGGCGCGATGTAGCTGCGGCCAAAACCCAGCGGCGCGTTGACCTTCAGCCGGCCGCGCGGGCTGTCCTGGCGGCTGGCGATAAGTTGATCAAGGTCTTCGATTTCACCCAGAATGCGGCGGGCGCTTTCCAGGTAGACCTCGCCTTCGGCAGTGAGGCTCAGCCGTCGCGTGCTGCGGTTGAACAGCCGCACGCCCAGGCGCGCTTCGATCTGCGCCAGCCGCTTGCTGACGGCTGCCGGGGTCACGTCCAGCTGGCGGGCGGCGGCGGACATGCCGCCGGCGCGCGCCAGTTCCACCACCAGTTGCAGTTCGCTGGAATGCCCCATGGCGGCGGGCCGGGGATTAGTCGCGGAAGTTTTCGAACTGCAAGGGCAGGTCGACGTCGGTCTTCTTCAACAGCGCAATGGCGGTTTGGAGATCATCGCGCTTCTTGCCGGTGA
This sequence comes from Achromobacter sp. 01N37, assembly GCF_056399725.1. NCBI lineage: Bacteria > Pseudomonadati > Pseudomonadota > Betaproteobacteria > Burkholderiales > Alcaligenaceae > Achromobacter > Achromobacter sp. 01N37. The sequence continues at coordinate 101,633 of NZ_JBFTRX010000015.1, forward strand.
TGCGCAGCTTGTCGCCGTTGATCTGCGATTCCACCTTGAGCTTGGCGTTCTTGATGGCGGCGATGAGCTTCTTGGCCACTGGCTGCTCGATGCCCTGCTTGATGGTGACCTTCTGGCGCGCGCCGCCCAGGTTTTCCAAGGGGTCGGCCACGTCCAGGCAGCGCACGTCGATGCCGCGCGCCGACAGGCGGCCGCGCAAGATGTCGAGCATCTGCTTCAATTGGAACGCGCTGGAGGCAACCTGGGTCACGACAAAACCTTCCAGTTCGAACTTGGCGTCGGTGCCTTTGAAGTCGAAGCGGGTGGCCAGTTCGCGGTTGGCTTGGTCGATGGCGTTGCTGAGTTCGTGTTTGTCGACTTCGGAGACGACGTCAAAAGTAGGCATGACACGGGTCCTGTAGGGGGATGAATGAAATAGGCGAAACCATAAGTTCGCCTATTTTACCGACCCGGCGGGCGCGTGCGGTTGCCTGCCGCGTTATGACGTCAGCACCAGCAGCCGGCCCGATTGCAGCGGATGCGGGATCACTTGCGCGTCAATGCCATAAGCCAGGTACAGATTGGCGGGCGTCAGCACCTGCTCGGGCGTGCCCAGCGCCGTGGTGGCGCCGCCGCTAAGCAGCAGCAGGCGGTCGCACCAGCGCGCGGCCAGATTCATGTCGTGCAGAATCACCAGTACGCCCGTATTGCCGGCATGCGCCAATTCCCAGGCGCGGCGCAGCAGGTCGGTCTGGTGCTTCGGGTCCAGGCTGGCGGTGGGCTCGTCCAGCAGCAGGTAGCGCGCCTCGCCCGCTTGCCGCGCGGCATGGCACTGCACCAGCACGCGCGCAAACTGCACGCGCTGCTGTTCGCCGCCCGACAATTCGGGATAGCGGCGTCCCGCCAGATGGGCGGCATCGGCCAGCGACAATGCTTGGGCGACCAACGCATCGACGGCGGCGGGCGGCAGTTCCGGAAACGGATAGGCGCCCATGGCGACCACTTCATTCACATCCAGGTCAAAGGTCAGCCCGGGCTTTTGCGGCAGCACGGCGCGCTGGCGCGCCTGCTCCCGAAACGGCATGCCGGCTAGCAGCTCGCCGCCCAGATGCACCTGCCCCGAATCGGGTGACAACTCGGCCGCCAGCGCGCTGAGCAACGTGGACTTGCCTGCGCCATTAGCGCCCAGCAAACCGACGACTTCGCCCGGGCGGACCTCAAGCGATATCTGGGTAAGAATGCGTTTGCCGCCCCGCGACAACGTCAGGTTCTGTGCGGCAAGCATCAGCCTATCCTCCGGCCCCGGGCCAGCAGCCACAGAAAAAATGGGCCACCCACCAAGCCCGTCACCAAACCAATCGGCAATTCAGCTGGCACGACGACGGTACGCGCCGCCCAATCCGCCAGCACCAGCGCCAAACCGCCCGCAATGACGGTGGCCGGCAACAGCCAGCGGTGGTTCGCGCCCAGCGTCATGCGCACCAGATGCGGCACCACCAGCCCGACGAAGACGATGGTGCCCGTTGCTGCGACCAGCGGCCCGACAATCAGCGCGCTGGCCAGCACGAGCCGCGCCCGCACGCGCGCAAGCGAATAGCCCAGATGCTGGGCCTCGCGGTCACCCAGCAGCAAGGCGTTCATGACGCGCCACTGGCTGATCAGCCAGGCGCTCATCAGCAATACCCAAGGGCCAAGAAACGCCAGCATTTTCCAGTTTGCGCCGCCCAGGCTGCCCATGTTCCAGAAGGTCAGGTCGCGCAGCTGTGCATCGGTGGCCACAAAGGTGAACAGGCCGATCAGGCTGAACGACATCGCCGTGATGGCCACGCCGGCCAGCAGCAACCCGGCCACGCCTGGCACGCGCCGGCCCACGGCGTAGGCGCACATCGTCGCAATCAGACTGCCGGCAAAGGCAGATGGCGCCGTGATCCAGAAGCCGCCCGAAGTCAGCACAATGGCGGCCACCGCCCCCAGCGCGCCGCCCGCCGAAATACCGATCAAGCCGGGTTCGGCCAGCGGGTTGCGAAACAGCGCCTGCATGGCCGCGCCCGATATCGCCAGCCCCGCCCCCGTCACCACGGCGAACAGCACGCGTGGCAGACGGATGTCGATTAGCACGTTGCGCCATAGCGCGTTGTCGGGCGTGGGCGCGCCCCACAACAGCGACGGCAGTTCGCGCAACGGAATGCTGACCGCGCCGCTGGCGGTGGCGGCCAACATCGCCAGCGCCAACGCCGCCGTCAACAGCCCCAATGCCAAGGGCGCGCTAACGCGCCATGACATTCGCGACCTCCTGCTTAAGCTGGGTCAGCGCCAACGGCAGGCGCGGCCCCATGCCCAGAATCAGCAGGTCATCCATGACCACCACGCGGCGCTTGGCCGCCGCCTGCGTCGAGGCGATGCCGGGCAGGCTGAGGAATTTCTCCATGCCGCCGCCCGCCTCCAAGGACGCCTGCGTCACCACGATCAGGTCGGGCGCCAGCGCGCCCATGGCCTCGGCTGACAAGGGCTTGTAGCCCTGCTGGTCGTGCAACACGTTATCCAAGCCCGCCAACTGCATGACTTCGTTGGCGGCTGTGTCGCGGCCCGCGCCTTGCGGCGAGCCCGTGCGGTTGATCAGCAACAGCGCCCGCGCGCGCGTCGCCGGAATGGCCTCGGCGCGCGCGAGTTCTTGCGTCACGTCTTCGACCATGCGCTCGCCGGCCGCCGCCACGCCCAATGCGCCGGCAATGGCGCGGATGCGCGACTTCAGGGAATCCACCGATGGCGCGTCCGACACCGTGACAACGCGCACGCCCACGCCCGCCAGCCGCTTGAGCGCCTCGGGCGGGCCGGCCTGCTCTGACGCCAGCACCAGATCTGGCTTAAGCGACAACACGCCTTCGACCGGCACGGCGCGGTAGTAACCCACGCGTGGCAGCTTGGTGGCGGCTTCGGGGTACAGGCTGGACTGATCATCCCCCACCAGCCTGTCGCCCTGCCCCAAGCCATAGACGATTTCCGTCACGCTGCCGCCCAGCGTCACCACCCGGCTGGGTTCGGCGGCGTGCACACTTGCCGCCATCGCCCAGCCCAACGCAATTGCCAACCATTTTTTCATCGCAGATTCCCGAAGATTTCTCAGGCCGCCAGCGGCGCGTCGCACAAGCTGACCATCAGCTCGCGCCAACCGGCAAGCTCCGGCTTGCCCGGTTTGCGCTCGCCGAAGAACTGCACGATCAGGTCGCCGTTGGCCGCGTAGACCTCAAGCGACGTCACCCAGCCATCAGACGTGGGCTTGTTCACCACCCAGGCCGAGGCGATGGCGGTGGTGTCCAGGTGCAGGTTGAACTTCGGGTCGAGCACGTTGAACCAAGGGCCGGTGCGGCGCAACTGCTCAACGGGGCCGGTGTGAATCTGGATCATGCCGCGGTTGCCCACGAAGCACATGATGGACAGGCCCGACTCCGCCGCCGATTGCAGCATGCGTTCGACGGCCTCCGCCGGCACCGGCTGCGCCAGGTCTTCACCGGCCGCAGCCAGCGCCGCCAGGCGCGACACCTTGAACTTGCGCAGCAGCGGGAAGAATTCGTGCGTGTCCTTCATACCGAGCCACGCCTCGCGCCATGCTGCGGCGTCGCCGACGTGGTCGGCGTCGGTGGCGGGGGCATACGCGGTGGTCTCGGGCCATTGCGCGTCGCCCGCAAACTTTGCGACCAGCGCATCGTAGGCGGCCGCATCGGTGGCGTCGGTGCGGTAGACCTTGTGCACGGCCACGCCCGCGGCATCAAAGAATTGCAGGCTGTGGCGGCCGTCTTGCTCAACCGCCCACGCTGATTTCCACGCGGTGAAGAACACGCGCAGATCAATGTCGGGCCCCAACACAATGCCCACCGGGCCGTCGGCCTGGATGTCCAGGTAAGCGCCATGGCGCTCGTGCACGCACCAGTCGTTGCGCGTCAACGCCATCACTTCGCCCAACGTGCCCAGCTCGCGGAAAATTTCTTGCGGCGTGCCATGCAGCGCCGTGGACTTCACACCGGCACAGCCCGCGGCAATCCACTCCGCTTCGGACACGCCCAGCGCCTGCGCCAGATTGCGCGCACGCAGATTCGGTTGCGTCGCGGCCAGCGCGTCGTTGCGGGTGCGCAGGGCTTCAGCGCGGCTGTTGAAATCAAGATTTGTCATCGTAGGCCTCCGGCCAATGGGTTCTTCAGTGAAGCCGCCGCCGGCCCCGGAACCTCTCCGGGCGGCGGCGGCGCGAGATCAATACTGGTAGGTCAGCGACACGCGCACGCTGCGCCCCGGCTCGGTGTACCAATCCACCGTGCGCGGCAGCGCGATCGAGCCTGCGGTCGGCACGTTGATGGCCTCCCAGTACTTCTTGTCGAACAGGTTGAACACGCCAGCCTGCACTTGCAGCCCCTTCACCGCGGCGGGGCGCCAATAGCCCATCACGTCCACGACACCATAGCCCGGCGCCTGGAAGTCGGCATAGCCGGCGGCCGGCGGGCCATCGGGGTATTCAACCTTGTCACGCTTCAAGGCGGTAGTGAGCATGGCGTCCACGCCCCACACATCGCGGCTGTAACCCACGCCCAGCACGGCTTTCAGCGGCGCCACCGAATTCAGGTATTGCCCGGTGTTTTCATCTTTGCCCACGGCCCATGCCAGCGAGCCCCACGTGCGCCAACCCGGCGAGAACTTCCAGTGTGCGCTGGCTTCGGCGCCATAGATGCGGACCTTGGCGCGGTTCACGTTGCCGGTAATGCCCAACGGATATTGCCCCGCCCAACCGGGCTGCCACTGCGGCGAATTGGCGTCCAGCGGTTGATTGCTATCGATAAAGTTCTGATAACGATTATCAAACAACGATACCGCAGCACCCAGGTCGTCGGAACCGATCTTGGCACCCAATTCCCAGCCCTTGCTGGTTTCCGGCTTCAGGTAGGGATTGCCCACGCGCAGATAGGTGCCTGGGCCGCCGTAGTTGGTGTAGAGCTGGCTGGCGCTGGGGGCCTTGAAGCCATAGGCGTACTGGGCGTAGACGCTCAGTGATTCCATGGCCTTCCACGTGCCAAGCAGCTTGGGCGAGAAGCGGCTGCCGCTGTTGGACGGCGGCAAGGCGCCTGCGTTGGGATTGCTTTCGTAGCTGGCGGTGGACTGCGGCTTTTGCTCGTAGTGGTCGTAGCGCAGCGCCGGCGTCAGCGTGTAGCGGCCGTCGGCAAAACTGAATTCGTCTTGCACCCACAACGCCCATTGGTTGCCCTTGGACTCTGGTACGTCAGCCTGGTTGGTGTGCAGCATGTCGCACGAGCGCGGGCCAAACGGCGCGGGCAAACCCGGGCGTATGGCAGGGCAGTTGTCATAGCCGGTGGAGTTCTGCTCGGTCTTGTTGCCGTACCACTCGCCGCCCACCGTCCACAACTGCGACACGGACTCGCCACCCAGCCGCTTGGTCAGTTCGCCGTTTACGCCGAACAAGGTCTGTTGGATGGAGTTGCTGCGGCCATACGGGCCGCTTGGGAAGCCGTATCGGAACGGATCGCCCGGGATGATGCCCGCGCGCGAATCCACGCTGCGCACGCCATCCAGCGCGTTGTCCAGCCGCAGCCGCGTCCAATAGACGACGGCGGTGGCAGTGTCGATCAGGCCGCCTTCGCTGGGCGCCTTGTACGAATAGTCGAACGACACGCGCTCGCGCTCGGTTTCTTTCTTCGTGCTGTTTTCGCCGTACAGGTAGGACGTGCCAGCACCCTGTTCGTACATGTTGTCGATGTCGGCGCGGCGCTTGAAGTATTCGCCCGTCAGGCCAAAGCGGTGGCCGCCGTCGGCGCGCTGCTGCAACTTCAACAGGAAGCTTTGCTGGTCGTAGTCTTCGGGGCTGGGCTGGCTGCGCTTGGGGCCATAGCCGCCCACGTCGCCACGGTTGTCCAGGTCGTGCCCGTTGCGCACGCCCGCTTGCACCAGCCAGAACGTATTGCTGTGAATCTGGCCCGCCAGCGCTGCGTTCGCGCCCCAGCTGGCGTCGGCGGAATCGTAGTCGGTCTTGGCGAGTGCGCCGAACGTCTTGCCGTCGGTCAGCAGGTCGGACGGGTCCAGCGTATACAGGTCGGCAATGCCCGAGATGGCGCCGGAGCCGCCGCCCGTCGCATCCGCGCCGCGCACGATGTCCAGCCGCGACAGGCTGTTGAAGTCCACGGATTCCAGGCCGCCCTTCACGCCGCGCGCGCCGTCATCCAGCCACGGCAGGCGGATGCCATCCACGCGGGTCAGCACGCGGTCTTGATCCAGGCCGCGGATGTTGATGCTGTTGTTTGACCGGTTGAAGCTCACGCCGGGTTCGGCGCGCTTGCCCAGATCGCTCCAGTTGCGGATTTGCAGATCGTCCAAGCGCTTGCGGTCGGTGCTGGTTTCCCAAGCGGGCGTCACGACAGCGCCTTCGCCTTCCACTTTCACCGGCGCCAGCTGCGTCACGCCCGGCTGCGGCGCGGCTTGCAGAACGAACACGCCGGCGCTGCGCTGTTGCACCGCCAGGCCGCTGCCATCGAGCAAGCGCGTAAAGCCCTCGCCCACCGAGTACGTGCCATCCAGCCCCGCCGTGCGGCGCTGGCCCACCAGCCGGGCGTCGAACAGAATCGTCACGCCCGCGCTGTCGGCAAAGCGCGGCAGGGCTTCCGCCAGCGTGCCGGCCGGAATGCGATAGCTGCGCGCCGCGCCCTGGCTGACCGATAGTGCGCTGGGCGAAGCCTGCGCCTGCGCCACCGCAAGCGGCAGCATCGCGGCGGAGACGGCGGCAAGCGCCAGCGCGGCATGCACCGCGCCGCTCAGGCGGGTCAAGCGCGGCTGCGCGTCCGGGGAGGTTCGGGAGCCGCTTGCGCGGCCGGCGGGGAGATAAGCCATGGTCGTCCTTTCGATCCAACGGGTATCGGCATTCGTTTGCCTATACAGACCATGACCCTCGTGATTCTCGAATCGGACAGCTTCGATGCAGGTTTTTTGTAACGGCGAAAAAATCATGCCGCTGACGTGCGCGGCCCGATGGTGACCCAGTACGGCGTGCGGGTGCGCACTTGCACCGGCAAGGTGGCGGGCAAGGCCGCCAGCACCGCGTCGGTATCGCTTAGCTGGAATGCGCCCGAGATGCGCAGGTGCGCAATCTCGGGGTCGCAGCGCAGGACGCCCGGGCGATAACGCCCAAGCTCAGACGCGAACGCATCCAGGCGGAGTTGATTGGCGTAGAGCACCCCGCGCATCCAGTCGCTGGCGTGCGGGTCAGCGGGCGCCGCGTCCGAGACACCGGCCTTGGTCAAACTGCCCTGCTCGCCCGCCGACAGGCTCAGCATGCGCCCGGGGTGCGCGCCGCTTGCAAGGCGAACCTGCCCTTCTTGGACGCTGACGTGGCATTGCCCACCCATTTGCCGGACGCAGAAACGCGACGGCGGGGCTTCAATGTCGCCCAGGCTCGTGCGCACGACGAAGGGCCGCGGATGCAGCGATGCCTCGGCCACGGCGTGGACGGCGATCTCACCCGAGCGCAGGCGCACCAGCCGCGTCGTCGCGTCAAACGCCACATCCACCGCGCTGCCGGTATTCAGGTGCAAAGACGATCCATCGGCCAGCATCACGTCGCGCCGTTCGCCGGCCGCGCTGCGATAGTCGGCCGTCCAGTTCAACGGGTCTGCGCGCCAGGCGGCCCAGCCCACCGGGCCTGCCACCACCAGCGCCACCAACGCCTTCAAGGCCGCGCGGCGCTGCGTCAGTTCGGGCCGGTTCAGCGTCGCCATGCCAAGCGCCGTGGGGATCAGGCCGAAGCGTTCATTCACGCGTTGCGCGCGCTGCCAGGCGGTTTCGTGTTCGGCCTTGCTGGCGCGCCATTGGTCGCAGGCATGCACGTCGGCATCGGTTGCGCGGCCGGAACTCAGCCGCAACAGCCAACGCGCGGCAACGCGCGCCACATTGCGTTCAACGGCGGGCAGCTCGCCCGTCTGCGTGCTCACGTCACCGCCATGATGCATTGCTCGAACCCCCGGGCGATGTAGCGGTGCACCGACCGCAACGACACGTTCAGCCGCTGCGCGATTTCGCCATGGCTCAGGCCTTCCAGCTGCGCCATCAGAAACGCCTGACGCGCGGGCAAGGTCAAGCCCGCCAGCATTTCGTCGATTTCCTGCAAGGTTTCCAGAATGATCAGCCGTTGCTCGGCCGACGGCGCCACCGCTTCGGGCATCAGCGCCAGCGCTTCCAGATACGCGTTTTCGACCGACCGGCGGCGATGGTGATTCATCAGCAGCCGCTTGGCGATCGTTGTCAGGTAGGCGCGCGGTTCACGCAGCGCGTCCAGCTCGTGGCGATGGCGCAGCACCCGCACGAACGTGTCCTGGGCCAGGTCCGCCGCGTCGAAGGTGTTGCCGAGTTTGGCGCGCAACCAGTTATGAAGCCACCCATGGTGGCTTCGGTACAAAAGTTGCACGGTGTCGCCTGAAGCGAGCACAGGGTTAGACACGACAGGCTCCCGGAACGCAAAAATACAAATAGCAATCAATCTCATTCTAAATGCAAAACCATGATTCTGGTCAAGTCCGCGCGGGATCGTGTTGCGGCGATATCATGGGGACAGACCGGCCGCAATCCGCGGCCATTCACTACCCGGACCTCGCCATGTTCTATAGCGTCTTGAAATTCATCCATGTGATCGCCGTGATCCTGTGGGTTGGCGGCATGCTGTTCGCGCACTGTTTCCTGCGGCCGGCGGCCGCGAAGTTGGAACCGCCCGTGCGCTTGAAGCTGATGGCGTCCGTGCTTGGCCCCTTTCTTAACGCCGTGCTGGTGGCCATCGTGCTGATCCTGCTGACCGGCATGTCGATGATCGGCCAAGCAGGCAGCATGGCCACACAATCTGGCGGCACGTTCTTCATGCCGCGCAGCTGGACGCTGATGGCCGGTGGCGGCATCGTGATGATGGTGATCTTCGGCCACATCCGCTTTGCGCTGTACAAGCGCCTGGCCGCCGCGGTGGCCGCGTCTGATTGGCCCAAAGGCGGCCAGGCCATGGCCGGCATCCGCCGCTGGGTGGGCGTGAACCTGATCCTGGGCATCGCCATCGTGGCGATCGCCTTCCTGGCCTAGCCGGATACCAGCCGCGCCGGCCAGCTATCGGCCAAGTGGCGGCTGGTATCGGAATTCTTTTGACTGGTGCAATACCCCGTACATCCGCGGCACCCACACTGCGGATGACTCTCGCGGGTCACGTCAACAACGATAAGGGATTCCCCATGATCAAACGTGCATTGCACCTGGCCGCCCTCGGCCTGTTCGCCACCTCGTTCGCCGCCCACGCCGCCGCGCCTATCGACAACAGCGCCCTGGAAAAACCCGAGTTCCGCGCCCACAAGGCGACCTATGGCGTGGTCTACCGCCTGCCGCAAGACGTCAACGCCGTGCTGGACGCCAAGATCAACGGCACGCTCAAGCAAGACCTGTTGGCGCTGGGCCTGAAGACCGAGGCCGAAACGCCCAACATGCCGCACGTGACCGTGATGCACCTGCACAGCGCCGACCCGGAAACGCCCGCCCGCATGCTGAAGGCGCTGCCCAAGCCGCCCGCCCCGTTGCAGGTGACGCTGAAAACCTTCTACCCGACCGAAGCCGCCAAGGGCGCGGGCCATCCGTGGTGGCTGGACCTGGGCGTCGTCAAAAGCGGCCAGGGTTTTGAAGACATGATGCGCTACAACACCGTGACCACCGCGGCGCTGGCCCCCTTGCGCGACGGCCCTCTGCCGCGCGTGACCGGCCCCGTCTACGCCAAGATGAGCGACGCGGGCAAGGACCTGGTCAAGACGATGGGTGTCAGCGGCGTGAACATCATGCAGGACGGCAAAGAGGTGCGCGCCCACAACCCGCACACCACGCTCGTCTACAGCATGGCGATGTACGACACCCGCCTGCAAGACGCCATGAAGCAGGAGTCCGACAAGTTCAACGCCGTGCTGCCTGAAGGCATCAACACCACCTTCAAGGACGTGTCCATCGTCGAGATCGGCTTTGCCGGCAACGTGGTGCGTGAGATCTACCGCGTCAGCCTGGAAGACGGCTCGGCCATTGATGTGGCCACCGGCAAGAAGGTCGGCGGCTAACGTCCCCGGGCGCGGGCGAGGCGTACGGCTTCCCGTCAGCTGCCACTTTATGGCAGCATTGCGCGAATCCTCTCTCTGACTGCACGGGCGCTGTCCGCCCGCCCCGCCCCATGTCCCGCACTGAACGTCTCCTGGACTTGCTCCAGACCTTGCGCCGCCACCGCCTGCCCGTCAGCGGGCAGCGGCTGGCGACGGAAATGGGGATCAGCCTGCGCACCCTGTATCGCGACATTGCCACGCTGCAATGCCAGGGCGCTGAAATCGAGGGCGAGCCGGGCGTGGGCTATGTGCTGCGGCCCGGCTTCATGCTGCCGCCGCTGATGTTCAGCACGGAAGAGATCGAAGCGCTGGTGCTGGGCACGCGCTGGGTGGCGGGCCGCACGGACGAACGGCTGGGGCTGGCGGCGCGCAATGCGCTGGCGAAGATTGGCGCCGTACTGCCGCAAGAGCTGCGCGACGAGCTGGACGCCATTCCCTTGCTGGTGGCCCCTAGCCCCTATGCAGTGATCGACCGGGTCGATGTGGCGCTAATCCGTCAGGCGATTCGCTCGGAGCTCAAGCTTGAAATCAATTATCGCGATGACAAGGGCGCGGAATCCGCGCGCGTGATCTGGCCGTTTGCGCTGGGGTTTTTCGATAGCGTGCGCATCGTCATGGCCTGGTGTGAACTACGCGGCGACTTCCGCCATTTCCGCACCGACCGCATCGCATCCCTTGCCGCCAGCGAGCGCTATCCGCGGCGCCGCCACCAGTTGTTGAAAGAGTGGCGCGCGATCAATCACGAGCCCAAGAAATGCTGATGCACACTACTGCCAAAAACTGACAGTACCCCTGCCTACCATGAGCGCATTACCCACCAGGAGCGCATCATGTCCGAATCGAACTACGTCCTTTTTTACGTCGAAAAGCCCCAAGCCAGCGCGGCGTTCTACAGTGCGTTGCTGCAACGCCAGCCGGTTGAAAACTCGCCCACGTTTGCCCTCTTTGTGCTGGACTCCGGGCTGAAGCTGGGCTTGTGGTCACGCTACACGGTGGAGCCGGCGGCGGCCGGTCGCGGCGGCGCATCCGAACTGGCGTTCTCGGTTGCCGATGCCGACTCCGTCAACCAGCGTCATCTGGAATGGAGCCTGCGCGGGCTGCCCATTCTGCAAGCGCCCACCGATATGGATTTCGGCCGCACCTTTGTGGCGCTGGACCCGGACGGGCATCGGCTGCGTGTGTTCTCGCCGGCCCCGGCCAATGCCCCCGCAGAACCCAACGAACGCGCCGCAGCCGCCTACGCCGCGTAACGCCAACGCGGGCTTGTCCCATGGCGCACGAGCCCGCGCGTTCGATCAAGCCGCTGCTGAAAACAAGTCCGTCATGAACTGCGTGGACTTGATGCCGGTGCCGGTCAGCAACACCACCGTGCGTTCGCGGGCTTGAATGGCGCCGCGTGCTTGCAGCACGTCCAGGGCCGCGGCGGCCGTGGCGCTGGTGGGCTCTGCATACAGGCCCGAGAGCGCCAGCTTTTTCACGGCGGCCACGATATCGGCTTCCGGCACCGCCACCGTCTGGCCGCCACTGGCGCGCACCGCCTGCAATACCTCGCGCAAGCGCACGGGATGCTTGATGGCCGTGCCTTCCGCCACCGTCGGCAAGACCTCGCGTGGCACCGCGCCGTCTGCGCCCGCCTGAAAACTGGCGTCCACCGGCGAACAGTTCAACGGCTGCGCCACGAACAGCTTGGGCAGGCGGCGGATTTGCCCGGCCGCCAGCAGCTCGGCGAAACCGATGGCGCAGCCCAGCACATTACTGCCCGCGCCCGCCGGGATGACCACGTTGTCAGGCGCCTCGAAGCCGAAGTCTTCCCACATCTCGTAGGCGATCGACTTGGTGCCTTGCAGGAAAAATGGCTGCCAGTTGTGGCTGGCGTAGAAGATAGCTTGCGACGCGCGTATGGCTTCGGTCTGCGAGTTTTCGCGCGGGCCTTCGATCAGGCGCACGTCGGCCCCGAACGCGCGTATCTGCGCCACCTTTGCCTGCGACGTATAGGCCGGCGCAAAAATGGTGACGCCCATGCCCGCCGCCGCGCCAAACGCCGCAATGGCGGCCCCGCCGTTGCCCGAGCTGTCTTCCGCCACGGCGTGGATGCCAATCTGCCGCAACCACGACAGCATCACCGCCGCGCCACGGTCCTTGAAGCTGCACGTCGGGTTGAACCATTCCAGTTTGAAATGGGGCCGCAGGCCGCCCCAGGCGCGCTCGACCATCGGCGTGCAGCCTTCCCCCATCGACACGGGCTGCGCGATATCGGCGGGCAAGGCCGCGCGATATCGCCAGATAGAACGTTCGCGCGTATCGATGTCATCGCGCGAAATACCCGGCAGCGGCGACATCATCAACGGCGTTTGCGCGTCGGAACACCAACGCGCATCGGTAATGGGATATTGGCCGCCGGTCAGCGGGTCAACGTAGCAAGGCTGGGACATGATGAAGGCAACGGGGAACGGGAAAGCGCCAGTCTAGGGTGAACGGCCGCCATGGCGTTGCAATATCATGTTGCGATAAACGCAATGGAAAACTCGAACGGAGAACCCGCATGGAACGAGGCGCGCTATGGGAATACCAGGTGTTTTGCGCCGTGGCCGAACGCCAGAGCTTTGTCGTGGCGGCGCGCGCGTTGGGCGCGTCACCCAGCGCCGTGACCCGCGCGGTGCAGGCGCTGGAACGCCAGGTGGGCGCACAGCTGCTATTGCGCAGCAAGAGCAGCGTGGTACTGACCCCGCAAGGCGAAAGCTATTTTCAGTCTGCGCGTGAGCTGCTGCGCCTGGAGGCGCAGGCGCGCGATGATTTGCAGGACGCGCAAGGCGGCGTGCAAGGCCGGCTGCGTTTTTCAGCGCCCGACCTGCTGGGCGTTGCCCTGCTGCCCGCCGTGTTGCGCCGCTATGCGGACGCGCACCCCGGCGTCAGCATGGACATTGTCTATACCGACAAGGGCATCGACCCCATCGCCGAAGGCCTGGACTTTGCCATACGCGGCGGCTTCCCGGCTTCCAGCGAGCTGCTGGGCGCGCGGCTTTGGCCGTATGAGCGGCTGCTGTGCGCCAGCCCCGACTACGTGCAACGCATGGGCTTGCCGCGTGAACCCGAAGAGCTGAAGCAGCATCGGTTGGTGATGCATACCGGGCCGCGCGTGCTGAAGGACTGGCATTTGCGGCAAGACAAACGCATCGTCCGCCTGCATGCCGAGCCCGCGGTGCGCGCCAGCAGCGGCAGCGGCGTGATGGCGATGGTGCTGCAAGGCATGGGCATTGCGCGGCTGGCGGATTGGGCGGCGCAACCAGAGATTGACCGCGGCGCGCTGGTGCGCGTGTGTCCGGCCTACACCGTGACGTCCGCGCAAGGCGCCGCGCCGCAGATGCATGCCGTGTACGGGTCACGCTCGCTGCCGGCGCGCGCCCGCGCAATGCTGGCGGCCATTCGGCAAAGCATAAGCGGGCCGGGGCGCTAAGCCCCGGCCCGCTCGTTGTGCTATCGAACTTGCTGTCGAACTTGCTGTCGAACTTGCTGTCGATCCGGCTGTCAGCCCCGCTGACTGCGCGTCTGCAACATCACCGTTTCGCCGCGCTTCTTGAACAGCAGGAAATACAGCGCAGCCAGAATCAGCAGGAACGGCACGCCAAACACCAGCGTCATCTTGAACACGTTGGTGAAGTACGTCGTGACCAGAATCGCCAGCATGGCCACCGCGCCCAACAAGGTCAGCACCGGAAAGCCGGGCATCCTGAATGACAGCACCGCGCCACCCTCACGCGCCCAGCGGCGGCGGAAGAAGTAGTGCGTGATGAAGATCATCATCCACGTGAACAGCGCGCCGAACATCGAGATGGCCATCATCAGCGTGAACGCCGTGTCGGGATACAGCACCTTCAGCACCACGGCAATTGCAATGCCGCTGGTGGACAGCAGCAGCGCGTTCAACGGCGTGCCGCTACGCGTCAGGCGGCCAAACAGCGACGGCGCGTGACCGGCGCGCGACAAGCTGAACATCATGCGCGTCGTGATGTAGAGCTGGCTGTTCATGGCCGACAGCGCCGCCACCAGCACGATGAAGTTGATGACGCCCGCCGCGCCCGGAATCTCAAGCGCCAGCATCACCTTCACGAAAGGGCTGCCTTCCTTGCCGGCTTCGTTCCACGGCACAATCGCCAGAATCAGCGCCAGCGTCAGCAGATAGAAGACGACGAGCCGGACGATGGTGGCGCGAAACGCCTGCTTCACCGCGCGTTCGGGATCTTCGGCTTCGCCCGCCGCCACCGCGATCATCTCTACGCTCAGGTAGCTGAAGATCGAAATCACGACCGCAATCCACATGCCCCACAGGCCATTCGGGAAGAAGCCGCCATGCGACGTGTACTGCGCGACGCCATATTGCGGATTGCCCCAGACCACATACGCGCCCAGGATGATGAACGCCACGATGGCGGTGATCTTGATCGTAGAGAACCAGTATTCGATGGTGCCAAACGCCTTGACGCTCATGGCGTTGATGACAATCAGCGCCCCCGAAAACACGCACACCCATTGCCAGCCTGGCACGTTGGGAAACCAGAAGCTCATGTACTCGGCCACCGCCGTGACTTCGGTGCCCACCGCCAGCACCACGCACGACCAGTAGGCGTAGCGCACCAGAAAGCCCGCCAGCGGGCCGATGTAGTGCTCGGCGTAAGCGCCGAATGAACCCGAGGTGGAATGCGCCACGGTCATTTCGGCCAGGCAGCCCATCAGCAACAGCGTGATCAGCCCGCCGATGGCGTAGCTGATGATCACGCTGGGCCCGGCAAAGCCGATGGCGAACTTGCTGCCCAGAAAGAGGCCCGTGCCAATGGCGCCCCCAATGGCGATCATGCTCATCTGGCCCGAGGTCAAGCGCCGCTTGAGCCCCTGTTCACGTTCGGCGATCTTGCCGAATCCTTCTTGTTTTTGCATTGTCTCCTCCTGTCCTGCGCTCTCTGTATTTATAGATATGTGGCCGATAGGGCCTGCGCGATAAGGCAACGCTTAGCCGTTCAGGTCACGGCAGACCGTTGCTTGAATTCGGGCGCGTCCCAGGCGCGGCTGTCCAGCACGTCTTTCAGGATATCCACGGCGTCCCACACGTCGGCGTAGCCGACGTACAGCGGCGTGAGGCCAAAGCGCAAGACTTCGGGCTCGCGGTAGTCGCCGATGACGCCGCGTGCTATCAGGGCCTGCATCACCTCGTAGCCATTGGGATGGCGGAAGCTGACGTGGCTGCCGCGTTCGGCGTGGTTGCGCGGCGTGACGAGCGTGAGCGGATGGCCTTCGCAACGTTCTTCGACCAGCGCGATGAACAGGTCGCCCAAGGCCAGCGACTTGCTGCGCACTTGCGCCATGTCGGCGGCGTGAGCGACGTCCAGGCCGCATTCCACCAGCGACAAGGACACGATGGGCTGCGTGCCGCACAGGTAGCGGCGGATGCCGCCCGCCGGTTCGTAGGCCACGGCCATGTCGAACGGGCGCGTGTGGCCCCACCAGCCGGACAGCGGCTGCCAGAAGTCCTTGGTGTGGCGCGGCGCCACCCAGATGAAGGCGGGCGAACCGGGGCCGCCGTTCAGATACTTATAGGTGCAGCCCACGGCAAAGTCGGCGTTGGCGCCGTTCAAATCCACCGGCACCGCGCCGGCCGCATGCGCCAGGTCCCAGATGGTCAGCGCGCCGCGCTCGTGCGCCAGGGCGGTCACGGCGGCCATGTCGTGCATCTGGCCACTGCGGTAGTTCACATGCGACAGCAGCATCACGGCGACGGAATCGTCCAGCGCCTTGTCCAGCGGCAGGTCGTCGTCGATCAGGCGCATTTCGTAGCCCTGCTCGAGCAGGTCGATCATGCCCTGGATCATGTAGAGATCGGTCGGGAAATTGTCGCGCTCGGACAGGATGACGCGGCGTGCGGGTTGCTGCTTTTGCTGAATGCGCAAGCCGGCGGCCAGCGCCTTGAAGATGTTCAGCGAGGTGGTGTCGGTGACCACCATTTCGCCTTCGCGCGCCCCCAGCAGCGCGCCCAGCTTGTCGCCCAGACGGGCGGGCAGTTCAAACCAGCCGGCCGTGTTCCAGCTGCGGATCAGGCCAGTGCCCCATTCGTTCTTGATGACGCCGGCTGCGCAGGCGGCCGCAGTCTTCGGCATGACGCCCAGGGAATTGCCGTCCAGGTAGAGCACGCCGGGCGGCAGCTCGAAGCGGTCTTTCAGGGGGGCCAGGGGGTCGTTGCGGTCGGCGGCGACGCAATCTTCGCGGGTAGTCATGCAATGCTCCTTCGGGGCAAAATTCAACAAACAGGATAGCAGCGTGGTCAGGCCTGAAAATTGCAAACCCGGGCGTGGCTTACCCTAAGTTTTCGCAGTAAATTGCTTCCATATCAAAATATTCGAATTGGATTGCTCCATGCTTTTAGACGCGATTGACCAGCGCATCCTGTACCGCTTGCAGGAAAACGGGCAGCTCAGCAATCAGGATCTGGCCGAACAGGTGGCGCTGTCGCCCTCGGCCTGCCTGCGCCGCGTGCGGGCGCTGGAGGAAGCGGGGTTCATTCGCAACTACCGGGCGGTGCTGGACGCCGACAAGCTGGGCTTTGAGCTTGAGGCCATTGTGCATGTGTCACTGGACCAGTCGCGCCCGGGCTGGCACGAAGCGTTTCTGGCCGGCATCGCCGCGCATGACGAAATCACCGAGGCCAGCATCGTGACCGGCGCGTCGAACTACATCCTGACCGTGCGCACACGCAATTTATCGGCGTTTTCGCAGTTCGTGGAAGACAAGCTCAGCAAGATCGCGGGCGTGCGCGACCTGTGCTCGCATATCGTCATGCGGAAAGTGAAAGACCGCGGCGGCATGCTGCCGCTGGCCAGCTGGCGCTAAGCGGGCCTGCCCTAAGCATCAAGCCGCCGAGCCGTAGCGCAAAAACCCAAACACCGTCACGAAATGGCAGGCTGATCCGCCCATCACGAACAAATGCCAGATGCCGTGGGCATGCCGCCAGCGTGTGTCGTTGACGTAGAACAGTGTGCCGACGGTGTAGGCCACCGCGCCCGCCAGCAGCCAGGCCAACCCCGCCGAGGACAAGGCGCCCGCAATCGGCGCGGCGAACATCACGCCCAGCCAGCCCATCGCCAGATACAGCGGCAAGGCGGGCGCCGCGCCGCGCGCCCACCAGAGTTCGCGGCTGATGCCGATGGCGGCCAGCACCCAGATCGCCACGCCCATGACGCCGCCCCAGGCGTGCTGCACCGGGCCAAACGCCAGCGGCGTATACGTGCCGGCAATCAATAGATAGATGGCGCAATGGTCGGCCTTGGCCCAGCGCGCCTTGTTCGGGCCGCGCGTGCAGTGATAGAGCACCGACGAGGCATAGACGGCAATCATCGACGCCGCGAATACGGCGCAAGAGATGATCTGGCGCGCGGCGACGTTCAGTTCGGCCGCCCGGGTGATGAGCACGCTTGAGGCGGCCACCGCCAAGGCCAGCCCCGCCAGATGCGTGGCGCCGTTGAAGCGCTCGCCTTTGTACATACGTCCTCCTTGGACACCGGCGAACCGCCGGCGTCTGCCATCTTGGGCCCGGCCTGTGACAAGCTGACGTCAGAGGCCAACACCCATGGCCGCATCTGACGTCAATGGCTCACGCCAGGCCGCAATGGCGACCGGAGGTCAGGCGATGAAATCCACCGCCGCGGGAAAACCTTCCACCGCGCGCGCCGCCAGAATGGCGCGCTGCACGGCAATGGCCATGGCTTCGGCCGCCATGACGCCCAGCAGCATCACGTTGCCCGGCTTGCCGGACGTGCCGGTGCCAAGCGCGAAGATCGTGTCGCCGTCCATCATGGTGTGTATCGGGTTGATCGTGCGGGCCAGGCCGTCATGCGCCATGCCCGCAATTTTCTGCGCCTGCGCCTTCGTCAATTGCGCGTCGGTGGCCACGACGCCGATGGTGGTGTTGGTGCCGGCGCGCATCGACTTGGGCAGATCGCCCGCAAGAATGGCTGCGCGCGTGTCCAGCAGATGCTTGCCATCGGCCGTGCGTGCGCCCGCCAGGATGCGCCCGGTGGCCGGGTCCAGCACATCGCCCACCGCGTTGACGGCAACGATGGCGCCCACCGTCACGCCCGCCACGGTCAGCGACGCGCTGCCGATGCCGCCCTTCATGGCGCGCTGCGGTCCATAAAGCTTGCCGACGGTAGCGCCCGCCCCTGCGCCGACGTTACCTTCCTTGGGCGCATCGGTGGTGGCGGATTTGCACGCCTGATAGCCCGCCGCCGCATCCGGGCGAATGGATGCATCACCCACGCCCAGATCAAACAGAATGGCCGACGGCACAATCGGCACGTGCGCCACGCCCACGTCAAAACCAATCTTCTTTTCTTCCAGATAGCGCATGACGCCGCTTGCGGCATCCAGCCCGAACGCGCTGCCGCCCGACAGCACAATGGCGTGCACCTTTTCCACCATGTTCACGGGATTCAGCAGATCGGTTTCACGCGTGCCGGGCGCGGCCCCGCGCACATCGACGCCGCCGGTTGCGCCCGCTTCCGCAATGATGACCGTGCAGCCGGTGGGGCGGCGGGTATCGGTGTAATGGCCCACCCGCAAGCCCGACACCTGCGTGATGCTGCCCCCGCCCGGGGTCAGCCGCAAGCCGCTGGCGCCTTGTGCCGGCATCACGCCCGCAAACGCCGCCGACCCTGCCGCCGCCATCATGAAAGCCCGCCTGTTCCATTGCTGTTCCACACCGATCTCCGTCCCGTTGCCGATTGAAGGAAACCCCCGCCGGCTGGCCGCCAAACGAGGGCAAGTTATGACTGGCAGTTATATTTTTACTATTCCTTATGCTTTGTGGAAAAATAGGCGCGTTGATAGAGTGCGGCTACGTCTGAGGGCATTGCACATCCCCATGCTCTCAAGAATGACACCGATCATCCGTGGAGCCTTGCCATGAAACTCTTCCGCTCGTTGTTCATCGCCGGCCTTATCCAGGCCGCAGCCCTTTCCGCCGCGCACGCCCAATCGGGCCTGGACCAGATCAAGTCCGCCGGCACCTTCAAGATTGGCACCGAGGGCACGTACGCGCCCTTCACCTTCCACGACGCATCGGGCCAGCTTACCGGTTTTGACGTGGACATTGGCCGCGCCATCGCCGAACGCCTGGGCGTGAAGGCCCAATTCGTCGAAGGCAAATGGGACGGCCTCATTGCCGGCCTTGACGCCAAGCGCTATGACGCCGTGATCAACCAGGTCGGCATCACCGACGCGCGCAAAGCAAAATACGATTTTTCTGATCCGTACATCTCATCGGCCGCCGTGCTGATCGTGCGCGACGACAACACCAGCATCAAGTCGTTTGCCGATCTGAAGGGCAAGAAGTCGGCCAACACGCTGACCAGCAACTTCGGCAAGCTGGCGCAAAGCCATGGCGCGGAAGTGGTCGCGGTGCAAGGGTTCAACGAAGCCATTGATCTGTTGACGTCCGGCCGCGTGGAAGCCACGGTGAACGACAACCTGTCGTTCCTGGACTTCAAGAAGCAAAAGCCCAACGCCAAAGTCAAAATCGCCGCCACTGACAAGACTGCTGAATTCAGCAATTCGGGCGTGCTGATCCGCAAGGGCAACCCCGAGCTGCAAGCGGCCATCAACAAGGCGCTGGCCGACATCAAGGCCGACGGCACCTACAAGACGATTTCGGTCAAATACTTCGGCACGGACCTGTCGTCGGCGCAATAAGCGGCGGAGACGCTCATGACGCTCCCTTCCTGGCTGCAAGCCGTCATGCCCGATTGGCTGCTGGCGCAAATCGGGTCGTGGACGGTGCCAGCCTGGGTGCAGTTGATGGCCGATTCGTTCTGGCCATTGCTGCATGCCGGCTTGGTGTTCACCGTACCGCTTACGCTGATGTCGTTTGCGCTGGGGCTGGCGCTGGCGTTCGTGGTGGCGCTGATCCGCTTGTTTGGCCCCGCGCCGTTGGTGGCCGTGGTGCGCTTCTATGTGTGGCTGATCCGCGGCACGCCATTGCTGGTGCAGCTGTTCGTGATCTTCTACGGCTTGCCCAGCGTGGGCATTGTGCTGGACCCGCTGCCCGCTGCGCTGATCGGCTTCACGCTGAACGTGGGCGCGTACAACTCGGAAGTGATCCGGGGCGCCATCGAGTCCATCACCAAGGGCCAGTGGGAAGCGGCGTACTCGCTGAGCATGACGCGCGGCCAGGCGCTGCGCCGCACGATCCTGCCGCAAGCCGCCCGCGTGGCGGTGCCGCCGTTGTCGAACTCGTTCATTGCATTGGTTAAAGACACGTCGCTGGCGGCCGTGCTGACCGTGCCCGAAATCTTCCAGGCGGCGCAGCGCATTGCGGCGGTCACGTATGAACCGCTGATCCTCTATACCGAGGCCGCGCTGATCTATCTGGTGTTCAGCTCCGTGTTGTCGGCCGCGCAGGTTCGCCTGGAACGGCGCTTTGGCCAGCACGCCGTGTTTTCCGAGAAAAGCCGATGATCCGCCTGCAAAAAATCGAGAAATCTTTCGGCGGCAATCCCGTGCTGAAGCAGGTGGATGTGAGCATCGCCGAAGGCAGCGTCACCGCGCTGATCGGCCCATCGGGCAGCGGCAAGAGCACCTTGCTGCGCTGCGTGAATCTGCTGGAAGTGCCGGACCGCGGCACGCTGGCCATCGGGCCGGAAACGGTTGAATTCGAGCCAGGCAAAAAGCTGTCGCGCGATCAGGTGCAGCGCGTGCGCAAACAAACCGGCATGGTGTTCCAGAACTTCCAGCTGTTTCCGCATCAGACGGTGATGGGCAACGTGATGGAAGGCTTGCTGACCGTGCAGAAATGGCCGCTGGACCGGGCCCGCGCACGCGCCGAAGAGCTGCTTAAGAAAGTGGGCATGTCGGAAAAGGCTGACGCCTGGCCCGCCAATCTGTCAGGCGGCCAGCAACAGCGCGTGGCGATTGCCCGCGCGCTGGCGCCCGCGCCGCGCGTCTTGCTGTGCGATGAGCCGACGTCGGCGCTGGACCCGGGCCTGGCGGCGGAAGTGGTCGACGTGCTGCGCCAGTTGGCCACCGAAGGCATGACGATGCTGATGGCCACGCACGACTTGCGCCTGGCCGCCAGCGTGTCGCGCGAGGTGGTGTTTTTGCTGGATGGCGTGGTGGTGGAATCGGGCGAATCGCGGTCGATCTTTTCGCGGCCGGCTGATCCCCGCACGGCGACGTTTATCTCGACGCTGACGCAGGACGCAGCGCTGGGGTCGTAGCCGGCCGCTGGGGTCGTAACTCGCCGCTGGGGTCGTAGCCGGCCGCTGGGGCCCTAGCCCGCCGCTGGGGTCGTAGCCGGCCACTGGGGTCGTAGCCCGCTTCAGGCGCGCCCGCCGCGCCAGCAACGCCCCATTTTTAATCGGCCTCTTCAGACACCTTTGATCATTTCGGCGGTAAATTCCCCGCTGGATCGACGGCCTGGCCGTCATAGCGCAGCTCAAAATACAGACCCACCTGCTTGCTGTCGCTGTTGCCCATTTCGGCAATCTTCTGGCCCTGCTTCACGCTCTGGCCTTCCTTGACCAACAGCTTGCTGTTGTGCGCGTAGATGCTGAGGAAGCTGGCGTTGTGCTTGACGATGACCAGGTGGCCGTAGCCGCGCAGCCCGCTGCCCGAGTACGCCACGGTGCCGCCTGCCGCGGCCACCACGGGGGTGCCTGCGGAATTCGAGATGACGATGCCGTTCGAGCCGCCGCCGTCGTAGCCGCGCGTGACCTTGCCTTGTGCGGGCCAAACCAATGAAATCGCACCCGGCGGCGCCGTGCGCCGCTTGCCGGAAGACGAGGACGATGCGCGCGACGTTGCAGCGGGTTTTGATGCCGCCTTGCTGGGCGTGGACGTCCTGGCTTGACCGTCCGGCGGGTCCACCCGCAAGACTTGTCCGACTTCGATCGAATTCGAATTCGACAACTTGTTCCACCGCACCAGATTGCTGACGCTGGTGCCTTGCTTGCGCGCAATCTGCGTCAGCGTGTCGCCCGACTGCACCCGGTAATAGCCGGGCTGGACTTTGGTGGTGCCGCAAGCGGACAACAACGCCAGCAAGGCCACGATGCAAGCCAGCATCCAGAATCGGCCAAGCGGCCGGAGCCGGGTCTGGCCAGAGGCGGTTGCGCGGGCGGACTGAGACAGGGTCGGGGCGGGCAAGGAAAGCACTGAAACCTGGGGCACTGAGTTGGCGGTTGGATGGAAGTGCGTTCAAGGGTACCAAGATTTTCGCGCGCCGGAGTGCGCGAATGCTTCACACCCACTTCGCACCCACGCCACAGGCGTGTATAACCCGCTCATCAAGACGCCCCCGTGGCGCCACGAAACCATGCGCTTGCAAGGACAATTATGGTGAAGACCGACACAGTTAGAAGAAATCCGCTCTGCCTGCTTTGGACGCTTCCGTACCTGTTGTGCGGCGTGTTCTCGCACCTGCTGAGCGATCCGGTCAGCCACGCCTTGTTCGTCTGGCTGCCGCCCGGCGTGGCGGTCGCGGCCTATCTGCTGACGCCGCGCCGCAATTGGCTGCTGCTGATGCTGGGCTTTTTCGCCGCGCAACTCGTCCTGACGCTGATCTGGCGCGGACAGCCCGCCACGGCGATCGTGTTTGCGGTGACGGGCACCGTCTCGTCGCTGCTGGCCGCCTGGACCGTGCAACGTTTGTCACCACGCGCCGAAGGGCTGGGATTCGTCGCCGCCCTGTTGGCCGGCGCGGTGGCGGGCGCCGCCGCCAGCGCGTTGCTGGGCGGCGGCTGGCTGTGGCTGACGCAGGAAGCGCATGCGGCGGTCCGTTTGCGCACCTGGGTCACCGCCTATCTGGCGGGTGTGCTGATCCTGGCGCCGGCGCTCACCGGCTGGTCGCAATTCCGGCCGCGCCGCTCCGGTGGCGCGCGCCTGCGTGAACTGGTCATCGGCCTGGTGGCTTATGTGCTGATGATCGTCTCGACCTTCATGACGTTCGACGGCGACATGATCCAGCACCTGCCCTACGTCGTGTCGTTCGAGCTGACCTATCTGCCCCTGGTGTTCGCCGTGCTGATCGCGCTGGTCTGGGGTACACCGGGCGGCACGCTGGCCATGGTGACGCTGATGCTGATGGCGCTGTACCAAAGCGCACAGGGCGAAGGCCCCTTCCTGCAAGCCAATGACCCCTGGCAAGTGCTGTTGGCCACGCAGGTCTATCTGGTGGTCACGGCGCTGCTGCTGTTGCTGGTCAACACCTTGCGCGGCGCGCGGGCGCAAGCGCTGGAAAACGCCGAGCAATGGCGGGGCCGCTTTGATCTGGCGCTGGCGGGCAGCCACCAGTTGATGTACCGCTACAACCCCTATGACGGCACGCTGGAACTGGCGGGCGACGTGCAAGACGCCTTCGGCCTGCCGCCTTCCGCCATCGCAAGCCTGGAAGCGCTGATCGCCCACGCGCACCCGGACGACCGTGCACGCCTGTCTTTGCACTGGGCGGCCCGCCGCGCGGGCGCCCAAGACCGCACACCCTTGCTGTTTCGCGTCGCCCACGCAGCAGGCGGCTGGCGGCTGATCAGTGACCGAGGCTCGCCCCTGTCCGACTTCGATGGCAGCGTCGCCGTCGTGGCCGGCATGTGGCGGCTAGGCGACATCGAGGTCGAGCCGGCCAATGTCAACTAACTTACCCGTTCGCGCCGGCACAGGCGCCCTGCTCATTCACGGGCTCGGCGGGACCGAGTACGACCTGGGGTCCATGCACAAGATCCTCAAGCGCGCCGGCATCGAGACGCACAGCCTGACGCTGCCCGGCCACGGCGGAGCGCCAGAGGATCTGCTGTCCGTGCGCATGGAAGACTGGCTGGACGCCGTGACGGCCAAATATCACGAGGTGGCCGCCCGCTACGAGACGCTGCACGTCATGGGCATGTGCCTGGGCGCGCTGCTGGCGGTGGAACTGTGCAAGCGGGTGGGCCACAAGCAGGGCAAGCTGGTGTCGCTGGCCGCCCCAGTCTTCATTGATGGCTGGAGCACGCCCTGGTATCGGGGTCTGCGCCGGCTGGTCTACCGCATCCCTGGCCTGGCGGCGCGCATGCGCGTCGAAGAGGAAGAGCCCTACGGCATCAAGAACGAATTGGTCCGGTCCATCGTCAAGGCCAAGTTCGAACGGGGCGAGAACTTCCACTACCGCTGGGTGCCCCTGGCCTGCGTGCGCGAAGTCGACCGGCTGCGCGCGGCCGTGCGTCAGGGGCTGGACGGCATCGGCTGCCCCACGCTGATCATGCATGCACACGAAGACGAACTCACTTCGGTGCGTTCGGCGCAACTGCTGCACGACGCCATCGCGGGCAGCCAGCTCGTGCTGCTGAACAACAGCTATCACATGATCTGCGTGGACAATGACCGCGATCTGGTGGCCGCAACCGTGCTGCAATTCATGGACCGCGACCCGGCTGCCGTGCAATCGCCCCGCGCAGCCGGGCGCGCGGCCCCCATGGGCGCCGCCGACATCGAACGCATTCTTGAAGCGTACCGGGGCTCGCTGCTGGCCGGCGAATTCGAAACGCTGTTCCCGCTGTTTGCCGAGGACGTGGTCTGGACCGAAGAAGGCGACAACCCCATCAGCGGCGTCTACGAAGGGCGCGGGGCGCTGATCAACTTGTTCTCGCGCTTGATGGACTATTCGCGCAACACCTTCGCGGTCAACGAGGTTGGCCAGCCTGCGCTGTCGGGCCGATCGATTGCGCTGCCCCTGCGCTTTCAGGTGCAGGACGGCGCGGGGCTGTACAACGGCGCGTCCACCCACACGCTGCGCTTACGCAACCACAGCATCACGAAGGTCGTTTCCAAAGCCGATGAACCCCAGCGCGAAGATGCGCTCTGGCGCCGGCTGGCCGCCGCCAGCGGGCTGGAGCCCGAGGGCGACGCCATGGACGAGAGCACCCTGGCGCTTGACGCCAGCGCCTTGCCCGACGCCTTTGAAGCAGCCGTCATCGAACTGCGTTCGCTGCCGGCCGCCCCCTCGGCCGCCGTATCGATCCGGCTGACCGCCTACGAACAGCAAGCGCGGCTGGGTGACGCCCCACCGGCGCCCGCCGCTGGCGCCGATGCCCGCGAACAGGTGCGTCACGCCGCATGGCGGCTCTTGTCCGGCCTGCCCACCGACCAGGCGCAACGCCGCCACATTGCCCTGGTGCGGCGCTTGAAGGCGGGATATTGGCCCGCGGGCATGGACTAGAATGCGGCCATGCCTGACTTGACCCGCCTCCTCCGTCTTCGGAGCGCCGTGCGCGCCCACGGCGTGCTGTGGCTGGCGCTTCTGGCCTTGACCTTGCGCGCCCTGGTGCCAACGGGCTACATGCCCGACGCCCGCGCGCTGCATGACGGCCGGCTCGAAGTCACGTTCTGCTCGGCTGCGGGCGACCTGTCCACGCTGAGCCTGGCGCTGGGCAACCCGCCAGACGGCAAGTCTGCGCATGACGCCGCCGAAACCGGAGCTCAATGCCCCTTCGGGCTGCTTGCGCATGTTTCCCCCGCGCCGCTTGCCGGCCTCACCCCCATCCTGCTGCCCGTCAGCCGGTCTGCACCGCCCCCGCCTGTTTACCGGGCCTTGCCCGCCCTGGCCGCCCAAGGGCCGCCCCTGGGGTCTCGCGCCCCACCCTCGCTGGTCTGACTCCGCCTGATGGCGCGGCCCTGCCGCGCGCCTTGCCGACACGTCGACCCAAGAGGTTTTCATGCGTTACCCCACCCTGTTCGCGCACACCAGCGCGACGTCTTCTTGCGCTTATTCCCGCGCGTCTTCCCGCGCGTCCTCCGATGCGCCCGATCTGCGCCGCCGCCTGCTGCTGTCTTCGGTGGCCTTGCTGGCCCCGCTGGCCCTGACCGGCTGCGGCCCCGAGGCCCCCAAGCTGCATGGCATGGACCTGTCCGGCATGCCCACCGGCGATTTCCAGCTGCAAGACACCAGCGGCCAGCCGCGGACCTTGGCTGACTATCGCGGCCACCCCATCATGCTGTTCTTCGGCTTCACCCAATGCCCCGACATCTGCCCGACCGCGCTGACCCGCGCGCTTGAGATCAAAGCGCAGCTGGGCGCCGATGCCGACAAGCTGCGCGTGCTGTTCATCACCGTCGACCCCGAGCGCGACACCGCCGAGATCCTGCGCGCCTACACGCAGGCGTTCGACCCCGGGTTCGTGGGCCTGCGCGGCACCGCCGAGCAAACGCGCGCCGCCGCGCAATCGTTCAAGGTGTTCTACCAGAAGGTTGCCACCGGCTCGTCCTACACCATGGACCACACCGCGCTCACCTACATCATCGACGCCCAGGGCAAGTTGCGCCTGGCGCTGCGCCACCAGCAAAGCACCGAACAATGCGTGGAAGACCTGCGCACCGTGCTTTGACGCCAGCGGCTTCCCGCCACACGACCTCTATATATAGATAGGAGACTTTCATGAAACACCTCTCGCTCAAATCTTTCGCCGCCGCCTTCACCCTGTGCGCCTTGTCCGGCTTTGCGCCCGCCTCGCTGGCGCAAGACGCCGCCCTGAAAGTGGAAGACGTCTGGGTGCGCGCCACCGTGCCGAATCAGCACGCAACCGGCGTCTTCATGCGCCTGACCTCGCCCACGGCCGGCCGACTGGTCGGCGTGGAATCCGACGCCGCCAAGCACGTGGAAGTGCATGAAATGGCGATGCAGGACGACGTCATGAAGATGCGCCAGGTGCCGGCCATCGACCTGCCCGCCGGCCAGGCGGTGGAATTGAAGCCGGGCGGCTATCACGTGATGCTGATCGATCTGGCCAAGCAGATCACCCCGGGCGATCACGTCCCGCTGACGCTGATCGTCGAAGATGCCAAGCAGCAGCAACACCGGGTGCCGGTCCAAGCGGAAGCCCGCGCGCTGAACGCCAAGGCAGGCGCCGCCCCCGCGCAGCACGGCCACTGACAGCGCAATGACATCTGTGCTTCAAGCCTGAAATACCTTTCGGCGCCTGAAGCCGGTTTTCCTGCAACACCACGGCGCACGCCCGGTCGAATTGAAAAGGCCGGACGTGCGCCGTTTTCACGCCCCGGTCAGGCAGTTCCGCATTCAGGAAATCGTCCGCTGGCCACATCTCGGACGACGGCGCGGCCAGATTGGCCGCAGGCTATGTTTGCCAGGAGCGTTTCATGAAGACCTTCACCACCACCGTGTTGCTATGCGCCGGCTTGGCCGTCGCGGGCGCCGCCCAGGCGCAATCCGCAGTTCAATCCCCCGCCCCGTCCACCCAGTACAAGCGCGATCTGTATGGCGACTGGCGCGTCACCTACGCCGCCCCCACCGCCAAGAGCTCGGACCAGGTGGCCGCTGAATTGGCGCAGGCGAAAGCCAATGGTCAATACACATTCGGCCAGGAAGACTACCCGCCCCCGGCCATGGCCCACAGCGGCATGTCTGACATTCATTGACGGGCCGCCATCTTCAGCGAATATTGGGGACGCACATATCCGCCCCGATGCCAGCGTGCTGCGCTGAATCACCATACAATGCCTGCACGTCCACCGTCGGCGCCCCACTCGGGCCCGGCGGCAGCCGGCCCCTTTGGCCGCGCGCCGGACGCCTGCGTTCCGCGCCGCCGGGCGCTTGACCCGCCGGCGGGCCGCCGGCACCTACGTGTCTGGATATGCCCGGTAGTTCCGCTTTTTCATTCCTGCGTACCTTATGCAGCCTGCGCTGGCTCGCCATCGCGGGCCAGGCCGCCACCATCTTGCTGGCCAGCAGCGTGCTGGGGCTGGACCTGCCGCTTGAGCCCCTGTGGATCGGCGTGGGTGTGCTGATCGGTTTCAACGCCTACGCCAGCCTGCGGCTGCGCCACCCCCGCGACTTGTCCCACATTACGGCCTTCGGGCATTTGCTGGTCGACATGGCGGCGCTGTCCTGGATGATCGGATGGAGCGGCGGCATCAGCAACCCGTTCGGCATGATGTTCCTGATCCTGACCGCGCTGGCGGCGCTGGCCTTGCCGCGCAACTGGGCGTTCGCGGCGGCGGTGGCCGGCATTTCGGGCTATGCGGCGGCGGCCATCTTCGGCCAGCCCCTGCGCGGGGATGTGGACACGCATTCCCTGCTGCTCTGGGGCCTGGGCGCGAATTTCCTGATTTCGGTCGTGGTGGTGCTGGTGTTTTCGACCCGGCTGGCCGCCGACCTGCGCGCCCGCGAGCGCGAACTTGCCCGCCTGCGCGAACGCTTCACGCGTAACGAAGGCATCGTCGCCCTGGCGACCCACGCCGCCGCGATGGCGCACGAATTGAACACGCCGCTTGCGACCATGACCCTGCTGACCGACGAAATCGCCGCCGAGGTCAAGGACGAAGACGTGCGCGAAGACGTGGCCACCTTGAGCCAACTCCTGGCGTTGTGCCGGGAACGCATCCGCAATCTGGCGGTCCCAACTGCCGTGGATCTGGTTCGCGTGGTGGGTCAATGGCGGCTGATCCGGCCGACGATCGACCTGCAACGCTCGGGCACGCTGCCCACCAGCTTGCGGGTGGACCCGGCCATCGCCCACTTGTTGCAGGCCTTGCTGAACAACGCGGCCGACGCGGGCGAAGCCGCCGAGGCCCCCCGCGTGGACCTGCATCTGGAATATGGCTATGGAGCCTTGCGCGGCGAAGTGCGGGATTACGGACGGGGCTTCGACCCCGACCAGACCCTGCTGCCCGCAACCAGCCTGTTCAACAGTGGCAAGCCGGGAGGGCTGGGCGTGGGCCTGGCGCTGTCGCACGCCACCGTGGAACAACTGGGCGGCGAAATGACCATGACCGCCGCTGCTGGGGGAGGCACCCGCATCCGCTTTTACCTGCCCCTGGGCAACCCCGGAATTTGATTGTGATGAACCCTACCGACCTTGGCCTCTTGATCGACGACGACGAACTGTATGTGCGCACCTTGCAGCGCAGCCTGTCGCGTCGCGGTCTGGAAACCCGAACCGCCACGGGCATCGCCGAAGCGCTGCGCGTGGCCGAGGAAATCCGGCCGGCCTTCGCGCTGGTGGATTTGCGCCTGGGCGAAGACTCCGGCCTGACGCTCATCCGCCCCTTGCGCGCGCTGCGTGCCGACATGCGCATCCTGCTGGTCACCGGTTACGCCAGCGTGGCCACCGCCGTGGAAGCCATCAAGCGCGGCGCGGACGACTACCTGCCCAAGCCCGCCACCGCGCCGATGATCCTGCGCACGCTGGGGTTGGTGAAGCCAGAATCCGTTACGATCGAAACGACCATGACGCCGTTGCACCGCCTAGAATGGGAGCACATTCATCAGGCGCTGCACGAAACCGGCGGTAATGTTTCCGCGGCGGCGCGTCTTCTGGGCATGCACCGGCGGTCATTGCAGCGCAAGCTGGCAAAAAAACCAGGGCCGGAACGCGAAGTGCTCGTCGACTGATTTGTGCGGGTGCGACACATCTTTACAACACCCCATGTGCAGGTGCGACATATCGTCGCACCCCCTGCACCCCTCCCGGGGCAGTTGCTCCCCTAGGAAAACCCTGTATCTGCCCCGATGGGGGCAGATTCCTCCCAGGCAATGCGACCATGTGTCGCATGCTTGACGGATATCAAGCCGATAGGATGGACGTTGCTGCCTAGCAGCATTCCAGTCTGCTGCTACGCAGCATTTCCAACCATCCATCCAAGGCTGTACGTGAAACACCCCCTCCTTGCGACCCTAACGCGCATTTTTGGCGTCGGCGCGGTCATGCTGCTTGGCGGCTGCAACATGGAAATTCTCTCTCCCAAGGGAGACATTGGCGCCCAGGAAAAGACTTTGCTGTTCACGGCGACGGGGCTGATGCTCATCGTTGTGATTCCAGTACTGTTCATGATCGTGGCGTTTGCGTGGAAATATCGCGCATCCAATACCAAAGCTGACTACCAGCCCAAGTGGGCCCACTCCACGGCGATTGAAGTCGTAGTTTGGACCGTTCCTTGTATCATCGTGGCGATTCTCGCCGTGATCACCTGGCGCTCCACGCACGCGCTGGACCCCTACAAGCCGCTCGTTTCCGAACACAAGCCCGTCACCATCGAGGTGGTGTCGCTGGATTGGAAGTGGCTGTTCATCTACCCCGAGTACGACATCGCCACAGTGAACGAGATTGCGTTCCCCGTGGACGTTCCGGTCAATTTCCGGATCACGTCGGCATCGGTCATGAATTCGTTCTTCATCCCCCAGCTGGGTAGCCAGATCTACTCGATGGCCGGCATGGAAACGAAGTTGCACCTGAATGCGCGCGAAGCTGGCACCTATGCCGGCATCTCGGCCAACTACAGCGGCGCCGGTTTCTCCGGCATGCGCTTCAAGGCCATCGCGATGCCGCAAGAAGGGTTCGACAACTGGGTCAAGGAAGCCAAGGCTTCGCCCACGGCGCTGACCCCCGAGGTGTATGCGGAACTGACCAAGCGCAGCGAGCGCAACCCGGTCGTCAAGTACTCCTCGGCGCCTCCCGCCATGTTTGATTTCGTCTTGGGCAGCACCATGTCCAAGATGGCCGGTGTGGACTCCGCCACGTGCACGTCCACGTCGAACAATCTGATCGCAGGAATTAACTAACAATGCTCGGGAAACTCACCCTCGAGGCCATTCCGTACCATGAACCTATCGTCATGGTTACGCTGGCCGCCGTGTGCCTGGGAGGCCTAGCGGTCTTCGGCGCCATCACTTACTTCGGCAAGTGGAAGTACCTGTGGACGGAATGGCTGACCTCCGTCGACCACAAGCGCATCGGCGTGATGTACATCATCGTCGCGCTGATCATGCTGCTGCGCGGCTTTGCCGACGCCATCATGATGCGTACCCAGTTGGCGGTGGCATCCGCCGACTCCGCCGGCTTCTTGCCACCCCATCACTACGACCAGATCTTCACCGCCCACGGCGTCATCATGATTTTCTTCATGGCGATGCCCTTCATTACCGGGCTGATGAACATCGTGGTGCCGCTGCAAATCGGCGCCCGCGACGTGGCCTACCCGTTCCTGAACTCGCTGAGCTTCTGGCTGTTCGGTGCTGGCGTCGCGCTGATGATGATCTCGCTGTTCGTGGGCGAATTCGCCGCGACCGGCTGGCTCGCCTATCCGCCGTTGTCTGGGCTGGACTACAGCCCAAGCGTCGGGGTGGACTACTACATCTGGGCGCTCCAGATATCAGGGTTGGGCACAACACTTAGCGGTATCAACTTCATCGTGACCATCCTGCGCATGCGCGCACCGGGCATGAGCCTGATGAAGATGCCGATTTTCACGTGGACCTCGCTGGTCACCAACGTGCTGATCGTCGCCGCCTTCCCCGTCCTGGCCGCAACCCTTGCGCTCTTGACGATGGACCGCTACCTGGGCACGCACTTCTTCACGAACGACATGGGCGGCAACGTCATGATGTACGTGAACCTGATCTGGATCTGGGGTCACCCCGAGGTCTACATCCTGGTGCTGCCGGCGTTTGGCGTGTATTCGGAAGTGGTTGCCACCTTTGCCCGCAAGACGCTGTTCGGCTACAAGTCCATGGTTTACGCCACGGCCGCCATTGGCGTGCTGTCGTTCCTGGTCTGGCTGCACCACTTCTTCACGATGGGTGCGGGGGCCAACGTCAATGCCTTCTTCGGCATTGCAACGATGATTATCTCGATCCCGACGGGCGCGAAGATTTTCAACTGGCTGTTCACCATCTACCGCGGCCGCCTGCGCATCACGACGCCGGTGCTGTGGACGCTGGGCTTCATGATCGTCTTCGTCATCGGCGGCATGACCGGCGTGATGCTGGCCATCCCCGGCGTGTCCTTCGTGCTGCACAACAGCTTGTTCCTGATCGCCCACTTCCACAACACCATCATCGGTGGCGTGGTGTTCGGTTGTATCGCCGGTATGACGTACTGGTTCCCCAAGGCATTCGGCTTCACGCTGAATGAGCGCCTGGGCCGCTACTCGTTCTACTGCTGGTTCGTTGGTTTCTTCATGGCCTTCATGCCCCTGTACATCCTGGGCTTCAAGGGCATGACGCGTCGCCTGAACCACTACGACAACCCCGAATGGCAGCCGTACCTGCTGGTTGCGCTGGCTGGCGCCGCGCTGATCATGCTGGGCATCTGGTTCCTGCTGCAGCAAGTGTTTGTGTCGGTTCGCCAACGCAAGCAAAACCAGGACGTCACGGGCGATCCCTGGGATGGCCGTACCCTGGAATGGTCGATTTCGTCGCCGGCTCCTTTCTACAACTTCGCCCACGTTCCTCACGTTGATGAGCTGGACCAGTTCTGGGAAGACAAGCAAAGCGGCAAGGCCTACAAGCGCCCGGCCAAGTACGAAGACATCCACATGCCGCGTAATACCGGCGCTGGCGTCTACATCGGTTTGTTCGGCCTGGTGATGTGCTTCGCGCTGATCTGGCACATCTGGTGGCTCGCCGCCGCCGGTTTCGTCGGCATGATCGGTGCGTTCATCGCCCGTGCCTACGACCGCGACGTCGATTACTGGGTCCCGGCCGCGGAAGTCGAACGCATCGAAAACGCTCACTTTGACAAAATGCAGAAGGCCGCCTGAGCCATGATTCAAGCCGTAGCCACTCACCCCCACGCGGGTCACGACGATCACGCGCATCACGACGATGGGTCCAAAACCGTTTTCGGTTTCTGGGTCTATCTGATGAGCGATTTGCTGATCTTTTCGGTGCTGTTCGCCACGTTCGCGGTGTTGTCCAACGCCACCGCGGGCGGCCCCACGGGCAAGGAACTGTTCGATCTGAAGTTCGTGCTGGTCGAAACGCTGTTGCTGTTGTTCTCCAGCTTCACCTTCGGCATGGCCAACCTGAACGTGCACGCCAACAACAAGTCCCGCGCAATGGGCTGGTTGATGGTGACGTTCCTGTTCGGCGCGGGCTTTATCGCGATGGAAGTCTGGGAATTCCATCACCTGATCACTGAAGGCGCCGGCCCCGGCCGCAGTGCGTACCTGTCGGCGTTCTTCACGCTGATCGGCACGCACGGCCTGCACGTCACCTTCGGCCTGATCTGGATCATCGTGCTGCTGGACATGATCCGCCGCCATGGCCTGGACTCGATCAACAAGCGTCGTCTGGCGTGCCTGAGCCTGTTCTGGCACTTCCTGGACATCGTCTGGATCTGAGTCTTCACCTTCGTCTATCTCATGGGAGCCATCTGATGTCGCACTCCGCTGCGGCCGCACACGGCCACGACGATCACGCCGCCGACCACGGCAGCCTGAAGTCCTACATCATCGGTTTCGTGCTCTCGCTGTTGCTCACCTTCGGCTCGTTCGGCCTGGTGATGCACGGTGCGCTGTCGCACACCATCACCATCGTCGGCGTCGTTGCCCTGTGCGTGCTCCAGTTGCTGGTGCAACTGGTGTACTTCCTGCACATGGGCGCGTCGAAGTCGGCACGCGACAACCTCGCCGCGTTCGTCTTCACCGTGCTGATCATCGCCATCATCGTCGGCGGTTCGGCATGGGTGCTGTACAACATGAACGTCAACATGGGCCACGCCATGTAATGACGGTTTGCCGTTGACGCGGTTTGCACGCGTCAATGCAAAAAAACAGGCGCCTTCGGGCGCCTGTTTTGTTTTGGGGATTGGTCCGGGGGTGGTCCGGGATTTATCCGGGATTTATCCGGGATTTATCCGGGGTTGATCCGGGGTTGATCCGGGATTGATCCTGGATTGGTCCTGGGGTCGCCCGGCGTAGCCCCCGGGGCTAGCGCGTCTACTGCGCTGGCGTCTTTACATTGAGCGTCACATTGGCGCGCGCGGCCAGCTCGCGGGCAGTCACCCCCACGAAAGGCTGCACGCGCGACGCCTGATTCAAATCGCAACTGGCCGCGCCCTGCGCCCCTTCCATGACCTGCCGAATCGCCCGCGCGCCCATCGGGCTGATGGGGCCGCTGTCGCTCAACTGCCAGGCCAGCATGTCGGCCACCGCCATGCCGCAACGCCACGGCGTGCGGTACAGCCCCGCATCGTGCTCCAGCAGCAGCTTGGCCTTGGCTTCCTTGCCCAGCCGCAACATGGTCACCAGCGGCAAGGCGTCGGCGTCCACCACGCCATCGATCCGCACGCTGGGGTCCGTGCGGTCCGAGGCGTCAGCGCCCTGCTCCAGCCACTGCTGGTAAAGATCGTCAGGCAGCCACGGCAGGCTGAGCGGCGCGATCATGTTGTTGGCGATGCCCGTTGCATCATTGGCGCGGGTCAGCGGCACACCGGCGGCCAAGAGCCGATCCGCCGTGGCGCGGAGCTTAGCGCGCTGGCCATCCCATTCGGCGCTGTTCTGCTTGATGGTTGAACGGATCTCCAGCTGATTCCACACCGCCAGCAGGCTGGACAGCGATTCGGGCGTCAACGGCGCTTGTGGCGATCGGGCAGCTTGCGCCAACTGGTCCACCAGCGCCGGCTGCATCATGCGCGCGGCTAGCGTCAGCGCTTCGTTCAGGCCATTGCGTTCCGGCGTCTTGCTGGCGCTGTAACCGCCCACCGCCGGGTCCGCGCCATGGGCCAGCGCGTAAGTGACCCGTTCCGGTATGGGATACACGACCGTCGGCGTGAACTCGCCGTTGATAGCCCCGCGCAACGCTTCCAGCAACGGCGTTTCCCACATGCCCTGGTTGCCGTAGTACATGCGGATGTAGGCGGCGTTGATGTCGGCGCCCTTGGCCAGCAGCGCGTCGGCAAACCACAGGGTCTTGGGGCTTTGCATGGCCGCATGCAGCGCAGTTCGCCCATTCTTTTCGCGCACGTTCGGGTTGGCGCCCTTGGCCAGCAGATAGTTCAGCGCGTCCTTGTCTTCGCTGTAGTACGAAATGCGCCGTATCAGCAGCGGCGTGCCGCTGGAATCCAGCACGTCCATCGGCGCGCCCGCTGCGATCAAGGCATCGGCCAGCGCATAGCGTTCTGCGGCGGGACGCGTGTCGCGGCCATCGGGCAGCGCGCTGGCCAAGAGCACATAGCCGTTGTTCGCGCCGTCGGCGCGCGCGCCCGCCGCCAACAACAGCTGCACCGTATCCAGCTGCTTGCGCGATACGGCCACCGCCAGCGCCGACGTGCCGTTCTCGTTCACGCCGTTCGGATCTTGCCCGCTTGAGAGTTCGGCGCGCACGGCGTTCAGGTCGTCGGCCTGGATCGCCTTGAAGATCGCAAGCCGCGGCCGGCAGACGTCGGCGGTAAGCGCCGCTTCGTTCAAGGCAACGCCGATGCGGGTCGCGATGTTGGCGGGAATGGGTTCCTTGGCCGTCAGGCGGCGCGAGCAGTACAGGCGGTAGTCTTCGCGAGCCAGGGCTTGAAAATAGTCACGCTTGTCACGCGTCTTTTCGCCATGCTTCCAGCGTGCGTCGGCACGGTTCAGGTACGCCGCCGTGCGCGACGGGTCACGGCGCAGCACCTCGGTCAAGATGCGGTCGGCTTGCGCCGTGTCGCCCGATTCGGCCAGCCAGAAACCATAGTCGTTCAACGCTGTGAGCAGGTCGGCATCCTTGCCGGTGGGATCGATCTCGCGGTAGTCCTGCTCCATGACGAAGCGTCGCAAGTCTGCCAGCGCGCGATTGAACTCGGCCGTCTTCGCGCGCGGGATGGCGCGCGCAACTTGATGCAGCGTGCGGAACGTGGCGGTTATGTCGACGGGCGTCTGATATTCGAAACGGACTTCGGCAGGAAACGCCCTCATGCGCACGGGGTAATCGGTCAGGGCCGCGCGCAAGGTGACAAGCGCCTGCGCCTTCCTGGCCTCGTCCCAGGGCCGATCAGCGGTCACGACGGCCAACGCCGCATCGGCATGGACCGAGGCGGCAACGCCTTGGGCATCCACCAGGAAGCCATCGGCCTGCGTGTCGTCGGAACCGCTATAGGAATAGCCCACCCAGTAAACCGTTTCGGCGTTGCGCGGGGTGCGGACCACCACGCGTTCTTCCCGCGAAGCACTCCACTTGGCCGGGTCGATCGCAAGCGGCTGCGAACGGAAATCCAGGCTGAATTCCTTGCCCGCGCCGCGCGTATACCGGTACAGGTACAACCGGTTTTCCATCTGCCCGACCACGACGGCGTCCTTGACGTTCTCGGTACCCCAGGCACGGCGTTCCGGCTCGCGCAGCGGGTAGCGCGACAACCGAACGGACTCGATCACGGCGCCGATATCGGACGCCACGGCGGGTTGCGGCGTGGCCGCCATGCCAGCCAGCGCGACCAGAACGGCGCCGAACAAACGGGAAATTGTGGGATGAAAGCGCTGCATGCGGGGCGGGAATACCAGGGAATCGGGGACGCTGATGATACCCCTCGCGCCAAATATCCCCGGGTATGTCCTGAGTCAATTTTGTCCACAATATCGCCAGAATGGTCTGTGTTCCGTTATATATTTCGAAACATAACGACTTCATTAACAGCTTAACCATTTCGCGACTGCCGCTACCCCCATGGACGCCGTGCTGACCCCATCCCCCGCCCAGGCTGACCTTGTCAAGCCGGCCCAACGGTTTGCGCGCGCCCTGCTGCATCACGCACCGCCCGGCCACCCCGATGCGGGATTCTTCGCCACCGTCATCGGCACGAGCTTGGCGCATCAGGATTTATCGCGCAGCGGCCTGTGCCCGCAAGAGCTGACCGAGCTGCTAGGCCACCTGTTCCCCGGCGCGCTGGCCTCGGGCGAAGACCGGCTGGCCGCGCTGGCCGACCAATACGCTGGCTATGTCACGTATGGCCGGGGCGATCCGAAACCTGGCTTTACCTTGCTGTTGCGGGTGCTGCTGGATGCCTATCGCGCGCCAGAACCGGAAACCACGCCGTGGGTCACGGGCGTGCTGGTGCATGCCTGCCTGCGGCCCGATCATCTGTGGCGCGACCTGGGTTTGTCTGGCCGCGAAGACGTCACGTTTTTGCTGGCGCGCCACTACCCCGGGCTGGTCGTGCGCAACGTGCGCAACCTGCGCTGGAAGAAATTCCTGGCCTATTCCGCCTGCGAACATGCGGGCTTGCCGCCATCGGCCGCGCCCGGCTGCCCCAACTGCGAAGACTACGACGTCTGCTACACGGACACGCCGGACTGAGCTGGCCCGAAGGTAGAACCAGTACGGGGCGCTCACGCCCCCGCCCCATAGCTAGAACCGGTAGGTCGCGCCCACGCCCACCGCGCAACTAGAACCGGTAGGTCGCGCCCACGCCGATCCCGGCGCTGCGCCCGGCGGCCGGTTCGTAATAGCGTCCATTGCTTTCATTGACGATCACCGAACCCGCGTAGCGTTTGTCGAACAGGTTATCCACACGCGCATAGGCGTTGAGCTCCCACGGCCCCAGCCGCTTCACGTATCCCGCGCTCACCGCCGCCACGAAGTAGCCGGGCGCGTCCTGATCATTGGCATCGTTCACATAGATCTTGCTAAGCGCGCGCCCTTCCACCGACGCCTGCCAGCCTTCGGGCGGCGCCCAGGCCAACGACGCGAACACGGCTTGGCGCGCAATGCCGGGAATCTTGTTGCCGGCGCGGATGTCTGCCCCGCTATCGTCGGCGTAGCGCGCGTTCAGCCACGTATAGGCAAACTGCGTGCGCCAATGCGGCGCGAATTCCCCCGTCCACCCAAGCTCCACGCCGTCGCGCCGGGTGCGCCCTGCGTTCTGGTAACTGGTGCGCCCGCCCGAGCTGCCCGCCGACACGATTTCGTCGTCGGTACGGGTGTGGAACACCGCTGCCGTCGCCAGCCCACCGGCCAACCTCGCTTTGACGCCAGCCTCCAGATTGGTGCTGAGCGCGGGCGACAAGCCGAAGTTCAAGCCAGGCTGGCCGCCAGGCCGGTACGAGATCTCGTTAAGTGTCGGGGTTTCAAAGCCCCGGCCATACGAGGCATAAACACTCACATCGGAACTGACCGCATAGCGCACGGCGGCCACGGGCAAGGCTTTGCGATAGCGGGCATCGCCGCTGTCATCGCCGTTGCCGGGCACGATGTAATGATCGTTCGAATCGAAGCGCACGGTGCTGTAACGCAGCCCGGCATCCAAGGTCCAGCGCGGCGACACCTTCCATGAGGCCTGCACATACGGATCGGCGCTGTAGACGGTGTTGGTCTCGTCGCGCCGCAACGCGCCCTGCACGCCCAGCTGTTGATTGGCGCCTGTGCCGGTGAAATTCTGATAGCCCTTGCGGTCTTCCCGCAGGGAATCGTAAGAGAAGCCGCCAATGAGCGTCAGCGGCCGGCCCGCCATGTCCAGTTCCGACGTCCAGCGCACGTCCGCGCCGCCGTATTGGCGCGCCAGATCAATGACGCCGCCCGCCTGCGTGGGCGCCAATTGCGCGGCCGGGGGAATCGATTGGTACTGCGTGGTGTCGCGCTGGCCGTAATACGCCATCACGCGCAAGGTGTTGCGGCCATCCACCTGCCGTTCGTAGACCACGCCGCCCTGCGTCTGCCGCACCGTTTTACGGGTGTCGTATTGCTGGGCCAGGGGCGCGGCCCGCGGGTCGTCCTGAAACTGCTGATACGTCAGGCCCAAGGGGTCCTGCGCCTTCAGGTCCACGCTGTTGGCGACGATGGTCAGGCGGCTGGCGTCGTCCAGTTGCAGGCCCAGCTTGGCATTGGCCAGGTTCTTGCGGGCGGCGCTGTGGTCGCGATAGCCGTCTGTCGTAAAGCGTGTCAGGTCCACCACGTAATCCAGTTCCCCTGCGCCCGTCGCGGTGACGCCGCTGGCTTTCGCGCCGTAGCGCCACGTGCCGAAACTGCCCGCCCACGCGCTGGCCGCAAGCGATGGCGGCGCCGCGCCGTCTTCCGTATAGACCTGAATGACGCCACCCGAGGAATTGCCATACAGCGCGGAAAACGGGCCGCGCAACACTTCAACGCGGTCGATGGAGCCGATGTCGATATTGGAGGTCTGCCCCTGCCCGTCCGGCATCGTSGCGGGRATGCCGTCSACRTACAGCCGCACCCCGCGCACGCCAAAGGTCGAGCGCGCGCCGAATCCCCGGCTGGATATCTGCAAGTCCTGCGCGTAGTTCTGCCGGTTCTGGATCTGCAACCCCGGCACGCCGGCCAACCCTTCCGACAGATTGATCTGAGGCTGCCCGCGACGCATCGCCACGCCGTAGACCACATCCACCGAGGCGGGCGTATCCAGCACCGATGTATCCATGCGCGTACCGGTAACGACTACCGGGGACAGCGTGGACTCGGCCTCTTGCGCCCAGGCGCCGTTAACCATCCCCACCGCCAGCGACCCGCGCGCGAGCCATCGCAGCCCTTGATGCACCTTCCGCGGCCGCAATGCCGCGCGCCGATCCGCCCGCTCCGTCAAATCCTTCTCCTGTGCTCAAAAAGTCTGGCCCGCCCCATTGGAAATCCCGGGCGGGAATAGGTTCTAATAGCCGCCATGGAACCCATGCAAGACATCGAACGCCGCCTGCTCGAACTGGAGGTCAAGTCCAGCTTCTCGGACGACCTGCTGGAACAGCTGAATCAGATCATCGTGCGGCAGCAACAGCAAATCGACCGGCTACAGCGCGAAGTGGCAGACCTGCGCCAGCAGGCCCCGGAAGGCGCAGCGCCTTTTCGCAGCCTGCGCGACGAACTGCCGCCGCATTATTGACGTTCTGACGCTGACGTTCTGACGCTGACGTTCAAACGCTGACGTTCCAACGCCGACGTCACGCTGCTGCCCCTGCACGCCTGACGCCACGCTAGTAACGGTACCGCAGCAACCGCCCCAAGCGGCGCAGCGGCAATACCCGGCGCATCAACCACAACCCCATGCGCCCACGCCAGCTCAGCCTGGCCAGCTGCCTGCTATCGCTGGCTTCTTCCATCCCCTGCTCGGTGCGCAGGCGCATGCCCGGCACCTGGGCCTCCAGGTTCTGCGGATTTTCCAGGCTCCAGCGCATCACGGCGCCCGTCGCCCGGAACATGCGGTTGCGCCGCGCCAGCGCCAAGCCCAGCCGGTTATAGGCGTCGAACGCGATCTCGCCGGTGGGGAATTGCGTGGTCACCACACGCATCAGTTGCAGCACCTCTTCCTCTTGTAAGTACAGGAACAGGCCTTCGGCCACCACAAGCGCCGGCTTGTCGGTGGGAATCTGCGCGAGCCAGCCCAGATCCGACAGTGGCGAACCAATCAGCGCGTAACCGGGGCGCGACGGGTACAGCGCACGCCGCAGGGCGATGACGTCGGGGTAGTCCACATCGAACCAGTTGACGTCTGCTGGAGGGTCCACCCGAAACACCCGGCTGTCCAGCCCGCATCCCAGATGCAGCACCGTGGCGCCGCTGTGGGCGGCGATGAACTCGCGCACCCAGCCGTCCAGCGAATACGCCCGCATCGCCAAGCCAATCATCTCGTCGCGGCGCATGCGCAACGCGGAAAAGTCGTGGTCGATCCGGGCGACGGCGTCGGCCGCGTAGCGGTCTTGCAATAGGGAATCGGGCAGGCGGCTTTCTTCTGCCTTGGCAAACAGCGTGATCAGCAGCGTGGCTTTTTCACGTGTCAGATGGACCTTTTCCATGCCAGTTTCCAGGAGACAGAGGGCACGCTATCGATTCCATGAATGGAGACTATCGAATAAATCGAACAGTATCTTTCCATTGATGGAAATATCTTTTACCGATATCCGGGTTTATCCCTAGCCTGACTCGGCGCAGAATTCAGTCATCGGGAAACAGCAACGAACCACGACGGATAGGCCGCCGGATTCGCCCCCAGGCTCTTGAAATCGGAGATTTACCATGAAGAAGACCCTCGCTACCGCACTGATGTTGTCCTTGGCCGCCCTAAGCGCTGGCGCCTACGCATCGCAAAACATCGAACCCAACAACGTGCCGTTCCAAGGCGTTTACGGCACCCAGTACGAAGGCCCGACCCGCGCCCAGGTGCAAGCCGAACTGGCTGCCGCCAAGGCCGCTGGCCTGGTCACCAACGTCGAACCGAACAACGTGCCCTTCCAAGGCGTTTACGGCGCCCCCCAATCGGGCAAGACCCGCGCCGATGTGCAGGCTGAACTCGCCGCCGCCAAGGCCGCAGGCCAAGTGTC
Organism: Achromobacter sp. 01N37; assembly: GCF_056399725.1. Classification (NCBI taxonomy): domain Bacteria; kingdom Pseudomonadati; phylum Pseudomonadota; class Betaproteobacteria; order Burkholderiales; family Alcaligenaceae; genus Achromobacter; species Achromobacter sp. 01N37. Next base: position 142,792 of record NZ_JBFTRX010000015.1, read on the forward strand.
CAACGTTGAACCGAACGACATGCCCTTCGCTGGCGTCTATCACAGCAACTGATCTGCCCCGGGGCCACGCGCCCCGGCCTCACGATTACCGCGATTTACCCTCCCCTTGTTGTACCTTGGCCGCCGGCAATCTGGCGGCCTTTTTTTTACGTGGCGCATGGCTTGGCGTACTATCGGCTCCATTGCACGCATAACAATCTGGTCAATAAGAAGGGAGCCTATCTTGAGATATACCCACGTTCTTGCCGCACTGCTCGTCGCAGGCGGTATGTCGGCAGCGGCGGTCGCCGCGCCGCCGGTGATGCTGAACAACTCGCTCATCACTCAGATTCCCAAGGGCGACCGGACCTCGTTCCACGAAGCTATCGCGCAAGCGTTGAACAGCTCGGCCGACGGCCAGCGCACCGAATGGGCCAGCAAGACTCAGCCCAAGCGGGCCGCGCCGATCACCGTGCAGCTCACGCCGACGCAAACGTCGACGGTCAAGGACAACCGCACGTGCCGCTTCCTGGTGGCGGATTTCGCGCGCACCAGCACCACGGAAAAATGGCAATTCTGGTTCTGCAAAATGCCCGACGGCACCTGGAAGGCCAGCAGCACTTGATAAGGTGTTGACGCGAATCGTTCGCCAAGAAAATGGCCCCCAGCGGGGCCATTTTTATTGCTGCAACGCGAAAGGGCCACACGAAGTGTCCCCGCTTACCTCAACCCTGCACGCCGCACCATTGCGCGATGAACAGCGCGATGGTCTTCGTGATGAGGCGTACCGATTCAAGATGCACGCGTTCGTCAAAGCCGTGGATGTCCAGTGACTTGGGGCCGTAAACCAAGGTGGGCATATCGCCATAGATGACGAAGACGCGGGCGTCCAGATAGCCTGGCGTGGTGAAGCTTTGCAGTTCGCTTTGAAACGCCTGGCGGTGGCACTCGCGTAGCGTGTTTTCTGCGTCGGAGCCTTCTTCCAGCACGTAGCCTTCGGCGTAGAAGCCCGTGTATGTGACGGTGGGTGGCGTTCCGCCCAGGCGGGGGTCGGATACGGCGTCTCGCAGGCAGGCGTCGATCTCGGCGCGCGCTTCGTCCGCCGTCGTGCCGGGGTAGATGGCGGCGCGCACATCGAATTCGCACCACGGCGGCACGGTGGAGGGCCAGTCGCCGCCTTCGATCTTGCCGATGTTGAAGTTGATGGGGTGGTCCAGGTGTTCAAAATGGCGGTGGCAGTGGTGCTGCCCGTTCCACTTGGTTTCCAGCTTGCGCAGCGCTTCGATAGTGGCGTAGGCGGCGTCGATGGCGTTGAAACCGTTGGCCATTTCGCGTGTGTGCGTGGGGTGGCCTTGCACGCGGACCTTGAACCACAACACGCCCACGTTGGCGCGCACCAGCATGTTTTCTTCGGGTTCGGGAATGATGACCGCATCGGCCTTGTAACCGCGCAACAGCGCAGCCAGCGCGCCGTTACCCGTGCATTCCTCTTCGACCACCGATTGGAAATAGATCGGCGCTGCCGGTGCGTAGCCCGCCGCGCGCAGGGCGTCGTAGGCGAACAGATTGGCGGCCAGGCCGGCCTTCATGTCGGCGGCGCCGCGGCCATACATCCAGCCGTCGATGATGGCCGGGTCCCAGGGTGAACGGCTCCACATGTCCTGCGGCCCCGTGGGCACCACGTCCACATGCCCGTTCAAGATCAGCGACCGCCCGGTCTGCACGTCAGGCCGGTAGGTGCCGACCACGTTGAATGCGTTCTCGTATGAGACCGTGACGGGACCAAAGCCCGGATGGGACTCGATGTCCTTGACGTCGATCTTCCAGCGGTCCATCGCAAAGCCGCGCTGGCGCATCGCCTCGTACAAGAAGTCCTGCGCGGTGTGCTCCTGCTCGCGCAGCGAGGGAAAGCGCACCAGATCCTGCGTGAAGGCCAACTGCGCATCGAAGCGGTCATCCACCGCCTGCAAAATGCGGCGCGTCTGTTCGGCCGTCAGTGCGGCGGGGGTGTGAGCGGTATCCATGATGTCTCCTTGAAGTGAACGTCGGGCGCGGCCTCAGGCGGCGGGCGTCACGGCGCGAGGGGTAGTAGCGTGGCGCGGCTTGTGGTTGGCCAGGCCCCATATCGAAACGAGCGTGATGGCCGACAGCGCGGAATAGAACAGCGCCAGCGGCAGCCATTGGCCGGGATACTGATGCGACAGCCAGGTGCCGATCAACGGCGTGAAGCCGCCCGCGACAGCGCCGCACAGCTGATACGACAGCGAAATTCCCGAGTAGCGGACGTGGGTCTCGAAGGCCGCGCTGATGAAGCCGGCCATGGCCGAATAGATGGTCGCCATGAACACCAGCACGATCGCGATGCCGGCAACGATGCTGAGCGGCGTGGCGTGGCTGACCAACACGAACATCGGATACGGCGCCACTACCGAGCACGCCGCCGCGATCATCAACACACGCGACGTGCCCAGCGATTCAGCGAACCAGGCGGCCAGCGGTTGCACGATCAGCTGGATGATGGCCACGGCGAACAGGCAGTCCAGGATCATCGCGCGGTCCAGGCCCAGCGTCTGCGTGGTGTAGGCCAGCATGAATGTGTTGGTGAAGTAGATGCCGCCGATCGCCACGGTGCACACGCCCATGCACAGCAACACCGTGCGCCAGGCGGTGCGCAAAACTTCACGTGCCGGGACTTCGGACGTTTCCTGCTGCGCCAGCACCTTGGCGAAGTCAGGCGATTCGCTGACCCCGACGCGGATGAAATAGCCCACCCCCAGCAGCACAGCGCTGACCAGGAACGGGATACGCCAGCCCCAGGCCAGAAAGTCGGCTTCGTCCAAGGTCGTGATCAGACGAAACGCCACCAGCGACAGAATCAAACCCGCCGGGCTGCCCAACTGTGCGAAAGACGCGGCGAAGGTGCGCCGACGCTGTGATGCGTGTTCGCCCGCCATCAGCACTGCGCCGCCCCATTCGCCGCCCACGGCCAGGCCTTGCGCCAGACGCAGCAACAACAACAGCGCGGGCGCGAGCATGCCGGCCTGCGCATAGCTGGGCAACAGGCCGATACCCACGGTGGCCACGCCCATGATGATCAACGTGGCCATCAGCGCATTCTTGCGTCCGACACGGTCGCCCAGATGGCCGAACACCAGGCCGCCCAATGGCCGCGCAAGAAAGCCCGCCGCGAACGTGCCAAAGGACGCCATCGTGCTGACAAACGGATCGGCGGTGGGAAAGAACACCTTGCCGAACACCAGCGCGGCGGCCGTGGCGTAAATGTAGAAGTCGTACCACTCGATGGTGGTGCCGATGAATGCCGCGGCAGCGGCGCGCACGGGCTGCCTGGTGGCGGATGAGCGGGCGGGGGCCGACATGTTTTCTCCTTGGATTTTTGGATTTGATGGCGGCTTTATCGCCCGCGCCCGTGGGGGTGGTCAATTTCTGATTTCTTATCATCGACTTAAATTAAATTAATGTTGCGCTATGATGGCCGACGCTGCCCTTGCCGGCCGCCCGCTGCCCACCAATTCTTTATCGATCAAGGTGTTATGAAGGAACCATTGATTGCCCCAACGACGATTGCACGCGTGGGCGACCGCCTGGACTGGAATCTTCTGCGGACGTTTCTGGTGATCGCTCAAGAGCGCAGCATTAGCGGCGCTGCTATCAAGCTGCACCTGACCCAGTCGGCGGTCAGCCAGGCGTTGCGCCGGCTTGAACAACAGCTGGACCGCAGGCTGATCGAGCGGCATCACTCCAAATTCGCCATCACCCCGGCCGGAGAAGAGGTGCGCCAAGCCGCCTTGGCCATCCATGGAAACGTGTCGCAGCTGGTCAGCGACGTGGCGCAGGCGGAAGAAGAAACGGTGGGCCGAATCCATCTGCTGGTGGCCAGCCGCATCCATTCGGCGGTGTATGACGAGTTCTGGGTACGCTTTCATCGCGCGCACCCGCGCATTGAAGTCCAGCTGGACGTGCTGCCCAGCAGCGAGATCGCGAACGTGCTGCAACAGCGGGGCGCGACGGCCGGCATCGCGCTATGCCGGCAGATTCCAAAGCGGCTGGAACACAAGCTATTCCTGCAACAGCGCTACGCCATGTTCTGCGGCAAGCACCATCCGCTGTTCGGGCGCACGGACATCCGCATGGAAGATCTGCTGAACGAGAATTTTGTCTCGTTCGCCAGCGACGCCTTGGGCGACAGCCTGTCGCCCTTGACCATCTTTCGCGATCAGCGCGGGTTTTCGGGCAGCATCATCGCCACGTCCTCACAGCATGACGAGGTGAAGCGCCTGCTGGTGGCGGGCTTCGGCATCGGCTGCCTGCCCGAACACAGCGTGCAGGCCGATCTGGCGGAAGGCCGCCTATGGCGTTTGCCGCCCGGCGAAGGCGTGTGCGCCGCCGACCTGCATCTGCTTTGGCACGGGGATGCGCACCGCAGCGCGGCCGAGGACCTGTTCATTACCGCGTTCCGCGACCATATCGACAACTATTCGCTGCCCCAGCGGCTGTTGCCCCACCTGCCCTGAACGCTTGCGCCCGCCGCATCGGCGCGCGCATGAAGAAACGCCCCGGCAAGCGGCACACGTGTGCGGCTTGTCGGGGCGTTGATGCCTGGCGGGCGCGTTGCGCGCCGCGTGCCTGGGTCTTAGACGGCCGTGTCCACCCGGTTGGCGTCCAGCACGGTCATGGCCGTCATGTTGATGATGCGGCGCACCGTCGAGCTCGACGTCAAAATGTGCACCGGCGCATTCGCGCCCAACAGGAACGGGCCCACCGCCACGTTGCCGCCGGCTGCCGTCTTGAGCAGGTTGTAGGCAATGTTGCCGGAGTCCACGTTCGGGCACACCAGCAGATTCGCTTCGCCCTTCAGCGTGGACGACGGCAGGATGCGCATGCGCAGCGCTTCGTCCAGCGCGCAGTCGCCGTGCATTTCGCCGTCGATCTCGATTTCGGGTGCCGCTTCGCGCACCAGTTCCAGCGCACGGCGCATCTTGGCGCCCGAGGCCGAGCTGCCCGAACCGAAGTTCGACCGCGACAGCAACGCCACCTTCGGCGCCAGATTCATGCGGGCCATTTCGTGCGCGGCCATCACGGTGAATTCAGCGATCTGCTCAGCCGTGGGCTCGTCGTTCACGTGCGTGTCCACCAGCACCACCGTGCGCTCGTTGAGCAGCAGGATGTTCATGGCGGCGTACACGTTGTGGCCCGGGCGGCGGCCGATCACTTCGTCCACGAAACGCAGGTGGTCGTGATACGCGCCCACCGTGCCGCAGACCATGCCGTCGGCGTCGCCCAGGTGCACCATCATCGCGCCAATCAAGGTCAGACGGCGGCGCATTTCCACGCGCGCCATTTCCTTGGTGATGCCACGACGGCACATCAGTTCCCAGTACGTCGTCCAGTATTGATGGAAGCGTTCGTCGTATTCCGGGTTGGTGACTTCGACGTCTTCACCCAGGCGCAGGCGCAGGCCGAATTTCTCGATGCGCGACAGCAACACCGCGGGGCGGCCGACCAGGATGGGACGGGCCAGGCCTTCGTCCACAATCACTTGCACCGCACGCAGCACGCGTTCGTCTTCGCCTTCGGTAAACACGATGCGCGACTTGCCGCCACCGCGCACGATGCGCTTGGCAGCCGAGAACAGCGGCTTCATGAACGCGCCCGAGTGGTACACGAACTGCTGCAACTGCTCTGCGTAGGCTTCCAAGTCGGCCAGCGGGCGCGTGGCGACACCACCGTCCATGGCGGCCTTGGCCACGGCCGGGGCGATGCGCACGATCAGGCGCGGGTCGAACGGCTTGGGGATCAGGTATTCGGGGCCGAACGAGATGTCATAGGTGCCGTAAGCGGCCGCCACGACTTCGTTCTGTTCCTCTTCGGCCAGTTGCGCAATGGCGTACACCGCCGCCATTTCCATTTCACGCGTGATGGTGGTGGCGCCCACGTCCAGCGCGCCACGGAAAATGTACGGGAAGCACAGCACGTTGTTGACCTGGTTCGGGTAGTCCGAACGGCCCGTGGCCATGACCACGTCGTCGCGCACGCCGTGCGCCACTTCCGGCAGGATTTCCGGCGTGGGGTTGGCCAGCGCCAGAATCAGCGGGCGCGTGCCCATGGCGGCAACCATCTCGGGTTTCAGCACGCCGCCTGCCGACAGGCCCAGGAACACGTCGGCGTCCTGGATCACTTCGGCCAGCTTGCGGGCGTCGGTTTTCTGCGCAAAGCGCGCTTTGTCCGGGTCCATCAGCACGGTGCGGCCTTCATAGACCACGCCTTCGATGTCCGTCACCCAGATGTTTTCCAGCGGCAGACCCAGGTCCACCATCAGGTCCAGGCAAGCCAAGGCAGCGGCGCCCGCGCCCGAGGTCACAACCTTGACCTTCTTGATG
>NZ_JBFTRX010000016.1:0-141330 GCF_056399725.1 Achromobacter sp. 01N37
CTTTACCGAAACCTTCACCGTGACCGTCAACGACGGCAACGGCGGAATCGTCGACAAGCAAGTCACGGTCACCATCAACGGCACGGACGACGGCGCGACCATCAATCCGGCTCAACCCGGCGATGACAAGGGTTCGGTCACCGAAGACGTGACGCTTACGACCGGCGGCAAGCTCGAAGTCACCGATCCCGACGCTGGTCAAGCGGTCTTCCAAACGCAGACCAATGCTGCCGGTCAGCACGGCACCTTCTCCATCGACGCCAATGGCAAGTGGGCCTACACCCTGACCAATAACGACCCGGCCGTTCAAGGCTTGGGCGCGGGCAAGACCCTGACGGAGACGTTCATCGTTACGACGGCGGATGGCACCACCGGCCAAGTCGTGGTCACCATCGTCGGCACCAACGACATTCCGACCATCTCCGGCGCGGCGACGGGTGCGGTGACTGAAGACGTCGCAACGACCATCAATGGCCAACTGAAGGCCATCGACGTCGACACGACCGACACGCACACTTGGTCCGTCAACAACGACGGCAACGGTACGTACGGCAACTTCTCGGTCGACGCGACCGGCAAGTGGACGTACAACCTGGACAACACCAGCACCAAGGTGCAAGCCCTGGCCGCCGGTCAGCAAGTGACCGACACCATCACCGTGACCGTCAACGACGGCCATGGCGGCACGGCTACGCAGGTCATTACGATCACCGTCACCGGCTCCAACGACCTGCCGTCCGTCACGGGCGCGGCAACGGGCAATGTCACCGAAGACCTGACCAAGACGACTTCGGGCCAACTGACTGCCGTGGATGTTGACGCCACCGACAGCCACACCTGGTCGGTTCCGGGCGACGGCAAGGCCGCGTACGGTTCGTTCTCGGTCGATGCGACCGGCAAGTGGACGTACAACCTGGACAACGCCAGCACCAAGGTCCAAGCCCTGGCTGCCGGTCAGCAAGTAACCGACACCATCACCGTGACCGTCAACGACGGCCATGGCGGCACGGCTACGCAGGTCATCACCGTGACCATCACGGGTGCCAACGACGCCCCCACCATCACGGGCGCATCGACCGGCGCAGTCGTTGAAGACGGCGTCAAGACGATCAATGGCCAACTGACTGCCGTTGACGTCGATACCAACGACACCCATACGTGGTCGGTTCCGGGCGACGGCAAGGGCACGTACGGTTCCTTCGTGGTCGATGCCACCGGCAAGTGGACCTACAACCTGGACAACACCAGCACCAAGGTGCAAGCCCTGGCTGCCGGCCAGCAAGTGACCGACACCATCACCGTGACCGTCGATGACGGCCATGGCGGGACTGCGCAGCAGGTCATCACCATCACCGTCACCGGCTCCAACGATGCCCCGACCATCTCAGGTGCATCGACTGGAGCGGTTACGGAAGATGCCGCGCAGAGCAGCATCTCGGGTCAGTTGTCCAAGACCGATGTTGACGCCACTGACACGCACACCTGGTCCGTCAACAACGCTGGCAAGGGTACGTACGGCACCTTCGCCGTCGATGCCACCGGCAAGTGGACTTACAACCTGGACAACACCAGCACCAAGGTGCAAGCCCTGGCTGCCGGCCAACAAGTGACCGACACCATCACCGTGACCGTCGACGACGGCCATGGCGGGACGGCGCAGCAGGTCATCACCATCACCGTTACCGGCACGAACGATGCCCCGACTATTGGCGGCGTGACGACCGGTGCGGTGAAGGAAGATGGCACGCAAGTCATTACCGGCCAGTTGACCAAGACCGATGTCGACGCAACCGACACGCACACCTGGTCCGTCAACAATACTGGCAAGGGCACGTACGGCACGCTGGCGGTGGACAGCACCGGCAAGTGGACCTACACGCTGGATAACGCCAACGCCAAGGTGCAAGCCCTGGCCGATGGCCAGCAAGTGACCGACACCATCACCGTCACTGTCGACGACGGCCACGGCGGTACGGCGCAGCAAGTCGTCACCATCACCGTCACTGGCACCAACGATGCCCCGACGATCGGCGGCGTTGTCAGTGGTGGCGTGACCGAAGACGGCACGCAAGTGGTCAGCGGCCAGTTGACCAAGGCGGATGTCGACACCACCGACACCCACACGTGGACGCTGAACAACGCCGGCAAGGGCACGTACGGTTCCTTCGTGGTGGATGCGGCCGGCAAGTGGACGTACACGCTGGACAACGCCAACGCCAAGGTTCAGGCGCTGGCCGATGGCCAGAAGGTGACCGACACCATCACCGTGACCATCAATGACGGCCACGGCGGCACGGCCACGCAGGTCATCACCGTGACCGTCACCGGGTCCAACGATGCGCCTACCATGGCCGGCGTGACGACGGGCGCGGTGAAGGAAGATGGCACGTTGACTACCACCGGCCAACTGACCAAGACCGACATCGATACGACCGATACGCACACGTGGTCGGTCAGCAACAGCGGGGCCGGTACATACGGCACGTTTACGGTCGACAGCTCGGGCAAGTGGACCTACACGCTGAATAACGCCAGCGCCAATGTCCAAGGCCTGAAGGAAGGCCAGCAGGTGACGGACACCATCACAGTGACCGTCAACGACGGCCATGGTGGCACGGCGCAGTTGCCGGTCACGGTCACCATCACGGGCACGAACGACGCGCCGGCGATCACCGGCCAGACGTCCGGCACGGTGACCGAGGACTACACCCTGTCCACCAGCGGCAAGCTGAACGTAGTGGATGCGGACGTGGGCCAGAGCGGCGTGGTGGCGCAGACCAATGTGGTTGGCAAGTACGGCACGTTCTCGATCGACGCCAACGGGAACTGGACGTACACGCTGAACAACAGCCTGCCGGCGGTGCAGAACCTGCCTGCTGGCGCCACGCTTTCCGAGTCGTTCAACGTGGTCGCGGGCGACGGCACGACGGTTCAACCGATCTCGGTGTCGATTGTGGGCACGAACGACGCGCCGGTTGCTGCGGATAACTCTGCCAATGTGGAAATCGGCACCAGCCATGTCTTCACGGTGGCCGAGTTCAATTTCAGCGACGGCGCCGAAAGCAACGCCCTGCAAAGCGTGATCATCTCGCGCCTGCCCACCGATGGCACGTTGACGCTGAACGGCAGCCCCGTCGCGCTGAACACGGCGGTGTCGGCGGCGGATATCGCGGCTGGCAAGCTGGTCTTCACGCCGTCGGCCAATGGCCTGGATACCTCGATCGGGTTCCAGGTGCGCGATGGCGGTGGCACCGACCATGGCGGCCAGAACACCTCGGGCACGTACAACTTCGTCTTGAACACCAACAATGTGGTGACGGGCGAAAACGTCGGCAGCGGCACGGGCACCACGCCGGTGCTGAACGGCGGTTCGGGCGACGACATCATCCTGGGCGACAAGGGCGGCACGGTCGTGACCGTAGAGCCGGGCAAGAACTACAACATTGCCCTGGTCGTGGATACGTCGGGCAGTATGGCGTACAAGCTGGACGGTTCGACCTCGGGTTCGGGCCAGTCGCGCATTGCGCTCGTCAAGGACGCACTGACGAACCTGGCCAACCAATTGGTGGGCCATGACGGCATCGTCAACGTCACGCTGATTGGTTTTGCGACGTCGGCGGGTACGCCGGTTACGCTGCAGAATCTGACGTCGTCGAACGTCCAGACCTTGCTGAACGCCATCAATAATCTGTCGGCAACCGGCGGCACGAACTACGAAGCGGCCTTCAACAGCGCCGTGTCGTGGTTCAACGGCCAGACGGCGGCAGGCAAATCGGTGGCGAACGGGTATGAAAACGTCACGTTCTTCCTGACTGACGGCGACCCAACCTACTACATCAAGAGCAACGGCACGACGGGTGGCGATGGCAGTACGACCGACCAGACCACGGTGCAGGAATYCGTGAATGCGTTCACGCCGCTGTCCAACATGAGCACCGTGCACGGCATTGGCATCGGCAACGGCGTCAATGAAGACTACCTGCGCCTGTTCGACAACACGGGCAGCACGGGCGGCGCGGTGACGACCTATGCCAGTTTCGGCAGCGGTTCCAGCACCAGCACCATTGCCAACTTCAACTCGAGCTCGGGCTGGGGCAACGTTGGCACCTGGACGGTTTCCGGTACGGGCAATGGCGGGTCAGTGAGCCGCGTCAGCAGCGACTACATCCGCATCATTGATACGGCTGGCGGCACCAGCACCAACGCCATCACGCCGACGTTCAACTACTCCGGCTACGGCAAGATGAGCTTCTCGGCAGCCACGGGCAGCTTCAACACGGGCGACGTGTTCACGTGGTCGTTGCAGTTGCAGAAGGCGGACGGCAGCTGGATCACCATCGACAAGGGCAGCATCACCAGCGCCATGTCGAACTGGACCACCATCACCACCAATACGTACGCGGGCAGCACCTATCGCTTTGTGTTCGATGTGGCCGACAACACCTCGGGCAGCGGCAACGCTACGGTGTATATCGACGACATCATGCGTACGAATTACACGGCCAGCAACGTCATCGCAGCCCCTGGCGGCGATGTGGACATCGTGCTTAAGGGTGAAGACCTGGCCGCCGCGCTGCAAAGCGGCAGCTCCAGCCTGGACCCGGCCGTGGTGGGTAACGACGTCATCAACGGCGGCGCGGGCAACGACATCATCTTTGGCGACACGATCAATACCGATCACCTTGCCTGGGGCACCGTCGCCGCCGGATCGCACGATGGCCAAGGCCTGAAGGCGTTGCAGGACTTCCTGGCCTACCAGAACGGCCATGCCGCGACCAGCACGGAAATCTACGACTACCTGAAGGCCAACCACGCGCAGTTCAACCTGACGGATGATCTGCGCGGCGGGGACGACACCGTCCACGGCGGCACGGGCGACGACATCATCTACGGCCAGGGCGGCAACGACACCCTGTATGGCGATGACGGCAACGACGTCCTCTACGGCGGCTCGGGCAACGACTACCTGCATGGTGGCGCGGGCAACGACGTGCTGGATGGCGGGTCGGGCACTGACACGCTGATTGGCGGCAAGGGCGACGACACGTTGTACGGCGGCGCCGGCAGCGACACGTTCAAGTGGGAGTTGAACGATCAGGGCGCCGTGGGCGCGCCGTCGGTCGACACGATCAAGGACTTCTCCGCCGACACCATCGCCAATGGCGGCGACGTTCTGGATCTGAAGGATCTGCTGATTGGCGAGAAGGACGGCACGCTGACGCAGTACCTGAACATCCACAAGGAAGGCAACAACACGGTCATCGACATCAACACCAAGGGCCAGATTGCCCAAGGCGCTGACCAGAAGATCGTGCTGGAGAACGTGGACCTGACGAACAACGGTGCGCTCAGCAACCAGGCCATCATCAATGACCTGCTGCAAAAGGGGAAGCTGAACGTCGACCACAGCTAAGCACCACGGCGATACCTTGGTGTGGCAAGGGGCGGGCCGGCCGCGGCCCGCCCCTTGTTCGCCAGCATTTTTTCCTCTGGCATGTCTGCGACAGTCGGAAAAATGTGAAAATCCGTTTCATGTCCTCGACTCACCGTTTCCGCGGCTTGGTGACCCTGTGCCGATTGGTGCTGCTATGCCTGGCTTGCGTCTGGGGCGGCAGCTTTGCGCTCGAGGTAAATTCCGATCGTCTGCAAAGCCTGGCCGCCAGCCGCTATGGCGCCAAGGGTGCAAAGTCGGTCGGGAACTGGCTACAGTTGTTGCGTGCCCCGCCGCCGGCGCTGGAACGCGACCGTCTCACGACGGCGAATGATTTTTGGAATCGCGCGCTGCTGTCTGGCGAAGACGCGACCATCTGGGGGCAGGCCGATTATTGGGCCACGCCGCTGGAATCGCTGGGCAAAGGCGCGGGTGACTGCGAAGACTATGTCATCGGCAAGTACTTCACGCTGCTGGCCATGGGCGTACCCGCCAACAAGCTGCGCTTCATCTATGTTCGCGCGCGCGTCGGCGGACCGGCCAGCAGCAGCCAGGTCGCCCACATGGTGCTGGGCTATTACGAAACGCCGAATGCAGTCCCGCTGGTGCTGGACAGCCTGATTTCAACCATCCTGCCCGCCACGCAGCGCCGCGATCTGACGCCGGTGTTCAGCTTTAATGCCGACGGGGTCTACGTGGATGGCAAACCCGCCGCGCCGGTTGATCGGCTCAGCCGCTGGCGTGATCTACTTCAACGCATGGATCGGGAAGGCATCCGCCCCTGATCGCCGGAAACAAGACTATGTCCATACTTCGACAGCTACTGCTCAGCGTGACCTTGGCGATTGGCGTCATCTTGCTGGGTACCTTGGCGCTCAGCGTGAACTCGGCGCGTGAATACCTGTCGGGCCAATTGCAGGTGCAAAGCACCGACGCGGCGGTATCGCTGGCGCTGTCCTTGTCGCAGCCCGCCAATAACGACCCGGTGCTTCAGGAACTGCTGCTGTCCGCGTTGTATGACGGCGGCCATTTTTCGCTGGTGCGATTGACGGACCCCGATGGCAAGGTGCTGATCGAACGCAAGTCCACCGCCACGCCGAACGCGGTGCCCGCCTGGTTCCAGAAGCTGGCGCCGCTGGACACGCAATCGGCCAGCCACGCGGTCAGCGACGGCTGGCGCCAGATTGGTGAAGTGACGCTTACCGCCAACGACGCCTACGCCTGGGAAGCCCTGTGGCGCAGCAGCTTGAAGATGATTGCGCTGGTGGTGGGCGCGGGCGTGCTGTGGGCCGTGTTCGCGTTCGTGCTGGTGGGCTGGATCAAGAACCGCCTGCTGCGGGAAATCAGCGACCACGTGCGCAGCATTGGCCAGGACTCGCCGCCCGAACAAGTTGAAGCGCGCGTGCCCGAGCTGTCGGGCGTGGTGCAGGCCCTGAATCAAACGCGCGAACGCGTGTACGCCAGCGTCGAGGAACAAAACGCCAAGATCGAATCGCTGGAGCTGGAGCTTAACCAGGACCCGGTGACCGGCCTGCCCAACCGCAAGTACTTCGTCAACGAGTTCCGGCGCGCGCTGGAAGATCCGGCCGCCAAGCGCGGCGGGCATGTGCTGGTGTTCCGCCAACGTGATCTGGCCGACCTGAACCGACACATGCCGCGCGAATTCATCGACCAGTGGCTGCGCGCCGCGTGCGAACGCATTCAAGGCACGCTGAAGTCCTTGAACGTGGCCGCCCCCATGCTGGCTCGTCTGAATGGATCTGACTTTGCGTTGCTGCTGCCTAATTGCGCAGCGCCCCAGGCGATGATGGTTGCCGAACGGCTGCGCGCGGACCTGCACGCCTCGCGCATCCCGGTGGGCGAAGGCCATCTCTGCCGCTGGGCGTCGGCCATGACGGATTACAGCCAGGGCAATCAGGCCGGCCCCGTGCTGGCGCGCCTGGACTTCGGGCTGATGCGCGCCGAAAGCGCCAACAACGATCACGTCGTGATTGCGGGCGCGACCGACATGCAGTCGCCGTCGGAATCGGGCGAGCGGGCGTGGAAGGACGCGATTCTGACCGCGCTGGAAGACAAGCATTTCGAGCTGGCGACGGAGCCTTTGCTGGCTGCCGACGGTGGCACGGTGCGCACCGAAGCCATGCTGATGTTGCGCACGGCCCCCGACCAGGAGGCGATTCCCGCCACGCTGTTCATTCCGCCCGCGGTGCGGCTCGACCTGGTGGCCGATTGCGATCTGGAATCCGTGCGTTTGGGATTGGATTGGCTGGCAAGCCACGACGGCGAATTGGCGGTGCGCGTTGCCCTGCCCTCATTGCGTGGCCAGAAGTTCTTCCGCCAGTTGGCGCTGCTGCTGACGGAACGCCGCCCGCTGGCGCATCGCCTGTTCCTGGAAATCGATGCGCACGGTTTGGTGGAATGCCACGAACAGATCGCGACGCTCGCCCGCGTGGCGTCAGAATTCGGCGCCCATATCGGCGTGCGCCGGTTGGCGCAGCAGTTTGGCGCAGTGGCCCAACTGCATACGCTGCCGCTGTCCTACGTGAAGCTGGGGGGTGGTTTTGTGGGCGGCATGTCGCAAAGCCCGGGCAGCCAGCAGTTGACGGCCTCGGTGCTTGAGACCGCCCGCACGCTGAACATTGCGGTGTATGCCGAAGACGTGCCGGATGCCGAAACGCGGCGCATCCTGGCCAGCCTGGGTATCACCATCATGCGCGGGCCGGGCGTCAAGCCAGCGCCAGCGCCAAGCGCTACTTCTTGACCTGCTGATACAGCGGCATCACCTGCTGCGCGGCGGCCTGCAAGTCGGTAATGCGCGAGGCCGCCGACGGGTGCGTAGACAGGATTTCGGGCGGTGCATTGCCGCTGTCCGCCGCGCCCATCTTCTGCCACAGCGTGACGGCGGCGCGCGGGTCAAAACCCGCGCGGGCCGCCAGTTCCACGCCCATGCGATCCGCTTCGGTCTCGTGCGTGCGGCTGTTCGGCAAGGTGAACATCACATTGGTGAGTTCCCCGCCCAGATCGCCTGCCGCACTGGAACCGGTGGCAATCGACAAGACCTGCAAGCCCAGGTTCGTGGCCATCTGCTGCGATACGCGTTCGCGCGCGTGCTCGCGCAAGGCATGGGCAATTTCGTGGCCGAGCACGGCGGCCAGCTCGTCATCGGTGGGTTTGATCTTCGAAATCAGGCCGGTATAGACCGCGATTTTGCCGCCCGGCATGCACCAGGCGTTGACCTCGTCGCTGGACAGCACATGCACTTCCCACTTCCAGGCGCTGGCGTCGGGGCGGAACACCCCCGCTTGCGCGATCAGCCGCTGGGAAATGGCGCGCACGCGTGCCACCTGCTGCGCATCGCGATCCAGCAGCCCCTTGGCTTGGGCCTGCTTGAGGATGTCGGTGTATTGCTGGCTGGCTTCTTGCTCCAGCGCCTGCGAGGGCACCAGGCTGGACATGTACTGCGTGCGGTTCACGCCGATGGCGCCGGACTGCGTGGTGTTCATGCCGGTGCAACCGGCTAGCGCAGTCAGCGCCAGCGCGACGGCCGTGCCGCGCAACAGATGACGTTTACGGTTCAAATCGGCCTCCTGGAGACGATGGGCAAGACTGCCGGGGATAGATCAGATGGGGTCGCCGCACTGCCCGCGATGACGCAGGGCGTGGTCGATCAGCACCAGAGCAAGCATCGCTTCGGCAATCGGGGTTGCGCGGATGCCCACGCACGGATCATGGCGGCCCAGCGTCTGCACGACGGTGGGTTCATTGGCGCGATTGACCGAACGGCGCTCGACACGAATGCTGGACGTGGGTTTGATGGCCAGCGACACGGTGATCGGCTGGCCGGTCGAGATACCGCCCAGCACGCCGCCCGCGTGGTTGGTCAGGAAACCGTCTGGCGTGATTTCGTCGCCGTGCTCGGAGCCGCGCTGCGCAATGCTGGCAAAGCCCGCGCCAATCGACACGCCCTTGACGGCGTTCAAGCCCATCATCACGTGAGCGATGTCGGCGTCCAGGCGGTCGTAAATGGGTTCGCCCCAGCCCGCTGGCAGGTTTTCGGCGACGACTTCAATGCGCGCGCCGATGGAATCGCCGTCGCGGCGCAACTGGTCCATGTAGGCTTCCAGCTCAGGTACGACGTCGGCATTGGGTGCGTAAAACGCGTTGTTCGGAACTTCGTCCCAGGTCACGAAAGGAATCTCGATGGGACCCAGCTGGCTCATGTAGCCACGCACTTTCACGCCGTATTGTTCGGCCAGCCATTTCTTGGCGATGGCGCCGGCGGCAACCGTGGGCGCCGTCAGGCGGGCCGACGACCGGCCGCCGCCGCGCGGATCGCGCACGCCGAACTTGCGCCAGTAGGCGTAATCGGCATGGCCGGGGCGGAACGTGTCGGCGATGTTGGAATAGTCTTTGCTGCGCGCATCCGTGTTGCGGATCAGCAGACCAATGGGGGTGCCCGTGGTCACGCCTTCGTACACACCCGACAGTATTTCGACTTGGTCGGCTTCCTGGCGCTGCGTCACGTGACGCGAGGTGCCAGGGCGGCGGCGATCCAATTCAAGCTGGATATCGGCGGCGTCCAGGCTCAGCCCCGGAGGACAGCCATCCACGACGCAACCGATGGCCGGCCCGTGGGATTCGCCGAAATTCGTGACGGTAAAAAGGGTACCTAGGGTATTGCCGGGCATAGGAGGTCAACAGGTCGGGTTTGCGAGCAACCCAGATTATGACACCGCCGCGGCCAAAGCCTGGATTTCGGCGGCAGGCGCCGGCCGTCCCAGCAGGAATCCCTGCATGACGCGGCAACCCAGGGACTTCAGGATTTCGCGCTGACCTTCGGTTTCAACGCCTTCGGCCACGACGGGCAGGCGCATCGCCTGGCACAGGCCGAACAGCGCAGAGACGACTTCGCGGCTGCCGGCATCGGATTCCAGCGCCGAGATGAAACTGCGATCGATCTTCACCCAATCGATGGGCAGGTGGCGAAGATGATTCAGACTGGAATAGCCGCAGCCAAAATCGTCAAGCGCAACGCCGATGCCTTGCGCGCGCAGGATGTTCAGAATCTTCACGTGCCGCTCGTAATGCAGGATGAAGATCGATTCCGTGATCTCCAGCACCAGCTTGCTGGGTGACAGTTCCGTAGCGGCCAGCACATCCGACACGAGTTGCACCAGGCCGTCCTCGTTCATCTGCTTGACCGACAAATTCACATGCACGCGCCAGGCCGCCGGCCACTGCGCGGCTTGCGAGCAGGCGCGTTCCAGAATCCACGCGCCCAGCGGCACGATCAGGCCGCTGCGTTCCGCCAGCTCGATGGTGACGGCGGGCGACACACTGCCCAGCGTGGGGTGATGCCAACGCAGCAGCGCCTCGCACCCTTGCACCACTCCGGTGCCGCTATCGCAGACCGGCTGGTAGAACAATTCGAACTGTTCCATGGCGGGCGTGGTCAGCGCCAGACGCAGGTCGTTTTCCAGGCCTTGCTCGTCCCGATGGCGGGCTAACAACCTGAAATCAAACAGATTCCAGCCCGGGCCGCCACGCTCTTTCAAGGGAACCATGGCTACCTGGACGCAGCGTTGCAGCTCTTCCACGGTGCGGCCGTGCTCGGGGTACAACGCCGCTCCGATGCGGAAGACCGCAATCAGCGGGCGGCCACCCAGCTCATAGGGCACGCTCAGATCTTCCAGCAGTTTGGCCGACACCTGCGCCGCTCCGGGCTCATCCACCTCGGGCACACAGAGCGTGAAGGCGTCGGTACCGGTACGCGCCACCAAGCCCCCCAGCGTGCGGGCCAGCAAACCCAACCGATTGGCCACTTGCACCAGCAGCGCCTGCTCTTCGCCGGCGCGCAGCATCGCGCTGATCTCGGCGTATTGCTCAAAGCTGACCAGGAAAAAGGCGCCCCGGCGCGCCGGCCCTTCTTTCTGGGCCAGCAACAAACGCGCGCGACGATGCAGCTCCTGCTGGCTAAGGACGCCGGTCAATTCATCGCGCGTCAGCCGGTGACGCAATGCGCGTTCCCTGCGAACAAAGAACACGCTTATCGCCGCAAGTGCGCCCGCGAGCGTCAGGCACAGTGCGAGCAGGTAACTCTCACGCACGGAGCCCCCTATCTAGAAACCCCTGGCGTTGCGGTCCAAGAAAGAACCCAAGGGCTGTAACATTTTTTAAATTATGCATTATTTTCGCAAAAAAACGCCACACTTCAGAGGCAACGCGCCTCTTTTCCTTGAAATCCTAAGGCTCTCAGGTTGCTCGTGGATGGTCATGTGGTCCTTGGGTAGCATGTGCTGGCCGGTCCAAAGATCCATGCCCTACCCTTACTACGACAGCCAACGCCCAAAAATTAATACGCCCTGTCTCAATAGTTCTCAATCGGGCAATTATCACGATCGAAATAATTGCACAGGTTGTCAGATATGGTGGCGATTTTCGTAATATTCTGTACGTTCTGTGACATACCGAATTACAGTGTCCGAGGCGCCACTGCGGTATTAGTAACGTGTGTCACGTTTCCTATCCAGGTTTTTTTCCGTCGGGCACACTCGTAGCCCGACGCCCCCTTTAACCGGCGGCCCGCCAGTGTTGCGATGAACTGGCTCACTGCCCGCGAAGGGAATCCCACACCCATGTCGACATTACGCCGGATACTTCTTTGCACTGCCCTCTTGATCGGCTTCATCCTGCTCGGCGCTCAGGCGCTGGGGATGTTGGCTGCTCACCGCTATCTGAATACGCAGCTGACGCAACAAAGTGAAGGCGGCGCCAGCGCCCTGACCTGGGCGCTGTCCCACTCTCCGTCCAGCGCTGGGGACCGGGCCGTCTTGGCGGATGAGCTGTTTGGGCAGGGCTTGTATGCGCTGGTGCGTATCACGAACGAAGGGGGCACCCCGGTCGTCGAACGGCAAAAGCAGCCTGGCGCTTCGACGCGAGACGGGGACTGGCGCAACGCGTGGCTGAACGTGCAGGCACCCGCGATATCACGCCCGTATGTGTCGGCGGACGGCCGTGTCCGAGGCACCGTCACGGTACAGGCCGACACGCGATTGGCGCGCGATACGCTGTGGCAAGGCGGCGTGCGCGTGCTGGGCTTGGTGTTGGCCGCGGGCGTCTTCTGGTCATTGTTCGCCGTGAACCTGGTGCGATGGATTGAGACGCGAACGTCGCGCGACATCTGCGAACGCGTCCGCGCATTGGCCCCCGGCAACAGTACGGCGCCTGCCGGATCGTGCGAGCTGGCGGGGGTGGACCAAGCGCTGGTCGACGCCCAGCGCCGCGTGGCCGCGACGGTCGAAGAACAGAACGCAAAGATCGAGTCCCTGCAAAGCGAGATCTATCGGGACCCCATCACCCGCCTGCACAACCGCAAATATTTCGTTGACCAGTTCAGGTCGGCGCTGGCTGACAAGTCGTCTGAATCCGCAGGCCATATCCTGATGTTCCGGCAGCGTGACCTGGCGCAGATCAATCGCCATTTGTCGCGGGCGTTTACGGACCAGTGGTTGCGTTCATCCTCGGACCGGCTACGCAAGCTGATTGCCGAGTTCGGCGGGCCGGACGCGCAAATCGCACGCATCAGCGGTTCGGACTTCGCTCTCCTCATGCCCCGCACGTCCGCGCCGCAAGCCAGCCTGCTGGCCGAACGCGTGCGCCGTGAGCTGCGGTCGCTGCGGGTGCCGATGGATAAGTACGGGTGGTGCCGCTGGGCGCTGGCCATGACGGCGTTCGCGCCGGGCGACAACATGAGCGATACGCTGGCGCGGCTGGACCATGCGCTGATGTGCGCGGAAAGTGCCGACGATGACCAGATTGCGCCCGCCAGCCAAGCGGCCGACAGCACGCGTATTGGTGAATACAGCTGGCACGACGCCTTGGTGACGGCGCTGGAGCAGCACCGCTTTTCGCTATCAGTATTGCCGCTCTATGACGTGTCGGGCGCCCTGCTGCACTACGAAGCCAGCTTGACCCTGCACGACACCTCTGGCGGCGATCCCGTTCCAGCTTCGATTTTCATGCCGCCTGCCGTCCGGCTGGGCCTGTCGGCCGAATGCGATATTCAGGCTATCCGCCTGGGCATGGATTGGCTGTTCACGCATTCCGAATCGCTGACGGTGCCCGTGTCACTGGCCTCGCTCGCGCAGACCTCCTTTCTTTCCCGATTGGAGCGCATGCTGGCAGACCGGCCGGCGCTGACGGCGCGCCTGATCATTGAAGTGGACGCCGCCGGTCTCGTCGAGCAAGGCAGCGACCTGCGCCAGCTGTGCGACATCGTCACCGCCGCCGGCGCACGTGTCGGGGTGTCGCGGCTGTCACAGCAATTCGGTGCGATGGAACGGCTGCATGAGTACCCGGCGTCGTATCTGAAACTGTGCGGCGGCTTTATTACCGGCTTGCTTCACAGCCCTGGCAGCCAACATCTGGCCGCCACGGTCGTGGCCACAGCCACGACATTGGACATGGCGGTTTACGCCGAAGATGTGCCCGATTCAGCCACCCAAGAGATTTTGGAAGACCTTGGCGTCCGCGCAATCCGCGGGGCTGTCGTAAACTTCGCCCATACGCGCGGCCTCGCGCCGGATCACCAATGGGTTCCTAGTTGACGGAAGGATTGTTTCTTCGCACCCGCTGGCGTTTTCGCCAACAACGTGTGCATCGTGCCCTCGCCGGATCGCAAGCCTCGCTGTCGCGATTCGGCATGCTGCTGTGCGTGTTGCTCTGGCCGGGTGTGGTGTGGGCGTATGGCTTGAATGGCTCCTACGACGACATGCAACTTGGCCTGACGGCCGGGGTCGCGATGGCTTGCGGCCTGGCGTGCGTGGTGGCGTGGGGCTACACCCGTGACGCCCTCTTCGGCGCGGGACTGGCCTTCATGCTGCTGGAAGGCCTGTTCCGGTCGCTGCCCGCCTTCTTGCCTCCCGGCGCATTGCAAGCCGGTTCCTTTGCTGCCTTGCTGGCGCTGACCGCGCCACTGCTTGCCACGCGGTTTGCCGATACCCCGCAAGCTTCCTTGCTGGCGAGCGCTTGCCGCGGACTTGCCATCGTGCTGGCGGGCGTGGCTGCGCTGGCGCTGATCTTCGTCTATGAAACCGAGAACGGCCTGATCCCCGCCTTGATCGCCGGCGTCTGTGCGGGCATCAGCGTGCCGCTTTGCCTGTGGTTCGGCGCACGCACATTGCTGCGCAAGACGGATCGCCTGCTGTCGCTCGTCTTGGCCGGTGTATATGTAGCGTCAGCGTGGATGCTGGGGCATGACGCATGGTTGTCCGATGGCGCCGACAACGCCGGCACCGTGGCCGAACTGGTCCGATTGCTATTGGTTTTTGGCGCCTTGCTCAGTGTGGCCCTGGCGCGGCAGAGCCGCCCGCCCCTCAGCGCAGAACAGCCAGCACACGATTACGCCGATGCTGAACATGTCGCCCAAGGTGAGCTGCGCCTGGCCGAGTTGGCGGGCGCGCTGGACACCCAGCGGCAGATGAATGCGTTGATCTCCCACGAATTGCGCGCACCGCTGGCGACGATCAGCGCGGCGGCGCAATCGCTGGACATGATTCTGTCTGACAGTGGCGAAGCCGTTGACAATCGCTTGGGCCGCATTCATCGCTCGGTTGCCCGCATGACAGAGCTGATGGACCAACTGCTGAATCAGGACCGACTTGAAGAGCAGGCCTGGACGCCGCGTGGCGAATACACCGATCTGGCCGAACTGGCCCGCGACGTCGTGACCGCCATGCAGCCCGACACCGCGCACGCGCTCGTGGTACAGGCCGATGATCAATTGCCTGTTTATTGCGACCGCCCGCTGACCAGCGTGGTCGTGCGCAACCTGATCCACAACGCCATCAAATATTCGCCCGCCAACGAGCCGGTCAAGATCGAAGCCGGGCAGGTTCGCGTTAACGACGTGCCGATGGCGTGGATTGCCGTGGTTGACCGCGGCCCGGGCATTGGCGAGGAAGAACAAACTCGGATTTTCGAGCCGCATTTCCGGCGCTCCGCGCACCGGGAAACGCAGGGCATGGGGATCGGGCTATATCTGGCGCGCCGCATTTGCCAGAACCAAGGTGGGTCTCTGACCATGCAGAGCACGGTCGGCGTGGGGACCCGGTTTGTGATTACGCTGCCAGTGAAGGCAAATTCGGCAAACTCGCCAGACCAGGTAAACGCAGCGAGCTCGGAAAATCCGGCAAATCCCGCCAGCGCAGCAGATTCGTCAGATTCGCCAGACGCTCAGGCCGCGAACACGTAACCCTGGCCGCGCACAGACAGCACCGGCAATTTGAGCCCCGCGCTTTGCGCCTTGGCGCGCAGACGGCTCACCAGCACGTCGATGCGGCGCAGTTCAAAACCACCGGGGCTGTCCGGCAGGAATAGTTCCGCCAAGACCTGGCGGCTGACCGCGCTGCCGGCGGCATCCATCAAGGCCATCAGGAAGGTTCGCTCCTGCGCGCTCAGATGCAGCGACGCACCGTCGGGGGCCACCAGAATCCAGCCTCCGTCCTGCAATGACCACGTGCTGTCTGCCGAGGCCCGCGTTTCGGTATCCGCGGGGCGCGGGGCTTTGGCCAGACGCATGCGTCGGGCCAGGCTGCGAATGACCGAGCTAAGCTCCAGCAAATCCACGGGCTTTGTCATATAGACGTCCGCCCCGCCTTCCAGCCCCCGCACGCGATCCTCAAGCGCACTGCGCCCCGTCAGCATGACGATGCCAACCGGACTCAACGCGCGCAGGCGGGTGGCGACGGAGAATCCGTCTTCGCCGGGCAGGTGAGCATCCAAAATGACGATATCGCACGGCTGCTCCTGCAATCGGCGATAAAACGCCGCAGCATTGTCGCAAGCAAATGCCACCCGAAAACCATATCCGCCCAAGCCTAACGCCAACTCCTCACGGAAGTCGGCATCATCCTCGAGCAGACCGATACATAGCAAACCATCTGCGCCAGGCATATTCAGAGTGCTTTATATTGAAAATTGTCGACAAATGCCCCAAGGATGCGGCATACCATCCTGAGTGTCCCGCAGGCGACAATCTTACGAGATTTACAATGGAAACGAATGATTGCAGTGAAAAAAAACGCCATATTTCACTGCCTATCACCGCTTTTTCTCGTAAAAGCACAAGAATTGGTTAGTTTATTTTCGGAAACGAACGCATTTTGCGTCAAGACGAGCAACTGACTTCCAAACTGCCCGCCCAATCCGGCGGCAGCCCGGCATACCGTTCATAGCCCGCTTGAGCTTCATACGGATTGCGCAACAGCGTCATCAGCGTATCGATCTCGCTGACATCGCCCGTCTTCGCCGCGCGAATGGCCTCTTCGGCCAAATGATTACGCAAGACATAGAGCGGGTTGACGCGGTTCATGGCGTCTGCCACGTCTTGCGCCGACCGCCCATCTTCCTGATGGCGCGCCAGCAGCCGGTCCAGCCAGGCTGCGGCCGAGGCTCGGTCAATGAATAAATCCTCAAACGCGCTGCGCTGCCCCAGCACGGCATCCGCCAGCCTGCGCCAAGACAAGGTGAAATCCGCCTGGTTGGCGTCCATCAGCTTGAGCAGGTCGTCCAACAAGGGTTCGTCAGCCGGCCGCCATGCCGCCAAGCCCAGCTTGGCGCCCATCCGGTCATGGAAGGCACGGGTGAACACCGCTTCGTACTCGTCCAACACCGCGCGCAGCCCTTCCACGTCTTGAACGAGCGTGTGCAGGCTGCCGCCCAGGCGATACAGGTTCCACAGCGCCACTGACGGCTGCCGGTTCCAGGAATAGCGCCCTTCCGTGTCGGAATGGTTGCAGACATGGCCCAGACGGAATCCATCCATGAAACCATACGGACCGTAGTCCAGCGTCAGGCCCAGGATCGACATATTGTCGGTATTCATCACCCCGTGGCAAAACCCCACCGCCTGCCAATCGGCCATCAGCAAGGCGGTACGCCGCGTGACGGCGCGCAGCAGATTCATATAGACGGCCGCATCAGTCTGCGGCTCGCCCGCTGACGCCTCGCGGCATTCCGGATAGAAGCGGTCAACGACATAATCGGCCAGCGTTTTGAGCATGTCTGGCTGGCGGCGAGACGACCAATGCTCGAACGAGCCGAAACGCACAAAACTAGGCGACATACGCGTCACGATGGCGGCGGTTTCGACGGTTTCACGCATGACCGGATCATCGGACACCACCAGCGCCAGCGCGCGCGTGGTGGGAATGCCCAGCCCATGCATGGCTTCGCTGGCCAGATATTCGCGCACCGACGACCGCAAGACGGCGCGGCCATCCCCCATGCGGGAATACGGCGTCATGCCCGCGCCCTTCAATTGCAATTCCCAGCCGCCCGCCGGGCCCTTGATTTCACCCAGCAGATGGGCGCGCCCATCCCCCAGTTGCCCCGCCCACACCCCAAACTGATGGCCGCTATAAACGGCCGCTAGCGTGTCCCCGCCTGGCAAGGGCTGCGCACCGGAAAATACTTGCAGGAATTCAGGCGTGGAAAACGCCGACGGGTCCAGGCCGATCAGCGCCGCCGCATCCGCGTTGGCATGCAGCAGGCGTGGATTATTCAGCCCTTGGGGCGTCAAACGGGTATAGAACGCCGCGGGCAGCGCCGCGAATGAATTGTCTGCCTGGAGATCTGACAGGGAATGGACGCTCGAAGGGACGCTCATGCGCGTTGGCTCCTGGCAGCCCGTTTGGCGGGCCGCACATAGAAAATGGCGCTAAGAAAGAAGGTCGCCGAAAGGATGATCTCGCCCCATGCCATCAGCACGGAAAGCGGAGCGGGATCGGACATCGCGCGCACGGCCCCTTCCATCAAATACAGCAACGACAACATCGACGCCCACTGATAGGTATAGAGATTTCCGCGCAGGATGCCGCGCAAGGGAAACGCCAGCGGCAGCGCCTTCAGCAGCATCCAGGAACCGCCCGGCCGCACCGGCGCCACCACGGTTTCCCAGGTGACGCACAAGACGATCAGGGCGAACAGTGAAACCGAGGCCACGAGGCGCAAGCGGGGGTTGAGTTCAGGGTTCATGCTGCTATTATCGCCTGATGAATCGCCCCGCCGAGCCCGACGCCGCAACCCCGGCGGCTACCGACCCCTCGACTTCGCGCTCTTCATGGGTCGCGAGGGCCGGACGCGTCTTCCGATTCACCGCGCAACGCGCGAACGAAGAAAAGCTGCTTCAAGTCGCCTCCAGCCTCACGTTCACCACGGTGCTGGCCATCGTGCCCATGCTGGCCGTGGTGCTGTCGTTATTCACTGCCTTCCCGGTGTTCCAGGAATTCCGCGTTGCCCTGGAAGACTTCCTGACCAACAGCCTGATGCCGCCGTCCGTCTCGGACAACATCATGGAATACCTGAACCAGTTCGCCCGGCAGGCCTCGCGCCTGACCGCGATCGGCGGCGCGTTCCTGCTGGTGACCTCCCTGTTGCTGATCATGACGATCGACCAGGCTTTCAACGACATCTGGCACGTCACGCGCCAGCGCCCCCTGCCGCAACGGGCGCTGGTCTATTGGGCCATCATCACGCTGGGGCCGGTGCTGGCGGGGGCCAGTTTGTGGGCCACGTCGTTCGTGGCGCGCGAATCGTTGGGGCTGGTGGCGGATGTGCCCGAAGTCATCAGCATCGCCATTTCCTTCATCCCTCTAATACTGACTGCGCTGGGTTTCGCCGCCCTGTTCGTCGTCGTGCCCAACCGCGAAGTGCTGTGGCGCGACGCGCTGGTGGGCGGCTGCGTGACGGCCATCGTGCTTGAGGTCATGAAGTCGGGGTTCGCGTATTACCTGACCCGGTTTCCCACGTACACCATCATTTATGGCGCGTTCGCAACGCTGCCGATCTTCCTGCTGTGGATCTATTTGTCCTGGTTGGCAGTGCTGCTGGGCGCCACCCTGGCCTCGAGCGCCCCGCTGATCCGCCTGGGCCGCTGGGAAATCAACCGTTATCCGGGCGCGCAGTTTGTTGATGCGCTGGATGCGTTGCGCGCGCTGCGCCGCGTCCAGTCCGCCAACCCGCCCGGCATGCCGGCCAATGTGCTGGCGTCTGAGCTGCACCTGCACCAGGACGAACTGAACGAGGTGCTGGAAACGCTGAATGCCATGGGGCTGGCCACGCGCACCCCCGACGACAACTGGGTGCTGACGTGCGACGCACGCGAAACGTCGATGGCGCCCGTGGTGGACAATTTCCTGCTTGACCGCAATCAGCCCAGGGTCCGCGACGATCCGGAGATATTGCGAGTCGCTTCAGCCGTAATTTCCCAGCAAAATACGCCCACGCTGGAAGAACTGTGCGGAGAAGCGCAGAATACCGAAAATGGAATCGCTCCCTTGCTGCAATTGGAAGCGAATAAGAAATAGCAATGCATTCGGGCGTAGTCCGCCCAGGAGGAACCGATGTTGAAGGTCAGCGAGATTTTGCGCGTCAAGGGCGATACGCTCTATACGGCGTCGCCCGACATGCCTGTGTCCCAGGCCGTGCAAACCATGAGCGAGCAGGACATAGGCTCGCTGGTGATCATGGAATTCGGCACGCTGACCGGCATGCTGACGTTCCGCGAAATCATCCGTCACATGCATGCCCATGGCGGCGCCGGTGAAACCACCATCCGCTCGATCATGGATGACGCCCCGGTGAGCGTGTCGCCCAACACCAGCGCCGACGAAGTGCAGCGCCTGATGCTGGAAAAGCACGCGCGCTACATCCCGGTCATGGACGGCCCGACCCTGATGGGCGTGATTTCGTTCTATGACATGGCGCAGGCCATCGTTGCCGCCCAGCAGTTCGAAAACAACATGCTAAAGGCGTATATCCGCGATTGGCCCGCGGAAACCGCCGAACCGGCCAAGTCATAACTGCCAGGGGGTCAGACTGCGGTCCCCCGCAGTCTTCTGGCGGCAACGGCTGGCAATTACCCACCCACTGCTCGCTACCACCCCCTGCTTGCTACACCCCCGCCGGCGCCGCTTGAAATGCGGCGCCGCGCATTTCCGGCGCCTGCCGCTGGCTGCGCCAGGCGTCGTAGATCAGGTCAGGGTTGTTGGCGGCCAGCAGCGCCGGGTCCGACAACATGCGGCGCCAGCGGCGCGCGCCTGACTGACCATTCACCAACCCCAGCATCGGCCGCGTCATCACACGCAGCGGCACGCCCTTGGCGACTTGCCGGGCGGCGTATTCGGTCATGGCGTCCACGACCTGCGCATCGCTGGGCAGGCGCACCGACGGCCACAGCCGCAACGACACTTCCGACAGCACGCGCGGGGTATGCCAGGCCGCGCGACCCAGCATCACGCCATCAAACTCGTCCGCAGCCTGGACGGATTGCTCCGCATCAGCCAGCCCGCCATTCAGCACGAACGTGCAGTCGGGGAAGTCTTGCTTCAGTTGCTTGACCACGTCATAGCGCAACGGCGGAATTTCGCGGTTGTCCTTGGGTGACAGACCCTTGAGCACCGCGTTCCGGGCGTGGGCAATGAAAATCCGGCATCCCGTGTCGTAGATTTTGCCAACGAAGTCTCGGACGAATGCGTAGGATTCTTCGTAATCCAAGCCCAGGCGATGCTTGACGGTGACGGGGATATCGACGGCGTCCTGCATGGCTTTCATGCAATCCGCCACCAACGCCGGCTCCGCCATCAGGCAGGCGCCGAATGCGCCCTTTTGCACGCGCTCCGACGGGCAGCCGCAATTCAGGTTGATTTCGTCATAGCCCCATTGGCGGCCCAGCTTGGCCGCTTGCGCCAAGGCGTCAGGCTCGCTGCCGCCCAGCTGCAACGCCACCGGATGCTCGGCTTCGTCGAAATCCAGATGACGCGGGACATTGCCGTGCAGCAGCGCGCCCGTCGTGATCATTTCCGTATACAAGCGTGCGCGGGGCGCCAGCAGCCGGTGGAAATAGCGGCAATGGCGGTCGGTCACGTCAATCATCGGGGCGACACACAGCCGCCAGTCGGGGGAGTCCAAGAATCACTCTACAAAACAAGGGGATGCGGTATTTTACGGGCTTAGCGGCATTATGTCCGGCGTGCGTGCGCGGCCGGGCCTTCGGGCTCTGCGCAACCCCACCCGCTATGTGGTCTAAAATTGCGCCGCCGCCGCACAGGCATGTCCGAGCGTCCGTTAACCCATCACCTTTGCATATCAATGGCCGTATTCACTCCCGTATCCGACGACGACGCGCGCGCCCTTCTGGCGCAATTCGACCTGGGCGAGTTTGTCTCGCTTCGAGGGATTACGGCGGGTATCGAGAACACCAACTACTTCCTCTACACCACGCGGGGCGAATACGTCCTGACGCTGTTCGAAGTGTTGACGCACGCCCAACTGCCCTTCTACATCGAACTGATGTATCACCTGGCAGAGCGCGGCATCCCGGTGCCGCAGCCCCAGACCCTGCGCGACGGCACGCGGCTGACCACGCTGCATGGCAAGCCCACCGCCATTGTTTCGCGCCTGCCCGGCGGCTATGAACCCGCCCCCGGGGCCGCGCACTGCGCCCTGGCTGGCGCCACCCTGGCCCGCGCCCATCTGGCCGCCCAGGACTTCCCGATTCACCAGCCCAATCTGCGTGGCCTGTCCTGGTGGGTGGAAACGGCGCCCAAGGTCATGCCGTTCCTGGAACCCGCGCAAGCCCAGTTGCTGAGCGCCGAGCTGGCTGCTCAGCAGGCCGCCGTCGCAACGCCCGCCTGGCAAGCGCTGCAGACCGGGCCGGCGCACTGCGACCTTTTCCGTGACAACGTGCTGTTCGCCGGCACCTTCGAAGACCCGCTCATGGGCGGCATCATCGACTTCTATTTCGCGGGCTGCGACACCTGGCTGTTCGACGTGGCAGTCAGCGTCAACGACTGGTGCATTGACCGCGATACGGGGGAGTTCATTCCGGAACTGGTGCAATCCTGGCTCGCCGCCTACGCCAGCGTCCGCCCGTTTACCGATGCGGAACGCGAAGTCTGGCCGTTGATGCTGCGCGCTGCCGCCCTGCGCTTCTGGGTGTCCCGCCTGTACGACTTTTTCCTGCCCCGGCCGGCGCAAACCCTGAAGCCACACGACCCGCGTCACTTCGAAAGAGTGTTGCAAGCACGCCACCGCCCCGGCTTGCCAATATTGCCGTAACCGTTACGCCCCCCATAATGGGGCTAGCACGTCCAATTTTTGAGAGATCACACCCTTTAGAGAGCCATGCAAGCAGCATTCCTACCCGCGACATCCGGCTGGCAATGGGTTCGAGACGGCTTCCGTCTGTTCCGCAAACAACCTCTGGCCATGTTCACCTGGGCCATGTTCATCAGCCTTTTGGTGGTCTTCGCCAGCGCGACGCCGCCGGTGGGACCGATTCTGGTCGTGGCGCTCATGCCCATCATCACCCTCATGACGCTATCGGCGTGCAAGCACGTGGACGCCGACCGCGTCATGCTTCCATCGATGTGGGGCAAGCCCCTCAAGCAGCCCGGCGTATTCCGCAAACTCTTTCTGATGGGGTTGTTGTACGCGGGGCTGAGCATGGTGACTGGCCTGCTGACGTTCCTGCCGTTCATGGACTCAATGGCCGAAGCGTTCCGCATCGCCTCGGTTGAGCGCACATTGGAACCCGTCCTGCTGGCCATGCGCGTGCCGCTGACCATCTTCGCGATCCTCTATGTGATCATTGCGGCGCTGTTCTGGCATGCCCCGGTCTTGGTTGCCTGGCATGGCCTGCGCTTGGTACAGGCCCTGTTCTTTTCTGGCATCGCCTGCTGGCGCAACAAGTGGCCGTTCCTGGTCTATGGCGCCACCTGGGCCTTGATATTCCTGTTCATCGATTTGTGCGCGGGTTTGCTGGTGTCGATGGGGCTGTCGCCCCAATTCGCCGGCACGTTGCAGATCCCGTTCAACATCGCGGCGGGTGGCGTGTTGTATTGCAGCTTCTATCCGGCCTATACCTCGGTGTTCGGCATCAATAACGCCAGCTCGCAGCTCGACAACAGCAATAGCGCCCAGGCATAAGGCGATGCGGCAGGGCGGCAGCGCCCTGCATACCCGCATCACGCTTAACTCGCGCGATACAAACGCCACGTCGATGGGGTAACGCATACCAAAGGTATGCACTGCCGCGCACGGCATCAACAAGATGCCGGACCGCCCACCGGGCGGCCTTCTTCCCAGCAGCCCCCGCATCCGCCCCATCCAGCTGTTTACTCGCAGCAACCGCAGCCGATCCCTGGCCAGAGGAGGATGACGGCTCATTGCACGCTTTGAAGCAGTTGGATGGCAATCGGAAACGCCAGCACGATGAAAGTGCATGGAAAGATGCATCCGATCAGCGGCAACAGCATTTTCACAGGCGCCTGCATGGCCAGTTGCTCGGCGCGCAGGTGCCGGTCACTGCGGCATTGTGCAGCCTGGGCACGCAGCACCGGCCCCAGACTGATGCCCAATGCTTCCGCCTGTGCCAGCGCCGCAGCCCATGTCCGGGCAAGCGGGCTGTTGCTGCGTTCCGCCAACGCCTTGATCGCGGCGGTGCGCGCCACCCCTGCGCGCATCTCGGCCAGGGCATCGGCCAAGGCGTCTCGCAAGGCGCCGGGCGGTCCGCTCTGCGCGGCGGTTTGTAATGCGCCTTGCACACTTAAACCGGCCTCCACGCACAGGGTCATCATGTCGAACACGAAAGGCAGATCGCGTTCGATACTGCGGCGGCGCTTTTCCGCCAGGCTACGCAACCATAACCCTGGTGCGATGCCCGCGGCCAAAACCGGAATCGTCGTCCATGGCAACGCCAACCCCACCGGATAATCGTTGAGCAACAAGAGCCCCGCCGCGGCCATGCCCGCGACAAGCGCAACACTGGCGGACAACGCGGCGATATGCGCATAGCCTACGCTGGCGGGCAACGCCGCCTGCTCAATCAGCCGGGTCAGGCGAACGCGCAATCGCCAGGAACACAGCGGCCCCACCAACGGCGCCACCGCCGACACCCAAGGCCAGGCAGCCCGCCACCACCACGGCAAGTCGGCAGATACCCCCTGCTTACTCCACAGCAATGGCCGCAACGCCAACCACGTCAGCCCCCCGGCGCCTGCCGCTGCCGTCAACATTCCCAGAGTCAGCCACATCATTGCCCCCGTCAGATATCAATCCGGATGATTCGCCGGATCAGCAGTACGCCAGCGGTTTCAAGCACCACTATGATCGCCAGCACGCCCCACCCCATCGGGGTGTGCCACAACAAACCCATGACTTCGGGCTCAAGTTGATCAAGCACCGCCAATAACACCAAGGGCAACGCCCCCACGATCCAGGCCTGTAATCGCCCTTGAGACGTCAGCGCCTGCAATTTCGCCTGCAACTGCAGCCGGGCGCGCAAGGTCTGCGCGATGCTCTCCAGCGCCTCGGCAAGATTGCCGCCCGTTTGCGCGGCGATACGCATGGCGGCAACCACCAAGGCGGTTGAATCCGCCGGCATACGCTGCTGCAGATTTTCCAGCGCGGCATCCCAGGTCACGCCCAGCCGTTGCTCGCGCAGCATCAGCCCGAATTCCTGCGCCAGCGGCGCGCCGCTCTGTTCCACCACATGACGCAAACCCGTAGGCAACGCGACGCCCGCCCGCAATGCCGACGCCAACATCAGCAACGCCATTGGCAACTGCTGTTCGAAACGGCATGCCCGCCTGCGGCGCAGCACATCGACCATCATGCGTGGCGCCCTTGACGCTACCCCGGCCGACAGCGCCGCCGCCACTGCGCTTGCCGTCACTGAAAACACCAGCGCGGCCGTCACGCCCGCGCAGGCAACGGCCGCCACCCATAGCTGGGCCGGGTCAATAAAGAGAAACACTTCACTTAAGCGGACGCCAGCGTCTTGCGTGTAGAGTTCACGATACTTGCGCAACGCAGGCGCGAACCACACCTGGGCATGCCAAGCCAATAGCGCGACACAGCACATCGCGGCCGACGCCGCGAGCCAGATCACGGCGAACCTTGTGAAAAAGTCGTGGCAATCGGACTGACCGGACCACCCACTTCCGTAAACCAGCCGGGGTCTAGCGTGGCCCCCTCATCCGCCCACGTCTGCGCAAAGCCTGGCAACGCACCACAACCTATAAAGCCAGACTGGCGGTCAAACCGAAACAGATCCTGCAGTTGAATGCGGCCGCTTTCCATGCCCGCGACTTCCGCGATAGACGTCACAACGCGCCGCCCGTCCGCCAGCCGGGCCTGCTGCACGACCAGATCCACGCTGGCGGCAATGTGTTCACGCACTGCGCCCAGCGGTAAATCCAGGCCCGCCATCAGGATCATCGACTCCAGGCGGCCGAGCGCGTCACGCGGCGAATTCGCATGCAAGGTCGTCAATGACCCTTCGTGGCCAGTGTTCATCGCCGTCAACATATCGAACGCTTCCGCTCCCCGGCATTCGCCGACGACAATCCGATCCGGCCGCATGCGCAAGGCGTTGCGCACCAGTTCGCGGATATCGATATGCCCCCTGCCCTCTTGGTTGGCCGGCCGCGCCTCCAGCGCCACCAGATGATCGTGATTCAACCGCAACTCGGCGGCATCTTCGATGGTGACAATGCGCTCGCCATCTGGGATTTCATTGGACAAGATGTTCAGCAAGGTCGTCTTGCCCGAGCCTGTCCCGCCCGACACGACGAGGTTCTTGCGCATCTTCACGCACAACGAGAGAAACTGCGCCATCGCGTTGCTCAGCGATGCCGCCGCAATCAGATCGGGCATTTTGGGACGCCGCTGCGGGAACTTTCGTATCGTCAGGCTGGCGCCTTTCATCGCCACGGGCGGAATGATGGCGTGCACTCGCGACCCATCTGGCAGGCGCGCATCCACCATTGGCGAGCTTTCGTCGATACGGCGGCCCAACGGCGTGACAATGCGTTCGATCACCCAGCGCACTGATTGCTCGCTGGTGAATGCCGCCGGATGCCGCCACAGCCGTCCGCCGCGCTCGACATAGATCTCGTCATAGCGGTTGACCATGATTTCGGTAATTTCTGACGCGGCCAGCAAAGGTTCGAGGGGACCCAAACCGACGGCCTCGTCCAGCACCTCTTGGCACAACGCCGCCCGGTCCGCCTCCGCCGGCACGTCAATATCGGTCGCGACGATATGCGTAAGCAGCCGCTCGGCTTCAGCACGCAACGTGTCATCGCTCATGCCAGCCACATCGCGCCTGCGCAAATCCAGCGCTTCCAGCAACGCCGCATGCAAACGCCGCCGTTCGTGCAGCCGCTGCGGCGCCATTGGCGTAATGGCTGCCACCGTGCCCGTTGGCAGCGCCGCGTCGGGAAGGGGGTCGGCGGCATCGGATGGCCCTTGCGGCGGCGCGCTCAATTGATTGGCGTCGCCGTTCGCAGCCCATCGCACCCTCAGGCGGCATGGGCCGATCAGGATGTCATCGTCAGGCAGCACCGGCGCATGCCGCGCCACCCTGACGCCGTTCACCTGGGTGCCGGCAAGCGTGCCCAGATCCTCCAGCACAATATCGGTATCTTCGCGCGACAACCTGGCGTGCTGACGCCCCACCCGCCAGTTCACGATACGCAAGTCGCATTGCGCGCCCCTGCCAATCAACACCGGCACGTGGGCAGTCTGGCGGCGAACGCCCGAGTCTTCAAACGTCATCTCGATATCCAGCATGTCAATTCCCCCGTTATCGCTTTTGCGTTGCGCTGTCCTGCGCAGTCCTGTCTTGTGCAGTCCTGTCTTGTGCAATCCTGTCCTGCGCAGTCCTGCCTTGCCCAATCCATTGGGAACCCTCGCCCGAATACGGATTCCATCCGTCGATGACGGCGGGCGTCGCCGTGCCTAGCCGAGGCGGCTCGGGAAACGAGGCGTCCAGCAGGTCGCGCCCGCGCCGCACCCGATCCAACATCGCAGGCTCGCTTTGCGTCACGATCTTCGGCGTGACGAAAATCGCCAGCTCCGTTTCCCGCTGCTGATATCGGCGCGACGAAAATAGCGCGCCCAAAATGGGGATGTTCTGCAGCCATGGCAGGCCGTTGACCTCTTGCCCCTGCTCCCGCGACAAAAAGCCACCGATGACCAGCGTGTTGCCCGAACGCACGTTGAATTCGGTCGATGCCCGCCGTGTTCGCAGGGCTGGGCCTCCTGCGACGCTGAGCGTCGTGTCCACCGAGCTGGCCTCGACTTCGATCAAAGAACGAATGACGCCGTTGCGGTCAATGCGCGGCGTGATGTTCAGCGACACGCCATAGGGCTTGAACAAGGTGGTGGGATTGCCTCGCGAATCTGTCGACGTATAAGGCACTTCCCCGCCCGCCAGGAACGTCGCGCTTGACCCGCTACGCGCCAGCAATTGCGGCTGAGCCAGCATGACGGCTTCGCCGCTTTGCGCCAGAGCGGCGATCCGCGCGGACAACAGCGCATTGATGCCGAAGTAGCCCGCTGCGGCGGAGGCCGGCCCAGCGGTTTCGATCACCGATTCCCCTGGCCGGGTCATGCGCCCCCGCGATCCCGCATCCCACGCCAAACCGGCATTCATCCCGCCTTGCGTCATGCCGTCCCAACGCACGCCGAACTCACGCAATCGGGAAGTCGGGATCTCAACAACCTGCACATCCAAC
Organism: Achromobacter sp. 01N37; assembly: GCF_056399725.1. Lineage (NCBI taxonomy): Bacteria > Pseudomonadati > Pseudomonadota > Betaproteobacteria > Burkholderiales > Alcaligenaceae > Achromobacter > Achromobacter sp. 01N37. The sequence continues at coordinate 28,015 of NZ_JBFTRX010000016.1, forward strand.
AAGACCATGCGGTCCCAGCCGACCTGCCCCGTGAAGTCCAGAATGGCGGGATAGCGCTCAGCCAACGCGGCGATACGTGCGCGATCGTCATCTGACAAATCGTCGCCTTCAATCAGGATGCGCCCGCCCACGTTTGCGCTGCGTGCGCCAGGGATGCGGGCAAGCAGCGCTTCAACCTCGGCCCGCAACCGAGGCGCGCCGGCAGGCACCACTCGAAACTCATACGCATTGCTGCGCCCCGCCGCCGTCCAGACATGCACGGAGGACACGCCCTCGGCGCGTGCGAAGACCACGACATCGCGCCCCTCAGCGGTAACGGCGCTAAGCACCTGTCCGTTGCCGATTGCCACTCGTTTCACACCGGGGTGCAGTAGAACGCGCGTCTCGCCCACTTGCAACTCGAGTTCTACCGACGCAGACGCAGCCGCCTGCAGCGGCAAACTCAAGACGATGACGCCAACAACGCATGCGAGTCGCTTCATGGTTGCTCCGATTCCAGGCGAAACCGCGACGCCGCATTCGATGACGGCATGACGGAATGCGCGTCCACGCGGTCCCCGTACAGAATGGAGACGCCCGGGGCGGGCAACGGGTCGGGGTCCAGCCCGATCAGCGAGGCAAGATCCGTTTGCTTGGATGCCGCCACCGCCGCCACGTCGTCGCGATGCCGCGCCATTGCCGTCAACGTGCCGGCCTGCCGGGCCGCAACGAATTTCATGGCTTGAGCAGGGTCGGCGGCCAGGGTGATGGTTCCCACGCCCATCCCGCCTTTGTCGCCTTCGGCCTCGTCGTCGACGGTCAATACCCGCATGCTCTGCAATAACGGCACGGTGAGCTCCCGCTGACGATGAGGGAACGTCACGTAGATGTCGATCAAATCGCCAGCCCGCAACTGGCTAGCCAGACCGCCCAAGTCTGCCGCCGATACCGTCAACGCCCGCTGCCCCGTCTGCAACCGTGATGCCAGGGCGGGCTTGGGGGCATTGAAGCTCAGTTGCGTTTTCAGCAACGGTTCGCCGGGCCCCACATCGGCAACCAGCATGCCCCCCAGCAAGCTGCTCATTGCTAACGGGTCCACGCTGGCGCTGGGCGCCCACTGCTCTGGAATTTCGCGCACGGCCAAATGAACGTCTTCCAACATCGTTCCGGCAGCAAGCGGATAAGCGGCGACCAGGCGCTCGACCACGGGAGTGCGCGCCTCGGCCTCTAGCGCCTCGACCCGCTTCTGGACGTGTTCGCGCACGGCCCACGCCGATACCAAGCCGGCAAGCAAGGCAAGTCCATATATGCCGACTCGACGCAATCGCTTTGCACTTTGGATTAGCAACTTCTTCATGACGCCCATCCCATCACGCGAAGACCGCTGCCGGCTTCAAGCGGCATCACCGATATCTGCATACGATCATTTCGCCTTGCCCACGACTGAACGGCGCCTTCTTCGGATTGCCGGCGCCAACCGTCGCGCAGCAAGCCCGCCTGGACAAGCGGCGCCAATCGCGCAGGCGGCAACGCATGCCGCCAAATACGTTCAGACACCCTGACACCTGCGTCCATGACCACGACATCAAGGTGCAGCCGCGCCCCAGCCGGCAGCCATGATGGCGTAGGCAAGGACGCAGGCAGATTGGAGGCAGGCGCCAGACGCATTGATGAGATGCTGCCGACAGTGCGCCCGTCGTGCGTGCGCTGCATCTGCGCCACCCACTGCTCGTCACCGATACGCCCGGACAAAATCAACTGCCCCGGCAGCACATTCAAATCAGCCAGCGCCGGCTGTTGCGCAGAGAGCATGCGGATCAAATCAGGAGCAGTGGCTGGCGTATCAAACACCACCACCTGCGCGGGATAGCCGTGGAGCCAGAGTTGATCGGCCAGCAGAACGCGGCTGGAGCCTGGAGGGAAACGCAGTCGGCTCAACATCGCTTTTCCCGGGTCCCCATTCGGCAGCGCATGTGCAGCAAGATCGGCGGGCCCTGCGAAAGCGGGCATGGCGATTCCGGCCAGCCCGCTCATCAGCATCGGCAAACAGACATGGCGAACGACGGCTCGTTGGTCTCGACGAGACTTAGCCTGCGAATACCTGCTCATTTAGCTTGCCCTCTTTTCTGGTTCAGCCGATCCCCCGGCACCACATCCGCCCATGCGGAAAGCCAATCCGTCTGTATCGATGGCCTGCCCCAAGGGCCGTCCATGCGCGCGACAAGCGACTCAAATCGCCGCGCTTGCGCCACCGAGAGGCGTTCTGCCTGCCGCCATGCCGTCGGCGCGTTGGCGATGCGATGCCTAGCGTCCTTATCCCCGTGCGCATAGCCCGCCCCCACCGCGACCCGGGTGTAGCGAGTGATCGGCGCCGCAAACGCAGAGACAAGATGGGGTGCGCGTGGGTTTGGGTTTGGGTTTGGGTTTGGGTTTGGGTTTGGGTTTGGGTTTGGGTTTGCGTGGGCGTGCACGGACAACAGCTGTAGCCCTCCGCCAAACCATTCGTCCTGCAACAAAGCCACCCGCTGCGCAGCCACTCCCGTCAAGGCCTCGACGCGCCGGTTCAGGCCTATCGCCTTCATCGCATCACGCGAGCTGAGCGGTTGCCCCATTGCCCCTGCCATGGCAGCCTTGCGGCTGGCCTGAGACATCTGCTGCGCGGAAAACTGCAGCCCGCCCACCCACGACACCGACCAGATCAGCACGCCCATCAAAGGCATCATCAGCATTGCCTCGACGACAGCCTGCCCCCTTTGTCGACCGAACGGCTCGGGTCTCTTTGCGATCTTCATCATGGTGTTCCCCTGGCATGCTGCCGTTCCTGAGAAGCAACGGCAGAGAGACGGGCCTGCCAGTAAGGGCGAAACAGCGTGGCCAGTTCGTCACGGCCGTCAGCACGCGACTCCGGGCGCAGGAAGTACGTTTCTGCGGCGCTGGTCACGCTTATTCCCCCTGACCGCCCCAAAGCGGCATAGCGGAAAATGCCCATCGGTAAGGCCACTGCGCTACCCGCATCCGTCGTCTTCAACAAGGCGCCTGCCATGCGCACGCTGACTGCGAAGCGCAAGGGCAAGTGGATGCGCGACGACGCGACTTCCCGGTAGGCCGGCAGGCCTCGGCCTGGCCACCGCTGCGCGGATGCCATCGCGTAGGAGTTGGCCATGGGATTCGTCACACCGTTGAATATGTCCCACGATGTCGACTGCTCTACCCAGCGCCAAAAATCCTCGTGAGAGAAGTCAGCAGGCGGTTCATCCACATAATCAAGACCGTCGGGCCCTTTGCTTTTCTGACCTTGCGTGGTCCCCCAACCCATGGCGTATTCACGAAAATAACAGCCCACCCAGCGGTTCGATCGCAGAGCATGGAACGACTGCGTATCCAATGCGCCCCACCGTCCGTCCGGCCCAAGCCATGTCGAACCGCGGCGGCGCAGCTCATGACGCTTCAACGGGCAGCGATGGCTGACCGGCCAAGGATTGCGCCGCGTGGCATTCCGCGGTTTCAGAAAGCCGTAACGGCCTGCCGCTAGATCGACTGCTGGCCACAAGCCCGTTTTTCGGTTGGCGCGATGGCGTTCCACAAAGCCCGGCCATGCGTCCGACAACAGACGCACGCTAATAGTCCCCGCACGCTGATCCCCTGCTGAAGGCAGGTCATCCAGATTGGCGGCAAGCACTTTTTGCATGATGCGATCACGCGTTTTGGTCAACTCCGTCATTGCCGAATTGGCGGCAGTTTCCAACACTTGATGCACGACACGGTCATGCTGCGCGAATGCGCTTGCCAACTGCGCGTCAACAATCGGCGACGCTTGCCCGGCGCGGTACGCCAGCCCCATCTCTGGCCCGAACAACATGGCAATCAGGCTGGACGGAGGATTCCCCCGAGTGCGCTGCGCGTGCAATGCGCGGCCATACTGCGCCGACGCGGCAAGCGTGACCAAATGCGCCATCGCTACCTGATGCGCGATCTGTGTTCGATTGATATACGCGATGGCGTTAAGCACGCGTGCCTGCTCAAGCGCGCCGCTGTAGGCGGCCGCATCCGCCGCGTGCGTCAGGCGAATGCGGCCTGCTACCGTCTGGCCCAGGTTGTAGAGCAAGACCAGAGAAGCCGCAGCCACGGACACGATCAACATGCCCAGCACCAAGGCTTGGCCGTGCTGTCGATGCGGTGGCAGTTGGCAATGGATGATCACTTCGCATCCGTGGCGTTGCCGGTAAAGGACTTGAGCGAACGCGCCTTGGTTTGCGCCGCCGCCTTCTGCGCCGCCTGCTGCGCTGCGCGCGTTTGCGTGCCGCCGTCTTCCCCTGCAAGTTCGCGCGCCATGGCCGCCGTCTGCGAGCGCACCACTTGCCCGAAGTACTGATACACGGCGATCGCCGCAACGGCCACCAAGGCCACGACCACGATGTACTCGGTCATACCTTGGCCCAACTGACGTAAACGTATTGCCTGCATCTCTGCTCTCCGGTTCCTTGAAAGTAGGCTGCAGTGTCGGCTTGACGCGCAGGGGCCACAATTCGCAGATACCGAGGTGGGCAAATTGATCACGCCCCTTTTTTCAACGAAAATCCATTGCGATGCACAAAGAAAAACCCCTCGCGCCAACGGCGGCGAGGGGTGATTCAGGCTCGATGTCCCTGTCGCTACGAAATCATGTAAGCCGCTAATTTTTCAGGGTTTTCCCTATTGTCGACGTGATTGCCGAGCAGTAGATTTGAGTTGCCGGGCTGTCTGACACCCATCGCGTGCGAAGCCGGGCAGGAGCGCCTCAGACTCATCTAGAGCTGGGGCGCTCTTCCATTTCCGGCTCTCAGAAATAGTTAACCAGCGGCCGGCCGGTTGCCCGCCGGACGCCCCAATTGCGTCATATCCAGCCGCCGGAACACCCAGGCAGATAACAAGGTAATGACGCCCACGCACACGAAGCTCAATGTAAATGCGCGGCCCAAAGCGGCATTCGCCTCGCCCGAGAACATGCCGACCAACCCGCCCCCGATGGTCACGCCCAGGCCGATGGCGAGCATCTGGATCATTGAAAACAGACTATTCCCGCTGGCGGCGTCCTGTTTGCTCAGTCCTTTCAACGTCACACTGTTCATCGCCGCAAATTGCATGGAGTTGGTCGCACCGAACAGGGCAAGCTGAAGCACCTGCAACGCGAGTGGCCACCCGGGTGAAATCGCGGCAAACGACACGATCGACGCACCGACCAACAGCGTATTGACCAACAGGAACGTGTCGTAGCCGAAACGCCGGACGAGCGGGGCGATCCACGGTTTGGATATCGTCCCCGCGATGGCAGCCGGCAGCATCATCAGCCCCGATTGCAGCGGGCTATAGCCCAACTGCAATTGCAGCAACAGCGGCAACAGGAACGGCACCGCGCTACTGCCGATCCGGCAAACCAGATTGCCCACCAAGCCGACGCTGAAATTAGGCTCGTTAAACAAGCGCAATTGGAAAAGCGGATTCTGACGCCGGCGCGCATGCACCACATATAACAACACCGTCAGGGCGCTAAGCGCGAACAAGCCCGCCGACCACGCCATACGGCCGGCACCCGCCGGCAAGTCCAGGCCAAGCGAAAACGACACCATGCACAACGACAACAAGGCGCAACCCAGCACATCGAACGGCGCCACGTCCGGCAATGCGTCTTCAGGCAAGTAGCGGCGCACGGCAAACAGGCCTGCGATTCCGATCGGGACATTGATCATGAAAATCCAGTGCCAGCTTGCCACCTGCACCAGCAACCCGCCCAGGGTCGGACCAAAAATAGGACCGATCTGACCCGCGATCGACACGAAGGCCAACGCCGAAATGTACTGGTCACCCGGCACCGTGCGCAGGACCGCCAAGCGCCCGATCGGCAACAGCATGGAGCCGCCCACGCCCTGCACCACCCGCGCAATCGTCAACTGCGTCAGCGTCTGAGCCACGGCGCAAAACACCGAGCCCACGGCAAATATCAAAATGGCCGCCAAGTACACGCGACGCGTGCCGTAGCGATCCGCCAGCCAGCCGGATGCCGGCGTGAACATTGCCATGGTCAGCGTGTACGCGACCACCACCGGCTTTAACGCCAGCACGTCCTCGCCCAAGCTGCGTGCAATCGACGGCAAGGCGGTGTTGACGATCGTGGTGTCCAGCGTCTGCATGAAAAAGCAGGCCGCGACTACCCAGAGCAGGGCCTGCTGTGATGAAGGTTTTTCCATGGAATAAATCGTACTCTCAGGATGCCAACGGAAGGCTGACAGACACCCGTATACTGATTTCGCCGCTTCCCAATGACGAGGCATGCATGTGTTCGCACTATCAGACGCTGAAGGATGCCGAACTGCTGCTACAGAAGTTCGGCGTGCGCACGAAACCCGCTGCCGGCCCCTATGACATGTGGCCTCGATATCAGGGAGTATTCGTGCGCAGGCCGGTGGAACACGACGCCGGAGACGACGCCGTTCCCGAGCGCGAAGCCGTCACCGGCCGCTGGGGTTTGATCTCTGCGTTAACTCGTGCCGACGGGCAAGACAAGGCGGGCAAACTCTCTACGTTCAATGCACGCAGCGAGACCGCCGCCAAGTCGTTCACGTTCAGCAATGCCTGGCGCCGGGCGCAACGTTGCATCATTCCTGCGGACGCGATATTCGAACCGGATTGGCGATCGGGTTCGGCCATTTCCACGCGCTTTGCGCGAGCCGATGGGGCTCCGCTGGGGATCGCCGGCCTATGGGACCGATGGCGCGATGCCAGCGGCCAGCTCAATGAGAGCTACACCATGCTGACCATCAACGCCGACCACGACCCGCTGTTCCAGCGCTACCATCGGCCCGGCGAAGAAAAGCGCATGGTCGTCATCCTGCCGGAGGGCGCCTACGGTGACTGGCTGACGTCGTCCAGCGACCGGACCCGCGACTTCCTCGTTCCCTACCCCGCCGAAAAATTGATTGCCACGCCGATGAAATGACCCCGTTTATCGCGGACTATACTGGATATATAAACAGTATTTTCCGCTATGCCGTTCAAATCCCCCCTTACCCACGCCGACCTGCGCACCATCCGCGAGCGTCAGCCCTGGAACCCCGACGTGATCTCCCTGCTCTGGGAGGTCAAACGGCTAAGGTCCGTCCTGCTGCGCGCCTATCAGCTGTCGGGTGACTTCAAGCGTCCCGCCGGTCTGACCGGCGAGCTCTACGACGACTTCATGAAAGCCTTGCGCGATGAACCCTGTGTGCAGGAACGCGACGACATGACGACGTCGCTGATGGAAGCGCCGAACCGGCTACGAAAGGGAATGGCGCCGCGGTGACAACGGCGTCACTAGCGTCAACCGCGCGCTGGGCTGGCGGCCTAACACCGGCTCCAGCCAGCGTTCGCGTCTTTCTTGTCGTGCAGGTGATCCCACTCGGTATTGCAGACCGAGCAAATGAATGCTTCGTGCCTGGCGCCGCGCGTGACCGACGCCAAACTTCTGACGACTTCCAGGCATATCAACCGATCGTGACCGGGCGCGCCACGTTTATTCTGAACAATGCCCTCGCAATCATTACAAGCCGGCATTTCTCCACCTTTCTAATTGCTTTCAGTGGAGATACTACAAAATGAAACCGGAGATAATGTTCAACAATTCTCACGAGACGGGGATCGGTTCAGACACGTCCCGGGAATCATTGCAAGTAAGGCAGCGTCTTCTTGCAGGTCCGAATGGTGGTCAATGTGATCATCAATCGCCCTTTCCAACCGTGCCATTTCGCCATCATAGAAACACAGCGAATTGCTGATCGAGCTTTCCACCAACGCCAGCGCTGCGCTCGCGTCCGCTTTTTTTAGCCGATTCAGCGATCGCGTCCGGTCTTCGGACAACGCCTCCCATTGCGCCACCAAGTCACGAAGTGCACGGACGTGGGCAGGAGACGGCTGCCAAGTCGGCGGTTGCGCCGCGACACCGTAGCGAGCGAGCGTCAGACTATCGAGCCCATCGGTCCGAGATCGCATGTCCCGCGTTTGGCCAAAGTCATGAACATTTTCCGGGTTGACGAGCGAAACCGTCGCGCCTGTGTCGTGCAGCGTCGTGGCCGACTGCTCGTGGTAAAGCCCTGTGCCGTCCATCACGCCATGCACCTGATCCGACGACAGCCCGTGTTTGGCACACCATCGAATCAGCTCGTACACGCCTTGCCGATTATTGGCCACCACCTTGCGCTTGCACTTGTCGTTCTTCGGTCCGAGCAGCAGGGTGCAGCGCAGTTTCAGTTCGGACACGTCGATACCCAGATAAGACATCGTTCATACCTCCCCATGCGAAGAAAGTATGCCAACTGCGCCCACTTGCCTGACTCATGCAGGGTCAATCCAGCACCAGGCGTCCAGTGTCCGCAATGGCCTCAGAAGTGAATGAGAGTCCGCACCATACCATCCAGATGGTGTTGAAGTCGACCACAATAGTGATATTTTCAAACCACAAAAAATCACTTCTTCAAAAATGCGGCGATGGTGTGAAACATCACGCAAGCTGCGCGAATACTGGGCAGCAATAGTAGGAGTCAACGTGGGCGTACGAATTGAGTCGATCAATATGCGTCAATTGCGCCGGGTTGCGCCGGGTTGCGCCGGGTTGCACCCTCTTTTGCGCTTGGCGTTCTATTAACCTGGCATCACGGATACGCCGAAAGTGGCGAAGCAAGGAGACGCCACCGCGCTAAACCGATCAGTGCTTGGCCGGAAAATCGGCGGGCCAGCGCATGCGTCGTGGCGCATCGCTCTTCTCTTTCGGCGTGTCGACAGGATCGGTAGGCGGGTCCGTTTTCTGTGAGGGATCAGGCTTCTTGCTGGGATTTTCCTGCTGCGTATCGTTCATTGAAAACCTCGCATTCGGCCGCACGAACTTAGCGCGGTGATGGGCCATCGTCGCACGGGCTGCTTCCAAGCCCTAGACCCTTTCAGACTAGTGAACATGGACGATGTTACGCGTGGTGGCGAGGTCGCGGACGGGACCCAAAGTGTCATTCTGAAACTTTGAGCCTCAACCAATTAGCATCATTAATGTCGTCGTGACAAAGTATGTTTTCCGAGTCTGAACAATTCGAGCTTTGACTAGCGAAGACGGGTAATTCACGTGCCAGGCGTACCCAACCTTTACATCTTTTTCAGACGAAGTCCCGATACGCCGAATCGGCAGTTTTAGAATCACGACAACGCATTCGCGCCACTTCTGGAGGTCTTCTCATGTATCGCCCAACGCGCAAGCTCCTTGTGATCGCCGCCACATGCTGTATGGCTTGGGCCAGCGCGACTTCCGCAGCCCCGCCTGAAGGCAAAGGAAAGCCCGACAACGCGGGACAGAGCCAAGGCAACAACGGCAATGGCAATGGCAATGGCAATGGCAACAATAAGGGCAAGAGCGACAAGGGCCAATCGTCCAAGAGCAAAGGCGGAGATAGTCATGGCGACAGCGGGAGCGTCACGCTTCGGCACGCCGGCATAACCATCTCAACCGCCCAAGGCTACGCTCGCGAGTACGGGTTATCTGGCTATAGCTCGCTTCCGCCCGGCATCCGGAAAAACCTCGCCCGAGGAAAGCCTCTCCCCCCTGGGATAGCCAAGAAGATGGTCCCCGCCCCCATGCTGGCGAGGCTGCCGGTCTACCCCGGCTACGAGTGGCAAGTGGCAGGCACCGACCTTATTCTTGTCGCCGTAGCGACCGCAGTGGTGGCAGACGTGCTGTTGAATGTGTTCGACTGACGCATCGGATCGGACAACCTCTAGACGGTCGGCACCGTGCTTGGCCACAAGTCGGCCGCCAGTACCCGACGCTATGCGCACTTGGCAACCGAGTCGATCAAATTGGCATTGTGAGAGATCGGCAAAAAATCCCCCACGCAAAAGAAAACGGGCCTCGGATTGCTCCGAGACCCGCGTCTTTCTTTGGTAGGCCCCCCGAGAGTCGAACTCGGCACCAACGGATTATGAGTCCGCTGCTCTAACCAGGCATGAGCTAGAGGCCCAGGAAAAAATTACTGCCCTTCCAGGAAGCTCTTCAGCTTATCGGCCCGGCTGGGGTGACGCAGCTTGCGCAGCGCTTTAGCCTCTATTTGGCGGATGCGCTCGCGAGTCACGTCGAATTGCTTGCCCACTTCTTCCAGGGTCTGGTCGGTGCTCATTTCGATACCGAAACGCATACGCAGAACCTTGGCTTCACGCGGGGTGAGAGAGTCTAGCACTTCCTTGACCACATCACGCATGGAACCGTGCAAAGCCGCATCCGAAGGCGCCAGGGTCGACGTGTCTTCGATGAAATCGCCCAAGTGCGAATCATCGTCGTCACCGATCGGCGTTTCCATGGAGATCGGCTCTTTCGCGATCTTCAGGATCTTGCGGATCTTGTCCTCGGGCATGTCCATCTTCTGCGCCAGGGTCGCGGGATCGGGCTCAGCGCCGGTTTCCTGCAGAATCTGACGGCTGATCCGGTTCATCTTGTTGATCGTTTCGATCATGTGAACGGGGATACGGATGGTGCGTGCCTGGTCGGCGATCGAACGCGTGATGGCCTGACGAATCCACCACGTGGCGTACGTCGAGAACTTGTAGCCGCGACGGTATTCGAACTTGTCCACGGCCTTCATCAAGCCGATGTTGCCTTCCTGAATCAGATCCAGGAATTGCAGGCCACGGTTCGTGTACTTCTTGGCGATCGAGATCACCAGACGCAGGTTGGCCTCGGTCATTTCGCGCTTGGCCTTGCGAGCCTTGGCTTCGCCGGTGGCCATGCGCTTGTTGACGTCCTTCAAGTCTTTCAGCGGCAGCACGACGCGCGTTTGCAGGTCGATCAGCTTTTGCTGGAGTTCTTGCACGGCGGGAATCTGGCGCTCGAGCGTCTCAGCGTACGGATGACCAGCCGCGACTTCGTCCACCACCCACTGCAGGTTGGTTTCGTTGCCCGGGAAGACCTTGATGAAGTGCGTGCGCGACATGCCGGCACGGTCCACACACGTGTGCAGAACGGCGCGCTCAAGCTGGCGCACTTCTTCAACCTGGTTGCGCAACGTGTCAGCCAGCTTCTCGACCATCTTGGCTGTGAAGCGGATGCCCATCAGCTCGTTCTGGATGGATTCCTGGGCGCGCACGTAGATGTCCGACTTGTAGCCGTCCTTCTCGTACGACAGGCGCATCTTGTCGAACTGCTTGTTGACTTCGTCGAACTTGGCCAGCGCCTTCACGCGCAGGTCTTCCAGCTGCTTGCTCGACATGCCGCCCGCGGGGCCGTCATCGCTTTCGTCTTCGTCGGCAGTGACACCGGCGCCGGCGTATTCTTCGCCGTCTTCCGGATCAACCAGGCCGTCGACCACTTCGTCGATCTGCGCCTGGCCTTCCCGCACGCGCAGGATGTGGGCCAGGATTTCGTTGATCGTGGTCGGGCAGGCCGAGATGGCCATGACCATGTGCTTCAGGCCGTCTTCGATGCGCTTGGCGATTTCGATTTCGCCTTCGCGCGTCAGCAGCTCAACCGAGCCCATTTCGCGCATGTACATACGCACGGGGTCGGTGGTGCGGCCGAAGTCGGAATCCACCGTGGTCAATGCAGCTTCGGCTTCGTCTTCAACGTCGTCGTCGTTGGACGCAACCGGGGCGTTTTCGCTCATCAGCAGCGTTTCAGCGTCGGGGGCTTGGTCGTAGACCGCGATCCCCATGTCGCTAAACGTGCTGATGATGCCGTCGATGGCTTCGGCGTCGACCAGATCGTCAGGCAGATGGTCGTTGATTTCGCCGTAGGTCAAGTAGCCGCGGTCCTTGCCCAGCTTGATCAGCTGCTTCAGGCGGTTGCGGCGAGCTTCGTATTCTTCCGGCGTCACGGGGCCGCGGGCGATCAGATCCTTGGGATCAGCCTTGCCACGCTTGCCGCCGCGCTTGGGCGGCTTCAGATCGGGCAGGACTTCGCCTTCGCCGTCCATCGTGTCGTCGAAACCGTCGGAATCGTTATTGGCGTTCTTGGCGGGTCGGCCCGGGCGGCGGCCGCTCGGAACCTGGCCCGAACGCGGTGCGCTGCCACCCACCAAGTCGGCGAGCTTGTCCTCAGCCTTCTTGGCGCGTGCCTTCGTCACTTTTTCGGGCTTGTCAGCCGCAGCCGTCTTGGTTGCCTTCTTGGCAGCCGTCTTGGCAGCGGGCTTGGCGACCTTCACCGCCGTCTTGGCGGGCGCTTTTTCCGCCGCCATGCTTACGGCGCGCTTGGCCGCAGGGGCCTTGAGTTCAGCCGCATCAATTGCAGAGGAGGATTTGCCGGTGGATTTGGTCATAGTCGCTTCCGTGGTCGTCGCAACCCGTTTGGGCATGTTGCACCGCATAAAGCCGCCCTGGACGGTGGCCCAGCGCGGCGCAAATACGGGTAAAACTGGTGAATCGGCCAAGGCCACGCGGCTGCGTTGTTCGCAGCGCCAACTCTTTCGAGCTCGCTTGGCGCCATTCAGGTGCAATACCTGTTGGGCGCTTGACGTGCATGACCTCATTCCGCGGCGGATTCCGGGCGTCGGGGGGGCTGTCTGCCTATAAATAGGCTTTGCTTGCTTATGGGGTCGTTGCCCCTAGCAGCTTATGTAGACACAGCACCCAGACCACTAACGCTACGCAAAAATGCTCGCCGCTGAACTGCCTGATTCACCGCTCAGCCTTCAGCCATACGCTGTCAGCATAATAATTAACGAAGTAACGTTTAAGCGTTGGTGTTTAACTTAAACATCAACTTAAATCCCAACGCTTAAACCTAAAATTTTGTCTTCACTGATCGTTCGAAAGGCTTGCTTCAAAAGTCTTACTTCAAAAGGCTGACTTCGACGGGTTCCTATGGGGTTCCCTTCTATAGGTTTCCCCCGCCGCCCTTCGAATGGCGTTCTTCAATCCGCTTTCTTCAATCCGTCTTTCTTAGATTCCAACAGCCAGAATTGATTCCAGCTTCCCGCACACTTTTACTGAAATAGCCGCAAGTTCCGGCCCAGTCCATCCAGACCAGGGCTGCCATCATTCAGGATCACCAGCAAATTCAGGAAAAATTAAGCTGAAATCAACTGCAAATGAATCGAATGACGGTCAAAAAATCAAATGGGGGCCAAGAACCTACAGCTTCCGGCAAGCGGACAACCTTTGATTTTAGCGCATTTAACGTATCCCGGCACCCTTCAGCACGGCCAATCGGCTGGAAAGTTCCAGGTAGCGCTTGCGCGCCTCGTCAGTCGCCAATCCCTCTGCCGCCAGCTTCGCCACTTCGAGCTTGGCTGAGTCGAACTCAATCCGCCGCAAGGCGTCATCCCACTCGGTCTGGGGGTCGGGCAAGTCTTCCTGCGACAGGATATCGGCCCGCAAGCCCTTCAGCACCGTGGCCAAGTCCGAATCAGGTTCCGCGGCCTCGAGCAACGCGCCCACATGGCGCGCACCGCTGGACTGCGCCAGCATGATCAAGTCTCTTACTAATCCTAGATGAGGGCCATGGTCGATAACTTCAAGCTGCTGATCCCCCATGGAATCCACTAATTCCGGGTGCGCCAGCAACAATCCCAGCAAGCGCTTTGCCAACGACGGCATCGTACGGCGCCCTTCGAAACCGCCAACGTCGTTATCGCGGCGTCCTTTCCAGTTGCCCTTGCTGCCCTTCCAGTCGCTTTTCCCCTTCCAATCGCTCTTGCCTTTCCATTCCGGCTTGCCACCCGCGCGCTGACCGCCGCCTGCGCCTGCAGATGGCCCGCCTTGAGACGGGAAATGGCCATAGTCGGCGTAATCTGGCTCGTCGGCAGGGATGTCGCTGAAGTCATGCCCGGCAAAGTCGTAGCCCATGTCTGCGTAACCGCCGTCATGATCCGACCCTGCCGAACCCGTGGCGGGCGCCGCATCACCCTGCGCAGGCTTGGCCGCAGGCGCCGGCGCAAAGGGCTTGGCCGGTTGTTGGGCCAAAATCTGCGACATTTCTTCGGGCGTCAGTTGGACCAGCTTGGCCATCTCCCGCTCGATCTGCACGCGCAACGCGCACTCGGGAATGGCAGCCAACAGGGGTTTGGCTTCGTGCAGACAGCTTGCCCGCCCTTCGGCCTCGTTCATGTTGTGCCGCGACGCCAATTCATCCAGCAAGAAGCGCGACAGCGCGACCGCATCGCCCAGACAGGCCCGGAACGCTTCGGCGCCCAACTCCCGAACATAAGAATCCGGGTCATGTTCCGAAGGCAAAAACAGGAAGCGGATCGCGATGTCATCGCGCAACACGGGAAGGCAAGCCTGCAAGGCACGCCAGGCCGCTCGCCGCCCGGCTCCGTCCCCATCGAAACTGAAGATCACCTTGTCGCTTGTGCGAAGCAGCTTCTTCACGTGGTCAGGGGTGGTGGCGGTGCCCAGCGTGGCGACAGCATTAGCAATGCCTTGCTGCGCCAGCCCGACGACGTCCATATAGCCTTCGACCACGATCACCTGCCCTTCCTGCCGGATGGACTGGCGGGCCTCCCACAAACCATAGAGTTCGTGGCCCTTGGAGAACAGAGGCGTTTCGGGGGAATTCAGGTACTTGGGCTCGCCCTTGCCGATGATGCGTCCGCCGAACCCGATCAGGCTTCCTCGCGCATTGCGGATCGGAAACATGACACGCTCACGGAAACGGTCGTAACGACGCCCGTCTTCGGACTCAATGACAAGGCCGGACTCCACCAAAGTGGGGTCTTCGTAATTTGGGAAAACTTGCGACAAGCCGTGGCGGTCGGTGCCCGACCAACCCAGGCCGAAATGCGCCGCAATTTCGCCAGTCAGGCCACGCTGTTTCAGATAGCGGATCGCCGCGGGCGACGCACGCAACTGCTTCAGGTAATGCGCCTGAGCGGCATCCAACACCTGCGTATGACGAGACTCCTCGGCCTTGCGGCGCGCGGATTCCTGTTGCTGGCGTGGACTACGATTTTCTTCGGGAACCGTCATTCCCGCCGAAGCCGCGAGCGTACGCACGGCTTCGGGGAAACTGGTACCCGTATGTTCCATCAGAAAAGTGATGGCACTGCCGTGTGCTCCACAGCCGAAGCAGTGATAGAACTGCTTGGTGGGGCTGACAGTAAATGACGGACTTTTTTCGTTATGAAAGGGGCATAGGCCAAGCAAGTTGGCCCCACCCTTTCGCAACTGCACATATCGCCCGACTACGTCGACGACGTCGACTCGGGCGAGTAGATCCTGGATGAATGATTCTGGAATCAATAGATTCGGGAATCAAAAATCAATACAGGCGCGGGGGCAGTTGTTGGCTACGGATGCGCTTGTAGTGGCGCTTCACAGCGGCAGCATGCTTGCGCTTGCGCTCAGCCGTGGGCTTCTCATAGAACTCGCGCGAACGCAGCTCGGTGAGCAAACCGGTCTTTTCGATGGTGCGCTTGAAGCGACGCAGAGCGGCTTCAAACGGTTCGTTTTCCTTCAGTCGAACGATAGGCATAAAGTGATTGGCCTGCTTGTAGGGTAACAAAAGTTGATGACAAACCTGGCTTGCTTACCAGCAACGCCGCGCTAGGTTAGACCCAGGTCCGCGATGATCGCGGAACGGGGACCTTGGGCGGCGCAACGAATTGCGCTGGCTGTTTCCGTTACCCAAAGACTACCCAAAGAGTAACAAGCCAAGTTCGGTTTAGCGATAACCAGCGATTCTAGCATGGTCATGCATAGTTTGACTACTGGGAGGGACACTTGGCGCCTAGGCGGCCAAACGCCCCTCCCTTAATCCGCTGGACTCAGCTCTGCGAGCCCTTGCGAATCCAGGCTTCCAGCTGATGCGGACGCAGGCTGTCGTAGTCTTCAAACGGCTGGTGAATCCAGGGATTCGTGGGCAGCTTCTCGACGTAGTAGTCGGGCGTTGCCTGGGAATGCCCCTTCCACCACAACACGGCGCTGCGCAGCTCCGTGATGTCGGCAAACTGGCGCTTCAGGTGGTCATAGACCTTGCTGAAGGTTTTACCGGTGTCGACCATGTCGTCCACCAGCAACACCCGCCCGGACAACGTGCCGCGCGTGATAGTGATGAACTGGGCGATATCCATGTCGCCCTGCTTGGTGCCGGCTGCTTCGCGATAGCTGCTCGTGGCCAAGATACCCAGCGGCACATCAAAAATACGGGACATCACATCGCCGACGCGCAKACCGCCGCGCGCCAGRCACAGAATCTTGTCGAACTTCCAKCCCGACTGATGCACCTGCAACGTCAGGCGTTCGATCAAGCGGTTGTAATCGTCCCACGTCACCCACAGATGGCTGTCATCATTGGTCGGCGTGCTCATACGCAAGCATCTCCTGCTTAAAGATACGAAAAGGCCGCCGCCGGTATGAGACCGGCGGCGGCCTTTGGAATAATAACCCGATCAGCCCTTCAGGGGATGACGCAGGACAATGGTTTCGTTACGGTCAGGGCCAGTCGACACCAAGTCGATCGGCACGCCGCAAACTTCGGCCACGCGCTCCAGGTAACGGCGAGCCGCTTCGGGCAGCTTGTCGTACTCGGTGATGCCAACGGTCGATTCCGACCAGCCCGGCAGCTCTTCCAGCACCGGCTGAGCCTGAGCCACAGCGTGGGCGCCGTAAGGCAGCACGTCGCGGAACTCACCGTTCACACGGTAGCCAACGCCCAACTGGATGGTTTCCAGACCGTCCAGCACGTCCAGCTTGGTGATGCACAGACCGGAAATGCCGTTCAGGCGAACCGAACGCTTCAGGGCAGCGCCATCAAACCAGCCGCAACGACGCGGACGGCCCGTGACCGAACCGAATTCCTTGCCGATGGTGGCCAGACGGGTACCGATTTCGTCGACCAGTTCGGTCGGGAACGGGCCCGAACCGACGCGAGTCGTGTAGGCCTTGGTGATACCCAGGACGTAGTCCAGTTGCTGCGGACCCACGCCAGCACCGGCCGACGCCGCGCCAGCCACGCAATTGCTGCTGGTGACGAAGGGGTACGTGCCGTGATCGACGTCCAGCAAAGCGCCCTGCGCACCTTCGAACAGGATGCGTTTGCCTTCCTGCTGCATGGCGTACAGATTGCTCGACACGTCCTTGACCATCGGCGCGATAGCCGGAGCCAAGGCCATGGCCTGGTCGCGCACTTCGTTGGCCGAAACCGCTTCGGCGCCCAGATACTGGGTCAGCACGAAGTTGTGGTAATCCAGCACTTCGGCGAGCTTCTCGTCGAACAGCTCGGGATTGAACAGATCTTGCACGCGCAGCGCGCGGCGRGCRACCTTGTCCTCRTAKGCCGGRCCGATRCCACGRCCGGTSGTGCCGATCTTGYCGKCGCCCTTGCGAGCTTCGCGCGCYTTGTCGATGGCGACGTGGTAAGGCAGGATCAGCGGGCAGATTTCAGAAATCTGCAGGCGCGAGCGCACGTCCAGACCGGCAGCTTCCAGCTCTTCGATTTCCTTGAGCAGGGCTTCCGGGGACAGCACAACGCCGTTGCCGATAAAGCAGGTGACACCGGGATGCATGATGCCCGACGGGATCAGGCGAAGAATCGTCTTCTTGCCATTGATCCACAGCGTATGGCCGGCATTGTGACCGCCTTGGAAGCGCACCACGCCCTGGACGGATTCCGCCAGCCAGTCGACGATCTTGCCTTTGCCCTCGTCACCCCATTGGGTGCCGATTACGACTACGTTCTTGCTCATGTTACGAATCAATATCGAGTTTCTCGGGAAATCCGGAAATCTCCCCGCGGCCCTCTCGTTTCCAAGAGGGAGTTAGTCACAGCGTTCTGACCGTCCAGGCGCCATCTTGCAGCGCCAGCTCGCGATCGCAAACGAATTCGTCCTGATCCTGCTCGTGACCGGGCAATACCTGAACGACAATTTCCCCTGACCGGCGCAGACGGCGAACCGCCTCGGTCAAGGCGGGGGCCTGCCCCCAGGGCGCACGAACTGCACGCGCCCGTTCCGCTGGCGGCAAACCTGCCGCCAGTTTGCGTAAATCCAGACTGAAGCCGGTGGCGGGACGCGCCCGGCCGAATGCACGGCTGACGTCGTCATAGCGGCCGCCACTGACCAGGGCGTCGTGCCAGCCTTCCGCGTACAGCGCGAACTTCACGCCAGAATGGTAGCCATAGCCACCCACGTCGGCCAGATCGACACCGAACGCGACATTCGGCATCGCATCCACCACCACCTGCAAGGCGTCGAGCGCCGCCGCCACACCCGGCAGCAACGGCAGGTCGCGCCGAGCATTCTTCAGCACTTCAGGGCCGCCATACAAATTCGGCAGCAACTGCAGCGCCTTCAGCGTTTCTGCGCGCATGCCAGGTGCACGCGCGGCCAATTCACCCAGCCCCGGCACGTCTTTCTCGCGCAACAGGCGGATGACGTCTTCAGCCAGAGCTACAGCCGCCGGGTCGGATTCGACGATGGCGCGAACCACACCCGGATGGCACAAGTCCAGACGGGGGTTACGAACACCAGCGATCGCCACCGTTTCCAGCACGAGCTGGATGATTTCCAGATCGGCTTCAAAACCGGCATGACCGTAAATCTCGGCACCGATCTGCAACAGCTCACGGCTGGACAGCAAGTCCGCCGGGCGGGCGTGCAGCACGTTGCCGCAATAGCACAGGCGGGTCACGCCAGCGCGGTTCAACAAGTGCGCATCAATGCGCGTGACCTGAGGAGTCATGTCCGCCCGCACGCCAAGCGTGCGGCCGGTCAGCTGGTCGACCAGCTTGCACGTGCGCAGATCCAGATCGCTACCGGTGCCGGACAGCAATGAATCGATGTATTCGACCAGGGGCGGCGCGACCAGCTCGAAGCCGTAAGTACGGTACAAATCGAGAAGTTCGCGGCGCAATTCCTCGATGCGCCGGGCCTCTGCCGGAAGTACGTCGGCAAGGCTCTCGGGCAGCAACCAGTTACCCATGAATGTTTACCTGAATAACGCCAAGTGATGCGTGGGCGTCGCCCAAACGAAAAAGCGGCTGAGGGGGCGTAAGCCCGCTCAGCCGCTGCGGAATGTTTTCTAGCTTACGCGGTATTGTACATGAGTCAGCGGCCAGCGCCAGCCGGGATTATGGTGGCGGAGAACTGTCCCTGGTTGCCCTGACAGGGGCACCGCATCCGTCGCCGCACCAGTAAAAAGCCCCTTGGATATCCAAGGGGCTTTTTGTCCTGCTACACGCGCGGCAATTACTTGGCCGGCACGGTAACGGGTGCCAGCGCATCGCCAGCCGGGTCCTTCATGAACTGGAAGAAGCTGGAGCTGGGGTCGACCACCAGCACGTCACCCGGCTTCGAGAACGATGCACGGTAGGCTTCCAGGCTCTTGTAGTACGTGTAGAACTGCGGGTTCTTGCCATAGGCCTGAGCGTAGATTGCTGCCGCAGCGGCATCGCCCTCACCCATGATGCCCTGGGCCTTGGCATAGGCCTGGGCCACGATCACTTCGCGTTGGCGGTCGGCTTCAGCGCGGATCTTTTCGCCTTCGGCGGCACCGATGGAACGCAGCTCGTTAGCGACGCGCGTACGCTCCGCTTCCATACGGCGATACACCGATTCCGAAATCTCGGGCGCGAACTCGATACGGCGCAGACGCACATCAACGATCTGCACGCCCAGAGGCTCGGCGCGCTTGGCTACGTTGGTGAGAATCTCGGCCATGATCTTGTCGCGTTCGGTCGAGACCACGTCACGCACGGTACGCACGTTGACCGAGGCGTTCAGCGCGTCGCGGATCAGCGCTTGCAGGCGCTCTTGCGCCACGCGCTCGTTGCCGCCCGTCGAAACGTAGTATTGGCGGGGGTCCGCAATACGCCATTTCACGTAGGAATCGATCAGCAGGTTCTTCTTTTCAGAAGTCTGGATGCGTTCGGCTTCGTTGGTTTCGATGGTCAGAATGCGCTTGTCGAGCGTCACGACATTCTGGAACGGCGGCGGGGCCTTGAAATACAGGCCGGGTTCACTAATGGTCTTGCGCACTTCACCCAGCGAGAACACCAGGGCGTAGTCGCGCTCGCGCACGACGAAGACGCAGGAAGACAGGGCAGCCAGCACAATGAGCAGGCCGACCAGGATGGGCATAAAACGTTGCATGATCAGGACTCCTCCGGGTTAGCGCGACGTACGGTCGCGAGGCAGCGTGTTGCTATTGCTGCTGCCGGAAGACTGAGGCGCCGGAACGGCATTGCCACGCAACGGCGGCTGAACCGGCGGACTGATCAACGCAGGCGAACCCGGGTTGCCGACATTGGACTTGCTGGCGTCTTGGGCGGCCAGATGCATGATCTTATCCAAGGGCAGGTACAACATGTTGTTGTTGCTCTTGGTGTCAACCATGACCTTGCTGGCGCGCGTGAAGATGTCCTGCATGCTTTCCAGGTACATACGCTGGCGCATGACTTGCGGCGCCTTTTCGTATTCGCCCAGGATGCTGGTGAAGCGCGACGTATTACCTTGCGCGTCACCCACAACCTTGGCCTTGTAACCTTCAGCTTGTTCGGTCATGCGGGAAGCCTGACCACTGGCCAGCGGCACAACCTGGTTGGCGTAAGCCTGGCCTTCGTTGATCTGGCGCTCGCGGTCTTGACCGGCCTTGACGGCGTCATCGAACGCGGCTTGCACCTGTTCGGGCGGCTGCACGTTCTGGATGGCGACGGTGCTGACCTGCACGCCACTTTGGTAGCGGTCCAGAATCTGCTGCATCAGCGCCTGCACTTGGGTGGCCACCGTCGTACGGCCTTCGTACAGCACGAAGTCCATCGACTGCTTGCCCACGACTTCGCGCATTGCCGTTTCAGAGGCCTGGCGGACGGATTCGTCCGGGTCGCGCGTCATGAATAGGTAGTCCGGCGCGCCATCGGCACGCAGACGATACTGAACGACGAACTGCATATCGACGATGTTCTCGTCCGTCGTGAGCATCAGCGACTCGGGCAGCACCTTGTTGCGCGAACCGCCACGGAAACCGACTTCAAACGTGCGCAGTTGCGACACGTTGACGATTTCCTGGCTTTGAATGGGGTACGGCAAGCGCCACTGGAAACCGGCTTGCGACGTGCTCTTGTATTTGCCGAATTGGGTCACAACCGCGACCTGGCCTTCTTGCACGATATAGAAGCCGCTTGCCAGCCAGACACCCGCCGCGACCAGAGCGATGACGCCCAGACCGATGCGCGCGCCACGCGGCGAAGGCGGCGTCATGCCGCCACGGTTGTTGGGGCGGTTATTGCCACCGCCACCGCCCTTGCGACCGAACAGCGATCCGATGCGATTATTGAAATCGCGCCAGACTTCGTCCAGGTCAGGTGGGCCGTCACCATTGCCTTGAGGCCGCTTCGGCGGCGGCTCGGAGCCATTGTTATTCCCACGACCCCAGCCGGGGTCATTCAGATTGAAGAGTTTGATAATTCGCGGCATTGTTTCCCACAATCTGTCCGGTCTCCGCAATTGCCCCGCGCAACGCGTCCAAACCGGCGCGCTCGGTGGCGCTTACAAATACTCGCGCAATCGTACCATGTGCATCGCGCTCCACTCGGGGTTCCAATCCAGCCCGGTCAATCTTGTTGTAGACCAGGATGGTTGGAATCGCGGAGGCGCCGATTTCAGCGAGGACCTTGTTGACTTCGAAAATCTGCTCGTCGCGTTGGGGGCTGGCCGCGTCGACCACATGCAGCAGCAAATCCGCATGCACGGTTTCTTCCAGCGTCGCCCGGAATGCGGCGATCAGGCCGTGAGGCAGATCGCGGATGAATCCTACCGTATCCGACACCACGACGGACCCGGCTCCTTCGATCCAGATGCGGCGAGTGGTCGTGTCCAGCGTCGCGAAAAGCTGGTCGGCGGCGTAACTGTCCGCGCGGGTCAGCGCATTGAACAGCGTTGACTTGCCGGCGTTGGTGTAACCCACCAGCGATACCGACAGCGCACCACCACGCGCTCGCGCGCGGCGCTGGGTCGTGCGCTGGCGCTCGACGCGATCCAGCCGCTCGCGCAGCGTCTTGACCTTGGCGCCGATCATGCGGCGGTCCATTTCAAGCTGAGATTCACCCGGGCCGCGCATGCCGATACCGCCGCGCTGACGCTCCAAGTGACTCCACATGCGCGTCAGACGCGTGGCCAGATGCTGCAATTGCGCCAGCTCGACCTGCAACTTGCCTTCATGGCTTTTTGCACGCAGCGCGAAGATATCCAGAATGAGCGCGACACGATCCACCACACGCAGATTGAAGACGCGTTCAAGGTTGCGTTGCTGGGCCGGCGACAAGGGTTGATCGAACAGAACGATGTCGGCCAGCAAGGCTTGCGCCATTGCCACGCCCTCGTCTGCCTTGCCGGAGCCGATGAAGAACTTGGCGTCGGGACGGTCTCGACGGGCAGTCAGGGTGCCGACGACTTCCGCGCCAGCGCCCTTGGCCAGCATGGCGAATTCTTCGGCATGGGCCGCGAAGTCTGGATCACCCAGATCAACGCTGATAATCAGAGCGCGCATACATGCACCATATTGGAGCCAAAGCGAAAATGCCCGCCGACGTTTACCGTCTGGCGGGCAATAAAAGGTACATCTGGAGCGAGATTACTCAGCAGGGACTTCCACCTGAAAGTTAACGGCGCGGGCGGGAACGACGGTGGAAATGGCGTGCTTGTAAACCATTTGCGTGACCGTGTTGCGCAACAGCACGACGTACTGATCAAAAGATTCGATTTGCCCTTGAAGCTTGATACCGTTCACCAAGTAAATCGACACGGGCACATGATCCTTGCGCAGCGTGTTCAGGAACGGATCTTGCAGAGTTTGCCCTTTATTGCTCATTGGCCAGGCTCCATTTGTTTGTTATTGAGTGGTGGTGTGCTTTTTTGTACTGGTGGAGCACACCGAAACACGTACTCTACAGGGTTTTCCCGGGCCGTGCTACTTGACCCGGAAGCAAAAGTGACACCAGAGATTTCAAGCTGAAAAGCCCCTGAAGCTTACCCTTGCAGGACCTCCGCGAGCCCCTTCAACAGCAGGTCAACCTGCTCATCCGTGCCCACGGTAATGCGGAGAAACTGATCGATGCGCGCATGACGGAAATGGCGCACGATGATGCTGCGCTCGCGCAAGGCGGCGGCCAAACCTGCAGCGTCTTCGGAGGGGTGCCGCGCGAACACGAAATTCGCAGCCGACGGCAACACCTCAAACCCCAACGACTCCAAGCCTGCCGTCATCCGCGACCGGGTTTCGATCACGGCTTGGCGAGTCTTCTCAAAGTACTCTGTATCTTCCAGCGCCGCCACTGCGCCGGCCGATGCCAGGCGATCAATGGGGTAGGAGTTGAAACTGTTCTTTACCCGCTCGAGCCCATCAATGAGCTCAGCGCTGCCTACCGCGAAACCCACGCGCAGCCCGGCCAGCGAGCGCGACTTCGACAAGGTCTGCACAACCAGCAGATTGTCGTAACGGGCGACCAGGCCCACCGCCGATTCGCCGCCGAAGTCCACATAGGCCTCGTCCACGACGACCACTGCGTCGGGGTTGCCGGCGACGATGCGCTCAACTTCCGCCAAGCTCAGCGCGCGGCCGGTGGGCGCATTGGGATTCGGGAAGATGATGGCGCCCGCGGCACCGTTTGCGCCCGGCAGGTAATCATCAACGTTGATGCGGAAATCTGCGGTCAGCGGCAGCGTTTCGTACTGCACGCCATACAGGCCGCAGTAGACCGGATAGAAGCTGTATGTGATGTCCGGGAATCGCAGCGCACGATCGTGCTTCAACAACGCCAGGAAGACGTGCGCCAGCACCTCGTCCGAACCGTTGCCCACAAACACCTGGCCCGGCTCAACGCCAACCGTCGACGCAATCGCTTGGCGCAGACGGTCTGACGACGGATCGGGATACAGCTTGAGCGTATCGTCGCAAGCTGCACGGATCGCATCGAGCACCTTGGGCGACGGCCCGTAAGGATGCTCGTTGGTGTTCAGCTTGACCAGGTTCTGAAGCTTGGGCTGCTCGCCCGGCACATACGGACTGAGCGTCCCGACCACGGGACTCCAGAAACGGCTCATGGATCAGCTTTCCTGCGCGTAGGGGTTGTGCGAAGACTTGAATTCGATGCGCAACGGCGTGCCGGCCAGATCGAACGCATTGCGGAAACGCGTTTCCAGATAACGGCGATACGAATCGGGGATGGCGTCCAGCGCGTTGCCGTGAATGACGACCAGCGGCGGATTTTGCCCGCCTTGGTGCGCATAGCGCATCTTGGGACGGAAAATGCCCTTGCGCGGCGGCTGCTGCTGCTCGATGGCTGCTTGCAGTTCGCGCGTCAGTTTCGGCGTGGACAGCTTGGCGAATGCCGCGGCGTGCGCCGAATTGATCGACTTCAACAGCGGCTTGATGCCCTGCCCGCGCAGCGCCGAAATGGTGTGCATGCGTGCGAACGACAGGAAGCGCAGCTTGCGCTGGAATTCGCGTTCGATGCGTTCCTTTGCTTCGCCGTCCAGGCCGTCCCATTTGTTGATGGCGACCACCACGGCACGGCCCGTTTCCAGCACGAAGCCCGCGATGTGGGCGTCTTGTTCGGAAATTTCGGTGTGCGCGTCCAGCATCAGCAGCACAACGTTACTGGCCTCGATGGCCTGCAAGGTCTTGATGACGGAGAATTTCTCGACGGCTTCAAACACCTTGCCGCGCTTGCGCAGGCCGGCGGTGTCGATCAGCGTGTAGCGGCGGCCATCGCGGTCGAAATCGATTTCGATGGCGTCGCGCGTCGTGCCGGGCAAGTCGAACGCAATCACGCGCTCTTCGCCCATCAACGTGTTGATGAGCGTCGACTTGCCGACGTTCGGGCGGCCCACAATCGCCAGCTTGATGCGGTGATCGTGTTCGCCTTCAGCGTGATCTTCGTCAAACGGCTCTTCTTCGGCGGGCGGCTCGGCCAGATCTTTCAAGGCCAGTTCGATCAGGTCGACAATACCGTCGCCGTGCGCGGCCGAAATCGGATAGGGCTGACCCAAACCAAGTTCGTGGAACTCGGAGATGGCGGGGCCAAGACCCATGCCTTCTGCCTTGTTCACCGCCAGCAGCACGCGTTGCTGGCCAGACTTGCGCAGCAACTGGGCGATCTCGTGGTCATGCGCGTTCAGGCCGGCGCGGGCGTCCACCAGGAACACCACGACATCGGCTTCGGCGATGGCCTGCCGCGTTTGGCGGGCCATTTCGAGCAGGATGCCGTCTTTCGCGACCGGCTCGAAACCGCCGGTATCGATTGCGATGAACGGGATATCGCCTACCCTGCCCTCACCGTAATGGCGATCGCGGGTCAGGCCGGAAAAATCGGCCACCAACGCGGCGCGCGATCGCGTCAGGCGGTTGAAAAGGGTCGACTTCCCCACATTGGGGCGACCGACCAGGGCAACGACAGGCTTGAAAGACACGGTGTAAGGCTTTGTTCTATAGGTTTTAGTTGGCGCCGATCATGACGAGATTGCCATTGCCCGTCTGGACCAGCACACCTTGGGGGGTGGTTTGCGGCGGCGAAACGACGGCGCCTCCACCCACGGACAGCCGCGCCATCAGGCTGCCATCACTACGCGACAGGAAGTGCAAATAGCCTTCCAGGTCGCCGACTGCAAGCGCACCACCGAGCATAGCCGGTGCGGTGACCTGGCGGTTCTTCAGCGCCGCCTGCTTCCAGACATTGCCGCCATTATCCAGTGCAAACGCGTTGACGACGCTGTTCTGGTCGGCCGAGTAGGCGAAACGATCGTCCAGCGTCAAACCGCTGACGCTGGAGAAGTCTTTCGCCCACAGGGGACGGCCGCCAGCGGTGACGTCAAAGCAGACGATACGCCCTTGGTAGGCCACCCCGCAAAGGAGGTTACCCGCAATGCGCGGCACGCCGACAACGTCCGTCAGACGTTCGAGATCGCTGGCGCCGCGCGGGGTCGCCACGGTGCCTTCCCATTGCACGTTGCCGCTGTCGGACGCAATCGCCATCAGCTTGCCGCCCGGCAGGCCGGTGATGACCAGCCCTTCGGCCAGCACCATCTGCGACACGCTGCGCAGGGCGAGCGAGGGGCCGGGACGCTGCACGTTCCAGACACGCTCGCCGCTGTTGGCGTCAAACGCCTGGATGCGGTAGTCGCCGCTGCGGACCACGACGATGCCGTAGCCCACCACCGGCGGGATCGTGACGTCGCTGGTAGCGCGAACCTTCCACTTCACCTTGCCGTTGTCGTCAAAGGCGATCACGTCGCCGTCGGGCGAAGCCACGGCGGTCGTGGTGCCGTCGCTGCCGGCGCCGGCGGACAGCTTGCCGTCGGTCTTGGCCTTCCACAGGGGACGGCCGCTTTGCAGATCAAACTTGCCGACCGAGCCATCCGGCGTCGCGGCATAGACGGCGCTGCCCAGCACGGTGGGTGCAAAACCCAGGCCGGAACCGCTGCCAACCGATGCGGACCAGACCTGGCGCACGGACATGCCAGCCTTGTACTCGGTCAGGGGAGCGGGATCGTAACGGCCGTCATCATGGGAAAACAGGCCGCATCCGCCCAAGGCAAGCAAGCTTGCCAGGCAAACGGCGCCACGCCACGTACGACCAGGTGCAAATTTACGCATTACAGTCACGCTCCGCTCAGGGCATCCAATTTCAATTGCACAACCTGGGTCAGCGGGTTTGCCGTACCCAGGCCATCAATGGCGCTTTGCCATGCCGCACGCGCTTCGTCGCGCTTGCCTTGCGCAGCGAGAATATCGCCGCGGCGGTCAGCGAACAAGGCGGCGAAAGCGGCCGGCGGGTTGTTCAGTTGTGCAAGCGCCGGATCATATTGCTTTTGATCCAGCAGCATGCCGGCCAGACGCAGGCGCGCCACGGCTTGCATGGCGGGGTTCTTGCCTTGGCCGGCCAGCCATTCCAGCTGTTCGCGGGCGCCGGCTTCGTCCTTCTGGGCAGCCAGAGCTTGCGCTGCCACCAGCGCGCCACGGGCGGCGTAGCCGGTTGCCGGATATTGATCACGCAGCGTGGCGGCGGCGGTCTTGATGCGCACCGACGAATCGGCGCCGCCCAGACGGGCCGCATCTTCCAGCGCTTCAAAATAGCCCATGGCCTGATTGGCACGGTGCGATTCGTAGGCCTTCCAGCCCCACCAGCCGCCCCAGGCCAGCGCCACCACGGCAAACAGCGTCACAACAAGCGTGCCGTAACGGGCCCACCACGCCTTGATAGCGTCGAGTTTTTCCTGTTCTTCGAGATCGTATGCCATGCCTTAACCCTTGTTGTTCAGTACCGCAGCCAGGCCCGACAACGAAACCTGCTGCTGCGCGGCGTCGCCCTGGGCGTCCGCACGCAAATATTTGACGCTGGCGGTTTGTGACGCGACTTCATCGGCGCCAAGAATAACCGCAACCCGAGCGCCGCTGGCGTCGGCACGCTTGAATTGGGACTTGAAGCCCGCCGAACCGGCATGCACGATGACCGACAAGCCGGCATCGCGCAGGTCTTCGCCAACGCGGGCGGCCAGGCGCTGTGCGTCTTCACCCTGGTGCACGACGTAAACGTCGCACTCGGCGGGCGCCGCAAGCTCAACACTTTGTTCCCAAAGGTCCAGCAGGCGTTCCATGCCGATTGCGAACCCGACGGCCGGCGCGGGCTTGCCGCCCAGCAGTTCGATCAGGCCGTCATAGCGGCCGCCGCCGCACACGGTGCCTTGGGAACCGAGGCGATCGGTCACCCACTCGAATACGGTCAGGTTGTAATAGTCCAGACCGCGCACCAGGCGCGGGTTCAAGCTGTATTCGATGCCGGCTTCGGTCAGGCGCTGGCACACGCCATCAAAGTGAGCACGAGATTCCTCGCCCAGGAAATCGAACAGGCGCGGCGCGCTGTTGGCCATTTCCTGCATGGCGGGATTCTTCGTGTCCAGCACACGCAGCGGATTGGTGTACAGGCGGCGCTGGCCATCTTCGTCGAGGATGTCGCGATGCTTTTCCAGGTGCTCGATCAACGCGGCGCGGTGCGCGGCGCGTTCGGCGGGCTGACCCAGCGAATTCAATTCCAGACGCACGTCCTTCAGGCCCAGCAGCTTCCACAGGCGGGCCAGCATGACGATCAGCTCAGCGTCCACATCGGGGCCGGTGAAGCCCAGGGCTTCCACGTCGATCTGATGGAACTGGCGATAGCGGCCGCGCTGCGGGCGCTCGTGGCGGAACACGGGGCCGATCGAATACACGCGCTGCGGGCGGTCATAGAGCATGTTGTGCTCGATAGACGCACGCACGATGCCGGCCGTCATTTCAGGACGCATCGTCAGCGACTCGCCATTCAGCGCATCGGTGAACGTGTACATCTCTTTTTCGACGATGTCGGTGACTTCACCGATGCCGCGCGTGAACAGGCGCGTATGCTCAAGCACAGGCGTACGCACATTGCGATAGCCGTAGCCGCGCAGCCAGCCGCGCACGATTTCCTCGAATTGTTCCCAGCGGGCGCTCGGCCCGGGCAACACGTCATTCATGCCGCGTATGGCGGCGACTTTCTGGAAAGCTTGAGTCATCTTGATCATGCCGCATCACGCGCCTGCCGGCGCGCTTCACGGCTACACCCTTTCTTTTAATGAGAGGCGAGCACGCCGTAACGGCGCGCCACGTAGTCTTCGACGATGGCCTGGAACTCTTCGGCGATATGGTCGCCTTTGAGCGTCACCGTGCGTTCGCCATCCACGAATACCGGCGCCGCGGGCACTTCGCCCGTTCCCGGCAGACTGATTCCGATATCGGCATGGCGGCTTTCGCCCGGCCCATTGACCACACAGCCCATGACCGCGACGTTCATGCTTTCGACGCCCGGATACTGCGACTTCCAGACCGGCATCTGACGACGCAGGAAGGACTGGATGCTATCCGCCAGTTCCTGGAAGAATGTGCTGCTGGTGCGGCCACAGCCGGGGCACGCAACCACCATGGGGGTGAATGCGCGCAGGCCCATGGTCTGCAGGATTTCTTGCGCCACGACCGCTTCGCGGCTGCGGTCGCCACCGGGTTCCGGCGTCAACGAAATACGAATGGTGTCGCCGATGCCCTGCTGCAACAACACGGCCAGCGCAGCGGTGGACGCCACGATGCCTTTGCTGCCCATGCCGGCTTCGGTCAGGCCCAGATGCAGCGGGTAGTCGCAACGGGCGGACAAGTCGAGGTAGACGGCGATCAGGTCCTGCACGTGGCTGACTTTGCACGACAGGATGATGGCGTCGCGCCGCAAGCCGAGTTCTTCGGCCCGCTGCGCATTGGTGATGGCCGATACCACCAGCGCATCGCGCATCACGGCCTGGGCTTCCCAAGGCTGCGCGCGGCGGCTGTTTTCGTCCATCTTGCGCGCCATCAGCTCGTGGTCCAGGCTGCCCCAGTTCACGCCGATGCGCACGGGCTTGTCGTAGCGGCAAGCCACTTCGATCATCTGCGCGAAGTTGTCATCGCGACGCTTGCCGCCGCCCATGTTGCCGGGGTTGATCCGGTACTTGGACAGCGCCTGCGCGCATTCGGGAAACTGCGTCAGCAGCTTGTGGCCGTTGTAGTGGAAGTCGCCCACCAGCGGCACGTTCACACCCATGCGGTCGAGCTGTTCGCGGATGGCGACCACTTCACGAGCCGCCTCGGGCGTATTCACCGTGATCCGCACCAGCTCGGAACCGGCCAGCGCCAGTTCTTTGACCTGGATCGCGGTAGCGATGGCGTCCGCGGTGTCGGTGTTGGTCATGGACTGCACGACGACGGGGGCATCGCCCCCGATCATCACGACACGTTCGCCCCACTTGACCGCCACCGAGCGCGTGGCGCGGCGCGTAGCGGCCCCCACGGCGGGAGGCGGCGCGTCCTGGCAAGGCAGAGAGGAATCTTGCATCGGTGGAATCGGTTTACTTGGTCGGCTTCGGCAGCCAGTCGAACGGCAGCCATTGCTGCGGCAACCAGCCTTGCCAGAAGGCATACGCCACGCCGGCGGCCAGCACCAGCACGATGGCGATCAGCCACCCCCAGGAGGTCGAGGACGAACGGTCGTCATCGGCGCTGGACTGAGGAATGGAATTGGCCGAATGCAGCGCGCCCGGGCTCAGCTTCACCGGACCGGTGACGCGTGCTTTCGGGTCGAGCGAATCGACGATGGCTTGCGAATCCGCGCCCAGCAGGCGCGCGTAGTTGCGCACCAGGCCGCGAAGGGAAACGCCGGTGGGCAAGTCTGCCCACGCTTCGTTTTCCAGGGCTTCGATCTGCTTGGTAGAGAACTTGATGCGGCTGGATACTTCGTCTAGCGACCAGCCCTTGGACTGCCGCAGCGCGCGTAGCGCCGAGCCGACGTTGCCCGCTGCGCTTGCGGGCGTTTCAGAAACTGCAGAAGCGAAATCCTGCGTCATGCATGCACCTGTTTAATTGGTATGGTCTGGCGCTGTGCGGCATTGCGCTCGGTAATCCGAGTGCGGTCGCGCACTTCTCCGGCCAGTTGACCACAAGCTGCATCGATATCGTCGCCCCGGGTCTTGCGCACGGTCGTGATGATGCCGGCATCCATCAGGCGCTGCGCAAACACCTTTACGCGCGCGGAGTTGGAACGCTTCAGGCCCGACTCAGGGAAGGGGTTGAACGGAATCAGATTGAGCTTGCAGCGCAGCTGGCGTGCAATTTGGATCAGTTCCTTGGCGTGCTGGTCGGTATCGTTGATGCCATCCAGCATGCAATATTCAAACGTGATGAAGTCGCGCGGGGCAAACGCCAGATAACGTTCGCAGGCCGCCAGCAACTCCTTCAGCGGGTACTTCTTGTTCAGCGGCACCAGCTCATCGCGCAGCGCATCGTTGGGCGCATGCAGCGACACGGCCAGCGCCACCGGACAGTCTTGCGAGAGGCGGTCCATCATGGGAACCACGCCAGACGTGGACACCGTAACGCGGCGGCGCGACAGGCCGTAAGCGTTGTCGTCCAGCATCAGGCGCAGCGCCGGCAACACCTGGTCGTAGTTGAGCAAGGGCTCGCCCATGCCCATCATGACCACGTTGCTGATGACGCGCGTATCTTCGGTGGCTTTGGCGCTTTCCAGGCGGGCGGTGCCGATGTCGGCCTCCAGCACGCGCTTGGCCCACCACAGCTGGCCGATGATTTCGCTGGTTTTCAGATTGCGGTTAAAGCCCTGATGCCCGGTCGAGCAAAAGCGGCAATTCACCACACAGCCGGCCTGGCTGGAAATACAAAGGGTGCCGCGATCGTCTTCAGGAATGAAGACGGTTTCGATGGCATTGCCCTGCCCCACATCGAACAGCCACTTGCGCGTGCCGTCGGTCGAGCGCTGCTCGATGTTGACGGGCAAGGCTTCGATGCGGCAATTCGACGCGAGCTGGCTGCGGAATTCGCGAGCCAGGTCGGTCATGGCGTCGAACGAATCGGCGCCGCGCTGGTGCATCCAGCGCTGCAGCTGGCGAGCGCGAAAAGGCTTGCCGCCCCACTGCCCGACAAGTTCGGACAGGGCGGAGCCATCCAGCCCCAGCAGATTGATTCGTTCGACGGATTCCATGACCTGGGTAACGCTAAAAAACTAGAACAGTGCTTACGCGAAAATCAACGGCTGTGGATGTTGATTTCGGGGAAGAAGAAAGCGATTTCGACAGCAGCCGTTTCCGGAGCGTCGGAGCCGTGCACGGCGTTGGCGTCGATGCTGTCGGCGAAGTCGGCGCGGATGGTGCCGGGAGCAGCCTTCTTCGGGTCCGTGGCGCCCATCAGGTCACGGTTCTTCAGGATGGCTTCTTCACCTTCCAGCACTTGCACGAAGACCGGGCCCGAGATCATGAAATCGACCAGGTCCTTGAAGAAGGGGCGTTCCGAGTGCACGGCGTAGAAACGCTCGGCATCGGCGCGCGACAGTTGAGCCAGGCGGGCGGCGATGACCTTCAGGCCGGCTTGCTCGAAACGGCCGACGATCTGGCCGATGACGTTCTTGGCGACGGCGTCGGGCTTGATGATCGAGAGGGTGCGTTGGATGGACATAAGGAACTCCGAAAGCTGATTTCTGACTGGTTTCTAATGAATTGCCTGGCGTGGCTCTGCACTTGTCGGTGTCAACCTAGAAGTGTCATCGCGCTGTTGGCGCACAGGCGGTCCGGGTTGCTTGAACGATGCCGTTCGCATTCCGGGCCGTCCTGAACCACATGGCCAAGGCAGGGATTCGACACTGCCTACCGATCGGATGCGCCCTCAATTCTTGTTGAGAATACAGAAAGGTGAGCTTTTCGGCGCATATTTCTGAAGGAATCCTCAATGAATTCAGGGACTTCTAAAAGGTTTTCAGTAACCCGGTATTCTAACACGCTGAGAAGACCGCATTACATCTTAAAATGAGCGGTTTGCTGCCCGTATCCCTACGCCGGGCGCCCTGTTTGCCGGAACCCTGTAATGACTCAAGCTGCCCCCCCGAACGCCGCGAACCCCGCGAGCGACACCCCGGAACTCTCCAAGAGCTTCGAACCCTCCGAATTGGAATCCCGCTGGTACGCCGAGTGGGACAAGCGCGGGTACTTCACGGCAGGCCAGCACGTAAAAACGGGGACGGAAAGCCAGCCCTACGTCATCCAGTTCCCGCCGCCCAACGTGACGGGCACGCTCCACATGGGCCACGCCTTCAACCAGACCATCATGGACGGGCTGGTGCGCTACCGCCGCATGTCGGGCGACGACACCGTGTTCATTCCCGGCACCGACCACGCCGGCATCGCCACGCAGATCGTTGTTGAAAGACAGCTCGACGCCCAGAAGGTTTCCCGCCACGACCTCGGCCGCGAAAAATTCGTGGAAAAGGTCTGGGAATGGAAAGAAAAGTCGGGCAACGCCATCACCGAGCAGGTGCGCCGCCTGGGCGCGTCGGCCGACTGGCCTCGCGAATACTTCACGATGGACGACCGCATGTCGCGCGGCGTCGTCGAAACCTTCGTGCGCCTGCATAAACAGGGACTGATCTACCGCGGCAAGCGCCTGGTCAACTGGGACCCGAAGCTGCTGACCGCCGTATCCGACCTGGAAGTGCAGTCCGAAGAAACCGATGGCCACATGTGGCACATCCTCTACCCCTTCGTCGACGGCCCGCAAACCATCGTCGACAAGGACGGCCAGACCGTCACCTTGCGCGGCATGACCATCGCCACGACCCGCCCGGAAACGATGCTGGCCGACGGCGCGCTGTGCGTGCACCCCGAAGATCCGCGCTACCAGCACCTGATCGGCAAGGAAGTCGAGCTGCCGCTGTGCGACCGCAACATCCCCATCATCGCGGATGATTTCGTCGACCCCGCCTTCGGCACGGGCTGCGTGAAGATCACTGGCGCGCACGACTTCAACGACTACGCCTGCGCGATGCGCCACGACCTGCCCCTGATCGTGATCTTCACGCTGGACGCGCACATCAACGAAAACGGCCCCAAGCAGTTCCAGGGACTGGAGCGCTACGAAGCCCGCAAGGCCGTTGTCGCCCAGCTGGATGCCGAAGGCTATCTGGTCAAGATCGAACCGCACAAGATGATGCAACCCAAGGGCGACCGCACCGGCGTCGTCCTGGAACCCATGCTGACGGACCAGTGGTTCGTGGCCATGAGCAAGCCCGCCCCGGAAGGCACGTTGAATCCGGGCAAGAGCATCACCGAAGTGGCGCTGGAAGTCGTGGCCGACGGCCGCATCCAGTTCTACCCGGAGAACTGGACCACCATCTACAACCAGTGGCTGAACAACATCCAGGACTGGTGCATTTCGCGCCAACTGTGGTGGGGCCATCAGATTCCGGCTTGGTATTCGGACGACGGCCAGATCTTTGTGGCGCACGACGAAGCGGGCGCCATCGAGCAGGCCCGCGCCGCTGGCGTGACGGGCGATCTGAAGCGCGACCCCGACGTCCTGGACACCTGGTTCTCGTCGGGCCTTGTGCCCTTCACGACGCTGGGCTGGCCGGACAACACGCCGGACCTGCAACGCTACCTGCCTTCCAGCGTGCTGGTCACGGGCTTTGACATCATCTTCTTCTGGGTCGCCCGCATGGTCATGCTGACCACGCACATGACCGGCCAGATCCCGTTCAAGCACGTCTACGTGCACGGCCTGATCCGCGATGCCGACGGCCAAAAGATGAGCAAGTCCAAGGGCAACACCCTGGACCCGGTTGACCTCATCGACGGTATCGACCTGGACGGCCTGGTCACCAAGCGCACCTACGGCCTGATGAACCCCAAGCAAGCAGGCGCCATCGAAAAGGCCACGCGCCGCCAGTACCCGGACGGCATTCCCGCCTTCGGCACCGACGCGCTGCGCTTCACGATGGCCGCTTACGCCACGCTGGGCCGCAACATCAACTTCGACCTGAAGCGCTGCGAGGGCTATCGCAACTTCTGCAACAAGCTGTGGAACGCCACCCGCTTCGTGCTGATGAACACCGAAGGCCATGACCTGACGGGTTCGGACACGGGCGAGACCTCGTTCGTGGACCGCTGGATCGTCAGCCAGATGCAGACGCTGGAAGCCGATGTGGCGCGCGGCTTTGCTGACTACCGCTTCGACAACATCGCCAACGCGCTGTACCGCTTTGTCTGGGACGAATACTGCGACTGGTATCTGGAACTGGCCAAGGTGCAGATCCAGACCGGTACGCCGGCCCAGCAACTGGGCACGCGCCGCACGCTGATCCGCGTGCTGGAATGCGTGTTGCGCCTGGCGCACCCCATCATTCCGTTCATCACGGAAGAGCTGTGGCAGAAGGTGTCGGTGGTGGCGGGCAAGCGCAAGGAAGGCGTTGCCGACAGCGTCAGCGTGCAGCCGTATCCGCAAGCCAACCCGGCCGCCGTGGACGCCGCGGCAGAAGCCGATGTGGCCGAGCTCAAGGCGCAGGTTGAGGCCGTGCGCGCACTGCGTGGCGAGATGAATCTGTCGCCCGCCCAGAAGGTGCCGCTGTGCACCCAGGGCGACGCGCCCACGCTCAAGCGCAATGCGCCGTATCTGGCCGCGCTGGCCAAGCTGAGCCAGGTCGATGTGCTGGACGTGCTGCCCGACGCCGGTGCGCCGGTCCAGGTCGTGGGCGCCAGCCGCCTGATGCTGCACGTGGAAATTGACGTGGCCGCCGAACGCATCCGCCTGGACAAGGAAATCGCGCGCCTGGACGGCGAGATCGCCAAGGCCAACGGCAAGCTGTCCAACGCCAGCTTCGTCGAACGCGCCCCGGCAGCGGTTGTCGAACAGGAAAAGGCGCGCATGGCGCAGTTTGGTGAAACGTTGCAGAAGGTGCGCGAACAGCGCGCCAAGCTGGGCGACTGAGCAAACGGCCTGGCCGCTTGAACGAATAACCCCGGACGATGTCCGGGGTTTTTTTTATGGCCTCTGTCCTGACAGGCACGTCCTGACAGACAACTCCGCACCGACCTCCCGCCTACACACCGCCATCGTTCAGGCGATACCAGGTCACCACTGCATTCACGTAGAGCCGCCGCAGCCCGTACAGCGGGAACGGCACAATCGGCGACAGCGGCACCGGCAATGCATTCGCGTCGCCCGTGGCCACGTATTGCGCCATCGCTCGCCCCATGCTGGTCTGCAAGCCCACGCCCCGCCCTTGGCAGCCGATATCCACCAGCAGGCCCGGTTGCGGCTCGTGCAGATGCGGCAGGTAGTCGCGCGTAACGGCAACGCGTCCGCACCAGCGATATTCGAACGGCGTACCGGCCACCTGCGGGAACAGCTTCAGCATCACGCGTTCCAGATGCGCCCAGTCCTGCGGGCCCTTGGGTTCACGGAAGGGCCCGCGACCACCCATCAGCAATCGGCCCTGGTGATCCAACCGGAAGTACAGCAACAGGTTGCGGGTGTCCGACGTGACATGCCCCTCGGGGAAGATGCCTGCGCGCACGGCCTCCGGCAGCGGGGCCGTCGCCACCTGGAAGGTGTTGGCGTCGATGATGGACGTCTTCAAGCCGGGCAACAGATCACCGCCATAGGCGTTCGTGCACATCACCACGCGGTCGGCGGAAACCGTCGCGCCGCGTGCGGTGGTGGCGGTCCATTTGCCGGCCTCGCGCTTCAAGCCCGTGACCGGCGTATCGGTGTGGATGACCGCGCCCGCATTCAATGCAGCACGCGCCAGGCCACGCACATAACTCAAGGGCTGCACGGCGCCCGCGCGGTTATCGACCCATCCGCCCAGATAGCGGTCGGTTCCCAGCAAGCGCGCGACTTGCCCGCGATCCAGCGGCTGCGCATCCACGCCATGGCGCGCCCATTGGGCGGCGCGGTCGTGCGCGGTGCGCAACGCGTCGGCGGTGTGCGCGCCTTGAATCCAGCCTTTACGGACGTGCGGCACATCCATGGCATGACGGTCGATCAAGTTGAACACCGAGTCGGCCGTGGCGCCGGCGAACCGCAACAGCCGCTCGCCGCGGTCGTGGCCGAACATCGAGATCAAGGCGTCCGGGTCGTACTTCAAGCCGGGAATCACCTGCCCGCCATTGCGACCCGATCCGCCAAAGCCGATCTCGCGCGCCTCCAGCACCACGGTTTTGACGCCCCGCTCGGCCAGATGCAAGGCCGTGCTCAGGCCGGCGTATCCGCCGCCGATGACGAGCACGTCCGCCTGCGTGGAGGCCATCAGCGGCTCGGTCGGCGGAGGCGCCGCGGCGGTGGCTGCCCACAATGACGGAGATAAGGGAAACGGCGCTTGCTGCATGATGATTCCTTACATGGGATGCAGCACGCGGCGCAGGAAGTCCTGCGTACGGGGATGCTGCGGATGATTCAGCACTTCGCGGGCCGCGCCCTGCTCCACCATGACGCCGCCATCGAAGAACATGACGCGGTCGGCAACCTCGCGGGCAAAACTCATTTCGTGCGTCACGACCACCATCGTCATACCGGCTTCCGCCAGCTTGCGCATGACGCCCAGCACATCGCCCACCAGCTCCGGGTCCAGCGCGGAGGTGGGCTCGTCGAACAAAATCGCTTTGGGCTGCATCGCCAACGCGCGCGCAATCGCCACGCGCTGCTGTTGGCCGCCCGACAACTGATTCGGATGCGCGTCCGCCTTGTCCGCCAAGCCCACGCTGGCGAGCAGCTCGCGGCCGCGTTCCAGCACTTGCGCACGCGGTTCCTTCTTCACGAAGATCGGCCCTTCGATCACGTTTTCCAACGCGGTGCGATGCGGAAACAGGTTGAAGCGCTGGAACACCATCGCCACCTGCGTGCGGATGGACACGATGGACGGAGCATCGGCGTCAACCAATTCCCCATCAACCGTGATACGGCCGGCGTTGTAGCGTTCCAGCCCGTTGATGCAGCGCAGGATGGTGGATTTGCCCGAACCCGACGGGCCGATCACGCAAACGACTTCGCCCTTGCTGACTTCGGCATCGATTCCCTTCAGCACCTCTAGCGGGCCGAAGCTCTTGCGGACTCCCTGGAGTTCGATCATTTCGTGGCGCTCCTTTTTTCCAGATGCCGGACCAGCAGAATCAGCGGCACGCACATCACCAGGTACATCAACGCCACCAGCGAAAACACCGTCGCGTTCTTGAAGGTCGACACAGCGATCAGCTTGCCCTGCAAGGCCAGCTCCGCCACGGTGATCGTGGAGGCCTGCGACGAATCCTTGAGCATCATGATCATGATGTTGCCGTAGGGCGGCAGCACAATCTTCACAGCCTGCGGCAGCACCACGCGCCGCATCGTCATGCTCCAGCTCATGCCCATCGCCATCGCGGCTTCGATCTGGCCACGGTCAATCGCCTGAATCCCCGCGCGAAAATTCTCGGCCTGATAGGCTGAATACGCCACGCCCAAGCCGATGATGGCGGCCTGCACGGCGGTCAACGACACACCCATGTCGGGCATCACGAAATAGATATAGAACAGCAGCACGATGATCGGAATGCCGCGCAGCAGATTGATGATGCCGCCGCTGAGCTTGGACAGGAACGTGTTGCCCGACACCCGCATCAGCGCCCACACCAGGCCCAGCACGGTCGACAGCGCCAACGACCCCAGCGTCACCAGGATTGTCAGCTTTGCCCCTTGCAGCAATATCGGCAGATACTCCGCCGAATCCTTGAAGAATTCCATCATGACTTCACCCACCCCGACGAGACAGCCCACGGGAACGCGGGATGCGCCCCGCCCGCCGGCGCGCGGGCGCGCACCGGCCAGGCTGATGCAAAAACTGCGAGTTGCTTGAGATCAGGCCAGCATCACGCGCCGGACAGGCCCCACTTTTTCAGGATGGCGTCGATGGCGCCGTCCGCCTTCAGCTTGACCAGCGCCTTGTTGATGCGATCAAGCAGCGCGGTGTCTTCCTTGCGCGTGGCCAGCCCCAGGCTGCCCATGATGGTGGGCTGGTAAGACTGCGCCATCTTCAGGTTCGGGTAGTTGCCTTGCGTCAGGATGTAGGCCGCAATCGGGTAGTCCATGAAGCCGCCCTGGATACGGCCGGCATTGGCGTCGCGCATCATGTCGGGCGGGTTGTCGTAGAGCTTCACTTCCTTGAACACGCCGCTCTTTTGGATGGGTTCGACAAACGCGGTGCCCACCTGCACGCCCACCGTCATGTCTTTCATGTCGGCAAAGGACTTGTAATCCTTGTTGTCGGTCTTCAACACCATCAGCCCTTCGCCGTAGCGATAGACCGGTTCCGAAAAACTCACCACCTGCTGGCGCTGCGGCGTGATGAACATGGCCGCCGACACGATGTCGATACGCTTGGAAGTCAACGAACCGATCAGCGCCGAAAACGCCATGGGTTCGATCTGCACCTCGAATCCCGCTTCTTTGCCAACCGCTTTCACGATGTCGACCATCACGCCTTCAATGCTGTTGGTCTTGGTGTCGAGAAACGTGAACGGACTGCCGGTGGGTGTGGACCCCACTTTCAACACCGTCTGGGCGTGCGCGCCCGCGGCCATGGACAATGCAGCAAATACCGAGACAACCAGAGTCTTGAATTTCATGACATTTCCTCATCGTGGCAAAGAAGTCCGGGCAACGCCTGGCGTGTCCGGTGGCGCGGCGATCCCCAGTGTCGCCACGCCGCTGTGGATGCTGCGCGCCTAGGGCGCTTGTTGCGTGTCGTCCCCCGCGGCTTGAGTGATGTTGGAAATGGCCCAGATGACTTCCGTCGCCTGCGAGCCGGGATTGCGCCAGCGGCGCGGCGTGCTGCTGGCATAGCAAAAACTATCGCCTTCGTTGAGCAGCACGACGCGGTCGCCTACCCAGAGTTCTAACGACCCTTTGAGCACGACGCCGATCTGCTCGCCCTGCCCCGTTACGAACAGCTCATTGCCGGTGGAGCCGCCCGGTTCGATGGTCGCGCGGCACAGGTCCATGCTGCGGCAGGCGGGCGGCGTATACATCTCTTTGCTGATGCCTTTTTCGCTCAGGTCGATAAACCGATGCGTACCGGCGCGCGCCACACGGCCGCCATCTTCGCCCTGCGTGTGCTCGGCATTACGCAGCAGCGAATTGACCGACACCTGAAACTCACGGGCAAGCAGGTCCAGCGTCTTGACCGAGGCGGAACTCAAGCCCCGCTCGATCTGGCTCAACAGTCCGACCGACATGCCGCAAGCACTGGCCACATCGGTCAGCGAGCGGCCCTGTTGCTTGCGCAACTGGCGCAATTGCTGGCCCAGCCACATATCAACGGCGGATTCCGGCCGGCCGGACGACAGGCGCGATGACGCCGGGGTTGGGCGTTCAGAGGAAGACAGGCCAGATTCGGCGCGGCGGGGCTGATTCATATGAAAATTTCATTTGCATGTAATTTTCAATACTAAGGAGCACACAAACCGCCCACAACCTAGGAACATCCCTAGCGGGGTTGGGCAGCGCCAGTCTGATGAAAAGCGTTAGGAAGAGGCGTCAGGCGTTGCGGGCGAACTGGCCGCAGGCTTGCTTGAAGATTTGCGCCGCCGCTTGGGGGCATCAGATGCCGGGTCGTACGTGCCGGCCAATTCAGCCAAAAAGCGCTCATCGGCTTTGTTCAACCAGCCCTTGGCACGGGCGGATTCCAGCAGCTCAGGGCGGCGGGCGGCGGTCAACGCCAGCGAGCGTTCGCGCCGCCAACGGGCGATGTTGGCGTGATGGCCGCTAAGCAGCGCCGGGGGCACGGACTCGCCCTCGTAGACTTCGGGGCGCGTGTAGTGGGGGCTGTCCAGCAAGCCGGACAAGGTGTCGTTGAACGAGTCCTGCAATGCGGAATCGCCATCGTTGAGCACGCCGGGCAAGAGACGCACGGCGGCATCGATCACCGCAAGCGCGGCGATTTCTCCGCCGGACAACACAAAGTCGCCCAGGGATATTTCGTGGGTCACGCAGCGTTCAATGAAGCGCTGGTCGACACCTTCGTATCGGCCGCAAATCAGGATGATCCCGTCGCTTGCAGCCAGTGTTTCGGCGCCCGCCTGATCGTAGCGCTGTCCAACCGGGGCCAGCAGCGCAACGGGGGCACGGCCCAGGCCAAGCGCGGCGCGCGCGTCCTGAGCGGCGTTGACAGCGGCTTCCAAAGGCCCCGCCATCATCACCATTCCGGGGCCGCCGCCGTAGGGGCGGTCGTCCACCGTGCGATGAACGTCGTGCGTGAAATCTCGAGGATTCCACGCATGCAGAGACCACCGGCCCTGGGCATGCGCCCGGCCGGTGACACCCAGATCGCGCACTACCCCGAACATTTCGGGAAAGAGCGTAACGACGTCAAATCGCATCAAAGATCCGCCGGCCAGTCGCTGTCAATGCGGCGAGCAGCCAGATCGACGGCGTGTATGTGCGCA
Organism: Achromobacter sp. 01N37; assembly: GCF_056399725.1. Classification (NCBI taxonomy): domain Bacteria; kingdom Pseudomonadati; phylum Pseudomonadota; class Betaproteobacteria; order Burkholderiales; family Alcaligenaceae; genus Achromobacter; species Achromobacter sp. 01N37. Next base: position 68,754 of record NZ_JBFTRX010000016.1, read on the forward strand.
CGTACGAACGGAACAAGCATTTCGGCGGGTCGGCCTTTGGCGGTCAGGATGGGCTCGGGCCCTTCGGCCCCTGCCTTCTGGCACAAAACCTTCAAGACGGCGTGAGCGCCGTTATCAAGGACTTCGTCCACCACGCCAATCAAGGCGGGTTCACCGTTGGCGCTGGTGTACAGCGCGCAGCCGATGAGGTCGACCCAGTAGTATTCGTCTTCTTCCGGCGCGGGGAAAGATCCGCGTGGCGCCTGCACGGAATATCCGCGCATGGCTTCGGCCTGATCGCGATCGGCAATACCCGCCAGCTGGGCCACGACCGTGGCGCCTTGCGAGCGGGCTTGCAGAACTTTGATTACGACAGGCGCAGACGCGACAGCGCCCCGCGCCAATTCAGGCACAGGGCGAGTCAACCACCATTGAGATGCTGAGAGCAGCACTTCGGCATTGGCCGAATGAGGCTGCACTTTGACCCAGCCTTTCACACCGTAGGCTGCAGTGATGCGGCCCAGCTCGATCAAATCCGTAGGCGCCGCGTTAGAGGTTGCGGCATCAGACATGTATCGCGCTCTTGGTAAGGATGAAACAGCTAAGAATGGTAGCTTTTACAGCTGAACTAACGACTTGGTTGGTCGACGCGGCAATTAAGCAGCGGCGGAAACCTTAGCCGAGTAGTCCTTGACCAGACGCTCAACAGCAGGCGACAGTTGGGCGCCAGTGCCGGTCCAGTACTGCACGCGATCCAGCGCAATGCGCAGGTTTTCCGTGCCTTCGCTAGCTACGGGGTTGTAGAAACCCACGCGCTCGATGAAGCGGCCGTCGCGACGGTTACGCGAATCGGTGGCCACCAGGTTGTAAAACGGACGCTTCTTGGACCCACCGCGGGCCAGGCGAATCACCACCATAGGTAATCCCTTGAATTAGTTGTGAAAAACGGGAAATTCTAGCACTTAAACAAGCCAGCTGGCAAATGCAGGTGCTGAATCAGTCGTGGCGGCGCGTTTTGTATCCTAAAACACCACATCCGGGTATTCTACAAAAACGGGCCGGAGCCCGCCGCAGACCAAAGTGTAGCCTTCTCGCCGCGCCCACGTCTGCATTTCCTGCGGTTGATCGTTAATGCGTTTGAAGAATAACCCGATTGGAGAGATCGGATTTATGTCGTCGTACGCCTTACTCCACGCTTTGCTCCACCCGGCCACGCCCCTGCGGCGTCGGCCCATCGCAGTATTCAAGCCCTCGTCCTGAAGGCGGATATCTTCCGCTGAGCTCGCATTTTCCCCAGTTCCCTCGTGTTTTTTCCCAACACTTCCTCTACTGGAGGGTGCCACATCATGAAGAACCAGAAATCTGTCTTCACTCCCGTTGCGCGCCTGGCGTTGACGGGCATTTTGCTGGGCACATTGGCGATGCCGTTTGCGGCGTCTGCCCGCGTGGTCGGCGCGGCGCTCACCACCGCGTCCGGCAAGGTGACGGCGGTTGACCCCGCCACGCGCACCATCACCCTGCAAGGCGCCAACGGCAATTCCGTCGATGTCGTTGCAGGCCCGGACGTGCGTAATTTCCAACAGATCAAAACGGGCGATACCCTGACGCTGGATTATTACGAATCCGTCGCGGTCGATGTGCGCCGCGCGGGCTCAGGCGCGCCCGAGGTCGTCACAGAAACGTCGGCGACCCGCAGCGCCCCCGGCGCCAAGCCCGGTGGCGCGATGGGCCGCCAAACGACCATCACCGCCGAAATCTGGCACATCAACAAGAGTGCAAACTTGGTCACCCTGAAGGGCCCGCAAGGCGGGATGCGCACGATCCAGGTCAAGGACCCAGCACTCCAGGCACGCTTGCAGCAGCTGAAGGAAGGCGATCTGGTGGATTTCACCATCACGCAGGCGGTCGCTGTGGCCATCCACAAGTAAACCCGTCAGCGTCATGCAAAAAGGCCCGCTGGAAGGCGGGCCTTTTTATTGCATCGGGCGATGATTATTAGCCGAAGGCCGGAAGGTCAGCGCCGTTGCAGGTAGTGCACGCAATGGCCATCAGCCTCGTGCTGCGCAACCAGCGCATTGCCGGTTTGCCGGGAAAACGCCTGAAAGTCGCGGATTGCATTGCGGTCGGTGGTGACAACGCGCAAGACTTCGCCGCTGACCATCTGCGCCAACGCTTTCTTGGCGCGCAGGATGGGCAGCGGACACGTCAGGCCGCTGGCATCCACTTCCTGCTGAAACACGGGCGTTTGCGCGCCCGCGTTCAGGCCGGTATCCCCGCTGCTCATCACAGACGCTCGTCCACCCACTTCTGCACGCCGGCAATCGCTGCGGGCAAGGCTGCGAGATCGGTGCCGCCGCCCATGGCCATGTCCGGGCGGCCGCCGCCCTTGCCGCCAACCTGGCTGGCGACAAAGCCCACCAAATCGCCAGCCTTGATGCGGTCGGTCAGGTCGGCGGTAACGCCGCCCACCACGCTGATCTTGCCATCGGCAGCGCCGGTGGCCAGCAGCACCACCGCCGGCTTCAGGCGGTCTTTCAGGTTGTCGACCATGCCGCGCAATGCCTTGGGATCGACATCGGCGATGCTGGCGGCCAGGACTTTGATGCCCTTGACGTCAACGGCGGCACTGGTAGCCAGGTCGTTACCCGCGCTGGCGGCCAGCTTGTTGCGCGATTGCTCAAGGTCTTTTTCCAGCGCCTTGACCTGATCCTGCACCTGCGCAATACGCGCCGGCACATCGGCCGGCGTGCTACGCAGCATGCCGGCGATCTGGGTCAGCAAGGCGTTCTGGTTCTGCACCCAAGCCAACGCGTTGTCGCCCGTGATGGCTTCGATACGGCGCACACCCGCCGCCACGCCGCCTTCGGAAATAATCTTGAACAGGCCGATGTCGCCCGTGCGGCTGACGTGCGTGCCGCCGCAGAGTTCACGCGAGAAACCAATGTCCAGCACGCGCACGGTGTCGCCGTATTTTTCGCCGAACAGCGCCATGGCGCCGCCCTTGACCGCGTCGTCGTAGGCCATGACCTGGGCCACGGTGGGCTGGTTGGCCAGGACTTCGGCGTTGACAATGGCTTCAACGCGCGCGATCTGCTCGGCGGTCATCGGCGCATCTTGCGCGAAGTCGAAACGGGTCTTGTCGGGGTCCACCAGCGAGCCGCGCTGCTGCACGTGCGCGCCCAGCACCTGGCGCAAGGCCTTGTGCATCAGGTGAGTGGCCGAGTGGTTGCGCACCGTGCGGGCGCGGCGAACTGCGTCAACGCGCGCCAGCAGCGTGTCGCCGATCGACAGCGTGCCCGATTCCAGCACGCCATGATGGCCAAACACGCCGGCCTGGATCTTGAGCGTATCGGCCACGGCAAAGCGCACGCCGTCCGCTTCCAGCAAACCGGTGTCGCCGACCTGGCCGCCCGACTCCGCGTAGAACGGCGTGACGTCCAAGACCACCACAGCGCTTTGGCCGGCCTTCACTTGCTGCACTTGCGAGCCATCGACATACAAGGCCGTGACCTTGACGTTGTCGAGTTCCAGCTTTTCGTAGCCTTCGAAGCGCGTGTCGGCGCCTTCGTAGCTCAGGCCTTCGGCCATCTTGAACTTGCCGGCGGCGCGCGCCTGGTCACGCTGGCGCTCCATCGAGACCTCGAAACCGGCCATATCGACTTCCACTTCGCGTTCGCGGCAGATGTCGGCGGTAAGGTCCACGGGGAAGCCGTAGGTGTCATAGAGGGTGAACAGCGTCGTGCCGTCCAGCACGCCGCCCTTGGGTACGTTGGCCAGGGCGGTGTCCAGAATGCGCATGCCATGCTCGAGCGTTTCGCCAAAGCGCTCTTCTTCCTGCTTGAGCACCTGGCCCACGCGGTCAGCCATGGCGGCCAGTTCCGGATAGGCTTTACCCATTTCCGCGACCAGATCCGGCACCAGACGGTGGAAGAACGGCTTGGTCTGACCCAGCTTGTAGCCATGGCGCAGCGCGCGGCGGACGATGCGGCGCAGCACATAGCCGCGGCCTTCATTGCTGGGAATCACGCCGTCCACGATCAGGAACGAGCACGCGCGGATGTGGTCAGCGATGACCTTCAGCGAGTTGTTGTCCAGATCCTTCACACCGGTTTCGCGAGCGGCGGCGTGGATGAGCGTCTGGAAGAGATCGATTTCGTAGTTGGAATGCACGCCCTGCAAGACGGCGGCGATACGTTCCAGACCCATGCCGGTATCGACACAGGGGCGCGGCAGACGCGGCATATTGCCTTGCGCGTCGCGCTCGAACTGCATGAACACCAGGTTCCAGACTTCGATGTAGCGGTCGCCATCTTCCTCGGGCGATCCCGGGGGGCCGCCCCAGATTTCGGGGCCGTGGTCAAAGAAGATTTCCGAGCACGGACCGCAAGGGCCGGTGTCGGCCATCTGCCAGAAGTTGTCGGAAGCGTAGCGTGCGCCCTTGTTGTCGCCGATGCGGATGATGCGCTCGGCCGGCACGCCAACTTCCTTGGCCCAGATGTCGTAGGCTTCGTCGTCTTCCTGGTACACGGTGACCCAGAGCTTCTCGGCCGGCAGCTTGTAGACCTGCGTCAGCAGTTCCCAGGCGTACTGGATGGCGTCGCGCTTGAAGTAGTCGCCGAAGCTGAAGTTACCCAGCATTTCGAAGAACGTATGGTGGCGGGCGGTGTAGCCCACGTTCTCCAGGTCGTTGTGCTTGCCGCCGGCGCGCACACTGCGCTGCGACGAGGTGGCTCGCGTGTACGACCGCGATTCCTTGCCCGTAAACACGTCCTTGAACTGGACCATGCCCGAATTGGTGAAGAGCAAGGTCGGGTCGTTGCCGGGGACGAGCGACGACGAAGGAACAATGGTGTGTCCCTTCGACTTGAAGAATTGCAGGAACTGGCGGCGAATCTCGGAGGATTTCATCGTGGATGACGCAGGATTTAGGCGAATCTTTGATTATAGAGGTTTGGCGGAAAAGCGCGGGAATGGGTGCCAGACCCCCTATCGGACACAGACATACCCGGTGGTCCACCCTTCGGTTTCGGTCCATTTCCCGCCTGCCGACACGATGACCTCCGTAAAACCAGGCGGACACGAGCATTGCCCGGTGACGGGATTTGCAGTGGACGCTCCGGAAAAGTGCGTGCAGCCCCGCGGATAGTTGACGCTATACGCGCCGCCGAAGCCGCTGCTGGCGCGCCGCCAGACGCTGGATTGGCAGGTCAGCAATTCGCCATCGTCCGACGTGGCGATCGTGCCAACCGCCACCCCGCAGTGCTGCCCCGCCTGAGCCCGCGCCCCCACCGACAGATACCCGCCCGCGATCACGGAAGACGCGGCCGTCAGCGTGCCTTGCAGCATGGGGTCACGCGCGTCGCCAATCCTGACGAAAGGGTCCAGGTCGGGCATGACGGGCGAGCGATCGGCTCCAGGCCCCGCCCCGGCCCACAGCGCCACCGTGCCTGCGGCATAGGCAGGGGCGCCGGGCGCCAGAGGGTTCGGGAAACTGAACGACGAGCCGCGAACCCGGTCAGGCGACTCCGCCCACACCGCGCCGCCATAACCTTGCGCGGCGTCCATCACCGCAGCAATGCCAATCAGATCAGGAAAGCGAGACCCAGATTTCAGAATCGGTGCGGCGCTATAGACCAGGGCATCGAGCCGGCAGCGCTCGCCTGGACAACCTTCGCCCCTGACTACCCTGATCTGCGCGCCGAACCCCATCGCCGAACGCTCTGGGAACGCCGCCGGCAGCAGCGCCAGGGCGCGAAGCTCGGGCACCGTCGGCGCAAGAGCATCCACGAATAGCGGCTGCCCGCCCTCACTCAACGGGGCCTCTGCCTTGGCCAGCACGTCGAAATGCCGAGTCAGCATCCCCGCCGCCGCCTCGCGGACCTGCGTGAGCCACAGCCCCGAGGCACGCGCCGCCGCGTCTTCGATTCGCTGTACGACCTGGTTCGACGCCCAAATGGCGATGACAGAGGTCAATGCCAACGCAAGCGCCAAGCCCACCAGCGAAAAGCCCCCCTGCTGATGCGGACTCAAGATGGCGCGCCACCGCGCACCGTCCGACAAGGCAGGCCGCATCATTTTGCCGTGAATACAAAGGTGTTGACGTCCCCTTGGCCGCATTGCGCCTGGGCCTGCGCTGCGCGGTAGGGCAGGATGGGGATGGATTGCGTATCTTTGACGACTTTGACGCCTTCGCCGCCGCCGATGGAAATTGTGTCCGACACGCGTTGCAGCACAGACGCCAGCGCCGGACAGGCTGCGTGGCTCACATTCGTCAGCGTCACGGTGAAGGCAGAACCCAGGCCTGCGCCCCCCAATGTCCCGGCCACGACCTCCACCACCCCATTGCGGCCCGCCCCGCTGCCGCCCAGGCCATGCACGATACGGGCTGACGCGCCGCTGCCCTGGACGGCCAGCACGCTGGAATCGCGCAGCGCATTCGCCATTGCGCCAGTGTCCAAACCCAAGTACGGATTGACGCCGCCGCCTTGGGCATTGATTTTCATGCTGGCGATGAACCGCTGGAGTTCTTCGCCCACCTTGGGCACCTTGTTCTCGATCACGTACGCACCAATCGCGGGAATGCCGACGATGGCGATCAACAAGACGATGGCGGTAACGATGGACACCTCCATTAACGAGAACCCTCGCTGACGCGTGCTGAGCCGATATTGCTGAACCCTTAGACCAGGCATGGTTGCCTCCTTTCGTTGATGAAATCAGTGGTTTGAGTGATGCATCGCCGCGCTACTGGCTTGCGTAGAAATTGGTCAACGCCTGGCGCAGCTCATCAATGACGCCGTAATGCCAGAACGTGACGCCCAACACGGTCGCCAGCGACAGGATCAGCAACGACCATCGCAGCGTGGCGGCTTGCCGGCGCACCCGCACCAGCAGGCGCAACTCGACGCGCTGGCGAACCTGCGCCAGACCGGCCTCCAGCCCCAACGCGTCCATCATGTCGGCCATGTACCACCAGGTTTCCTGATCCAGCAGGCCCGTGCCGAATATCTCGGGGCCGCTTGCCCCGGCATTGATGCGGTCCAACATGGTTTGCAGGTGCGCGTGCATCCACGGTTGCGCGCTGCGCGCCTGGACAGACAGCGCACGGCGAAGCCGGGTGTCAGCCGCCCCGTGCTGGCGAACCAGCACCGATAGCAGGCAAAGAAAGCGAATCGCCTGGAAATCCCGGTACAAGCGCCACAGCAGCCAGCCATCAAGCACGCGCCTGAATGGACCCGTGAGATTCGGCAGCGACCACAGGCTCAACCCCGCCAGGCCCAAACTGAGCACGAGCCAGAGCAGCAGCCACTGCTTCAACGCGCGCGCCAGGGCGAACAAACCGCGCGTCAGCCCCCGATAGTCTTCGGGCGGCACCAGCTGAAAGACCTGCTGCAAGCGCGGCACGCTGAAGTAGGGAATCGCGCACAGCAGGGCGAAGGCGACGGCAGCTGCGACGACGCCCGCTGCAGCCGCCGTTGCCACAGCCAGCCAGGCATCCCCGGCCAACTGGACGGCACGCGACAAGTCGCGCAGCGCCGCCGCAAGATCGCCGCCCTCTTCCTGCACGCAGCTAAGCAACAAGCATTCGCCAGAAGGGAATGTGTCCCGCCACGCCAACCCCAGGTCGCCGCCCGCCTCAAGGTACGCCGCAGCCCAATCGCGAGACAGCCGGCCCCGTACCGTGCGCGGGCCGTATCGGCGCGCATCGTCATCAAAAATGTCGCGCAGGTTCTTGCGCCCCTGCGTGCCGTCGATCAGATCGGCAAGATAGGCGTAGTAATCGGCGCGCTGGAAACGAAAGCGCATCGCATCCATCCATCGCGGCGCGGCTTCGAAACGCAAACCGAACCGAACCGGGGCCGGGCGAGTCAGCCAAGTCATGTCAGCCACCTCATGTAAGCCACCTCATGTCAGCCACCTCATGTCAGCCACCTCATATCAGCCCCCGATCCCGTCCGGCGCCCGGTTCGGCGCTGGCGGCTTGCGGTGAAACCAGAAGGTCGAAGCGGCGCAGCAGCGCTCGCGGGTCCACCTCGCCGGAGCTGACTCGATGCAAGGCGCCGTCCAACGCCCTTGCGCCTCGTGTTGAAACATCGCGCCATGCCCATGGGTCTGCCTCTTGCGTGGCGGACATCAACGCCGCGTTATCGCGCAAACGCACGCGTTCCAGAAACCCCTCTACCCGTTCGGGCTCGATCATTTCCGCGGCAACACAGCGCCCCGCCGTGCCATTGAGTTCAGGCAATTGCGGACGACGGCAAGCGCCGCACCCCGCCGGATTCCTGACCCTCAGGGCATGCGGCTCCAAGCGGTACACGCGTTCCATTTCGTGCGTCCAAGCCTGCCAATCCCATTGGGCAGCGAACGCGGAATCCGATGTGCGCGAAGAGGTTTGCTCTCGCCAGAGGGATTCCAGCGGCAAGGCGCAGGCCGAACACAAGCGCGGCAACAGGGTTTGATAAACCAGCAGTTTGAGCATGCCGGGCGTCGCGAGGAAATCTCGAGACACGCCAATCGCCTCTGACGCCAGCCGTTCAGGAACCATGGCCGCCGACCCCGCATGCGTGGTGGCGTAAAGGCTGACGCCCGAACCGGCCAGGTCCATGAACGCTCGCCCCGTATCCACATCTCGGATTTCTCCGATCAGCAGGTCGTTCATCGCCGACCGCTTGATGGTCTTCAACTTGGCGTCCAGCGTCGGCCACGCGGATTCCGCCAGCGCGCCGTTCAGCGTGTTCTGCAATGCGTTGGCAATAACGTATTCAACCGGGTCTTCCAATGTGATGACCTTGCGCGTCGATTCGATGCCCCGCATCAACGTCGCGATGGTCGTGGATTTGCCGGAACCGACCACGCCGGCAAGCACGATGGCGCCGCCTTCGCGGTCGCGGGCGCGCAGCAGCGTCTCGATTTGCGTGGGCAGATAACCCAGTGCGTGAAGATCGCCGTCAGCCGTGGCGTCCAAGCGCAGAATCCGCAGGCAGACAGACGGCCCCACATCGGTTGCCAGCGATGCCCAGCGCAACACAATCGGGATGCCGTCGACCTCAAGCGCGATACGCCCTTGCTGCTCAAGCGCCGGGTCGAACACCGCGCCGTTGCCCCCGCGCACCTCCATCCAGGCCACCGCCAGCACCTCCAGCAATGTCGTGTTCGAAAGCCCGGCAAAACGTTCCGTGCCGACATACTCGCCATTGATGGTGTAGCGGATGTCGCAGAAAGCCTGCCGCTGATTGACGTTGATATGGACATCGCTGGCGCCCTGCGTCACGCCCCAACGGACGACGTCTTGAAACAAGGCAGCCAGGGCGGACGTTCGCTCAGCCGGTGATCCTTTGCCCCGCCGCCCCAAGCCCGCCGCCGTCAATTGCCCGCGCGCAATCATCAGCAGCAACGGCGCAGGCAGGATGTAGCGTGACGGCTTGGCCAAGCGGTATCCGGCCGCGCGCACCATGCGTTCAAGTTCGTCGACGGTATCGCCCAGCGCGTATTCGTCGACCGCGAACAGCGCGGCCTGGCCGCTGTCCAGCAGCACCGGACACAACCGGCCCGCCAATGAGGCAAGATCGAATTCGTCGCCCAATGCGCGGACGAAAGCGGGCGCGAGCCGAGCGATGTCGTCGGCGGTATGCAGCGATTGGGGGTCGCTCGGTTTGAATCGTGTTGAAGACGGTGATGGCGTTAAAGGCAGCATTGCTAACGGCGTTAAAGGCAGCATTGCTAACGGCGTTAAAGGCAGCGTCATGGCAGCGCCCTCCCGACCGGCACGCAGGCCATGTGATCGTGTTCGTTGCGGCGCAAGTGCACGCAAGCCCCAACGACTGCCAGCAGTTGATAGCCATTCGCCGAGACCGCCCCGGCGATAGGCGCACCATGGCCCGCCCGATAGCGCAGCAACGCACCATTGACGACGACATCGACAGTGAGCCGCCGGGTGGACCCGAAGATCGCGGCCACGCGAATGTCGTCCTGTTTCGGTCCGGCAGAAGCCGCCTGATCCGCAGGTGCGGCCCCCGGCTGGCAGATCCCCGGCGTCCGGCAATCGGCCAAAGCCGCCGCCGCATCGGCGCGCAACAGGGTCTGCACCGTCTCAACATCCGGCCACCCGTGAGCCTCATCAACGTGCGGCGACAACGCCTGAGCCTGCGCACCGATGGCCAGCGAGAACGCCACAATTAAAGATTGCGCAACGCGCCGGGCGGCAAGCCTAATCCTGCTCATAGAGATCTCCGTGCAATTCGGCGACCAGCGTGCTGGCAGCCAGAGTGGGCCGCTGAAGGGGCTGCACGTTCAAGGCCAAACGAGACCAGCGCACCGTTTCAAACGGGCCGGGCAATAGCGCGAATGAACGCAACGGGCCGTGCATGCGCAATGCGCGACGCCGGACCAAGGGTTGGAGGGTTTGCGCAGCCTCCACCGACCCGTCCGCTGACGAGGGGGAGGACGGCGACGGCAACGGTGACGACAAGGCAACGGCTGGCGCCAGCGCCACAGCGGTGAATGCAGGCTGCAACTGTTGCAGCGCCCCGGCCAGTTCGGTATCGACGCGCAGCGCGCTGGGTAGCGTCATGGACGCCAACGGCACCAGCGCCGACGTGATGTGCCAGCGCAACGTCGCTTCTTCAAGCGGTTTGAAGGACACCCGCCAGCCAACGGGTAACCGATGGTGCAGCTGGAGATTCGTGGCCTGCGGCGAGGCGCGCGCGTAAACCGCGGCGCAATCCCAGCCTATTGCACCCGCATCACACTGTGCGCGGCGCAACGCCCAACCTTGCACGTGAACGGGAAGCCTGCCCACACTGCGCAACAGGTTCGACATTTCAGTGCGGGCATGCGCCGCCATGCCTTCAAGCAACGGCCGAGATGGCGTCAGCGCAGCCGCCGAATCGGCAGATGGCGAAGCCACCGCGGGCTCGCGAACAGTGAAGCGTGCCGACAACAGGTTCCATACCGGCGGCGCCACCGCGGACAGCCCCACGCACGCCAGGAAAACTCGCGGCACCAGCGGCAATGCGGCCCAGCGGGTAAGCAATGGCGTCAACTGCGCGCCTGGCTCCACCGCTTGCAACAGCGCCGCCCATACCGTGCCAGCGTCGTGGGCCAGCAATCCGGGCCGGTCATCGGCCAAGCGCCTGTGCGCGTGCAGCGCCTCATCGTGCGAGTCAAACAAGCGATCCGCCTGCGACAGCGCCATGCCGTCTTGCGCTGCCGCCAGCCAATAGCGGCCGTCAGGCAACGGGATCAGGCAATGGCCGCCGCTGGGGTACAACAGCGCGTATAGCTGAGCGGCCGCCTGGATGTGCGGCACACCACCGCGGCGGGACCGCCCCGCGCGCCAGCCCCGGCGCCACGCCGAGTGCGTTCTGCCATAGCCCGCCATGGTGGCGGGCGAGCCACCAACCACGAAGTGCGTGGCCCGCAGCCGCCGGCCACGCGTGCGCGCCAAGCCCGGCACATCGGAACCAATCAGCGCGAGCCAGCGCAGGCCAAACGCCAGGTAGCGTGCGCTGCCCGGACATTCATGCATCAGAAAATAGGGAGCTCGGTTCATATCGTGTCCTTAGTACCCTTCTTCGACCTGCGCCGTAACCAGCATCAGCGTGGTCTCGCGCTCCTGAGCCGCACTGTCTTGCCCGCCGGTGATCAGGGGCATGCCAGGCGCAAGCCGTTGGCGATCGTGCTGGTCTTGCCGGCGGTCGAAGCCCGACAAGATGACGGGCTGACCGGGCCGCAGCTCGATCTGTTGCACCGTGCCGTTGCCGTCAATCGTGATCTGCTGGACTTGCACCTGATTGCCGCGTTCTCCGAACGTGATCGTCTTCAGCGGATGCGCCACCGCGTTGTCATAGGCGACGGACAGCAGGATCTGACCGTCTTCCTGGATATCGGGCAGCAACGTCAAAAACGAGCCGACGGTTTCTTCCTTCTGGCTGATGGAGACCGCGGGCAGCGACCCATTGGCGCCCGCCGTCGTTGCGCCTGGCACGGATGTGCTCTGAACACGGTCGATATAGGAAAAGGTGGTGCGGATGGCATGCGTGACGGGCCGGCGGTTCAAGGTCAGCACGGGGACTTTGCTGTGCCGGACGATGGCGCCCATGTTGCTTAGCGCCGACACCACCGCCTGCGATCCTTGGAACGGCCCGCTGCCGACGCCGCCCGCCAACTCAGCCGCGCCCACACCCGATACTGCTGCCATCGCGAAGCGCGCCGACGCGCCTGCTGCGGCGTAGAGCGCGTTCCAGTCCAAGCCTCCTGACGCCGATTGCTTGGCGATGACAGTGATCTCGCGGTCGAGATAGTGCGCCACGCGGTCCAGCGCTTCAGGCGTGTCGGTGACCACCAACGCCGTCGCGCCATCCACTGCGTCGGCGACGAAACCTGAGCGCGTCAGGAACGGCGTGATGTTGGCGCGTAATACCGCCAACGCGTTGTGCTCCCGGGCGGACAAGGTGGTGTTGGACGTGCTTTCGAACCCTTCGCCGTCGTCGCTGCCCGAACGGCCCAGCCGGATGTCGACCGTACTGGCGAGCGATAGCGCGCGCATGTCGAACACCCGGGTTTCCGTGCGGTAGAACTCAATGGCTTGATGCTGATAGCGCCAATGCACCGAGAACCGGGCAGCCAATGCATCCAGCAAGTCTGCAAGCGGCAATGGACCATCGCGGACTTCCAGACGGACGGGCGCCGGTACGGACAAGCCGGCATTCGACGCCAGGCGCGGCAGGAAATGTTCAAGCGCAAGCAAGGCGTCGGGTTTGACCCGCACCGGAATGCCGGTAGCGGCAACCAGCCGCTGCGCCAAGGCGGAAAGATCGGTTTCTTCAGCAAGCATCAACGTGGTCGGCACGTTTTCACGCAATGCCGGCGGCAAGGTGACGTCGCGCGCCAACGGCTGCGGTTTGCCGGCCAGCCAAGGCGCGGCCACTTCTTGCGCGGCGATCCGTGCCTGGCGGTCAGTCAGCCCATTGGCAAATGCCTGATGCTGGTCCGCAAGCGTGGCGTGGCGCTGGCTCGCGTTACGGCCAAGTTCCGCCGCCTGCTGCGACGCCACGCAAGCGCCCAGCATGCCGCTCACCACCCCGCACGCGACGATGCGCATCCCTCGACGGATCATCATGCTGCCCCTCCCGCGGGTGAGGCGGCCCGTGTGCAGGACTGCGCCAAGGGCACCACTCGCAACACCTGATTGCCGTAAAAACACGGCTGCAATGGCCGGTCGGCCAGCTCGGTGGCGCCCAGCAATTCACGGACGGCGGATTTGAAGTCGCCCGCAAAGTCCGCCGATGCGGACAAGGGAATATCAACGTCGACCGCCCAGTGTTGCGGCGCGAACGTCCAACCTGAACTGTCCGCCCAGCGCGCCAGCACGCCGCGCAACGTGGTGTCTGGCGGCGCGGCACGATATCGCGGAGCGGCCGCAACGGCCGGCGTCGCTTGCGGAGCGGCCGCAACGGCCAGCGTCGCTTGCGGAGCGGCCGCAACGGCCAGCGTCGCTTGCGGAGCGGCCGCAACGGCCAGCGTCGCTTGCGGGGCGGCCGCAACCGGCAACGTCGCTTGCGGGGCGGGGAGAAGGGTTGATTCGGTAGCGCTGAGCGGCGCCTGCGCTATCGGCGCGTCGGAACGAGAGCCCGCCTGAACACTTCGGCGCAACGGCCCGTTGGACGCCAGCTCATTGACGCCTTGGTCATTCACGCCTGGGGCATTCACGCCTTGGCGCGGCGTCGCGGATTCAAGCACCACGGGCTCCGCATCCACCGGCGCTTGCGCAACGATGTCGTTGTCGGCATCGCGCTCGGCGCGCGCCGCCAGTCGCCCCCCGCGAAATCGCAGCGCATGCCAGTCGCCCGACACAACAACATAGGGTTCGCGCCGCACATACGGCAACGCGTGCTCGCCATTTCCACGTACACCGAAAATCGCTGGCAAAGCCTGGCCGGGCGTGAATTGCAGCCAGACATCCTTGCCGTCGTCGAACACCTGCAACGGCGCGACCGCAGGGTCGCCGGACAGGCGCCAGTCAAAACGGAAGGCCCGCGCAACCGGCGCGGAGGTTGACCAGGAAGGAATGACGCCGCCATTGAACGGCCTGTTTGTGCAGGCCCCCAGGCAGGACAGCGCCGCCGTCAGGAAGAAGATTCGAACCATGCCTCACCACGAGCAAAGGGCGCACCGGAAGTAGTACGCATGCCGCAGATGGTGGACGAGGGCCGGACGCGCCGCCAGACTGGCATGTACGCATGGATGCTTTGATCCACCCTGCCCTGACGAACCTTATGGACGAAAAAAAACCCGGCCCTGGGGCCGGGTTCTTGCAGGCCAAACGGACAGCGCGAATGCCGTCCGATCAGCCGTGTGCGATCAGCGTTGCGTCGCGAGGGAACGCGCTTGGGACGCGGCGTTGTTCAGGGCCGCGACGGGCGGCACCTTGCCTTCGAACGCATCGTTCAACTGCTGGTTCAGCACCGGTTCGATACGGTTGTAGTTCGCCATGCGGAAACCACGGCTGTTGCTGGCCGGGCGGTTGCTCATCGACGCAATCACGGCTTGCGCGCCCGGGATGCTCTTGTAGAACGACACATCCGAGGCACGGAACGCGGCTTCGGTCAGCGGCAGGAAGCCCGTGCGCTGATGCCATTCGGCGGCCACGACCGGCTTGGACAGCCAGGCCAGGAACTGCGCGGTGGCCTTTTCTTCGGCTTGCGGGCGGCCTTCAAGCGCCCACAGGGCCGAACCGCTCACAAAAGGCTGGCCGGCGGACTTCGTGGCCTGATCGTAGTAAGGCACCGGCGCCACGCCGAACGCCAGCGACTTGGTGTTCAGGAACGTGCCGAACGCGCCCGAGTTCGCCGTCAGCACCGCGCATTCGCCCTTGGCGAACAGCTTGTCTGCGGCAGCGTCACCCGTGTGCGCCATGAACAGCAGCGAACGCTTCCAGCTGACCATCAGCGAGATGTGACGCATGTAGAGCGTGTCGAACTGCATGGCAGGCGCAGCGCTCTTCTTGGTCACGGCATCCAGGCCGTTGTTGTTGGTGGTGAACTGCTGGCCGTTGATCGGGGCCAGGTTCTCCAGATGGACCGTGACCTGGTCGCTGGAGGCGTAGGGGCAGTCGATATCGGCCACGTCGCGCAGCTTCAGGAGTTCGGCTTGCAGGCCGGTCCAGGTGCGAGCGGGATTGTTGGGGTCAAGACCGGCCTTCTTGTAGGCGGCGGTGTTGTAGAACATCACCGGCACTTCGGCCATCCAGGGGAACGCCAGCAGGCGGCCCTTGCTGTCGCGCGTGAAGCTGCTGGTGGCCGGCACGAACCAGTTCAGGTCCTTGATCGGGTACTTGGCCAGCAGTTCGTGCATGGGCAGGATGGCCTTGTGCTGGGCCACGACTTCCGGGGAGTGGTTGTCGGTCAGTTGGACCAGATTGGGCGCCTTCTTCGCCTTGACGGCGCTGATGGCTTCTTGCTCCAGCGCGTCCTGCGAGCTGAATCCACGCAGCTTGACGCTAACTTGGTCCTGTTCTTTGTTGTATTGCTTGGCCAGTTTTTCGAACTCGGCCTTATTCGCGTCAGACAGCGTGTGCCAGACTTGAATTTCCACTGGGGCGGCATTCGCCACACCCGCGATTGCCATCGCGGCGCCAAATACCCATGCACGCCGGCTGGCGAACATCGCGCGGGCAACGCCCGCCAATTGCAGATTCTTCATAGGTTCACAGACCAAGAAAAGGGAATTCCGGTTCTGGCCGCCGTCCACTGAGCAGATCGGCCAAAGCCCGGCCCGAGCCAACACCCATCGTCCAACCGAGCGTACCGTGTCCCGTATTGATATACAAATTGGGGATACGGCTGCGGCCGATGATGGGCACGTTCGAGGGAGTGGACGGGCGTAAGCCCGACCAATAGCTGACGCTCTCGAAATCGAGCGCGTCGGGGAAAAGTTCTTGCGCCAGGTGCGTCAACGCTTCGCAACGGCCGGTGTTCAGGCCGCGGGAATAGCCCGACAGCTCTGCGGTGCCTGCCATGCGCAGGCGGTCGCCCAGGCGCGAAAACACGATTTTGTGGCTGCTGTCCGTCAGGCTGACCGTGGGCGCGGCCTCCGGCTTGATGACCGGAAACGTCGCCGAATAGCCCTTGGCCGGATAGACGTTGCAGGGGATGCCCAGCGGGCGCAGCAGGTTCGGGCTGAAACTGCCCATCGCCACCACATAGGCATCGGCCGAAACGGTGCCGTAGCGGCCGTCCGGTTCAATGATTTCAATACCTTGCACCGTGCCGCCTTGCGTCAACAGGCGGGTCGCGCGTGTGCTGTAGCGGAATTCGACGCCTGCGCGGGCGCAGCGTTCGGCCAGTGCGACGGTGAACAGATGCACGTCGCCGCTTTCGTCTTCGGGGGTGTAGTCGCCCCCGACGATGGTTTGGCGATGCGGCGCCAGGGCGGGCTCAATTGCAATGACTTCGTCGGCCGTGACCACACGGCGCTCGACGCCGAAGTCACGCATCAGGCCGGCGGCGCGCTGCGAGTTTTCGAATTCGTGGGGATCGCGATAGAAATTCAGGATGCCGCGTTCAAGGTGGTCGTATTCGATACCCAGTTCGGCGCGCATGCTGCGCAACGTAGTGCGGCTGTATTCGGCCATGCGGACCATGGCGCGGATGTTCGGCGCCAGACGGCTGGGCAGGCATTCGCGCAGGAAGGCCAGGCCCCACATCCATTGGCGCCAGTCCAGCTGCGGACGGAACAGCAGCGGCGCATTATCCTGGAACATCCATTTCAGCAGCTTCAACGGCGCCTGAGGATTGGCCCAGGGCTCGGCATAGGACACGGAAATCTGCGCGCCATTGGCCAGACTCGTTTCCTGTGCGGGACCGGTGCAGCGATCAATGACCACGACGTCGTGGCCGGCCTGGCTTAGCCACCAGGCGCTGGAGATTCCGATAATGCCGCTACCCAATACCGCTACTTTCATGCCCGCATTGCTCCTTGCGTGCCAAATCGGTTCGCGGACCCGATGTCCGCCGCCCTTGGCAAGCCGCTGCCAGGGCAGTTTACCTTGCCGATTTGCCTTCGCCTACGTATTAAAAAGGGGCGGAAGTCACTAAGCTTTTCAGCTTGTGAATTCGCCCCCGTATCCGTGCGCTTTCCGGTTACGACGCGGCTTTCGCCAGGTCGGCTTCGGACGTGAACGCGTCCGCGTAGAACTCTTCCGGCGGCAGGCCATTCTGCGTGCTGAATTCGCGGCGCGCGGCATCCACCATCAACGGCGTGCCGCAGGCGTAAACCTGGTGGCCCGACAGATCGCCGATGTCTTGCATGACGGCCTCGTGGACGAAGCCCGTGCGGCCCGTCCAGTTATCTTCCTGCAAGGCGTTCGACACGACCGGCACATAGTTGAAGCTGGGCAACAGGCCCGACCACGATTGTGCCAGCGCATCCATGTACAAGTCCTGCGGGCGGCGGCCGCCCCAGTACAGCGTGACCGGACGCGTGATGCCCTTGTGGATCATGTGTTCCACGATGGCCTTCACCGGCGCAAAGCCCGTGCCGCTGGCCAGCAACACGATCGGCTTGTCGCTGTCTTCGCGCAGGAAGAACGAACCAAACGGCCCTTCCAGACGCAGGATTTCGCGCTCTTTCATCTGCGTATCGCCCGCGCCGAAGACGTGGTCGGTAAACAGGCCGCCCGGCATGTGGCGGATGTGCAGTTCCAGCGGGCTGCCGGTGTGCGGCGCGCCCGCCATCGAGTAGCTGCGGCGGCGGCCATCCTTGAGGATGACTTCGATGTACTGGCCCGCGTAATAGCGGAACTGCTCGGACGCGGGCAGTTGCAGCTTGATCACGGTGACGTCGGGCGCCACGCGTTCCAGCGTCTGCACGCGCGACGGCAGCTTGCGGATCTGGATGTCGCTGGCCAGGCGGACTTCGGTGGATTCCACCACCATGTCCGACTCGGGCCGCGCCTGGCAGAACAGCGTGTAGCCGTCGGCCAGTTCTTCGGGCGACAGGATCTGGGCGGGATACTGCCCGGCGTCGAACTCCCCGGACACCACTTTGCCCTTGCAGGTGGAGCACGCGCCGTTGCGACAGCTATAGGGCAGCACGATGCCGGCGGCCAAGGCGCCGTCGAGCACGGTCTGGCCGGGCTCGACCGGGAATTGATGCTTGCTGGGTTGAATGATGACCTGGAAGCTCATGATGAAACGGTTCAGGGTTTGAGGAGAGCGCCATCCGGCTAGGCCAGGATGGCGCTGTGCCCGGGCCGGCCTCAGGCCGGGAACTTGCGGATTTCCTTGACGCGGTTCGCGTCGTCCACCAGCACCACTTGCGGCTTGTGCGTGGCGGAATCTTCTTCAGACATCGGGCCGTAGGTGCAGATGATCAGCAGATCACCGACCTGAGCCCGGCGCGCGGCGGCGCCGTTCAAGGAAATGGCGCCGCTGCCGCGGGCCGCCTTGATGATGTAGGTGTCGAAACGTTCGCCATTGGTGACGTTGTAGAGTTCGATGCGTTCGAACTCGCGCATGCCGGCAGCGTCCAGCAGGTCTTCGTCGATGCCACAAGATCCTTCGTAGTGAAGGTCGGCTTCGGTGACCGTGACGCGGTGCAGCTTTGCCCGCAGCATGATGCGTTGCATGATAGAAATATCCTGGTTCGCGGTCCGGTCCGCGACGTGTTGCTAAGGTGATGCCCGGCATCCGGTTTTGCCGTTGGAAGCCGGTATTCTATAATTTTTGCCGCAGCGGGACGGCCCGCTGCTGCGCGCGGTCAAAGACCCGCCTGTTTTTTATCCGGGGACGACCCCTCAATGCCGGCGCCCCGCCGGCAGCGCAACAGTAGGAGTCGTCTATGACCTGGATCATCCTGGTACTTGCAGGCCTGTTTGAAATCGTTTGGGCCGTCGGCCTGAAGTACACCCATGGCTTTACGCGCTTGTGGCCGTCCCTGATTACCGCGGGCGGCATGGCCATCAGCGTCTGGCTGCTGGCCGTCGCCATGAAATCCCTGCCGTTGGGCACCGCTTATGCGGTGTGGGTGGGTATTGGCACCATCGGCGCCTTCGTGGCCGGCATTGTGCTGTTTGGTGAATCCACGAGCTGGATGCGCATCGCCAGCGTAGCGCTGATCGTGCTGGGGCTGATCGGCCTGAAGATGTCTTCGGTGTAAGCGCTGGTGTAAGCCCCGCTGCCCCGGCCAGGGCGCCGCTGCTACGGCGCTCCTGGTTCATGCCCCCAAGCCAAGCAGTCAGAAATCCAATTCGATCTCGACCTCGTCGCCGACTTTCAGGCGCGCCCCGGCCGGCGCGTCCAGAATGGCGTTCTGGCCGAACACCACCCCTATTTCCAAATTGCGATAGCCCGCCAACGTGCGGCCGGGCTCGTCGTTCTGCTGCGCGGTGCGCTGATCAATATCGGGAATCGAGCAGCGCGTGCAGGGCTTGACGAAAGCCATGCGTACCCCAGCCGCCGTGATCATCGCGGTGTGGTCTTCTTCGAAAGGCTCCCATTCGCCTTGCACCACGATATTGGCGCGGAAGCGGTCCATGGGAACCGGCGCCACGCCTTTGGCTTGCAGCCGGGCGTTCAGGTCATCTAGCGATGCCTGGTTGGCGACCAGCAGCGGGAAGCCGTCGGCAAAGCCAAAGTCATGCTCGCCCGCAAACGCGTCCGCCAGATCGGGATGCGCATCCAGCCAGCGCGTCACCCAGTCCGGCTTGGCGTTGCGATGCGCGGCCGGGTCCACCTTGACCAGGCGGCACGGCGTCTTGAGGAAATCGGAAAACCACTGCCCCGCTGCGGCGCTTTCGCGCTGGGCTGAGATCGTGTCGCTCCAGACGGCCACGGGCGCTGCCCCCGGCTCAACGCCCGACCCATCCAACGCGATATCCAGGTCCGCCATGCCCGGCGCGGACAGCCGCAACGCATCGGCGGTGATCGCCGTGCGGATCAGCGCCATCGCGGGCCACTGGCGCTGGGTCATGAACTGGCCGTCTTCGCTGATCAGCATCCAGCGGCGGTCGTGGGCCAGACCCGCCCGGTCGATGGGGGACTCGGCCAGGTCGATGCCGGCGCAGGATTTGATCGGGTAAATGTGCAAGCTGAGAATACGAGCGGACATGGCGGCGGAAGATCAGCAGGAGGAAGGATGGGCGGGAATAGTCCGCGAGAGGATAGCAGACAGCCCCGTGTTCCCTCACCCCTTTTCCGATGGCTGTGCGCATGAAGAAACCCGAGCGGAACCCGGGCGTCGATGCACGAAATAACCCGGGCCAAGTCCGGCTGTCGAGGAATGAAAAACCCGGGCCAGGCCCAGCTGACGAAAAATGAAAAACCCGGGCCAGGCCCGGGTTTCGTTTGCAGCGCGGCCCACGGGCCGTATTGCCTTCAGTGCCATCAGGCAGCAAACCTTAACTGCCCACCAGCTTTAACGTGTCCAGCGGCGTCACCGCCTTGAACCCCTTGCGCGTGGCGATATGCTCGGGACGCGGGTTCAGCCCGTACTTGGGCGGGTTCAGCGTGTTTTCCATGCTGTTGTAGACCATGAACACATTGGCGCGCGGCCACGGCGAGATGTTGCTGTTCGAGCCGTGCATCGTGTTGCAGTCGAAGAACACCACCGAGCCGGCCTTGGCCGTCATCGAGCGGATACCGCCTTGCTCGACCAGCAGTTGCAGGCTGACCGGGTCCGGCACGCCGTACTCCTGCTTCTTCAGCGACTGCTTGTAGTGCTCGTTCGGGGTCTCGCCCACGCACGAAATGAACTGCCGGTGCGAGCCCGGCACGAGCATCAAGGGGCCATTGCACTCGTTGTTATCGGTCAACAGCACCGAGCAACTAAGCGCACGCATCGACGGCATGCCGTCTTCGACGTGCCACGTTTCAAAGTCGGAGTGCCAGTAGAACTCCTTGCCCTTGAAGCCGGGTTTCATGTTGGCGCGCGATTGGTGGATGTACACCTCGGACCCCAGGATCTGGCGCGCCACATTGACCAGCCGCGGGTCGCGCACCAGGCGCGACAGCACGGGGTTCAGCACGTGGACCATGAAGATCGAGCGCACGGCATTGCTGCCGGGTTCGGTGATGGATTCCTCACGCCGGATGATCGACGGGTCGCGCGTCATGCGCTCGACCTCGGACGACAGGGCGCGGATTTCCTCTTCCGAGAACAGGTTTTCCAGCAAGAGGAAACCGTCGCGCTCGTACTGTCCGACTTGCTCGCCGGACAAGGCGCTGGCGTATTTTCCGTCTTCGTAAACCACCGGGTCCTGGCGGGAGATAATGGCGGAGCTTCGATCCGTACGTGAGGCGTACGGGTCCTGAGCAGGTGAGATCATGCGAACCTCCTTGTATCAAGCCGCTTTGGCTTCGGCTTCAGGCAAGGCGTAGACGCCTTCTTTGTCGTGCACTTCCTGGCCGGTCAGCGGCGGGTTGAAGACGCAGATGACGCGCAGCGGCTCTTTGCCGCCGCACAGCCAGTGCTCGTCGTTCTCGTTCAGGGCGTAGACCACGCCGGGGCCCAGGTCGTACTTCTTGCCGTCGGCGATGGTCTCGATGGAGCCGTCGCCTTCAATGCACCACACCGCTTCAAGATGGTTCTTGTAGTGGATGTGCGTGCGGCCGCCCGGGAAGATGGTGGTCTCGTGGAAGGAGAAGCCCATGCCGTCCTTCTTCAGCAGCACGCGGCGGCTGACCCAGGTGTCGGTACGAACTTCGTCGGCGGTGCCGATCACATCTTTGACATTGCGTACGATCATTGACGTTTTCCTCCAAATTTCAGAATGCGGGCAGACTGCCCTTCTTCAGCCAGCGCTTCCGCCACGCTGGCCTCGATCAGGTCCAGGCCCTTGCTGAGCAGGTCTTCCTCGATCGTCAGCGCGGGCAAGAGCTTCAGCACTTCATCGTGCGCGCCCGACGTTTCGATAACGACGCCCTTCTTGAAGGCCTGCTGCGCGATGCGGTTGGCAAGCGCAGGCGTGCTGTTGCACACCAGGCCCTGGATCAGGCCGCGGCCGCGCACCGACAGGCCGGCGTTGGGATAGCTGTGGACCAGGTTTTCCAGCCAGTCGCGCACCGTGCGTTCCTTGCGCTGGATGTCGGCGGTGAAGGCGGTATTGGCCCAATACGTTTCCAGCGCCTGCGTGGCCGTGACGAAAGCCAGGTTGTTGCCGCGGAACGTGCCGCTGTGGGCGCCCGGCTTCCAGATGTCCAGCTCGGGCTTCATCAGCACCAGCGACATCGGCAGGCCAAAACCCGACAGCGACTTCGACAGGGTGATGATGTCGGGGCGGATGCCAGCGGCCTCGAAGCTGAAGAACGTGCCCGTACGGCCGCAGCCGACCTGGATGTCGTCCACGATCAGCAGCATGTCGTGGCGCTTGCACAGCTTTTCCAGCTCCTTCAACCAGCGTAGCGTTGCGACGTTGACGCCGCCCTCGCCTTGCACCGTTTCCACGATGACGGCGGCGGGCTTGTCCATGCCGCTGCTGGGATCTTCCAGCATGCGCTCCAGGTACGCCATGGTGTCCACGTCGGGCCCGAAGTACCCGTCATAGGGCATGAACGTCGTGTTGCCCAGCGCGTAGCCGGATGCCTCGCGGAACTTCATGTTGGCCGTCACCGCCAGCGAACCGCCGCTGACGCCGTGAAAACCGTGCGTGAACGAAATCACATTGGGGCGGCCCTTCACCTGGCGCGCAATCTTCAGCGCGGCTTCCACGGCATTGGTGCCGGTGGGGCCGGTGAATTGCAGCGTGTATTGCCAGTTGCGCGGCTTGAGCAGCACGCGATCCACCGTCTCCAGGAAACGCTTCTTCGCACTGGTGGCCATGTCCAGACCATGGACGACGCCGTCCGATTGGACATATTCCAGCAGCTTTTCCTTGAGAACAGGATTGTTGTGGCCGTAGTTCAGCGTGCCTGCGCCGCTGAAGAAATCGATGTACTCGGTGCCGTCTTCATCAATCAGCGTTGAGCCTCTGGCCTGGCTGAATATCACGGGAAACGACCGAATGTAGCCCCGCACCTCAGATTCCATCCGGTCAAAGATTTTCAAGTCCATATGATTAATCCTCCCTTTTCATCTCATAAGTTGACAGACGGCCAGCTCCCTCCGGATGCGTAAACGCATTCGGATAGGTAAAACCGTCTCGGTATTTCGATAAGTCCGCTGGGGTTGCGCCGCCCTACGGGGCGGGCAATGCGAACGGGCCTATCCTCAACAGCATCTCGTCGTCATGGTCCGCGCCCCCAAACAATTGCCGGTCGAAGAACGGCTGCTCGGAAACGTGGGCGCCCAGCTCGCCGGCCAGGCCGGTAAAGCTGCGGCGCGATGCCTGGTTGTCAGGCCCCACCGTGGTTTCAAGATGACGAACATGCTCGAGCCCCTTGCGCTGCAAGAGTTCACGAAGCATGGCGCGGCCCAACCGATGGCCGCGTGCGCGGGCGTGCACCGCAACCTGCCAGACGAACAACACGTCGGGCCGGGTCGGGATCACATAAGCGGAGATAAAACCGTCGATACGTCCGCCGGAGCTTTCGGCGATGACGCAGGTGTCGCTGAAATGCTCACACAGGAGCAAGTAGGCGTAGAGGGAATTCAGGTCGAGTGGCGGGCACTCGGAAATGAGGCGGTGAATGGCGGCGCCGTCTTTTCGGTTGGGCAGACGCATCGTATGGGTCTGCGCGCGAACCGCCGGCGCCACGGCACTTGAGAGAGTAGTTGTATCCAGTTCGTTTTTCTTCATGCAACGATTCCCGATTCTGGGGGTGCCCCGCCCGTGGGCACTTCAAGGATGGGCGACGAAACGTCGCTATGCGCTTCCGCGGCAACTGCCTGACCCTCTTGCTCCATCAGCGCCACGATGCGTTCCAACGACAGCGTGATGGTGGCTTGCTCAAGTTCGGGCAGCGCGTTCAAGGCTTCGGCCAAGTGTTTCTGCAGCGGCGACGGCGCGCCATGCGCCAATTCGCGGCCCGCGTCCGTGGCCGTGACGAAAACGATGCGGCGGTCTTCGCGGCCGCGTTCACGACGGATCAAGCCCTTGTCTTCCAGGCGGTCGAGGATGCCGACAACCGTGCTCGGGCTGACGTGCATTTCGCGGCTGATGGCCGTGGCCGTCATCGGGCCGTTGGCCATCACCGTGCGCAGACACATTAGCTGCGGAGCAGTGATGTGGCTGACCGCGGACAACTGACGCGAATGCAGGGCGATCGAACGCGTGATGCGGCGCAGGGCTCGCAAGATGCGCAAGTCGTACTGCTGTGAGGGATCAGATTTCGCGGCGTTGGTCATGGAAGAGAAGGGTTCGGTCAAATTCATTTCTACACGAATGATATGCGCACGATTTATTCGAGTCAAACAAAAATCCCCCGCACGATGTAAATAAATAAACACGAAATTGCAGAAGATAACTACCGGATTACAGGACTTGCCGTTGTCATCTCTCCCCCCTGCAACGGCGACTTGGCGCTAGGGGGAATCCCCGATAAAAAACATATGTTTTATTTAAACAATCAGATCTATCATTTGTTTTTTATCTGACGGCGCAAGCCATGCCCCTGCCTTCCGACCTGATTCCCACCTTGCAGGAAAAGCTGGAACACCTGCCCCCCGAGCTGCAACGCGCGGCGCATTGGGTGGTGGCGCATCCTGCTGAAGTCGGCCTGTGGTCCATGCGCCGGCAGGCGCAGGCGTTGGGCGTGGCGCCGGCCACCATGCTGCGGCTGGCGCGCGCCATTGGTTATTCCAGTTACGAAGCCTTTCGCCAGCCGTTCCAACAAGCGCTGGCCGGTCAAAGCGCCCCCGGCTTGCGCGACCGCGCGGCCGCCCTGCAAGCCGCTGCGGGTGACCCTGCCACGCCGGGTCACGACGTGTTGACTGACTACCAGATCCAGGCCATGAGCTCGGTGTGCGCGTTGAACCCGGCCACCGCGTTCGACGCCGCCGTGCAGACCTTGCTGGACGCGCGCCAAGTGGGCTTTCTGGGTACGCGCTCGGCGTTCGGCATCGCCTTCCAGATGCGTTACGCGTATCAGCTGGTGCGCCGCAACAGCGTGCTGATCGACGGTCTGGGCGGCGCGCCCGCCGAGCAGGCCGACAACCTGGATGCCGGCGACGCGCTGATCGTGATTTCGCAAGCGCCCTATCCCACCGCCACCGTGCAGCTGGCCCGCCAGGCCGCGCAGCGCGGCGTTGCCTTGATCGCATTGACCGACGACCCCTTGTCGCCGCTGGCCATGGACGCCCGTCACACGCTGCGGTTCGCGCCGCCCGACCGCGACGGCGTTCAAGCACGCCCCGCGCGCCAAGGCCCCGGCTCGTTCTTTCACACCACCGCCGGCCTGCTGGGGCTGGCCGAGCATTTGATCGCGCGCCTGACCGCCCGCGGCGGCGCAGACGTGCTGAACCGCCTGACCGAAGTCGAACAGCGCCTGCGTACCGACAACGTGTATTGGACCGGCCCGGCTTCCGGGCGACGAGGCTGATCCGCGTCAGCGCTGACCGCACCCGCTTTATTACTGCCAACCCTTGCATCACGGAACTCCCATGAGCCAGACCCGCGTCCTGCATCGTTCCCTACGCCAGACACCGCCTGTCGCCGTACGCGGCCAGGGCGTATGGATTCACGACAGCGCCGGCCGCGCCTATCTAGACGGATCGGGCGGCGCGGCGGTGTCGTGCCTGGGGCATAACCACCCCGACATCCAGGCGGCCATGCACGCGCAGATCGACGCGCTGGCCTACGCTCACACCAGCTTCTTCACAACAGAAGTCGCTGAACAGCTGGCCGACCGTCTGGTGGCCGACGCGCCTGAAGGCATCTCGCACGCGTACTTCGTATCGGGCGGGTCGGAAGCCGTGGAAGCCGCGCTGAAAATGGCGCGACAGTACTTCGTGGAAATCGGCCAGCCGGAACGCCGCCATATCGTGGCGCGCCGTCAGAGCTACCACGGCAATACGCTGGGCGCGCTGGCCGTGGGCGGCAACGCTTGGCGCCGCGCGCAATTCGCGCCCTTGCTGATCGAAGTCGAACACGTCTCGCCCTGCTATGCGTATCGTGATCAGCGCGACGGTGAAAGCCCCGAACAGTACGGCGAGCGCTTGGCGCAAGAGCTGGATCAGACCTTTGAAAAGCTGGGGTCTGGCACGGTGATGGCATTTGTGGCCGAACCCGTGGTGGGCGCAACATCCGGCGCCGTCACGGCAGTGCCGGGTTACTTCCGCCGCATCCGCGAGGTCTGCGACCGCCATGGCGTGCTGTTGATCGCCGACGAAGTGATGTGCGGCATGGGCCGCACCGGCACGCTGTACGCGGTGGAGCAGGAAGGCATCGTGCCTGATCTCATCACCATCGCCAAAGGCCTGGGCGGCGGCTATCAGCCCATCGGCGCCGTGATGGCGCAGCAGCGCATCGTGGACGCCATGCAGCAAGGCAGCGGTTTCTTCCAGCACGGCCACACGTATCTGGGCCATGCCATTGCCTGCGCCGCCTCGCTGGCCGTGCAAGACGTCATCCGCCGCGACAACCTGCTGGCGCGCGTGCGCGAACAAGGCGCGGGCTTGCGTCAGCGGCTAGAGCACGCGCTGGGCGCGCATCCGCATGTGGGCGACATCCGCGGCCGCGGCCTCTTCATGGGCATTGAACTGGTGCAAGACCGCGCCACCAAAGCGACGTTTGATCCGGCGTTGACGCTGCACGCGCGCATCAAGCGCGAAGCCATGGCGCGCGGCCTGATGGTGTACCCGATGGGCGGCACCATTGACGGCCGCCACGGCGACCATGTGCTGCTGGCCCCGCCCTTCATTATTTCCGACGACGAACTGGACCAACTGACCGAACGCCTGGCTGGCGCCATCGACGCCGCTATTACGCAGACGCGCCCCAGCACCGCCTGATCAGACTGCGCGTGCTCGCCGCCAGGGTGGCAACGCCCCGACGGTGAGCGCGCGCAGAAACCATTCCACCGGGCCATAGGCATGGTGCCGCAACCACCAGGCGGACCACGGCAACTGCGCGGCGAAGATCGCCACCGCGATGCCGAAGGTCGCCAACGGCGATAGCGACGCGAACAGGCGCAAGCCCCATCCGGTGAACAACAAGGCGCAAATGACCGACTGCATCAGGTAGTTGCTCAGCGCCATCCGCCCGGCCGGCGCCAGCCAGCGGCCCAACCATCCAAGCGCGCGAGTGCGGATCGCCAGCAGGAAGGCCGCCGCGTACGCCATGCTTAACAGCGGCGCGGTCAGCAAGTCGGCCGCCAGCCCGGGCAGTTCCCACGCCGCGCCTGCCGACGGCAGCGACGTGGTGGCGTACAGCGCTGACCCGGCAAGCCCAGGAAGCAGCCCCAACGCGCACAACAGCCACAACACGCGCGGTTGCCGCCAGGGATCAGCCAGCGCGTTGCGCCGGCCCAGCGCCAAACCGGCCAGGAACATCGCGAAGACGAATGGCCCCTGCACGAACAAGACCATGAACCACACGGACGTGGTCAGTTCATAGATGTGCTGCGTGATCGTCGTGCCGATGGTGCCGCGGTACGCCAGGATGGACGCCAGCGCATCCGCCTTGTACTGCGCCGTGTAATCCGCTTGCACAGGGTCCAGAAAGCTCACGAGGCCAAGAATGCCCCAGACCGTTGCGGCCAGCACGATCAGCCACAGCGCCGTGAGCAGCGCGCGCTTGGGCGCCATGCCTCGGCACGCCAGCAGCCCCAGGCCCAGCAAGGCGTAGGTCAACAGGATGTCGCCCTGATAGAACAACACGGCATGCGCCGCGCCCAGTACTGCCAGCCCCGCCAGCCGCCGCAAAAAGCGCGGGCTGAACGCGGCCTGGCTGCGTTCTGCGGCCGACATTTGCAAGGTGAAGCTGTACCCGAAAAGAAACGAGAACAGCAGATAGAACTTGGTTTCGAACAGCAAGGCGATCAGCCAGCGCACCACCAGGTCCATGGGACGGGAGTAGTTTGGGTCCGCCATGCCCGCGCCATAGAACGGCGACGAGAAGACGCCGATATTCACGATCAGGATGCCGAAGAGCGCAAAGCCGCGCAGGGCATCCACGTGGGCCAGACGGCCGGGCGGCTCGTTGGCGATCATGCGCGCCCCTTTCGCATTGACGTATCCATGGCAAAACAGGCAATTGATAACAGCAGATTCATCAGGGCAGACCGCCACGGGCGCGGGTCATCCCGCGCCCGTGGCTTGTTGCATTACCCCAGCACGGGCGACAGCACTGGCTGCTTCGGACGCACATCCAGATGGCGGCCCTTGCGTGCGCGCTTGCCCACATAAGGCGCCAGCGCATCGCCCACCAGAATGTCTTCGGTCAGCTTGTTGCGGTAGATACCCGTGGCGCGCAGGCCGCGGGGGCCAATCGGCACGGTTTGTTCCAGCTTGTCGGACGCGTCCAGGCCCATCAGGATGGTGCCGCGCCCACCGCCGGACAACGACTTGCATTCGTCCAGGCCGAAGACCAGGAACTTGCCCTTGGCCGACAGCAGCGCCAGTTGCGTGGCCCCGTCGAACAACGGCACCGGGCGCAGCATTTCGTCGCCCGTTTCCACCGTGATGAACTGCTTGCCTGCGCGCTGGCGGCTGACCATGTCGGACAGCTTGGCCGAAAAACCGTAGCCGCTGCGCGTGGCCAGCAGCCAGCGGGATTCCGGCGCGGCCGCGATGGTGTGCACGATGCGCGTACCGGATTCCAGGTCGATCATCGTGGTGACTGGCTGGCCGTCACCGCGCGCCGAAGGCAGCCCGGCGACCGGCACGGAATACACGCGGCCGTTGTCGCCCATGGCGATCAGGGTGTCCGTCGTGCGGCATTCGAAGGCGCCGTACAGGTCGTCGCCCTGCTTGAAGGCGAACTGCGCGGCGTCGTGGCCATGGCCCTGGCGGGCGCGCAGCCAGCCCTTTTGCGACACCACCACCGTAACCGGCTCGTCCAGCACCTTGGTTTCCAGCACGGCGCGTTCAGCGGTTTCGATCAGCGTGCGGCGCTCGTCGCCGTACTGCTTGGCGTCGGTCTCGATTTCCTTGATCAGCAGGCGCTTGAGCGTGGCCGGATTGTCCAGCAGCTCTTGCAGCGAAATCTGATCCTTGCGCTTGTCGGCCAGTTCCTGCTCGATCTTGAAGCCTTCAAGACGGGCCAACTGGCGCAAACGCATTTCCAGGATGTCTTCGGCTTGCCGCTCAGACAACTTGAAGCGTTCCATCAGCGCTGCGCGCGGCTCGTCGGATTCGCGGATCGTCTGGATGACTTCATCCACGTTCAGATAGACCAGCATGCGGCCTTCCAGCACGTGGATGCGGTCCGTGACCTTATCCAGGCGGAAGCGCGTGCGGCGCACCACCGTGTTGGTGCGGAACGCCACCCATTCGACCAGGATGTCGCGCAGGCCCTTCTGGCGCGGCCGGCCATCGGTGCCGATGCACACCAGGTTGATCGACGAGCTGCTTTCCATGCTGGTCTGCGCCAGCAGCGTGTTGACGAATTCGTCACGGTCCACGCGCGAGGTCTTCGGCTCGAACACCAGACGCACCGCCGCGTCCTTGCCCGATTCGTCGCGCACGGCGTCCAGCAGGTTCAGCATCACCGCCTTGGCCTGCGTCTGCTCGGGCGTCAGGCTCTTCTTGCCGGACTTGACCTTCGGATTGGTGATTTCCTCGATCTCTTCCAGCACCTTCTGGCCCGACGTGCCGGGCGGCAGTTCGGTGATCACCAACTGCCACTGGCCGCGCGCCATTTCTTCAAACGTCCAGCGCGCACGCACCTTCAGCGAACCACGGCCCACGCCGTAGATCTGCGCGATATCGGCCGCGGACGTGATGATCTGGCCACCGCCGGCGAAGTCGGGGCCGGGAATCATGGCGTGCAGTTCGGCGTCCGGCAGTTGCGGCTGCTTGATCAGCGCCACGCAGGCCTGCGCCACTTCGCGCAGGTTGTGCGGCGGAATCTCGGTGGCCATGCCGACCGCGATGCCCGATGCGCCGTTCAGCAGCATCACGGGCAGGCGTGCGGGCAGCATTTGCGGTTCTTCCTGGCTGCCGTCGTAGTTGGGCACGAAATCCACCGTGCCCTCGTCCAGCTCGTCCAGCAGCAGCTTGGCAATCGGCGTCAGGCGCGCTTCGGTGTATCGCATGGCGGCGGCGTTGTCGCCGTCGCGCGAACCGAAGTTGCCCTGGCCGTCGATCAGCGGATAGCGCAGCGAAAAGTCCTGCGCCATGCGGACCATGGCGTCGTAGGCGGCCTGGTCGCCGTGCGGGTGGTACTTACCCAGCACGTCGCCCACGACCCGCGCGGACTTCACCGGCTTGGCGCCAGCGGCCAGCCCCATTGCCTGCATGGCGAACAGGATGCGGCGCTGCACGGGCTTTTGCCCGTCGCCCACATCGGGCAAGGCGCGGCCGCGCACAACGGAAAC
Source organism: Achromobacter sp. 01N37 (assembly GCF_056399725.1). Taxonomy (NCBI): domain Bacteria; kingdom Pseudomonadati; phylum Pseudomonadota; class Betaproteobacteria; order Burkholderiales; family Alcaligenaceae; genus Achromobacter; species Achromobacter sp. 01N37. The sequence goes on from NZ_JBFTRX010000016.1 coordinate 99,146, forward strand.
CGCGTAGTCCAGATAAGCCTGTTCGGCATAGCGCGCCAGCGTGATGGCGGCGTTGGCATCGCCATCGCCATCAGGCGGGGTGGGGTCGAACAAGCCGGGTTGATTGCTGTCGGTCATGTTTATTCAGGTAGACAAATTCATTGAAACGGCGTCAAAGCGCCTCAAGCGGACGGCGCCAGCTGCGTATCGGCAACATGCGCGCGCAACTGGGCGCGCACCGCCGCCAACGTAGCGGCGTCCTGGCCGCGCTTGGGAATGATCACGCCCTGCAAGGTGCCCAGAATGACGTACAGGTGCTGCGGCGTCTCTTCGACCCGGCGAATATCAGACCATTCCATGCGCCCGGAGGCCGTGGCGGTGGAGTCCGAAATGCCCTCGGGGCCGAAGTCCAGCTGATGCCGGCCCAGGAACAGGTCGTCGGGCTGCTTTTTCAGCATGCGCCGCGTGTTCATGCGAACCAGCGGCGGCAGCACGAACTCGTAAGCCAGCGCCAGCAGCGCCAGAATGCCCAGCCCCACCGCCAGCCCCTGGAAATACACGGGCAGCAACTGCCCCCAGTTCGGCCCCTTGCCATCCCAGGTCTGCCAGATCAGGTAGGCCAGCAAGGCCACGATCATCAAGACCCCGAATCGCAAGTGCGACCGGTAGCGGCGGCGGCGCAGCTCGGGACGCCGATACACATAGGCGGCGAACTCCGCGTAGTCGTCGGCCGTCATGTCTACGGTCATACGAGCGGGGGTGGGTGTATCGGCTGCGGGCATACCGGCTTCGGGCATACCGGCTGCGGGCGTACCGGCTGCGGGCGTACCGTCGGCAGGCGTGCCGGCGCCGGGGGTGACGCGCTCGGGCGTGGCGGACGTCATCAGATATCCAGCTCCGCCAGGTTGCCCTTTTCTTCGATCCAGGCGCGGCGCTGCGACGATTCGCCCTTGCCCATCAGCATGTCGAACATGCGGGTCGTGTCTTCAGGCGTCTGATCCCCGTAGCCCACGGGCAACAGGCGGCGCGTGTCCGGATTCATCGTGGTTTCCCACAGCTGCTCGGGGTTCATTTCACCCAGGCCCTTGAATCGGCTGACCGACCAGGCGCCCTCGCGCACGCCTTCCTTGCGCAGCTTGTCCTGCGCGGCCTCAAGCTCGCCCTCGTCCAGGCAATAGATCTTGCGGGCCGGGCGCTTGCCTTGGGCCGGCACGTCCAGGCGGAACAGCGGCGGCTTGGCCACGTACACGTTCCCCGCTTCAACCAGCTTCGGGAAGTGCTTGTAGAACAGCGTCAGCAGCAGCACCTGAATGTGCGAGCCGTCGACGTCTGCATCGGACAGGATGCAGATGCGGCCATAGCGCAGGCCCGACAGGTCCGGGGAATCGCCAGGGCCGTGCGGGTCCACGCCGATCGCCACGGAAATGTCATGGATTTCGTTGTTGGCGAAGAGTCGGTCGCGGTCAACTTCCCAGGAATTCAGCACCTTGCCGCGCAGCGGCAGGATGGCCTGGAATTCCTTGTCGCGCCCCATCTTGGCGGAACCGCCTGCCGAGTCGCCCTCGACCAGGAAGACCTCGGTGCGCGTCGCATCGCTGGATTCACAGTCGGTCAGCTTGCCAGGCAACACCGCCACGCCGGAGCTCTTGCGCTTTTCGACCTTCTGGGCAGAACRCTGGCGCGCCTGCGCCTGACGGATGGCCAGCTCAGCCAGCTTCTTGCCGAACTCCACATTGCTGTGCAGCCACAAATCCAGCGCGCTCTTCGCGAAGCCGCCCACCAGACGCACCGCATCGCGGCTGTTCAGCCGTTCCTTGATCTGGCCCTGGAATTGCGGGTCCAGCACCTTGGCCGACAGCACGAAGCTGGCGCGGGCGAACACGTCTTCCGGCAGCAGCTTCACGCCCTTGGGCAGCAGGCTGTGCAGTTCGGCAAAGCCCTTCACGGCGCCGAACAGGCCTTCACGCAAGCCCGATTCATGCGTGCCGCCCGCCGGCGTGGGGATCAGGTTGACGTAGGACTCGCGCACGGCGTTGCCGTCTTCGGTCCAGGCCACCACCCACTGCGCGCCCTCGCCTTCGGCGAAGTTCTCGTGGTCGGAACCGGCGTATTGCTGGCCTTCGAAAAACGGCACCATGAGCTCGGCGCCAGACAGCGCTTCGGCCAGATAGCCGCGCAAGCCGTCCTGGTACTGCCACGTCTTTGTGTCGCCGGTTTTTTCATTGACCAGCGTCACTTTGACGCCGGGCAAGAGCACGGCCTTGCTGCGCAACAGGTGCGTAAGTTCACCCAACGGGATGTTGGGGCTGTCGAAATATTTGGCATCCGGCCAGACGCGCACGCGGGTGCCGGATTTCTTGCGGCCGCCCTGGTCGTAAGGCGCCAGGGGCTCAGCAACGTCGCCGCCCTTGAACACCAGGCGGTTGACGGCGCCATCGCGCCAGACCACGACTTCCAGCCGGGTCGCCAACGCGTTGGTGACGGAAACGCCCACGCCGTGCAGGCCGCCAGAGAACGCGTACGCGCCCCCGCCCGCCTTGTCGAACTTGCCGCCCGCGTGCAGGCGGGTGAAGACCAGCTCCACAACGGGCGCGCCTTCTTCAGGATGCAGACCGACGGGAATGCCCCGCCCGTCATCCTCGACGGACACGCTGCCATCAAGATGCAGCGTGACTTGAATCTGTTTGCCGTAGCCGGCCAAGGCCTCGTCTGCGGCGTTATCAATAACCTCCTGCACAACGTGCAGGGGGTTTTCGGTACGGGTGTACATGCCCGGGCGCTGGCGCACGGGCTCCAGCCCCTTCAGGACGCGAATGGACGCCTCGGTGTAACGTGGAGTGGCCAAGTTATCCCCAACATCTGTGGAAAAAAACCGACATTTTACGGATAAGCCTAGGTTCTGCGCGGCTCCCAGTGGGATGCGCACGACCTGACCAACACCGAATTCGGTAGGATGATGACAAGTCACAGCCAGCGTGCCCGGGTTTAACGGCCCGAATCACATCAACTGCGCCGCAACATCCTACACAAAACCAGCAAACCCTGTTGTTATTAACAGTGGTATGCCTGTTGTTATTGACAGTGGTATGCTTTAGCCCATTCCACAAACAAGAACAACGGCAAGGCGCGTCCCTTTTTACGCGCCTTTTGCTGCCGAACCGAGAATCACCATCATGAGCGACCAAATCAAGAACGTCAGTGACGCGAGCTTCGATGCCGATGTGTTGAAATCCGGCCAGCCGGTGCTGGTGGACTACTGGGCTGCCTGGTGTGGCCCCTGCAAGATGATTGCCCCGATCCTGGAAGAAGTTGCCACCGAGTACGCAGGTCGCCTGACGATCGCGAAGCTGAACGTGGACGAAAACCAGGGCACCGCCACCAAGTACGGCATCCGCGGCATTCCCACCCTTATGCTCTTTAAAGACGGCCAAGCCGCCGCCACCAAAGTTGGCGCGCTGTCGAAGTCGCAACTCACCGCATTCCTGGACGGCGCGTTGTAAACTGCGTGCTGTGAACGAAGGCGCCGCCCCGAGGGCGGCGCTCATTCAATACCGCGCGAGCCCGTCCGTGGCGCGCCGCCAGAGCCCTCCTTTACTTTTCCCCACCAATCACCGCGATGCACCTCAACGAACTGAAGGCGCTGCATGTCTCGCAGCTGCTGGAAATGGCCGCTGGCCTGGAAATCGAGAACGCCAACCRCCTGCGCAAGCAGGAGCTGATGTTCGCCATCATGAAACGGCGCGCCAAGCAGGGCGAGCAGATTTTTGGCGACGGCGTACTTGAAGTCCTGCCTGACGGTTTCGGTTTCCTGCGCTCGCCCGAGACCTCGTATCTGGCCAGCACGGACGATATCTATATCTCGCCGTCGCAGATCCGCCGCTTCAACCTGCACACCGGCGACTCGATCGAAGGTGAAGTGCGTACGCCGAAAGACGGCGAGCGCTACTTCGCGCTGGTCAAGGTGGACAAGGTCAACGGCGTGGCGCCTGAAGCGATCAAGCATCGCATCATGTTCGAAAACCTGACGCCGCTGCATCCGAACCGGACGATGCGTCTGGAACGCGACATCAAGAGCGAAGAAAACCTGACGGGCCGTATCCTCGACGTTTTCGCGCCGATCGGCATGGGCCAACGCGGTTTGATCGTCGCCAGCCCCAAGTCCGGCAAGACGGTGATGATGCAGCACATTGCGCACGCCATCACCACCAACTACCCCGACGCGGTCATGATCGTTCTGCTGGTCGACGAACGCCCGGAAGAAGTGACCGAAATGCAGCGCACGGTGCGCGGCGAAGTGGTGGCGTCGACGTTTGACGAACCCGCTACCCGTCACGTGCAAGTGGCCGAAATGGTCATCGAAAAGGCCAAGCGCCTGGTCGAAATGAAGAAAGACGTCGTGATCCTGCTGGACTCGATCACCCGTCTGGCCCGCGCCTACAACACCGTGGTGCCGGCCTCCGGCAAGGTGCTGACGGGCGGTGTGGACGCCAACGCCCTGCAACGCCCCAAGCGCTTCTTCGGCGCGGCCCGTAACCTGGAAGAAGGCGGTTCGCTGACGATTCTGGGCACGGCGCTGATCGAAACCGGCAGCCGCATGGACGAAGTCATCTACGAAGAGTTCAAGGGCACGGGTAACTCCGAAGTCCACCTTGAGCGTCGTCTGGCTGAAAAGCGCGTCTACCCGTCCATCAACCTGAACAAGTCGGGCACCCGCCGCGAAGAACTGCTGATCGCGCCGGACCTGCTGCAAAAGGTCTGGGTGCTGCGCAAGTTCATCCACGACATGGACGAAGTGCAATCCATGGAATTCATCCTGGACAAGATGCGCGCCACGAAGACCAACGCCGAATTCTTCGACATGATGAAGAAGAAGTAAGCAGCGCGTCTCGTGCAATAAAAAACCGCCTTGAAGGCGGTTTTTTATTGGCTGGACGATGTTCGATGTGCGCGCCGCAATCAGTGTTCGATGTGGTCGGGCATGCGGCGCGGCGAGGAATTCGCCGGCCTCGGCGTCTGCTTGTCCGGCGCCTTGCCCGAGGCGTCGATGGGTTCCACCTGCGGATCGTCCCAGTTGCCCGTCACGGAATACTCCATGGTCATCGCGCGCGCCAAGGGTTGCTTAAGCAGCCACTGCGTGACAAATGCGCCCAGGCCAATCAGCGGATTCACGGCCAGCGCGGTCACCATGGCCGCCCCGCTGGCGTCCAGATTGGGAATCACCACCGCCTTCAGATCCCAGCGCTCGCGGATGATATTGACGCCACCCGCCAGCACGATGGCCGCCACCGGGCCGTTGATCTTGTAGCCTTCGGTGGTCATCTGGCCATCCGCCATCTTCACGCGTCCGCGGATGGTGTCAAACGGGAACCCGTCCCGCAACAGATTGGTCGGGTTCACATCCAGGCGCGCCAGCCGTTGCAACGATTGCAAAGACAGCAGCTCCAGCAAACGCGCCGTGCGCGAATTCACGTGCATGAAGCGGCCCTTGTCCAGGCTGATGTCGACCTCGCCCGAAATATCCGCCACGTTGTGCGTCCACGGCAGGTTGCGCCAGGTTGCTTTGCCCTGGGCCGTACCTTCGCCGGCGGATATGATTTTCTCGAAACCGATCCGGTTCATGAATTTGCCCAGGTCCACGAACTTGGCGCTTGCATCCACGGTCAGGCCCCGATCAGGCCCTTCCAGCCGCCAATTGCCGGTGGCGTTCAGGCTCGCGTCGCTGTTGATAATCGACAGCTTGTCCAGACGCCATTGCCGGCCGCGCTCCAGGTTCGTGCCGTTCACCTGCAATTCGCCCACGTTCTTGCCGTACAGGAAGAACTCTTTGGCTTGCAGGTCGATGGCCGGAATGTCTGACAGGTCATTGCCCGACGCCAAGGCCTTGTCGGCCTCGTTCGTGTCGCCTTCGCCGCCCAAGGACAAGTGCTTCAAGCGTGCCGTGATCTGGCCCGCGATGGCGCCAGAGGCTTCGCGCCATTCCAGCGAACCCGCCGCCTGACGCGACTGGATATCCACGCGCCACTGCGCAGGTTCGGGCCGCGTTGCGTACAGCGTCAAATCGTTCAGGGTGTAGCCACTGGTGCGCAAGATGCTTGCTGCCACGCTGATGCGTTCGGGCTGCGGGAAGATCGGTTTCGACACCGGCTTCTTGGCGCCGCCCTTGCCCGCCGGGGTGTCGAAGCCCGTCATCACCGTTTCCCAGCTGTCCATGTCCAGCTCGGGCAGGCTGGCGTTCAGGCTCATGCCATGCTCGGGCAGGCTGGCGGGCCGGCCGATTCCCAGCGCCCCCCGGGCGAAATACGAGGGGCCATCACCGGGGTCGCGCTCAAACAGCGCATTCACGTTGTCGCCCAGGCTGGCGGTCAGCCAACGGCGGTCTTTGATGCCACGGTCTTGCGCCGCGCCCCATTGCAGCTTCAGCAGCTGTGACGCGGGCGCCGCCTTGCCCACGGGCGCCGGCATGTCGATCGCCATGCCCACCAGGTCGGATTCCATCGAGATATCGACTGAGCCGCCCTTCTGATAACCCAGACGGCCCTTGTACGCCGCCTTGCCCGAAAACCGCGACATGGACGGCGTGTTGCTCAGTTGCGTCAGGCCGGAACCGGCCAGCGTGCCATCAAAGCGCAGGACGTCGGTACTTTGCGCAAGCGAACCGTAGATCTTGACCGGCCCGCCCAGGAACTGCGCACGAAGCTCTTTGGTATGGACGCCCTTTTCCGAGAATTCCAGATCGCCATGCATCTGGGAAAGAAGCGGCATCTCGGGCATGAAGGTGAAGGTGTTGTCGGCGAACAGGATGTGGCCGGTGACCTGCGTATCGTCGGTGTTCATCAACGGCACTTTCAGCTTCAACGGCATGCGCCAGTCGCCCGTGCCGCGAGCCTCGTCCAGCGCGCCATCGAGCAAAACACCCAGCGGAGAATTCGCCGCCATCGCCAGATAGGCGGGCACAGGGCCCGATGTTTCGCCATCAACGAACAGCTCGGCGCCGTGTTCCATGTCGGGAATGGTGGCTGTCACGGCGCCCAGGCTGACGGTCTGCCCCGGCCCGGTGTGCGCCACTGCGCCGCCCGAACTATCCAGCGTCAGGCCGACCTTATCGATGCGGAAATTACCTGACAGGTTTTCCAGCATCGGCCAGCCCTTGCGGTGCTGGCGCGCGGGGGCATAGTCCACTTTGGCGCCCACGTACGCGCCGGCAATAATGAATTCGCCCGTTGCGCCAGACGCGCCAAAGGGGAAGTCGTCCAGATCGCCCTTGAGCGTGATGGCGGCAGACTGCATTTCGCCCGCGGGCAGGCCGGTGGCCAGCCATTCGCGCGCATCGGCATTCACGTCCAGTGGCAAGTAGCGGTGAATCGCCGGCATGGCGCCGCGCACCATCGTGCCACGCATGTCGGCGCTGCCCGCCGCCGTCTTGCCTTCGCGGCGCCACTGGCCTTGCAGGCGCACGTCCAGGTCATCATTCACCACATGCAATTGGGCGACGTCCACAAACCAGTTCTTGGCGTCCGGCCCTTTGATTTCCGCATCCACCGCCAGCTCGCGGACATTCAGTGTGGGGTCCGCAAACACGCCCGGCAGCGTGACGCGCAACTGCTGCACGGCCCCTTTGACCGATACATCGGGCGCGCCAGTGCTACGGGAAAGCGGCATCCCGTCAACCTGCACGAAATCACCCGGCAGCCCTTGAACGCGCAATTGCGCCGACGCGCCACGTACCGCCGGGCCATCCTTTTCCGGCGCCCAATTCACGCCGCGCACGGCGATGTCCGACGTCAGCTCGGTGAATTTTCCGCGATCCAGTTGCAGCCAGGCGCGGCCTGCGATGCGTCCCGAAATCTCGGGCACCTTGAACCATGGCGACCAGGCCAAAGGCTCCACATCGTCCAAGGCCGCATAAAGCTGGCCATTCCAGTTTGCGGGATTCGAGGCATTGGCGGCGAACAGGCTGCGATTGAATTCGCCGCGCAGCTCCACGTTGCGGGCCAGCGCCGCGCCAGCGCTGGCACGCAGCACAAAGCGATGCGACAGGCTGCCGTTGCGCATCAGGAAATCGACGCCCGTCAGCGGCAGCGCGGGCGCCTGGCGTAAATCGTCTTGCCAGACGATGGTGGCGTCACGGACCAGCAATTCGCGTTGGGCGACCAGCCACCGCAGCGCGGGGTGATTCAGATCAGATTGATGGTCGCTGGCGTTCAGGTCGATGTCCTGACCCGCTACCCACAAATGGTTGGCGGCATCGCGGCGCAAGGTCAGTTCAGGCTTTTCGACGCGCAAGCGCACCAGCCTGGGTGACAAGGTCAGCACGCTGCGCCACGCCAGCACAGCGGAAACGGAAGGCAGGTTGAGCACCGGCGTGGCGTCATCATCGAACACCTGGACCGACGCAAGATCAAGCTTGGGATTCAGCCCCTGCCAGTTCGCCTTGATACTGCCGATGGTGACGCGAGCGCCCAATTCCTTACTGGCGTAGGCTTCAATCTGTGGACGCCATTGGTCCACGCGAGGAAGCACCCAATACCGCACGCCCAGAAACCCGACGGCCACGACGCCATAAACGATCAGCGCGACCCAGAACAGGCAGCGAAGCACGCTTCGCGTGCGCGCAGTGGGGGCTTTTTTTGAAACAGACACGGATCGGTGGGCAGGAGAATATGTCTTGCGGTATCGTCCCCACTTATACCTGAAACGCGTCCATTCGTCTGCCGCCCTTACGCCATGTCATCGACTCCTATGCTTGCCCCCGCCCTTGCCTGGTCTGGTCACTTGCGCCGCCGCCTGGATGCCCATCCCGACTTGGCCGCCTGGCTCGAAACGGCGGTGCAGCAACCCGTCACCGCCGAACGTCTGGCGCAATGGCAGGCTGAACTCGCCGGCCCCGATGCGCCTGCGACCCTGCCGGTGGAGACGTGCCGGATGGTGCTGCGCAAGCTGCGCGAGCGCGTCTTCAGCGTGTTGATCGTGCGTGACCTGGGCGGCCAGGCGGATCTGGAAGAAGTGGTGGGCGCAATGACCACGCTGGCGGACATCGCCGTGGCGCAGGCTTACCGCAGCGTGGCGGCGGAACTGGCGGCCGTGCACGGCGTGCCGCGCGACCCCGCCACGGGCAAGCCGCAGGAAATGCTGATCGTCGGCATGGGCAAGCTGGGCGGCTGCGAATTGAACGTGTCGTCCGACATTGACCTGATCATGCTGTACGGCGAGGAAGGCGACACCGATGGCCCGCGCCGCATTAGCCATCACGAATTCTATGGCCGCCTGACCCGGCGCATGATGCCGGTAATTTCCGAAGTGGACGCCAATGGGCAGGTGTTCCGCACGGACCTGCGCCTGCGTCCCGATGGCGATTCGGGCCCGCTCGCCTGGAGCCTGGACGCGCTGGAACACTACCTGATCGGCCAGGGCCGCGAGTGGGAACGGTATGCCTGGCTCAAGGCCCGCCTGATGCCGGCCAAGGCCTTTGAAGACAGCGACAGCAGCACGCAGGCCCGTCAGCTGGAAAGCCTGCGCGTGCCGTTCGTGTATCGCAAGTATTTTGACTTCGACGCGCTGGCTGCCCTGCGCGCCTTGCGCGAGCGCATTCGCCAGGACTGGCAGCGGCGCGCCAGCGCGCGCAACGGGATCGACAGCGCCAACAATATCAAGCTGGGCGATGGCGGCATCCGCGAAATCGAATTCGTGGTGCAGCTGGCGCAGCTGATTCGCGGCGGGCGCATGCCCGCCCTGCAAAAGCGCGGCTTGCTGGAAGCACTGCACGCCGAGCGCCTGGCGGGTCTGGTGCCCGAAGAAGACGCGCGCCGGCTGGAAGAGGCGTACCGCTATCTGCGCCGCACCGAACACGCCTTGCAGTACCGGGAAGACGAACAGACGCACCTGCTGCCCGGCGACCCGGCTCAGCGCGCAGCGTTGGCGGCCGCATTGGGCATGAGCCCGGACGACTTCGAAAGCACGCTGGCCGCCCACCGCAAGTTTGTATCGCAAACGTTCCGCAACGTATTCCGCATGGTCGGCATGGGCGACGCTGAAGACACGTCCACGCCCGCCGACCGCGACGATAGCGCCGACGAGCCCGACCAGGAATGCGAACTGGCCGAACAGATCCGGCAGGCATTCGGCGACGAAGCCCAAGACCTGTTGCGGCGCACCGAGACGTTGCTCGGCAGCCATCGGGTGCGCAGCCTGCCCGAAAGCAGCCGCCGCCGCATGGAAGCCTTGCTGCCTGCGGCCTTGCGCGCCGCCCGCCAGACTTCCGCGCCCATGAACGCGGCGGTTCGGTTGTTTGACCTGATCGAAAAAATCGCCCAACGCAGCGCCTATCTGGCGCTGCTGGCCGAGTACCCCGACACGCTTGCGCGCGTGGCCCGCATGGTCGCCGCCAGCCCCTGGGCCGCGCAATACCTCACGCAACACCCCCTGCTGCTGGACAGCCTGATCGACTGGCGCACGCTATTTCAGCCCTTGGAATTTACGCAGATCGCCCGTCAACTCACGGCAGACCTGGACGCGTGCCGCTTGCCCGATGGCGACCCTGACATCGAACGTCAGATGAATCTGATGCGCGACGTGCAGCGCCAGGCCAGCTTCCAATTGCTGGCGCAGGATCTGGAAGGCGAGCTCACGGTTGAAAAGCTGGCGGACCAACTGTCGGCGCTTGCCGATTTGCTGCTGACGGAAACCATCCGCCGCGCCTGGCCGCTGGTGAACAAGGTAGAAGGCGCCCCGCCCCGATTTGCCGTCATCGCCTACGGCAAGCTGGGCGGCAAGGAACTGGGCTATGCGTCTGACTTGGACCTGGTCTTTCTGTTCGATGATCCGCGTGAAGACGCCGCCGAGGTCTACGCCAAGCTTGGCCGGCGGATGACGTCGTGGCTGTCCACCATGACCTCATCGGGCCGCCTCTATGAAGTGGACCTGCGCTTGCGGCCTGACGGCGATGCCGGGCTGCTGGCCGTCTCCGTTGAAGCCTTCGAGCAATACCAGCACAAGCATGCCTGGGCCTGGGAACATCAAGCATTGACGCGCGCGCGCTTTGCCGCTGGCGACTCCGATGTGGGCGCCCGCTTTGAACAAATCCGTGAGGCCATCCTGGTGCAGCCGCGCGACCCCGCCGCGCTGCGTGAAGAAGTGCTGGCCATGCGCGAAAAGATCAACGCCGGCCATCCCAATACCAGCAAGCAATTCGACCTGAAGCACGACCGGGGCGGCATGGTCGATGTGGAATTCGTGACGCAGTACCTGGTGCTTTGCTATGCCGGGACGCATTCCGTGCTGGTGCGCAACCTGGGCAACATCACGCTACTGCGGCTGGCCAGCGAGGCCGGGCTGATCGCCCCCGAACTGGCGACACGCGCCGCCGACGCGTACCGCGTCCTGCGCCGCGTCCAGCATCAGCTGCGCATGCAGGGCGTTGAGAAGGCGCGGGTCGGGCCGGATGAATTGGTGGCGGAACGCCAGGCCGTCAGCGAACTCTGGGACACCGTGATGGGCCGCGCGCCCGGCTGACGGCAACTCGCGGTAAAATAAGGAGTTTTCCGCCTTTTTGCTTGCAAGCCATGTCTGAACTCGTCCGCCCCAAGCTTGACCTTCCCGCTGGCCGCAGCAAGGTGCTCATGCACTCGTGCTGCGCGCCCTGTTCCGGCGAAGTCATGGAAGCCATGACGGCCTCCGGCATCGACTACGCAATCTACTTCTACAACCCGAACATTCATCCGGTTAAAGAGTACGAAATCCGCAAGCAGGAAAACATCCGCTTCGCCGAACAGCACGGCATTGAATTCATTGATGCCGATTACGACATGGACAACTGGTTCGACCGCGTCAAGGGCATGGAAGACGCCCCCGAACGTGGCGAACGCTGCACGGCCTGCTTCGACATGCGCTTTGAGCGCACCGCGCTGTACGCACACGAACACGGCTTTGACACCATCACCAGCTCGCTCGGCATTTCGCGCTGGAAAGACATGAACCAGATCAACGGCTGCGGCGAACGCGCTGCCGCCCGCTATGACGACCTGGTCTATTGGACGTACAACTGGCGCAAAGGCGGCGGCTCCGCCCGCATGATCGAAATCAGCAAGCGCGAAAACTTCTACCAGCAGGAATATTGCGGCTGCGTCTATTCCCTGCGCGACACCAACCGCCACCGCCGCTCGCAAGGCCGCGACCGCATCCACATCGGTGTGAAGTTCTACGGCAAGGAAGATCTGATCAACGAAGAACTGCTCTGATTCCAGCGCGGTTCAACGCCCCGAGCCTCCCCGGCCGGGGCTAAACCCAGGGCTACACCCGGGGCTTCACTTAGCGCCCCTGGCGCCGATACTCAGACGGCGACGCCCCGAAACGCTTGCGGAACGCATGGCTGAATCGCGCGGCGTCTGAAAAGCCAAAGCGGTAGGCGATATCGCCAATTTGCCGCGCCCCTTGCGCCGCATCACACAAGACATCTTTGCTGCGTTCCAACCGCGCGCTCAGAATGAAATCAGCGGGCGTCGTGGACGCCAGCGCAAACAGGTTGTACAGGTAGCGCCGCGACATCCTGAACGCCGCCGCCGCAGACGCAGGCGACAACGCCGGGTCATGCAGGTTTTCAAGGATGTGCTGCTGAACGCGGCGCAGCTGCGCCTGCTTCACGCCAGCCTGATCCTGCTCGGCCTGCTCGCCCGCCCGTTCGCGGATATCCAGCCCCATCATCTGCAACACCGCGTTGGCCGCATCGCGCGCCGCGCTCTCGGACAAATGGGCGTGTTCGCTCAGCGCCACACGCAGCAGATCCATCGCCATGCGGCCGCAGCCCTGTTGCGCGCTGAAGCGCCGCGCGACCGCATTCTGCATGTGCGGCTGCCAGGTCTCGGTATGCTTGCCCGGCACCTGCATCACCAGAAAATGCGCGCCATCGTCCACATCCACTTCGTAGGGGCGCGTGGTGTCGTAGATGCCCCATTCACCCGGCATCAGCAGCGCCAAGCGATTGGACTGGCGAATCTCGCTACGGCCCGCCAATTGCAGCGTGACTTTGTAGCCGGCTTCCTCGGCGCGGTCAGCCAGCAGCTTGCTGCGGCGTACGCGTTGCGCGCTGCTGCGCAATTCGCTGACGTGCAGCCACCCCAGCGAATCCACCGCCACGCTATTGCGAAAGCGCGTGGGGAACACGGCGGACACCTCCAGGGGCACGAAGGTGTTGCTGATGCTTTCCTGCCAGCTGGCGCAGTCCAGGAAGTGCCTGGGCGCGCTGTGCAAAACGGATGATGACATGGCGACTCCGGCGTCTCGAAACGGCGTGCCTTTGTGCCATGGACAGGCAGTCCTGCGGCACAGCTACAGCGTTGAATGGGATGCTGCCTCTTGGATGCTGCCTCTTTCTAGCACCGCACTTCCCGAGCGAGTATCGGTGACAACCCCTAAGTAGTGGCCGTAAGCGCCCGTCGCCCTCTGTCAGCCCTACGGCTTTCTGTCACTACCGTAATAATAATCAGACAACGTGAACCCCATCGACGTGAGCCGCCGGGCTAAGGCGTGGCGCACGGGCACGACATCGTCGTAGCGGTTGGGCCGTGCCGCCGCGACCTCGGCCTCTGAATACGGCACGAAATCAGCGGGCAACTGCGCGGCGCTGAATTCAGTCAGCACCCAGTTCAGTACCGAAGCCAATTCTGCATTGCTTAATTGGGAATGCGCCGCGCCCGGCACGCGGATCAGGTATTCGCGGCCTTCGGGCAGATGGACAAATGCGCCGACAGACTGGCGGAAATCTGGAATGCCATGCGGGTTGCTGCCTCGGCCATCCAAGCGATGACAGCCGGCGCATTGCAGCACGTAGTCGGGCCGCGCTGTCTGCCGCAAATGGGCAGCGTCGGGCGCGACTGCGGGTGCAGTCTGCTGCAAGCGAGCAGCGTCGGCCGCGACTGCGGGTGCCGTCTGCGGCAAGCGCGCAGCGTCAGCCGCGACCGCGGACGCCCCCTCCGCCGCTATCGCCTGCGTGACACCAAGCAGGATAGCGGCGGCGCACAGCCACCGCCATCCCGTTGCTTGCCGTCTTGCCCCAGACCTCATGGTTTCGGCGCTGCCTTCGGTTGCGATTGCGGCTTGGCCAGCCCCACGATGACAGACGTCGTGCAGTGGAAGATCGACGACTCGTTCGACATGCACCAGTTGATGTCGTTATGCAGGAACATCTGATAGCCCGGACGTTCGCGCTCGGCCGATGCGCACATGCATTTGCCGCACGCCGCTTTGCCGCAGCAATCGTTATAGCTGATGAGGTAGTCCTTGCCGTCCAGCGGGTTGTGGCAAGTGCCCACCCACGACACGGCGGACGGCGATGTGCCGGGCGGGCACGACGTCATGCTGCCGCCGCAGCAGGAACACAGGAAGCCATCCACCGCGCAATAGCGCCAGTAATCGCACGCCGTGTCGTCCATCTGCGGCTTCTTGCCCGCTGCGGGCGCCGAACGCGCAACCGGCAGCACCGGCATCAGAAAAGCTGTGCCGACCAGCAACTTGCCGATGCGGTTCAGCACGCTGCGCCGGGACGTTGCATGCGCGACGGAACGCGTAGCGCGCTCGCCAAGTTTATCCAGCCAATGCATTGCCGCTCTCCTTGCGGGACACTCGGGTCTCGTCCATGCTGCCGGCCAGAAAATCCTGCACCGACGCCACGCCCAGCTCCTTGGCCGTGAACAGGCTTTCCAGCTGCTCACGGGAATTGATCAGCCCCTTGGCGCGCAAGGTGCCGGTTTCGTCCATCAGCACGGCGTAGGGCAGCTTGCTGATCTGGAACTTCATGCCCAGTTCCGCCGACAGCAGATACGGAAAGCGCTCCAGCCCCGCCTGCTTGTAGAACGCCAGGTGTTCGGGCATTTCGCCGTCGCTGGCCAACACGATGCGCAACCACGCGCTTTCCGTGCTGGCCACCGACTTCAGGATAGGCAGCAGCTTCTTGCATACGGGGCACGTGGGCGACAGAAAGAACAGCAGTTGGCTGTGCTGGCCGCGTTCGCCAATCGTGATGCGGCGGCCCAGCAGATCAGGCAGTTCGAAATGCGGCGCGGCGTCCCCCACCGCCGGGCCCTTGTCCATCGTCAGCGCCCCCATCGGCGCCACGCGTTCGTACAGCACGCCAATCTGGCGGGACAGCGCAAGGATGACCAGCACCAGGCACAGCACCACGCCCCACAGCAGAACGTTGGAAATGATCAAGGCATCCATATGAAACTCCTTCAAAGGTTGCGCAGCTTGAGATGCGAGGCCAACAGGTGATTGGCGGTGAAGTACAAGGCCACCGCGGTGGTCGTCAGGCCGAAGACGGCGGCGGCGTCCGCCCATTGCAGAGCGCGCGCCTGCCCGGCGAACACACTTAGCGCCGGCAATGTCCACAACGCCAGTGCGCCGTTGCGCAGCACCAGCCACCACGACAGGCCGGTGCGCGTGGCGCCCGCCGCTGGGCTGGCGGGGCCGCCGCAGCCGCAGTCGATATCGCGATGCCCGCGCGCCAGGTTGTAGACCAGGCCTGCCGTCGCCACGGCCAGCACCCCCAATGCCAGCGCCGCGCCCGCTGCCTGCCAGCCGGGCATCAGCAACAACACGCCTGCGGCAATTTCGGCCAGCACGTAAACACGCGCGAACGCCCCGCTTACGCCCGAAGGCAAAATGCCGTACGCCAACACGGCAGCAGAAAACGCCGCCATGTCCTTCACTTTTTCCAGCGCGCCCAACAACAGCACGCAGGACAGCGCGGCACTAGCGCCATAGAACAGCACGGGATCGTTCATCGCGGGCCTCCCAGTGGTTGCGGCTCAACCTGCAACGCCGTTTCGCCCGCCGCCTGGATCGTGCGCTGAAACACCGGTGCGACAGGCGTGGCGTCAAAGATGCTGACGTTGCCGCCATCAATCGTGAACAGGCGGGGCTTGTCGTCCTGCGAGACCGACATCGACAACGCGCCCTTGCCCGGCACGCGCGCCACCCGCTTGTGCGTGGCCAGGTCATAGACCCAGATTTCGGCGGCGGGCGTCTTGTGCGAGCCTTCCGCGCCATTCGGATGCATGGCCACATACATCCGCTTGGACGCCTGGTTGATGGCCAGCAGGCTGTAGCCGCCAGGCCGCCAGCCGCGGTCTTTGCCGGAGGCGTCCAGCAGTGACCATGGCGCGCCGAAGCTGACTTCCTTGCCGCTGAAATCCGCGCTGTAGACGTTGCCGTTGTAGGACACAAAGTAGAAGGTGTCGCCCAGGTTCTCGGTGTGTATGAAGACCGGGTCCTTTTCCAGCTCGAACATCGGCTTGCTGCGTTGCTGGCCGGAAGGCTTGCCAGCCGCATCCAGATCAATGGTCAGCAGCGCGCCATCGCCGCAGATGGTGGCGAAGCTGCGCGGTCGCGAGGGCAGCGGAATGATGCTCCAGCAGCCCGCGGCCGCCGTCACTTCGTCGGCGAACTGGCGCGTCTTCAGGTCCACCACGGTTACCGAAGTGGCGGGCGTGGCGTTCTGCACAAAGAGCAAACCGCCATCCGTGCTTTGGCGCAGGTAGTTGCGGTAGTTCAAGGCTTGCGCACGCTTTTTCGGAATGGGCACCTCGTATTTGGGCGTCAGCGTCTCGGCGTCCCAGGCTTCGATAAGGTCGGTGCGCTTGCCGCGGTTCAAGCGTTCGTAATAGGTCGTCATGACGTAGATGTCGCGGCCATCGGCGGACACCGTCATGTGGCCGTTGAACGATGTCGGAATCATCCCCAGGTATTTGCCGGAGTCGCCGTCATAGAGGTTGACGCGGCTGTCGACCATATGGTTGAACGACGTGTCCATCACGTACAGCCGATGYGGTGTTGCGGGCGGCAAGCGGGTGCCCCCCTTGAGTTCTTCTATGGGCAAGTCCGCCCAGGCAAGGCCCGTGGCGCTTGCCAAGGCGGCGCACAATGCCCAGCGTCCCGCCCGCAATGCGCGTGATGTGGCTCGAAGCGCAATCATCGATATTCTCCTGATCTCATGATCCGACTCCCTAGAACGCGTAGACGTAGCGCAATTGCACGCCACGCATCCGAGGCCCGTTTTCGACCTTCAGGTCGTGGATGTACTGCATCTGAATCTGGTTGGCGTCGTTGATCTGATGCGTCAGCTCAAGCGCCAGTTGATGATTGCGCGCCCGCGTCGCCACCGTTTCCCCCGATGACGTTTCGCGCCCGCCCGTTTCGTACCGATAGCGGATGCCCGTGTAGGTGTCCGGCGTCAGGTTGGTGGAGGCCAACGCGAAAAAGCGGAACGATGGGTCTTTCTTCAAGGTCTGGCCGTACCAGTCCGTGTTGCGCCCGTAGATTTCAACTTCGGCAATCGCTTCCAGGAACGTGGATTCACCCACGCCCTGGACGAACGAAAAATCCTGGATGGTGGACCAGCGGTTCTTGCCCGGCGACACGTCGGGACGCGAGCCGTCATAGCGCCCAACAGGCGCCACGATGAAAGGCTCCCAGGCGAACCAGGTTTTGGTTTGTTCGTTGTTGTAGAGCCAGATCGCCGAGCCCAGCGTCACGTCGCCAATACCGGTTTGGTGGTCGCCAGGCACGCCGGGCACGTCCAACGAGGTCCGGTACATCGGCACGATGAATTCCAGCTGCACCGTCTTGCCGTAGAAGTCGCGATAGTGCATCTGGCGGTAGACCAGCGCATTCACATCTACGGACGCGCCGTCAACGCGCTTGCCTTCCGAGTACAGCCCCGACGAGCGCAGCCCGGCCAGATAGCCGGCCACGATGTTGGTGCCTACTGGCGCCGGAATCCAGTCGCGCGCGCTGGGGTCGCCCGCCCACGCCGGCTGCGACGTGCCCGCCCAAGCCAGCACCAGCGCTGCGCTTGCGCGTATACGTACGAGGCCACGAGTGTTGCCTGCCATCCCATTCCCCTTGGTCTTGCGAGGGCGCCGCCGCCGGTATGCCCCGGCTTGGTCGGCGCTTATCGCCGTGCTAGTACGCGATGCAAACGGACTTCTTCTCGAGGTACATCTCCAGCACGGCGCGGCCATGTTCGCGGCCGATGCCGGATTGCTTGAACCCGCCGAACGGCAGGTTGGGGTCGAGCATGTTGTGGGTGTTGACCCAGACGGTGCCTGCGTCAATGCGCGGAATCAGGCGTTGCACGCGGGTCAGGTCATTGCTCCAGAGGCTGGCGCCCAGGCCGAACGCGCTGTCGTTGGCCAGCCGCACGGCGTCGTCAAGGGTGTCGAACGGTTGCGCCACGACGACGGGACCGAAGATTTCTTCTTGGGTGATGCGCGCCCCTTGCGGCACATCGGCAAACACGGTGGGCCGCACGAAATACCCGTTGCCGTCGACCGCCGCGCCCCCCGCCAGCACCCGGCCGCCTTCCGCGCGGCCAATGCTGATGTAGTCCATGACGCGCTGCTGATGCCGCGCCGAAATCAGCGGGCCGATCTGCGTGGCCGCGTCAAAGCCGGAACCCAGCGTCATGCTGGCGGCCATGTCGGCCAGCCCCTGCACGACCTTTGCGTACAGGCCCTGCTGCACATACAGGCGCGAACCCGCCGTACACACTTGCCCCTGGTTGAAGAAGATGGCGGCGGCGGCGCCCTGCACGGCACGATCCACATCGCAATCGTCCAGCACAATCACCGGAGACTTGCCGCCTAGTTCCAGCGACACCCGTTTCATGTCATCCATGGCGGCCCGGCCGATCAGCTTGCCGACTTCGGTGGACCCGGTGAAGGCGATTTTGTCGATGCCCGGGTGCGCCACCAGAGCCGCGCCGGCAGTTTCGCCCCGCCCGGTGATCACGTTGACGACGCCGGGTGGAAAGCCGGCTTCCAGCACGAGCTCGGCCAGCCGCAAGGCGGTCAGCGGGGTTTCTTCTGCGGGCTTGAGCACGACGGTGCATCCAGCCGCCAACGCGGGGGCAATCTTCCATACCGCCATCAACAGCGGGAAATTCCAGGGGATGATGGCGGCGACCACGCCCACGGGCTGCGCCAGCGTGTAGGCGCTGTACTGAACGCCCGGCGGAAACGGAATCGATAGCGACAACGTGTCGCCCGTGATCTTGGTGGCCCAACCGGCCATGTAGCGCAGCCATTGCGCGCCCGCCCCCACTTCCAGGCCCTGCGCAATGCCCAGCAGCTTGCCGTTGTTCAGCGTTTCCAGCCGCGCCAATTCGGTGCCGTGCTGTTCGAGCAGATCTGCCAGTTTCAGCAGCAGGCGCTCACGCCCCGCGGGCAACATCTCGCGCCACGGCCCCGATGCGAAAGCGCGGTGCGCGGCCTGCACCGCCAGATCCACTTGCGCAGGCCCGGCATCGGGTTGATGCGCAATGACCTGGCCCGTGGCCGGGTCATAAACGGGAATGGGCTTGCCCTGCTCGTCATGCACCGGCTTGCCGTCGATCAACATGAATTCACGGATCGCGCCCAGTTCGGGACGGTCTGGCGTGACGGCGGCCGGAGCAAACTCGCTTGCTGAAGACATCTGACGCTCCAACGAAAAGGGTGGAGCCAGAATAGCAACGGCGTTTTGCGCTGGCTTGTCGGGCCGTGCATGGGGATTTGTCATTCTGCGCACGGCGGCGCAAAAACAAAAAGGCCAGGCAAGCCGCGTGTGACGCGTATTGCCTGGCCTTGGACTTGTCCGCTTGCGGCCCTGATTCAGGGTTCAAGCGAACAAGCGCCGATGCCGATCAGTCCAGCATCAGCACCGTGGCGCCCGTGGTCTTGCGCGAGGCCAGCGCGGTCTGCGCTTCGCCTGCTTGTTCCAGCGTGTAGCGCTGGTCGATACGGACCTTGATCTTCTTCTTCAGGACCAGGTCAAACACTTCTTCGGAAGCCGCTTGCAGTTTTTCCAGCGTGTTCACGTGCACGCCCAGCGACGGACGCGTGACATACAGGCTGCCCTTCTGGTTCAGCACGGCCAGGTTGACGCCGGCCACCGGGCCAGACGCGTTGCCGAAGCTGACCATCAGGCCGCGCGGCTCGATGCAGTCCAGCGAGGTTTCCCACGTGTCCTTGCCCACGCCGTCATACACCACCGGCACCTTCTTGCCGCCGGTCAGTTCCAGCACGCGCTCGGCCACGTTTTCACGCGAGTAGTCGATGGTTTCCCATGCGCCGTTGGCGCGGGCCAGTTCGGCCTTTTCGGGGCTGGAGACGGTGCCGATCAGCTTCACGCCCAGGGCCTTGGCCCACTGGCAAGCGATCAGGCCCACGCCGCCTGCGGCCGCATGGAACAGAATCGTTTCACCGCCTTGCAGGCGATAGGTCTGACGGAACAGGTATTGCACCGTCAGGCCCTTCAACATCAGCGCGGCGGCTTCGTCGAAACCAATGCCCTTGGGCACCTTGACGACCTGCTGGGCAGGCACGTTGCGGGCCTTGGCGTAGGCGCCGATCGGGCTTTGGCCATAGGCGACGCGGTCGCCCTTCTTCAGGTGTTTGACGCCAGCGCCCACGGCCGTCACCACGCCGGCGGCTTCGAAGCCCAGGCCATGCGGCAGCGGATGGGGATACAAGCCCGTGCGGAAATAGATATCGATGAAATTCAGGCCGGCGGCGTGCTGCTCGATCGTGACTTCATTGGCGGCGGGCGGCGGAACTTCCACCTCGACCAGCTTCAGGACTTCGGGACCACCGTGCTGCTCGATACGAATTGCCTTGACGAGATTGCTGGCCATGCTGGCCTCCTTTCATTGAAATTAATGCGAACCATCGGGAAAATCGGGCGTCACCGCGGCGGCGTTCCGGCCTCGCGCGTGGGCGCGGGTGCGGGTTTGGGGCCGCCGCCCATCAATGCGAATACGCCGGTCAACACCAGCGCGGTTCCCGCCATCTGCCACACCGTGATGGGCTCGTTCAGGAACCACGACGCCAGGAATAGCACTGACACCGGCCCCATCATGCCCAGCAGCGACGCCGTGGGCGCGCCGATCAACGACACCGCCCACATCAGCATGAAGACCGGCACGACCGTATTCAGCGTGGCGTGGATCACGGAATATCCGTAAACCCCCATCGGCTGGATCAGCATCGACGGAGGGTGAATCACGAAAAACTGGATGATGCAGGCCACGCACGACACGAGCATGGCGTAAGCCACCAACCGCGTCGGCCCCACCCGCTTGATCAGTTCGCCGGAACAAATCAGGTACACAGAATAGCTTGCCGCCGAACCAAAAACGAACAAAGACCCTAACAGCACCTCGCCGCCCCCGCCAAAGGACAGGTCGTGGGCAAACACCAGCACCACGCCCGCGTAAGACAGCACCATGGCCATCCATTGGCGGCGTTCAACCGGGCGCTTGAACCAGAACGCGGACAGCAGCACGACAAGCGACGGCGACAGGAACAGGATCAGCCGTTCCAGGCTGGCCGTGATGTAGCGCAGCCCCAGAAAGTCCAGGAAGCTCGACAGGTAATAACCCAGCAGGCCCAGCACGATGACCTGGGCGCGTTCCTTATTGGTCATCACCACGATTTCGCCGCGCGCGGCCCGGCGCGACTGATGCCAGGCCACCGCGGCGAAGAACGGCATGGCGAACAGCATGCGAAAGGCGATGAGCGTCACCGCGTCGATGCCGTAGCGATAGGTGAATTTGACGACGATCGCTTTCGCTGAAAACAGCACCGCGCCAAGCGTCGCCATGAGGATTCCGGCCGCGCGGCCGGACGGGAGCGAGAGCGGCAAAAGCTTGGCGATACGATTCATGCGATGATTTTAAATTCAGTGCAATCCGATTTGCACGCTCAAACTACGCTTTTTGGCATCCACCGCCCCCCTCGCATGACCCGACAACGCGCTCTGACCTCTATACATATTGCCGCCGTGCTGTTCGGCCTGACCGGCGTTTTCGGGGAGTTGATACAAGCCAGCGCCGCCGTCATCACGCTGGGCCGGGCCGTCTTCGCGGTGATTTCGCTGGGGATATTCGCCCGCCTGCGCCGCCAGCCCCTGATGGGCGTGCTGACGCCCGCACAACTGTTCGTGCTGGTGATCGCCGGTGCGCTGCTCGCGGCGCACTGGGTCACCTTCTTCATTTCGGTCAAAGTGGGCGGCATCGCGATCGCTACCTTGGGCTTTGCCAGCTTCCCGGCCTTCATCACGCTATTTGAGGGCCTGCTGTTCCGCGAGCGCATCCGCGCGGCGGAATGGATGTTGTTGGGTCTGGTCACCGCCGGTCTGGTGCTGGTTACGCCATCATTCGACTTCGCGGACCAGGGCACTATCGGCCTGGCCTGGGGCCTGCTTTCCGGGCTGACCTTCGCGTTATTGGCGCTGAGCAACCGCCGCTCGGCCTCGGGCATGGACCCGATGCAGGTCGCCTGCTGGCAGAACGTGGTGGTGGCGCTGGTCATGGTGCCGTTCGCCGTGGGCCAGTTGCCCGCCCTGCCGGCGGTCGATTGGTTCTGGCTGGCCTTGCTGGGCGTGTTCTGCACAGGCCTGTCGCACTACCTGTTTGTCTCCAGCCTGACGCAGTTGAACGCGCGCAGCGCAGGGCTGGTGATTGCGCTGGAACCGGTCTACGCCATCGCCTTTGCCTGGATGCTGTTCAGCCAGCAGCCCACGCCGCGCATGATTGCGGGCGCCGTGCTGATCGTGGCCGCCATCGTTTTGTCGGGGTTGCGCAAGAGCCCAACGGCCGACGCCGACGCGGAAGCCATCGCAAAATCACAGCCTTGACAATAACTGACTAGGCAGTAAAATTCGGCGCATGAATGCCGAAACTTCCCCGCCGTCGTCAGAAACTCCCGTCCATTACCGCAGTGATAACCGCTGCATGGCGGAAGACAACGCTGGTTATTTGATCAAGCTGGCCTATCACTCCCTGACCCGGATGCTGGACCAGGAAATGGCCCCGCTTGGCCTGACCGCCATGCAGTGGCGCCCCCTGGCCATGGTCTATCTGGGCCGCGCCGATACGCCCGCCGAACTGGCGCGCTTGAACGACATGGACACCGGCGCCATGACCCGCGCGCTGGATCGGTTAGAGGCTAAAGGTCTGCTGCGCCGTAACCGCAGCCAGCAAGACCGCCGCGTCGTGAAGATCGAACTGACCGAACTCGGCGAAGCCATG
This sequence comes from Achromobacter sp. 01N37, assembly GCF_056399725.1. NCBI lineage: Bacteria > Pseudomonadati > Pseudomonadota > Betaproteobacteria > Burkholderiales > Alcaligenaceae > Achromobacter > Achromobacter sp. 01N37. The sequence continues at coordinate 122,184 of NZ_JBFTRX010000016.1, forward strand.
GCGCGTGAAATCCCCCCCAATATCGCCCGTTCGCTCAACCACCATCTGCGTGGTTTCACGGCGGACGAAGTCACCCAGCTGATGCATTTCATGCGTCGCATGATCGCCAACGGTTCCGCTTCCGGCTCGGCTCCCGAACGCTGACGACGATCTTCCCACCTGCCCTCCCCCCGTGCCTGGGGGTTTTATTTGGCATAATATTTGCCTAGGCAAATACAGATTAATCAATTACTTTCAGCAAACAGTCAGGATGAAACGCCTTCTTTCTACCGTATTGGTGCTGGCCCTGAGCGGTTGCGCACTGATGGAGCCCGGCTCCGAGCCCGTTGCTGCGCTGGATGCGGCCAAGCTGGGGCTGACGGGCCACGACACGGCCTGGCCCGAGACGCAATGGTGGCAGCGCTACGGCGACAGCCAGCTCAATGCGCTGATGGACGAAGCGCTGGCCAACAGCCCGTCCATGAGCGCTGCACAGGCCCGCCTGGCCAAGGCCAACGCCGCCGTCAGCACCGCACGCGCCCCGCTGATGCCGCGCGTGGATGCCGATTACACGTTGACCCGCGAACACCTTTCCTCGGACTACATCTACCCCGCGCCGTTGGGCGGCTCCGTCGTCAGCGACAACCGGCTGGCGCTGGATTTCAGCTACGAGCTTGATTTCTGGGGCAAGAACCGGTCGCGCCTGCAATCGGCGGTGTCCGAACGCGAAGCCGCTACCGCCGATGCGCAAGCCGCCCGCAACATGCTGGCCAGCGCCACCGTCCGCGCCTACCTGAACCTGCAAAATGCCTTCGCCCAGCGCGACGTGCTCAAGCGCGTGATCGCGCAGCGCGCCGACGTGCTGTCGTTGACGCAAGGGCGTTACAGCGCCGGCCTGGATACGCAGGTGGAAGTGAAGCAGGCGGAATCGTCGCTGGCTGCCGGCCGCGTGGAACTGACCCAGACCGAGACGACGCTGGCGCAATTGCGCAACCAGGTCGCCGCGCTGACAGGCGCAGGCCCGCAACGGGGCCAATCGCTGGTTGCCGTGGACCTGACCGCCCCCGCTGGCGTGGTGCCCACCGACATTCCGCTGGACCTGCTGGGCCACCGCCCCGACGTCGTCGCCTCGCGCTGGCGCGCCGAAGCGGCCCGTAGCGCCATTGACACCGCCAAGGCCGAGTTCTATCCCAACGTGAACCTGACCGCGTTCGCCGGCTTCCAGGCCTTGGGCACGGGCAATCTGCTGGGCGCCGCCGCGCGCACCGCAGGTTTCGGCCCGGCCATCACGTTGCCGATCTTCCATGGCGGCGAGCTCAACGCCAATCTGGCCGGCCGCCGCGCCGACGCCGACCTGGCCGTGTCTGACTACAACCAGGCAGTGCTGGACGCCGTGCATCAAGTGGCCGACGCGCTGGACGGCCTGCGTTTGCTGGACCAGGAACGCGCCCAACAGCGCCAGGCACGTGAAGCCATCGAGGCCGCCTACGACCTGGCGGTCAACCGCTACAAGGCCGGCTTGGGCAACTACATCACCGTGCTCATCGCGCAAACCGGCGTGCTGACCCAAGCCCGCCTGGATACCGACCTGCGCATCCGCGCTTATCAGCTCGACGCCAACCTGGCCAACGCGCTGGGCGGCGGCTACGCCCCCGCCACGACCTCCATTCATTGAACGATCCCCGGATTCAGACGTCATGAACGCTGCCACCCCCACCACCAACCCCGCCCGCAAACGCCTGATGCTGCTGGCGACCGGCGTCTTCATTCTGGTCGCCATCGCCTACGGCATCTGGTGGCTCTTGTTTGGCGCCCACTTTGAAAGCACCGACGACGCCTACGTGCACGGCAATCTTGTGCAGATCACGCCGCAAGTGCCGGGCACCGTTGTCGCCATCGAAGCCGACGACACCGAAACCGTCACCGCCGGCCAGCCGCTGATACGGCTGGACTCTGCCGACACCGACATCGCGCTGCAACAGGCCCAGGCCAAACTGGCGCAGATGGTGCGCCAGGTTCGTACGTATTACGTCCAGAACGACGCGCTGGCCGCCGATGTCGACCTGCGCAACGCCGACATCTTGCGCGCGCAGGCTGAACTGACCCGCGCGCAAAGCGACGTCAGCCGCCGCCAGCAATTGGCGAAATCCGGTGGCGTCAGCGGTGAAGAAATTCTCCACGCCGAAGCCGCTTTGAAGTCCGCGCAATCTGGTCTGGCGCAAGCCAAGGCCGCCCTGGCCGCTTCGCGCGCCAAGCTGGCGACCAACCAGGCGCTGACGCAAGGCACGACAGTGGCCAATCACCCTGACGTGCTGCAAGCCGCAGCCGGCCTGCGCAACGCGTGGCTGGCGCAGTCGCGCACGGTACTTCCCGCGCCGGTAAGCGGTGTCATCGCCCGCCGCAGCGCGCAGGTGGGCCAACGCGTCGCCCCCGGCAATGCGCTGATGACGGTGGTGCCGCTGGATCAGGTGTGGGTGGAAGCCAACTTCAAGGAAGGCCAGCTGCGCAAGATGCGCATTGGCCAGCCGGTGAAGATGGTGGCCGACCTGTACGGCAGCTCGGTGACTTATCACGGCAAGATCTCCGGCCTGGACGCCGGCACCGGCAGCGCCTTCGCCCTGCTGCCCGCTCAGAACGCCACCGGCAACTGGATCAAGGTGGTGCAGCGCGTACCCGTGCGCATCACGCTGGACCCCGAAGACCTGAAGTCGCACCCGCTGCGCGTGGGCTTGTCGATGGACGTGGAAGTCGACGTCGGCCAACAAGAAGGCGAACCGCTGACGCAAGCCGTGCGCAATGAGCCGGCATGGTCGACGCGCGCCTTCGACCCGGCGCACGGCGAAGTCGACACCATGATCAACAAGATCATCGAAGACAACCTGGCATCATGAGCACGACCGCCCAGCCCGCGGGCGCAGGCGCGCCCCCCGCCGAACCCGCCCGCCCGCCGGGCACTTATCCGCCGCTGGAAGGCGCGACCCGCATCATCGGGTCCATCGCCCTGTCCACGGCGGTGTTCATGAACGTGCTGGACACCTCGATCGCGAACGTGTCCATTCCCACCATCTCGGGCGATCTTGGCGTCAGTTCCAGCCAAGGCACCTGGGTGATCACGTCGTTCGCCGTCGCCAACGCCATCACGGTGCCGTTGACCGGCTGGCTGACGCAGCGCTTCGGGCAGGTCCGGCTATTCCTGATCTCGACCCTGCTGTTCGTGCTGGCCTCGTGGCTGTGCGGTTTTTCGCCATCACTGGAAGCGTTGATCGCCTTCCGCGTGCTGCAAGGCGCGGTGGCCGGCCCGATGATCCCGCTGTCGCAAACGCTGATGCTGGCCAGCTTCCCGAAGTCCAAGGCGGGCATGGCGCTGGCGGTCTGGTCCATGACCACACTGGTCGCGCCCGTGGCCGGGCCTTTGCTGGGCGGCTGGATTTCCGACAACTACACCTGGCCGTGGATCTTCTACATCAACGTGCCGGTCGGCCTGCTGGCGGCCTGGATCAGCTGGCGCATCTACGGCAACCGCGAATCGATGACCCGCAAGCTGCCCATCGACAAGCTGGGCCTGGTGTTGCTGGTGGTGTGGGTGGGCGCGCTGCAGATCATGCTGGACAAGGGCAAAGAGCTGGACTGGTTTGCCAGCCCGACCATCATTGCGCTGGCCGCCACGGCTTTTGTAGCCTTCGTCTTCTTCCTGATCTGGGAACTGACCGATGCCCACCCCGTTGTGGACTTGCGCCTGTTCAAGATACGTAACTTCACGGTGGGCGCGCTGACATTGGCGGTGGCCTACGGCGTGTTCTTCGGAAACGTGGTGCTGTTGCCCCTGTGGCTGCAAAGCAATATGGGCTACACCGCCACCTACGCCGGCCTGGTGACGGCGCCCGTGGGCTTGTTGGCGATTTTGCTGACGCCGCTGGTGGGCAAGATGCTGGCCACGCGTGACCCGCGCCAGATTGTGACGGTAGCGTTCCTGATCTTCGCGCTGGTCTGCTTCATGCGGTCGGGTTTCAACACCCAGACGGATGTGCGCACGCTGATGCTGCCGACCATCATCCAGGGCGCGGCCATGGCGGCGTTCTTCGTGCCGCTGACATCGATCACGCTGTCCAGCATTGAGCCCTGGCGCATCCCGGCGGCCTCGGGCCTGTCGAACTTCCTGCGGCTGACCGCAGGCGCATTCGGCACGTCCATCGCGACCACGCTGTGGGAAAACCGCGCCACCATGCACCACGCCCAACTGACCGAGATCGCCAAGCCTGGCCAGCAGGCGTTCGACCAGACCATGAACACGCTGCAAAACGGCATGGGCCTGTCGCACCAGCAAGCGCTGACGATGGTGGACGGGCTGGTCAACGCGCAGGCGTTCACGATGTCCGCCGTGGACGTGTTCTACGCTTCGGCGATCATCTTCCTGATGCTGACGGGGTTGGTGTGGTTTGCGCGCCCACGGTCAACGAAGGCGGGCGCGGGGGGCGGTGCGGCCGAAGCGGCGGCGGGCGCGCATTAAGGCGCGGAACGATGCTTCAAAAAAAAGAGCGCCTTGTCAGGCGCTCTTTTCATTGGCCACGCTGTCTTTAAGCAGCGCATGCCAATCCATGCGTTCGATGATGTCAGCCGACAAGGCGCTGACGGGCGACAAATTGAATACCGACAAGCCGCGCGCGCGCCATTGTGCTGACGCAAACCGGAACGACGGTTCAATCAGGTGGGCGAACTTCCGCGCCAGACGGCTCGTCTGAGGGTTCGCGCCTTCGTCGTAGAAGCGCAGGCCATGCTGCACGGTCAGGTCAAGCCCATGCACGTACACCTGGCGCGCGCCGCTGGACATCAGCACCTGCAACGCGGCATAGGCCACCGTGTCGGCGTCGAACACGCCCAGCGAGGCGTCAAAGCTATAACCCAGGCCTTGCTTGGCGTCCAGCAATTGCACGTCAGGCGTGGCGGCGGCAATCCGCTTGAGCATGGCGGGCGCGGAAGTACGCTGATAGGCGCGCTCGGAGATCAGTTCGATGACGCAGATGCGGCAGCGGATCTGATCCTGGGGAATGCCTTGCATGATGTAGCGCAGCACTTCGGGGAACACGTACAGCGTCAGGTCGCGGCTGACGATTTCGCGTACGAGCTCGATGCGATCCCGCACGAAATTTTGGTCGATGATGCAGTAATACTTGAACTTCAGGTCGAACTTGCGAGCCAGCGCAATGGCGCCATTGACGCCCATTGCCGCACCAATTTCCAGCTGATCGTAGGGAATCTCGGCGACCGAAGGGCCGCTCAGGATCAGATGCACGGTTTCATCGGCGGGGTCGTACCCTTGCGCCAGCGGGGTGATGGGCAGCGAGCGGCCAAAGGCCCGGAAACCGCAAATCGCCCCGGACCGGTCCCGCCAGATGCGCACGAAAGGCCACAGATGCTGGTTGTGACGTTGCGTGCGGGATCGCAGCAGGCGGAACAGCTTGCGTACGAATCGGTCGGCCCGGCCGCCGCCCACATGGGCGGCGGCGGAAGAAGGAACGATTGAGTTTTCCATCTACTAGCCAGATTGGCCGTACTCGCTAAATGCGCTTAACCCGCAGAAATCAGCGACGCAATCGCGTTGCCAACGTCGACAGTCGACGCGTTGCCTTTCATGTCCCGGGTGCGCGGGCCATCGGCCAACACGGTTTCGATCGCCTTGACCACAGCGGCCGACGCTTCCGGGTACCCCAGAAAATCAAGCATCAGTGCGCCGCTCCAGATCTGCCCGATCGGGTTGGCGATGCCCTTGCCATAAATGTCCGGCGCCGAACCGTGCACCGGTTCGAACAGTGACGGGAACTTGCGCTCGGGGTTCAGGTTTGCCGACGGAGCAATGCCAATCGTTCCCGTGCAGGCCGGACCCAGATCGGAAAGGATGTCGCCGAACAAGTTGGAAGCCACGACCACGTCGAACCAGTCAGGATGTTGCACGAAATGCGCGCACAAGATATCGATGTGGTATTTGTCCCAGCGAACGTCCGGATAGTTCCCGGCCATATCGGCCACGCGCTCGTCCCACCACGGCATCGAAATGGAAATGCCGTTGGATTTGGTGGCGGCGGTCAGGTGCTTGCCGCGCTTCTGGGCCAGTTCAAACGCGAACTTCAGCACACGATCCGCGCCAATGCGCGTAAATACGCTTTCCTGAATGACGACTTCGCGCTCCGTCCCTTCGAACAGGCGGCCGCCGCTATTGGAGTATTCGCCTTCCGTGTTTTCGCGGACGATGAAGAAATCAATGTCGCCCGGCTTGCGGTCTGCGAGCGGCGACGGTACGCCGGGCATCAGGCGCACTGGCCGCAAATTGATGTATTGGTCAAATTCGCGACGGAATTTGAACAGCGAACCCCACAGCGCTTCGTGATCCGGCACCGTGGCGGGCCAGCCGATCGAACCGAAGAAAATCGCCTCATGCTGACCGATCTGCGCCTTCCAGTCGTCCGGCATCATCTTGCCGTGCTGGGCGTAATAGTCGCAGCTCCAATCGAAATGATCCCACTGGAATTCGATGCCGAAGCGCGTCGCCACGGCATCCAGCACCTTCAACCCTTCCGGCACGACCTCTTTGCCAATACCGTCTCCTGGAATCACCGCTATCTTGTGTTTCTTAGCCACCACGTTTCCTTAATTTTCCTTTGATAGAACGCCCAGAATCATAGGCATAAACCGCCGCAGCGCAACACCCCCGTTACAAATCGACGGGGCTTATTCTGCTGACGATTACGCGGGACGTTCAGCGGCGGCCCTTCGACCCCAGCAATGAACCCAGCAAGCCGCGCGTGAGCTCCCGCGCAATCGAGCGGACGGTGCTCTTGGCCATGGTCTGCACCACGCCGTCGCGCTTGCCGCCTCGTGGCCCGGTCGAGCCGAACAGGACGTCGTTCAGGCTGTCCATCAGGCCGCCGCCGGACTCCTCGGCGGGCGCCGGAGCGCCACCGGGCTGCGCCGGCGCCTTGGCGCCCGGCTGCCCCACCGGCACCGCAGCGCGCCCGGCCAGGACTTCATAGGCCGAATCGCGGTCAATGGCTTTTTCGTACTTCGCGGCCATCGGGCTGCCCTGGCGCAAGACCTGGCGTTCCGCATCGGTGGCCGGGCCGATCCGGCTGGCGGGCGGCACGATGTACGCGCGTTCGGTCGGCATCGGGCGGCCCTTGGCGTCCAGCAGGGATACCAGCGCCTCGCCCACACCCAGTTCGGTGATGGCGGCTTCGATATCCAGCCCCGGATTGGGGCGCATCGTCTGGGCGGCCGTTTTCACGGCCTTCTGGTCGCGCGGCGTAAAGGCCCGCAAGGCGTGCTGGACGCGGTTGCCCAACTGGCCCAGCACGGTATCGGGAATATCAAGCGGATTCTGCGTGACGAAGTAAACGCCCACGCCCTTGGAACGCACCAGGCGCACGACCTGCTCGATCTTTGTCAGCAGCGCCGCCGGGGCGTCGTTGAACAGCAGATGGGCTTCGTCGAAGAAAAAGACCAGCTTGGGCTGATCCATGTCGCCCACTTCCGGCAGCTTTTCATACAGATCAGCCAGCAGCCAGAGCAGAAAGATGGCGTACAGGCGCGGGGCCTGCATCAGCTTGTCGGCAGCCAGTACGTTGACCATGCCCCGGCCCTGGGCGTCCGTGCGCATCAGGTCGGCCACGTCCAGCATCGGTTCGCCGAAGAATTTTTCCGCGCCTTGGGACTCCAGCGCCAACAAGCCGCGCTGGATGGCGCCGACGCTGGCGGACGACACGTTGCCATAGCGGGTTTTGAGTTCGGCCGAGCGATCCGCCACGTTCTGAAGCATGGCGCGCAAGTCTTTCAAATCCAGCAGCAGTTGGCCTTCATCGTCGGCCACCTTGAATACCAGCGTCAGTACGCCTTCCTGCGTGTCATTCAATTCCAGGATGCGGGACAGCAAGAGCGGCCCCATATCCGTAATGGTGGCGCGCACGGGTAAGCCCTGCTCGCCGAACACGTCCCACAGGGTGACGGGGCTGGCGCCCCAGACCGGTTCCGACAGGCCCAGGCTCTTTAACCGCTCGCTCAGCTTGGGGCTGGCCGCCCCCGCCTGGGAAATGCCGGTCAGGTCGCCTTTGACGTCGGCCATGAATACCGGCGTGCCGATCCGGGAAAAAGACTCCGCCAGCACTTGCAGCGTGACGGTTTTGCCGGTGCCCGTGGCGCCGGTGATGCATCCGTGGCGGTTGGCCAGCGCAGGCAGCAGCGCCAACTCGGTCTGCGCGTTCTTGGCGATGACGATGGGGTTGGGCATGTGCAGCACTCCGGACCAGGGATCAAAAAGATGCCCAAGTGTAGAGCTTGCCGCGCGCCTTGTGCGCGTGGCAATAAGGACACAGGCAAGACAGCGCCGGGCGCGCAGGCCGCCGTCACGGTAAAATGCCTTCTTTGCAGACAATTTATCCTGGGAAGCCATGGCCGGACACAGCAAATGGGCCAATATTCAGCACCGCAAAGGGCGTCAAGACGCCAAGCGCGGAAAGCTCTGGACCAAGATCATTCGTGAAATTACCGTGGCGGCGCGCGCCGGCGGCCCCGACCCGGACAGCAATCCGCGCTTGCGCATGGCCTGGGACAAGGCCACTGACGCCAACATGCCCAAGGACAACATCCAGCGCGCCATCCAGCGTGGCGCGGGCGGCGCAGACGGCGACGCCTACGAGGAAGTCCGCTACGAAGGCTACGGCATCGGCGGCGCGGCAGTCATCGTCGACTGCATGACCGACAATCGCACCCGCACCGTGGCGGAAGTGCGCCACGCCTTCGCCAAGAACGGCGGCAACCTGGGCCAGGAAGGCTCGGTGGCCTTCATGTTCAAGCACTGCGGCCAATTCGTGTTCGCCCCCGGCACGCCCGAAGACAAGGTCATGGAAGCCGCACTCGACGCGGGCGCCGAAGACGTCACGACTGACGACGAAGGCGTGATCGAAGTCGTTTGCGCGCCGGCCGATTACGCCGCGGTTCGCAAGGCGTTCGACGACGCTGGCTTGAAGGCCGAAGTGGATGGCATCGTCATGAAGGCCCTGAACGAAACCGAGCTGGCCGGCGAAGACGCCATCAAGATGCAGAAACTGCTCGACGCCCTGGAAGGCCTGGACGACGTGCAGGAAGTCTATACCACTGTCATTTTCGACGAAGCGCAGTAAATCCCACCGTCCTGGCCGGGCGGCATCCGCCGTCTTGCCAGGGTGATATTCGGACCCGGAATGTCTCGGGTCCGTTGCCTTCTCCACGGGCTAGAGTGGCAACCTTCAGAATCACGCAACATGAAACTCCTGGTAATTGGCTCGGGCGGCCGCGAACATGCCCTCGCCTGGCGGCTCGCCCGCTCCCCGCGCGTACACAAGGTGTATGTCGCCCCGGGTAATGGCGGCACGCAACGGGCCGAGCAGATGGAAAACATCCCGCTCACCAATGCCGAGGAATTGGCCGATTTCGTCCAGCGCGAAGGCATCGCGCTGACGGTCGTTGGCCCGGAAGCCCCGCTGGCCTCGGGCGTCGTGGACGTGTTCCGCGCCCGCGGCCTGAAGATCTTCGGCCCCACCAAGGCCGCCGCGCAGCTGGAAAGCTCGAAGGACTACGCCAAGGCCTTCATGGTCCGGCACAACATCCCGACGGCGCGCTACGCCACCTTCACCGACCCGGTCCAGGCCCACGCCTATATTGACCAGGAAGGCGCCCCCATCGTCATCAAGGCCGACGGCCTGGCTGCCGGCAAGGGCGTCGTCGTAGCCGCTACGCTCGAAGAGGCGCACGCCGCCGTCGATGCGATGCTGGGCGACGGCTCGATGGGCGCCGCCGGTGCGCGCGTCGTCATCGAAGAATGCCTGGTGGGCGAAGAAGCCAGCTTCATCGTCATGTGCGATGGCCGCAACGTGCTGGCCCTGGCCACCAGCCAGGACCACAAGCGTCTGCAAGACGGCGACCAGGGTCCCAACACGGGCGGCATGGGCGCGTATTCGCCCGCGCCGATCGTCACGCCGGAACTGCACCACCGCATCATGCGCGAAATCATCCTGCCGACGGTGCAGGGCATGACGCGCGACGGCATCCCCTACACCGGCTTCCTGTACGCTGGCCTGATGATCGCCCCGGGCGATGATCCCGACCGCGAGATCAAGACGCTTGAATTCAATTGCCGCATGGGCGATCCGGAAACGCAGCCGATCATGATGCGCGTCAAGAGCGACCTGCTGGACGCGCTTGAACACGCCGTGGACGGCACGCTGAACCAGGCCGACATCGTCTGGGACCGCCGCACCGCGCTGGGCGTCGTGCTGGCCTCGCACAACTACCCGAACACGCCGCGCACCGGCGACGTCATCCGCGGCCTGCCCGCCGACGCCGAAGACTGCATGGTCTTCCACGCCGCCACGGAATTGGTCGGCGAAGACACGAAGACCACCGGCGGCCGCGTGCTGTGCGTGACGGCATTGGGCGACTCGGTCAAGATGGCCCGCGACCGCGTGTACGAAGCCATCGACGGCATCCACTTCGATGGCCGCCAGTACCGCAGCGACATCGGTTGGCGCGCGCTGAAGCCGTCGCAGCAAAAACCCAAGTCCAACGCGTAACCGGAAAGCGCTGATGAACGCCTTGCCCGTCACGACTGTCCGCGACTATCTCACCGGCTTGCAAGCCCGCATCGTCGGGGCTTTGGAAGACGCGGAAGGCGGCGCCTTCCGCGCCGATGAATGGGTGCGGCCCGAAGGCGGCGGCGGTTTGTCGCGCCTGCTGGAAGGCGGCAAGCTGTTCGAACGGGCGGGTGTGCTGTTCAGCCACGTCAAGGGCACGAAACTGCCCCCGTCGGCCAGCGCCCACCGGCCCGAGCTTGCTGGACGCAGTTGGGAAGCCATGGGTGTATCCATGGTGCTGCATCCGCGCAACCCCTATGTGCCGACCACGCACATGAACGTGCGTATGTTCGTCGCCGCGGCCCGCCCGGGCCACGACGAATCCGACGTCTTCTGGTTCGGCGGCGGCATCGACCTGACGCCCTACTATCCTTTCGAAGAAGACGCCCGGCACTTCCATACGGTATGCCGCGACGCGTTGGCCAGCCACGGCCCCGACTACTACCCGCGCTACAAACGCTGGTGCGATGAATACTTCTTTCTGAAGCACCGCAACGAAACGCGGGGCATCGGCGGCATTTTCTTTGACGACCTGAACGCCCCGGGCTTCGATGCCTCGTTCGCCTTGACCCGTTCAGTTGGCGATGCGTTTCTGGACAGCTACCTGCCCATCGTCGAACGCCGCCGCACGTTGCCGTATTCGGAACGCGAGCGCGATTTCCAGGCTTACCGCCGGGGCCGCTACGTCGAGTTCAATCTGGTCTTCGACCGCGGCACGCTGTTCGGCCTGCAATCTGGCGGCCGGACGGAATCGATCCTGCTGTCGATGCCGCCGCTGGCGCAATGGCGTTACGACTGGCAGCCAGAGGCGGGCACGCCCGAGGCCGAGCTCGCCGCCTATCTGACGCCACGGGATTGGGTTTGAAGCGCATCGGTCTCTTGGGCGGCAGTTTCGACCCCGTCCACATCGCCCACATCTCGCTGGCGCAGAACGCTTTGGACACGCTGCGGCTCACCGGCGTGGAACTGATCCCCGCCGCCAACCCGTGGCAGCGCGCGGCCTTGCACGCCACGGGCGATGAACGCTGCGACATGCTGGAACTGGCCATCGCCGGCCACGACGGTTTAAGCGTCAACCCCATCGAAATCGAACGCGGTGGCGCAACTTACACCATCGACACGCTGCGCGCCCTGCCCCAGGACGCGCGCTATGTCTGGCTGCTGGGCGCTGACCAATTAGCCAATTTCTGCACGTGGCGCCACTGGCGCGACATCGCCAGCTTGGTGGATCTGGCCGTGGCCACCCGCCCTGGCACCCCGTTGACGCCGCCGGCCGAATTGGCCGCCTGCCTGCAAGAACAGGGCCGCCAGCTGGAAGAGCTGCCGTTTTCACCCATGGCGGTTTCCGCTTCCGACATCCGCCGGCGTCTGGCCGCGGGCGAATCCACTGAAGGCCTGCTGGCCCCGTCGGTCGCCGCCTATATTGCGGCGCACCAACTTTACCGATAAACCTCACCCGCCGGGCGCTGAAAGCGTCACGGAGCCGGCATCCGCCGTCCGTCCGCGGGTTATATTTGCAGCTATGGATATAACGAAACTCCAACGCGCCGTCATCGATGCCCTCGAAGACGTCAAGGCGCAAGACATCAAGGTCTACAACACCACGCATCTGACGAGTCTGTTTGATCGCGTCGTGATTGCCAGCGCCACCTCCAACCGCCAAACCCGCGCGCTCGCTTCCAGCGTGGCTGATCGCGGCCGCTCGCTCGATCTCTCGGGCATCACGATCGAAGGCGAAGACACCGGTGAATGGGTCGTCGTCGACTTGGGCGACATGGTCGTGCACATCATGCAACCGGCCATCCGCCAGTACTACAACCTGGAAGAAATCTGGGGCGGCAAGCCGGTGCGCGTGAAGCTGCTGCCGGAATCGACGCGCGTTGCGCCGATCCCGACCGACAGCAACTACGACGACGTCGACCACTGAGTCTTTGCCGTGAAATTGATCGTTGCGGCCGTAGGCACTCGGATGCCGGACTGGGTAGAGACTGCCTGGGCCGATTACGCCAAGCGCCTGCCCGCCGATTGCGCGCTGGAACTGCGCGAGATCAAGCCTGAACCCCGCACCACCGGCAAGACGCCCGCGCAGATGATGGCGGCGGAAGCCAAGCGGATCGAAGCCGCTTTGCCGGCCGGTGCGCTGCGCCTGGCGCTGGACGAGCGCGGGCGCGACCTCACCACCATGGCTCTGTCGCAAAAGCTGGAACAGTGGCGGGCTGGCGGGCAAGACGTGGCTTTTCTCGTCGGCGGGCCAGACGGCCTGGATGCCGACCTGAAAGCCTCGTGCAGCGGGCAGCTTCGGCTGTCGTCGCTGACGCTGCCGCATCCCATGGTGCGCGTGGTGCTGGCCGAACAGCTCTATCGCGCCTGGGCCATCATGACCAATCACCCCTATCACCGCGCCTGACCGCTAGCCGGGCCGGCGCCCACTTCGCTGACGCATGCCCCACTCCGCCGACACCCCCACCCCAGCCCGTCTTTACCTTGCCTCGGCCAGCCCGCGGCGGCGTGAATTGCTGACTCAGATAGGCTTGGCGCACGAGGTCTTGCGCGTTCCCGCCCCGCCCGGCGAAGACGAACCCCAGCATCCGGGCGAAAGCGCCGCCGATTATGTGCAGCGCACTGCCCGCGACAAAGCCCTGCGCGGCCGCGATTGGATGCACGCCCAAGGCTTGYCGCCCCTGCCCTTGCTGGCCGCGGACACGACGGTGATTCTTAACGGCAAGGTGCTGGGCAAACCGGCCGACCGCGATGACGCCATCCGCATCCTGCGGGCCTTGTCCGGCGCAGCACACGAAGTCCATACCGCCGTCGCCGTGTGGACGGGCGAGCAGCTGCTGGAAGCCGTCTCCATTACCGAAGTCCGTATGCGCGATCTTCACGACGGCGAGATTGCCCGTTACTGCGACAGCGGCGAACCCTTCGGCAAGGCCGGCGCCTATGGCATTCAGGGCTTGGCCGGCACCTTCATCTCGCATATCTCCGGCAGCTACACCGGTGTGATGGGTTTGCCACTATTCGAAACGGCTAACCTGCTTCGCGCAGCGGGTATCCAGACGCCCTGAACGCGTTCCCTTTGAAATGAAAAAACCCCCGAGGTCTTCCGGACCTCGGGGGTTTTTTCATTGCAAGAACGGATACGGCGCGTTAGGCAGTATGGCTAAGCGTTGGCTGCGCTTCGTTGACCGCCGCAGCGGGCGGCACCTGGCCGTCCAGCGCGGCGTGCAACTGCTCTTGGTCCAATTCGCCTTCCCAGCGCGCGACCACGACAGCGGCGGTGGCGTTGCCGACCAGGTTCGTCAGCGCGCGGCATTCCGACATGAACCGGTCCACGCCCAGAATCAGCGTCATCCCTGCGATCGGCACGGACGGCACAACCGACAAGGTCGCCGCCAGGGTGATGAAGCCCGCGCCCGTGACGCCAGCCGCGCCCTTGGAGCTGAGCATCGCAACCGCCAGCAGCAGGATCTGGTCGCCCAAGGACAAGGGAATGTCACACGCCTGCGCGATGAACAACGCGGCCATCGTCATGTAGATGTTGGTGCCGTCCAGGTTGAACGAGTACCCGGTGGGCACCACCAAACCAACCACCGACTTCGAACACCCGGCGCGTTCCATCTTCTGCATCAGGGTGGGCAACGCCGCTTCGGACGAGCTTGTGCCCAGCACCAGCAGCAATTCTTCGCGGATGTAGCGCACCAGCTTCAAAATCGAAAAGCCGTTGTAGCGCGCTACCAGGCCCAGAATCACCACGACGAACAGCACCGACGTCGCGTAAAACGTGCCCACCAGCATCGCCAGGTTCACGACCGACTTGATGCCGTATTTGCCAATGGTGAAAGCCATCGCGCCGAACGCGCCAATTGGCGCCGCCTTCATCAGGATGGCGACCAGCTTGAAGATCGGCTGGGCCAGCGCCGTCATGAAGTTCAGGATCGGCTTGCCGCGCTCGCCCACCATCGCCAGCGAAATACCGAAGAGCACGGCCACAAACAGCACCTGAAGAATATCCCCACCCACGAACGGGCTGAAGATCGTCGTCGGGATGATGTTCATCAAGAAGCCGGTGATGGTCGAGTCGTGGGCCTTCGAGACAAAGGTCGCGACAGCCTTCTCGTCCAGCGTCTTGGGATCAATGTGCATCCCTGCGCCGGGCTGGACCAAGTGGCTGACCAGCATGCCTACGATCAAAGCCAGCGTCGAGAAGATCAGGAAGTACAGCATGGCCTTGCCTGCCACGCGGCCCACCTTTTTCAGGTCGCTCATGGCGGCAATACCCGAGGCCACGGTCAGGAAAATCACCGGTGCGATGATCATCTTCACCAGCTTGATGAAGGCGTCGCCCAGCGGCTGCATCTGCTGGCCGAGTTCAGGCTTGAATGCTCCAAGCAGCACGCCGACGATGATGGCGAAAATCACCTGGACATACAGGATTTGATAGAACTTGAGCTTGCGCGCAGGCGCGCCTTGATCCACGTCGATCATTGGGTTTTGTCCCCACCAATGCTCCTTGCCCCGAGCGGCTAGCGCAGCGGGCGACGGAGCGTTATCTGTTTTATGGCATTGCGTTATCGCCGCAAGCCCATTTCACCGTGCGTGCGGATGCCGCTCGGCTTGCATACCTATATGCAAGACGCGTGCCAGCATTGAATGGCTTGGCCCCATCGGCACAAGCCCTTGATAAGTCTGGCTATTTGTATTTGGCGATGGGGAATCGGTGTCTTGATCGAGCGGAATCCCGCACGAAAACAAGATAGAATGTGCGGAAAACCGCACACACCATGACTGACCCCTCGACTACTCCTCAAAGCAGCCGCCAAGGCTCGACGCATCCGGCCACACGGCCGACTGCGCGGGTGTCATCGGGCGGCTCTTGGCCGTGGCGCGCAGTGATGATTCTGCTCGCCATCGCCATCGTGTTCGGCGTGCTGCATATCGCCACGCAATGGGCCCGCGATGGCGCGATCAAAACCGCCACCGTTCAGGCGCGGGCGGCGGGGCAGATCAATGCCGCGCTACTACGCAACAACCTGGACAAGTTCAGGGCGCTGCCTTTCGTGCTGACACGCGATGTCGACGTGCGCGCGGCCTTGCAAGGCGCAAGCGCCGCGCAGATCGAATCGTTGGATGACAAGCTCGATGCCTTGAGCCACGGGGTCGGCGCCTCCGCCATCTATCTGTTGGACCCCAAGGGGCTGGCCATCGCCGCCAGCAATTGGCGCGAACCCGCCACTTTCGTAGGCGTGGACTACCAGTTCCGGCCGTACTTCCAGCGCGCCGTCGCCAACGGTTCTGCGGAACACTTCGCGCTGGGTACGGTCAGCCACGAGGCCGGGCTGTACTTGTCGCGCCGCATCGATGACATCAATGGCGCGCTGCTGGGCGTCATCGTATTGAAGGTTGATTTCCGTGACCTTGAATCCGACTGGCGCCAGTCCAGTGCACCCATTTTTGTCACGGATGAGCACGGCGTGGTGCTGTTGGGCAGCATCCCGGACTGGCGCTTCGATGTGCTGGCGCCGCTTGCGCCCGACTTGGCCGAGCGCCTGCGTACGAGCCTGCAATTCGGCGACGCTCGCTTCCAGTCCTTGCCTGTCACGCCGCCGCTGGCTCCAGCCAGCACCGGGCAATTGGTGCGTATCGACGACGCCTTGCCGACGCTGCCTAAAGGCGCGCCGCTCTTGCACACGACGCTGCCCATCGCCGAGTCACCGGGCTGGACTTTGCACCTGCTGTCGCCCGTTCAGACGGCCATGAGCCAAGCCACCGCCAACGCCCAGCTGGGCGCGTTGCTGGCGCTGAGTCTGCTGGCCGCTGCAATTGGCATCGTGCTGTATCGGCGCCATCGCAATCGCGAACGCGCAGAACAACAGGCCGCCATCCAGGCCCAACTCGCCGCGCTGGTCGATGAACGCACCGCACAGCTGCGCGAGGTCAACGACCATCTGATGGATGAAATGGACGAACGCCAACGCGCCGAAGCGCGCTTGCACACCATGCAAGATGAACTTGTACAGGCCAGCAAGCTTGCGCTGCTTGGCCAGGTCGCAGCGGGCGTCGCCCATGAAATCAATCAGCCCGTTGCCGCCATCCGTGCGTACGCAGACAACGCATTTGAGTTTTTGCGGCGCCAGGATTCCGGCTCCGCGCAGGAAAATTTGGGCACCATTGCTTCGCTGACTGAACGCATCGGGCACATCACGGGCGAATTGCGCGCATTCTCACGCAAGGCAGGCGCATCCGTGGGGCCCACCAGCCTGAAGGAAGCCTTGGACGGCGCGTTGCTGTTGGTCGGGCCACGCGCGCGACGCCAAGGCGTCACGCTGCAACGGCCGCCGGAAGATCAGGACGTTCTGGTCCGGGCCAACCGCATCCGGCTGGAACAAGTGCTGGTGAACTTGCTGCAAAACGCGCTGGAAGCATTGGAAGGTAATGCGGACGGCCGCGTCGTGGTCGCGCTGCAAGACTTGGGCGCGACGGTTCAAATCCATGTCGCCGACAACGGCCCGGGGCTGTCCGACGACGATCGAGCACGCCTGTTCATCCCCTTCCATACGACTAAACCGGAAGGCCTGGGGTTGGGTCTCGTCATCTGCCGCGACATCGTCACTGAATTTGGCGGAGAACTGCAAGCCGCCCACCCCAGCGATCCCGGCTTTCCTGCCCCTCATGGCCCGCAAACGGGCGCCATGTTCACCCTGACGCTGCGTAAGGCAGCTGCCGGACACCCCGTTTCGGCCACCCCCTAATGACTCGCTCACCTGCATCTTCTACCCCAATTCCCGCTTCAGCTTCCATTGATGACGGTCTTCGCGCGCCCATTCCTCCTCACGTTGTGTTCATCGATGACGACGAGGAACTACGGCGCGCGAATGTCCAGACGTTGAAGTTGCACGGCATGACGGTCGACGCCCATGGCACGGCGCGTTCCGCGCTTCCCGTCTTGCACCGCGATTTTGACGGGGTCGTCGTGACCGATATCCGCATGCCCGATATCGATGGCCTGCAACTATTTCATCGTCTGCGTGATATTGACCCCGAGCTTCCCGTCATTCTCATTACCGGCCATGGCGATATTGCCACCGCCGTCCAGTGCATGCGTGACGGTGCCTACGACTTTCTGGCCAAACCCTACGCACCCGACAGGCTGACCACAGCGATCACACACGCCGCGGAAAAGCGTCGTCTGGTGCTGGAAAACCGGCGCCTGCGTGAAGCCGCGTTTGCGGTGGAAGCCGACGAAGTCCCCTTCATCGGCACCACGCCCGCCATGCAACGTATCAAACAAACGCTGCGCCATATTGCCGATGCGGATGTCGACGTGCTGGTTGAAGGGGAAACCGGCACCGGGAAGGAAGTGGTAGCGATGGCGTTGCATCGCCTGAGCCGCCGCCGGCACCGTGCGCTCGTCGCCATCAACTGTGGCGCTCTGCCCGAAAGCGTTATCGAAAGCGAATTGTTCGGGCACGAGGCAGGCGCCTTTACGGGCGCTCAAAAGAAGCGCATAGGCCGTATCGAACATGCCAGCGGCGGCACCTTGTTCCTGGACGAAATCGAAAGCATGCCGCTGGCCGTGCAAGTGAAGCTGCTGCGCGTGCTGGAATCTCGGCAGATCACTCCGCTTGGCAGCAACGAGGTGCGCAATCTCGATCTGCGCGTCGTCGCCGCCACGAAGGAAGATCTGGGCAGCCCGGCTATCCGCAGCAAGTTCCGCGAAGACCTTTTCTACCGGCTCAATGTCGTCACGATCCGTATTCCGCCCCTGCGCGAACGCCGCGACGACATCCCTCTGTTGTTCGCGCATTACCTCGGTCACGCATCACGCCGCTTTCATCGCGATATTCCTGAGATGCCTGCCTCGATCAAACAGTATGTGATGACACATGACTGGCCTGGCAATGTGCGCGAACTCGCCCACTTTGCAGAGCGCGTCGTGCTGGGCGTTCTTAATACCCCAGCGGTCGATACCGTTCCCACAGCAAACGCAACACAAAGCCTGCCAGAAAGAATGGAGCAATTCGAAGCCCAACTCATCCGTGATGCGTTGCAAACGCATCAGGGGGATATCAAAGCCACACTGGAAGCCTTGGGTATTCCCCGCAAGACCTTCTACGACAAGTTGCAAAGGCATGGCATTGACCGGCAACAGTATTTGCGCGGCCCGTATCAAGCACCGCACCATCCGTAGCCATAGCGATAGCGATAGCGATAGCCGTAGCGATGGCCGTAGCCGTAGCGTAAAGACAGGATTAATACCCGCGCCCATGCAAAAACCCCTCGCAGCGCCAGCTGCGAGGGGTTTTCTTTTAATCAATGCTCGAATGTCAGTTATCGAATATATCAATGGTCGAATCGTAAAAACCGAATCACCAAATACAAAACCCCACAGGGTTACCTGTGGGGTTTTGCGGAATAAAAGCCTGACGATGACCTACTTTCACAGACGTCCGTCCACTATCATCGGCGCGAAGGCGTTTCACTGTCCTGTTCGGGATGGGAAGGAGTGGTACCAC
>NZ_JBFTRX010000017.1:0-110342 GCF_056399725.1 Achromobacter sp. 01N37
TCTGGTCGTAGCCCTTGGCTTCGCCACCGAACTTGTTCGACAGAACGGTCGTGATAGCTGCCGTCAACGTCGTTTTGCCGTGGTCAACGTGACCAATCGTACCCACGTTCACGTGCGGCTTGGTACGTTCAAACTTGCCTTTTGCCATGGCTGACTCCTGACCTGGATTGCGCTTCAGACTGAAGAAAAGAACTTGGAAATTTGTGGTGCCCATGGCGCGGATCGAACGCGCGACCTCTCCCTTACCAAGGGAGTGCTCTACCACTGAGCCACATGGGCATTTAAAAATCTTGGAGCGGGTGAAGGGAATCGAACCCTCGTCGTAAGCTTGGAAGGCTTCTGCTCTACCATTGAGCTACACCCGCGGCATACCCATCACCTTCTCGCATCCCAGACTCTTCAAAATCAAGGCCTGGGGAACCTTACAGCCTTTTTTTGCAAAGGCCGCCCAGTTCCCTAGGCCTAATTTTAAAATCCAGGCAGACATCGCCTGGATATAGAGTTGGGTCTCTGGTGGAGGAGATTGGATTCGAACCAATGTAGGCGCAAGGCCAACAGATTTACAGTCTGCCCCCTTTAACCACTCGGGCACCCCTCCAGCGGAGAACTTGAGATTATGAACACTTTCGAATCCGGTGTCAAACCCTTCGGATGAAAATATTCAAAACTTTTGTTCAACCACTCGCGTTTCCGCGCAGAGGGGCCGAATCTTACAGGTTTCCGCGAATTGATGCACGCAAAAGCTGCGAATAGTCGTCGGCCGTGAAAATAATGGGGTTGGTTCCGCCTGACGGATCTTCACTCGCCATGCGCCCTACCCGCTCGGCCTGGCCCTCGTCGATGCCGATCTCGGCAAGGGTATGAGGGATGCCCACCGTCTCGCGCAAGCGCAGCACCCAATCCAGCACGGCGCCCGGCCCCGTGGCAGGCAGATCCAGGTAACGCGCCAGCGCTTCCAGTCGCGGCGCGACCGCATGCTGGTTGGCTTTCAACACATAGGGCATGAGGATCGCGTTCAACATGCCGTGATGCGCGTCGTACAGCGCGCCCAGCGGATGCGCCAGCGCGTGCATGGCGCCCAAGCCGCGTTGAAATGCCGTGGCGCCCATGCAGGACGCAACCAGCATCTGCTGCCTGGCCTGCAAATCCGCGCCATCAGCCACCGCTTGCGGCAGGTATTCCTTGATCATCCGCATGGCTTCAATGGCGATGCCGGCCGCCATCGGATGAAAGAACGGCGAACAGTACGCCTCCAGATTGTGGGACAGCGCATCCATGCCGGTTGCCGCGGTGATCTTGGGCGGCAGGCCCACCGTGAGTTCCGGATCAAGGATCACAATTGCGGGCAGCATGCGCGCGTGGAAAATGATGCGCTTGACCTCGGCGGCCTCGTCCGTGATGACCGACGCGCGCCCCACTTCCGACCCCGTACCCGCCGTGGTCGGCACCGCCACGACCGGCGCCATGCCGGCCACATTCACGCGCTGATAGTTGTCGCCAATGTCTTCGAAGTCCCATAAGGGACGCTTTTGTCCCACCATCAATGCAATCGCCTTGGCCGCATCCAGCGCCGACCCGCCCCCAAATGCAATGACGCCATCGTGCCGACCCTGTTGATAAGCCGCCACACCGTCCTCCACGTTGCGTCCGGTGGGGTTGCCCTTGACCTCATGGAACAGCCCGCATTCCAGCCCGGATTGGCGGCAAGCGCGCACGGTGTCGCCCACCATCGGCAAAGCGGCCAAGCCTGGGTCCGTGACAAGCAGCGGCCGCTGCATGCCTAGCTCGCGGCACCAATCAGGCAGTTCTTTAACGCGGCCGGGGCCGGCCTTGATGGCAGTGGGATAGTTCCAATTGACGCTGGGCACAGTCATGATTCGGTTCCTGAATGCGTCGTGTCAGACGCTGCGCAGATGGAAGGATTTCGCTTGCGTAAGTTGCTCGTAGCCGACGACGGACAGAGACACGCCCCGCCCCGTGTTCTTCACGCCAGTCCAGGCCAGCGCCGGGTCCAGGTAATCGCAGCGGTTCATGAAGAAGGTGCCGGTCTGCACTTGGCGGCCTAGCGCCAGCGCGGCGCTTTCGTCCTGCGTGAACACCGCCGCCGTCAAACCATAGGGGCTGTCGTTCATTAACGCCACGGCTTCATCATCGGTCTCTACCGGCATGATGCCAACCACCGGACCAAAGCACTCATCACTCATGATGCGCATGCGATGGTTTACTCGCGTAAGCAAAGCGGGTGCAACGTAAGGCGAGCTTTCACTCGCATTCTTGAAATGTGAGGGATCAATCAGGTTTTGCGCGCCGGCCGAAACGGCTTCGGCAATAACCTCGCGAATCTCAGCCGCCGCGCGGGCGCGAACCACCGGCCCCAAGGTCGTATCGGCATGCAGCGGATTGCCCAGCACGTAATCGTTCGTCAACGCCACGGCGCGTTCAATAAACTCGTCAAACACCGGCCGCGCGACGTAAATGCGCTGAATACCGCAGCAAGACTGGCCCGAGTTGAAAAATGCGCCATCCACCAAGGTCTCGACGGCGTGTTCCAGTTTGGCGTCCGCCCGCACATACGCCGGATCGTTGCCGCCCAGCTCGAGCCCCACGCCGATAAATCGCCCCGCCGCGCTTTCTTCGATGATGCGGCCGCCGCGCACGGAACCCGTGAAGGACACGTAGCCGATCTCGGGCGCGCGGATCAGGCGCTGCACCGTGTCGTGATTCGCATGCAGGTACTGGAACACGCCCTTGGGCGCACCAGCGTCTCGAAACGCCCGTTCGATCAGCTCGGCGCATAACGGCGTCTGATCAGAGTGCTTCAGGATTACGGTGTTGCCGGCCATCAGAGCCGGCACGATGCTGTTCACCGCCGTCAGCAAGGGATAGTTCCACGGCGCGATCGTCAGCGCCACGCCGATCGGTTCGCGGCTGATGAAACGGGTAAAGCCGGCTTGTTCAGGCACACGAATGGGGGCCAGGGCCTCCTCGGCAATCGCGATCATGTGGCGCGCGCGCGATTCGAAGCCGCTGACCTCGCCCGGCGTATAGCGCAACGGCCGGCCCATCTGGATGGTGATGGCCCGCGCAATGTCATCGCGTGCGGCCACAAAGCGGTCGACCGCCGCCGACACGATGCGCCCCCGTTCCGCAATGCCCAACGCCTGCCACGCGGGCTGCGCAGCCTTAGCCTGCGCCAGCGCCTGCGCAATCTGCGCTTCACTGGCATAGGCGCGCCGCACAACCTCGCGCCCGTCGATGGGACTGATGGTGATGAGTTCCTGGGTCATATCGGCCCTATGCAAACAGGTGGACGGGGATCAGATGATTTCGAAATAGCGCGCCAGCTCCCAGTCGGTCACGTGGCGGCGGAACTGGCGTTCTTCCCATTCACGGGTCGCAACATAGTGCTCGACGAACGGCGCGCCAAACAGATGATTTGCGGCTTCGGACTCGCGCAAGCGCTGCGCAGCCTCCCACAACGTCGTGGGCAAACGCAGATGGGCGGGAAACTGCTGTGTGTACGCGTTGCCTTGCACCATGGGTTCGGGTTTCAGGCCTTGTTCGATGCCATACAGTCCCGAGGCCAACGCGGCGGACAGCGCCAAATAGGGGTTGGCGTCCGCCGAGCCGATGCGCACTTCGACGCGCTGGGATTTGTCGCTGCCTGGAATCAGCCGCAACGCAGTGGTGCGGTTCTCCATGCCCCAGGTCGCGTCCAGCGGCGCCCAGTAGCCAGGCACCAGGCGCGAATAGCTGTTGATCGTCTGCGCATACAGCGCCATGAACTCCGGCAGATAGCGCTGCACGCCCGCCATGAACGAGACCTGCGCCGCGCTCATCCCATGCGGTTGGGATTCGTCATAGAACGCCGAGCGTCCGCTCTTCTTGTCACGCAGCGAAAGATGGATGTGGCCGCTTTGCCCGGGATGGTCGTGCGACCACTTGGCCATGAACGTCGCCATCAAGCCGTTTTGCTGCGCCAGTGCTTTGGTAAAGGTCTTGAACAGAAAGGCCTTGTCGGCAGCATCCGCCGCCTGATCCACGGCGAGGGCCGCTTCCAGCACGCCCGGGCCGGTCTCGGTGTGCAGCCCTTCGATGGGCATGTCCATGCGTTCGCACATATCCAGCAGCTTGCGGTAGAAGTCCCCTTCGACCGTGCTGCGCAACATGGAATAGCCGAAATTGCCGGGCGTCCAGTTTTCCATGTTGCGGTAGTGCTTGGCGCGCACCGAGTGGGGCGTTTCGCGGAACATGAAGAACTCGTATTCCAGCGCAGCGTAGACGTCAAAACCCATACCTGCCGCGCGATCCAGCGTGCGATGCAGCAGCCGGCGGGGGCAGATGTTGCCCGCATCGCCTTCGAACTCGGCCAGGAACAGCAGCATGTCTTCGCCGCCGGGGCCTTGCTCAAGCGGCAACCGGCGTGCGCTTTGCGGCACGATGCGCAGCTTCGCATCGGGATAGGCGGTGTGCCATCCGGTGTATTTGGTGTTGTCGTAGAGCTGGTCATCGAGATCCCAGCCAAACACCACATCGCAGAACGCCAGGCCAGAACGCAACGCGCCCAGGAACTTGTCGCGCCGCAAATACTTGCCCAGCATGACGCCGTCGACGTCGGACAGGCCCACCTTGATATGCGAGAGCGGGCTGGTTTGCACCAGCCGCTCCGCGTCTTCCACCGTTGCTACCCCAAGTGCATGCATGCTTGTTCACCTTGTGGCTGAAGCGTTGCGTTGAACTGCGGGCGGGCGGCGCGGCGTTCAGGTCATGGCCGCCCCCAGCACCCGCATCGCCTGGCGATGCAGCTGCGGCGTGGCGGCCGCGACGACGCGGCCCTGCGATTCGAGGCTGAGCGGCTGCCCCGACCAATCGGTAATGACGCCGCCCGCGCCTTCAATCACGGGCATCAGCGCCAGATAGTCATACGGTTGCAAGCCGGCTTCGACCACCAGGTCGACATGGCCGCTGGCCAGCAAACCATAGCTGTAGCAGTCGCCCCCGTAGCGGCGCATGCGCGCGGCGCCGGTCAGGGCGTCAAACGCCGCCAGTTCGGCGCCTTCGAAGATATCGGGCGAGGTGGCGTACAGGATGGCGTTGCGCAATTCGGTGCAGCCACTGACCTGACAGGTCTCGCCGTTCAGACGGGCGGGCGAATCGGACGCGCCGATCCAGCGTTCTTCCAGCATCGGGATGTCGATCAGGCCCAACACCGGGCGGCCGCGATGCAGCAGCGCCAGCAGCGTGCCCCACAAGGGGTTGCCCGAGATGAAGGCACGGGTGCCGTCGATGGGGTCGAGCGACCACACAAAATCGGCTTCGGCATGCTCGGCGCCGAACTCTTCACCGAAGATGCCATGTTGGGGATAGTGCTGCGCGATGGCCTCGCGCAAGGCGGACTCGACTTCGCGGTCAGCTTGCGTGACCGGGCTTTCGTCAGCTTTGGTGTCGATGGACAGCGGGTGGCGGAACCACTTGCGGGACAACGGCCGAACCTGATCCGCGAGGGTTTGCGCGAACGAGGAATATTCGGCCAATTGCTGCGCCGACAGGGCGGCGGACGTTTGCATCAGTGAGCTCCCAGGGGGTTTTTCCAGTCTAGACACGTTGCCCCAAATTTGCAAATATACCTAAAACTGCAACTTCACCGTTGTCATATGAAGTCGCCGTACGCATTCGTAGCTCGCCACCGTTGCCGTGTATTCCCTACCGGAGTTCCATCATGCAATGTATGAAGAAGCTTAGCGTTGTGGTTGCAGTAATTTCCCTAAGTTGTGCACAGGCGGTCCATGCCGGCGCCATCACCGTCTACACCGCGCTGGAAGAAGACGAGATTGCCGCCTACCTGAAGGCGGCCAACGCGGCCATGCCGGACGTGAAGGTCAACGTGCTGCGCCTGTCCACCGGCGACCTGGGCGCGCGCCTCATCGCCGAGGCGGCCAACCCCCAGCAGGATCTGATCTGGGGCTTTGCCGTCAGCAACATGCTGGACCCGCGCTTGCAGAATCTGCTGGAGCCCTACGCGGCCAAGGGCATCGACGCCCTGCCCGCCCAGTACAAAGGCGCAGACAACAAGTGGTTCGCCGCGACCGGCTACGTCGCCGCATTCTGTGTGAACACTGATCGGCTGAAATCCAAGAACCTGCCGATGCCGACGTCTTGGGAGGATCTGGCCAAGCCGGTCTACAAGGGCGAAATCGTTATCCCCAGCCCCGCGGCGTCCGGCACGGGCTACTTGCAGATCGTCGCCCTGTTGCAAGGACTGGGCCAGGAGAAAGGCTGGGCATTGTTGAAGGACCTGGACAAGAACGTGGCGCAATACACGCCATCCGGGTCCCGCCCCTGCAAGATGGCGCGCGCCGGTGAATATGCCATCGGCGTGTCGTTCGCCTTCCCCGCCATGCAATCCATCGATGAGGGCTACCCCGTCAAGATGGTGATTCCCAAACAGTGGGTCGGATACGAGCTTGAGGCATCCGGGCTGATGAAGGCGGCGAAGAATCCCGCCGACGCCAAGCGCTTCCTGGACTGGACGTTATCGCCGCAAGCGGGCGCCCTGTACAGCCAGTACAAGGAGCTCGTCACCCTGCCCGGCGCCGCCCCCAACAAAGCGGCCGAGGCCGCGGGCTTGCCGAAAGATCTGACGACGGTGCTGTATCCGGTGAACTTCCAGACGTCTGCCGCCGAGCGCGACGCCACCATCAAGACCTGGCAAAACACCATCAAGCGCTGACGCCTTAGCGGCGGGCGCCGCCCGCCGCCATCCGTCCGGGAGACCCCATGTATCTGGAATTGCGCGGGATACGGAAAACCTTCGACGCGTCCGTGGCGCTGGAAGATATCGACCTGTCCGTTGGCGAGCACGAATTCGTCTGCCTGCTGGGGCCCAGCGGTTGCGGCAAGACGACCTTGCTGCGCATCGTGGCCGGGCTGCTTCCCTTTGACAGCGGCGCCATCACGCTGGGCGGACGCGACCTGAGCGGGCTGCCTGCCCGCAAGCGCGGCTTTGGCATCGTGTTCCAGTCGTACTCGCTATTTCCCAACATGACGGTGGCCGAAAACGTGGGCTACGGGCTGCGCATCCGAGGCGAGCCGCGCGACCGCATCGCGGCGCGTGTGGACGAATTGCTGACGCTCATCAAGCTGCCCGACTATGCGGCGCGTTATCCACACCAGTTGTCGGGCGGCCAGCAGCAGCGTGTGGCACTGGCGCGCGCGCTGGCAGTGGACCCGGCGCTGATCTTGTTGGACGAACCGCTGTCGGCGCTGGACGCCCGCGTGCGTACGGACATGCGCGCGGAAATACACGAGGTGCAACGCCGCCTGAAAATTCCCACAATCATGGTGACGCATGACCAGGAGGAAGCCCTGACGCTTGCCGACAAGATTGTCTGCATGAACGATGGGCGCATCGAGCAGGTGGGGTCGCCGTCCGATCTGTATCTGCGGCCCCGCACCCGTTTCGTGGCCAACTTCGTGGGGCTGAGCAATCTGCTGCCCACCGACTGGGTGCGCGACGCCATGCCGCAACTGCTGGCAACGCGGCCCGACGGCGCCAGCGAACGCTACGAGGCCTGCCTGCGGCCCGAGAACCTGCGCATCGCCGCCGATGCGCACGGCCCCGGACGCGTGCAGGACATGACGTTCATGGGCAATCTGACCCGCTTGCGCGTCGCCTGGCTGGGACGTGAGCTGGTGGTGGAACAACATGGTGCGGCCGGCCTGTCGCGCGGCGCAGCGGTGCGGCTGGACATGGAGCCCGGCCACTGCGCCTGGGTGGCGGTATGACCGCGCCAAGCGGAATGTCCGCATGAGCACGCTACAAGCCGGCGCCGCCATCGCCACGCCCGCCGGACGCGCGCCCTGGTCCGCCGACCGGCTGTTGCTATGGACCTGCGTCGCCATTCCGCTAGCCGGGCTGGCGCTCTTCTTCCTGTATCCGCTGGCCACCGTCGCGTGGCGCAGCCTGGTCGAAAAAGACGGCTCAATCGGCCTGGGCAACTACGCCGAGGTCTTCGCCACCCGCGGCATCCTGACCGCCACGGTAAACAGCCTTGTGATGAGCGCGGCGACGACGCTTATCAGCATCACCGCGGGCTTCGCCATCGCGTATGGGCTGGACCGCAGCTGCATGCGCGGCAAGGGCATCGTGCGGCTTGCGCTCGTATTGCCGTTACTGGCGCCGTCGCTCGTGCAAGGGCTGGGCCTGATCTTCATCCTGGGACGCAACGGGCTGGTACACCGGTGGACCGGCTGGGAAATCGATATCTACGGGTTCTGGGGCCTGCTGATATCGAACGTGTTCTATGCCCTGCCCCAGGCCGTGCTGATCCTGCAGGCGGCGCTGCGCAACATGGACGCCCGCTACTACGATGCGGCCGAAGTCATGGGCGCATCCAGCACGCGCCAGTTCTTCGACATCACCTTGCCCAACTGCAAGTTCGGCTTGCTGAGCGCAGGCTTCGTGGTGTTCGTCATCACCATCACCGACTTCGGGAACGCCGCGGTGATCGGCGGCAACTACCGGGTTCTTGCCACCGAGATCTACAGCCAGGTATCGGGGCAAATGAATTTCGGCATGGGCTCGGTAGTGGGCATCTTGCTGTTGCTGCCTTCGCTGATTTCAGTGCAGATCGAACGCGTGGCGTCGCAGCGCCAATTCGGCTCGGCGTCGCCCAGCGGCATACGGGTGGCGCCGCAACCGGCACGCGCGCGAGACCTGGCGTTTGGCATCGGCGTGCTGCTGGCTTGCAGCACGATCATCCTGACAGTGGCCACCGTTGTCTTCGCCAGCTTCATGCGGCTATGGCCGTACCGGATGGAGTGGACGCTCAAGCACTACGACATCACCGTCAGCGGCGGCTATGCGCCGTTGTGGACGTCGCTGTATCTCTCGCTGGCGGCCGCAGGCGGCGGGGTGCTGCTGTTGTTCTTCTTGAGCTTCGGCGTCTGCCGCATTGGCCGCGGCTGGGCGAAGGTGATCTATCTGCTGTCGGTGTTGCCGGTGGGGGTGCCGGGCCTGGTGCTGGGGCTGTCGTACATCTTCGCGTTCAACGCGCCTGGCACGCCGCTGTATGCGCTGTATGGCAGCGCGGCGCTGATTGCGCTATGCAACTTCTACCACTATCACACGCAAGGATTCCTGACGATGATGACGGGCATGCGCGCCGTGCCGCAAGCCCTGGAGGAAGCGGTCAGCTGCCTGGGGGGCGGCACCATGCAAGTGCTGCGCGACGCCGTGCTGCCGCTTATCGCCCCCACGGTATTGGGCGTGTTCTTCTTCCTGTTCATGCGGTCGATGGTGACGCTGTCGGCGGTGATTTTCCTGGTGACCCCATCGGTCAGCGTGGCGCCCGTATCGGTGCTGCGGCTGGACGAAGCTGGATTCGTTTCGCAGGCGGCGGCGTATTCCACGCTTATCATGCTGGTCGTTGGAGGTTCTCTGCTGGCCATGCGCGCGTTGATCGCCGGCGCGGCGCGGCGGCGGAGATAGATTAGGAAGCATCGGATATGTGGCAAGAAGAGCGGTATCAAAGAATCCGCGCCCTGCTGTCTTCATTGCAGCAGGTGTCGACGGACCGCATCGTCGGCGAGCTTGGCGTGTCGCGCGAAACCGTCAGGCGTGATCTGCTCGAATTGGAAGCCATGGGCGAATTGCGCCGCGTGCATGGCGGCGCGGTGCCGGTGCACAGCGAGCCGCCCATCGCAGAACGCGTACACACGCGCGTCAAATACAAGCGCGCCATTGCCCGCGCGGCGGCGGGGCTGGTGGCAAGCGGCCAGACCTTGTTCCTGGATGCGGGCAGCACAACCAGCGTGCTGGCCGACGAATTGGCGAAGTTGTCGGGGCTCACCATCATCACCAATTCGTTCGATGTGGCGTTGAAGGTGGGCGCGGCGGGCAACGGCGCGAATCAGCTGTTGATGCTGGGCGGGTCGGTCGGCGGGCCGGTATGCGCCACCGCGGGCGACATCACCATTGCCGAAATCCACCGCTACCGCGCTGACTTCGCGTTGCTGTCGCCCGTGGGCGTGGATGCTGAATGCGGCGCCACCAACTATGACTTGCGCGAAGCCGAGGTGGCGCGCGCGATGACGGCCAACGCCAAGCAACTGGTCCTGCTGGCTGACTTCAGCAAGATCGGCCTGTGCAGCCGCGTGTCATTCTGCGGCGCTGACCGCATTGATCATCTGGTGACGAACACCAGTGCACAGAAATCGGCGGCCTACACGGCGCTGGAGTCAGCGGTGGGCAACGTGCTGGCGGTGTAAGCCCGTTGCCCTGCGCCCGATTAGACCTTGGCCTTGGCCTTGGCCTTGACCGTGAGCTTGGCCTTGGCCTTCTCGGTCGCCTTCGCATTAGTCCAGCGATACCCCTGCCGTCTTCACCATGTCGGCCCAGTACACCGTGTCTTCCTGCAAGCGCGTCTTGAACGCATCCGGCTGGCTGCCCACCGGCCAGCTGCCGCCGCTGTTGATCTTGGCGATCACGTTGGGCGACTTCATGGCTTGCCCGACCGCTTGCGCCAGGTAGGCGACGCGCTCGGGCGGCGTGCCGGCAGGGGCAAACAGGCCATACCAATCATCGGCGGTGATGCCGTCCAGACCGCTTTGCTTCAACGTCGGCGCCCCCTTGAAAATGCCGATGCTGTTCTCGTGGCTCAAGGCCAGGATGCGCAGCTTGCCTGCGGCCACCATGGGTTCGGCCGACGCGGGTGACGTGATCAGCATATCGACGGTACCGCCCATCAAATCGGTGATGGCGGGCGCCGCGCCACGATACGGCACGTGCACCAGATTCACACCCGCTTTTTTCGAGACCAGCGCGCCCATCAGATGGCTCATCGTGCCGTTGCCGGGCGTCGCATACGTGATGATGCCCGGCTGCTTGCGCGCGGCGTCCAGATAGTCGGCCAAGGTCTTGTACGGGCTTTCGGTGCGCGCCACCAACACCAGCGGCGCAGACGTGATCTGCGAGATCGGCGTGAAGTCCTTCACCGGATCAAAGCCCACGTTCTTGTACAAACGCGGGTTGACGGCCATGACGCTCGTCTGCGACATCACCAGCGTGTAGCCATCGGGCTTGGCGCGCGACACTTGCGCCGTGCCGACGTTGCCGCCCGCGCCAGAACGGTTTTCCACCACGACGCTCTGGCCCGTAATGGCGCCCAGCTCCTGCGCAATCAGCCGCGCCACGTTGTCATTGCCGCCCCCGGGCGGGAATGGCGAGACGACGGTGATGGCCTGCTTGGGATAGTCGGCGGGCGCTTTGAGCGAAGGCTTTTGCGCTTGGACGCCTGCCCCCCACGTCAAGCCGGCAATGGCCAACGCGGCCGCGCCGCAAGTGTGCAATGCATGGTGCTTCATCTGGATTTCCCCTTGTGTCTGCGGCCGGATACTCGGCCGTCCCTGCATTCCGGTTCGCCATGAACCGTCCGCACCCCGCCGGCACCTGCCGCCGGGGCGTATTGATTGCGTTGATGCATTGGGTATGCCGCGCGGCCTCTGCGGGCCGTTGCGGCATGCGCCCTATCGGACGCGGCGTGAATGGGCGGCGTCAGCGCGCCGGAAAGCGATAGCCCGCCAATTCACGTTCATCGATCTGCTTGACCAGGTTGGTCTCCCACGCCAGATACTGGCGCGCCGCGGCTTTGTTGCCATCGTGGCGGTCGTGCACGAAGAACAGATAGTCGATGCATTCGTCGTCGGCCGGCACGGCGGGCGTGGCCGCTTGCGCAATGCCCGCTGCCTGCCAGCTGGCCGGCGTGCCGGTGTTCACCTTGATGTCTTGCACGCCCAACGCGCGCAAATCTTCGGCGGCCCACGCCGCCACCGCAACGTCCTCGGCCAGCAGCACGACAGCGCGCGCAGAGTCCAGCGCCAGCCGATCCAGACGCGGCCGAATCGACCACTGCGCACCCGCGATATGGCCCGCGCGATAACGCATTCCCGGGCGAACATCGACGGCTTGCGCGCCTTGCGCCAAGGCGCTGGCCAGGCCGGAATCGGACAGCATGGAAACCACGGGTGTTTGCACCTCGGGCGTCTGATGCGTCAAGGCGGCGTTGATGCCTTCTTGCAGCACGCAGGCGTCCCAGCCCATCTGCCGCAACCAGCTGGCCACGACCGGCGCGCGCACGCCTTCGGCGTCGAACACCACGATGCGCGCACCGCGCACGGCCAAGTACTGATCGGTGGCCTGCACCAGCTGCCCACCCGGCGTATGCTGCGCCCCCGGCAACGAGCCTTCTGCAAATTCTTCCGCGCTGCGCACATCGCACAGGAAGGTGCTGCGCGTTGAATCGTGCAGCCATTCCTGCACCGTAGCGGCGCTGACGAATGGCACGCCATGGCGTTCGGCCAGCTGCGCCGAGCGGCCGGCCAACGCGGGCAGGTCTTCGGCCGCGACGCCATCGTCATAACGGCGGCGCGCACCATGTTCCAGTTGCAGGTCTTCCAGATACCAGCCCTGTGTGCCGTTCTCCAGCGCGTAGACGGGGTTGGGCACACCCAGATTGATCAGCGTCTGAGCACCGATGATGCTGCGCGTGCGGCCGGCGCAGTTGATCACGATGGTGGTCTCGGGGCGCTTGGCCAGCGTATGCGCGCGCAGCGCGAGTTCGCCATTCGGGCAGCAGATGCCGCCGGGAATGCTCATCTTCTGGTATTCAGAGTAAGGCCGGCCATCCAGCACGATCAGGTCATCACCGCGTTGCTGGCGTTCGGCCAATTCACGCGCACCAATACGGGGGGTGTGGAAAACTTCTTCGGCCAATTCGCCGAAGGTTTTGCTGGGCACATTCACGCCAGCGAAGGCGGCGTAGCCATCTTGCTGCCATTGCGCGATGCCGCCTGCCAGGCGATGCACCTGTCCATAGCCCAGCTTGACCAGCGCCCGGGCGGCACGAGCCGCGGTGTCGTCATCGCCGCCGTTGTCGTACACCACCACGCGCACGTCGCGCCGCGGAGCCAATCGCACGATGTCGATTTCAAGCCGGCTGTACGGCACGGGCGCGGCGTAGAACAGATGCGATTCGCCGTACTGGCCGTGTTCGCGCACATCCAGCAAGGCGATCTCGTGGCCGTCGTGCAACCACTGCTTCAGCGTGTGGGCGTCGATGTCTGCAAAGGAAGAAGCGGAGGTCGGGTGCATCATGAGATTCGAAGGGAACGAGAGGATTGGGTCATGGCGGACAGGCCTTGTTCAAGGTCGCCGATCAGGTCTTCGGGCGCTTCCAGGCCGATATGCAGGCGCAGCATGGCGCCGCGAGGGGTCGCGTCAGGCAACGCGCGCGAGGCCAGTTGCACGGGGATCACCAGGCTTTCAAAGCCGCCCCACGAGGCGCCGATACCAAACAAGCGCAGGCTGTCGATCAGCCGCTCGGCGTCTGTCGCGGTGAAGCCGTCGTTCAGTTCGACGGTCAGCAGGCCATTGGCGCCGGAGCAATCGCGCTGCCAGATGGCGTGCGACGGATCGCCGGGCAAGGCGGGGCACAGCACGCGGGCCACTTCAGAGCGTTCCAACAGGAACTGCGCGACCTGCATTGCGTTCTTGGCGTGTTGCGCCATGCGCAGCGGCAACGAACGCATGCCGCGCAGCACCAGAAACGCATCGTCGGCGCCGACGGTCTGGCCGAAGTCGATGCTGGCGCGTTCCAGCGGACGCCAGGCGCGTGCGTTGACCACCACGGCGCCCATCATCACATCGGCATGTCCGCCCAGATATTTGGTGGCCGCCAAGATGGAAATATCGGCACCCAGCGTGAGCGGTTTGTATATCAAACCCGACGCCCACGTGTTATCCACAGCTAGCCAGCAACCGTGTTTTTTGGCAGCTGTGGATAAGTCGCACAGGTCCGGAAATTCGTACGTCAGCGAGCCCGGGGCTTCGGCGTAGATCATCTTGGTGTTCGGCCGGATCAGCGCCTCGATGCCCACGCCATCCGGCCGGTAGAACGTGTGCTCAATGCCCAGACGCGTCAGATGCTCGGCGCAGAAGCGGCGCACCGGCTCATACACGGCGTCGGTGATCAGCACGTGATCGCCCGCGCGCAGATAGGCCAGCAACACGGTGGCGATCGCCGCCTGCCCCGTGGGATACAGCGCCGCACGAAAGCCCTGCTCCAGCTCCACCAGCGCGTCTTCCAGCGCATGCGTGCTGTCAGTGCCGCGCGCGCCATAGGACGGCAGGCGCTCTTCTTCGCGGCGTGCGCGCGTATCGCGCCAGGCTTCGACGCTATCGAAGACGTAGGTGCTGGCGCGCGTCACCGGCGTGTTGACCCATCCTTGATGGGGACGCCCGGCGCGCAGCAATCGCGTAGTGGACTGGTAGGGCTTGCTCATGATCAACGGCGCGTCTTCACGCCGATCGGCATGACTTTGCAGGTGCCGGCGTCCAGGTCGAAGCCCAGGCGTTCGTTCAGCGTTTCCAGGGCGCGGCCGTACATATGCAGGTGGCGGATGACGCTGTCGCCCTGGATTTCAACGGCGTGGATGTCGTCGGGCATCAAGGCGATGCCGGCGCCCGGGCCCACGACGACGGTGCCCGTCTTTGCAAGCTTGCCCACGCCCGGCACCGAGCCATCATCCAGGCGGTCGTACACGTAGTTGTATTCCACGCCTTCCACGGCAGCGATACAGGCCCAGGTGGTGTGGTTGTGCGGCACGATCTTGTTGCCGGGGCGCATGACGTTCAGGTACAGCGCGTAGCTCTTGTCGGGGTCTTCCGCGATCAGGTAGCGCGCCTGGCGCTCACCGTCTTCCGGCGGGGCGTAGCGGTCTCCCGTCCACCAGTCCGTGTGCGCGGCCAAGCCCACCAGCTCTTGCAGAACGTCGTTCAGGCTGTCGCGGTTCAACCCCTTATTTCCTACAGTTTTTTTAATATTTCCGATGGCGCTATCGATGCCGGCCTGATGAGGATGTGCAGTGCTCACTTTGGTTTTCCCTCTTGTCTCATGAGTTATTGCACTTAATGTATCGCTCGGACCCTGCGCCAACAATTTAAATTGCCTTAACATCCCATTAGCATTGCTAATACTTTTAGGGCATGACATGCGCAATCTGGATCTAGACCTGCTTCGCACGCTAACGGCCATCGCCCAGCACGAGACGTTCTCGGAAGCCGCCAATCGGCTGCATAAAACGCAGTCGGCGATTACGCAGCAGATGCAGCGGCTGGAATCCACCATCGGCCTGCCACTGTTCGAAAAGCAGGGGCGCAACAAAGTGCTGTCATCGCATGGACGCCGGCTGGTGGAATATGCGCGCCACATGCTCGCCATCAACGATGAAGCGTTGCGCGCCTTGCAGGACGGTCCGCTGGAAGGGGATTTGCGGCTGGGCGCGCCGCTGGACGTGGCGGACACCATCCTGCCCACGTTGCTGACGCACATCGCTCGGTCAGCGCCACGTGTGAAGCTCGAGATTCGCGTGGATCGCAGCCCCTTCCTGATGGATGCCCTGCGTGCGGGCGAAATCGACCTCACCATCTCCACGCGTTTTGATCAGGACTTCGAAGGCGTGGCGCTACGCACGTCACCCACGGTGTGGTTGGCGTCTGCCGACTATGTGCATGACGTGCACGCGCCCGTGCCGCTGGTGCTGGCCGATGAGCCCAGCATCTTTCGCCGGCTGGCCTTGAATGCGCTGGAGCAGGCGCGGGTGCGCTGGCACACCAACTATGTGGCGCCGAACCTGGTGGGGATCAAAGCGGCGTTGCGCGCCGGTCTGGGCGTGACGGCCCGCAGCGTGGAACTACTGGGGCCCGAGATGCGCGTGCTGGGAGAAAAGGAAGGGCTGCCGCCCTTGCCGGACGTCACCTACTTCCTGTGGATAAGACGTGATCTGATCAATCCGCTGACGCGGCAGGTCTATGACATGCTGCGGACCAACCTGGGGCTGGCGCAACAAGGCGACGCTCAGTAGCGGTCGAACACCGCTTGCATGGCGGCCGCGTCGCGCGTGACGGACAGGGCCAGCATCAGCAGTATGCGCGCCTTTTGCGGATTCAGGTCACGCGCCGCGATAAAGCCCAGGCTGCCGTCGTCCAGCTCAACATCGCGCGCCACGAAACCGCTGCCGGTGCGGCTGGACCGCACCACGGCCACGCCGCGATCTGCCGCACGGCTCAATGCGTCAATGGCCAGATCGGTGGCGTTGCCATCGCCCACGCCGGCCAGCACGATGCCATCCACGCTATCGGTCAGGAATTCGATCAAATCGGCTTGCAGGTTGGCATGGGCGTAGACGATGTCTACGCGCGGCCAGCCCGCCCTTTCCAGCAATGCGAGTGAAAACTCGCTTTGTGTCGAGTGCGTAGTGGTGTTGCGCGAATAGAAGCACGGCGCGCCGCCATGCATGACGCCTGCGCGGCCACGATTGGGCGACGCAAACGCGCACAGGCCTGCGCTGGCGATCTTCTGGATTTCGCGGGCGTAGTGCACGTCTTCATTCATGACGACAAGCGGCCCACGGCCGCGCGCGTCGGGGTGACGGGCAAGCGCCACCGCGTTATACAAGTTGGCCGGGCCTTCCGCGCCCAACGCCGTGGCGGGACGCATGGCGCCCACCAGCACAACAGGCTTGTCGTGCTGGATGACCAGGCTCAGGAAGTACGCGGTCTCTTCAAGCGTATCGGTGCCGTGCGTGATGACAATGCCGGCCACCGAAGCGTCCTGGCACAGGGTGTTCACGCGTTCGGCCAGCGCACGCCACACGGCGTGCGTCATGTTCTGGCTGCCCACATTCGCGACCTGTTCAGCGCGAATCTCGGCAATGCCGGACAACTGCGGCACAGCGGCCAGCAAGTCGTTAACCGAGAACGATCCTGCCTTGTAGCCGGCAGACGTGGCGTCGGCCTGGGCGCCCGCAATGGTGCCGCCCGTGGCCAGCACGGCGATCACCGGCAAGGCTTGCTCAAGCATCCACGACTCCGGACAAGCCTTGGCGTTCCAGCAGCGAGTTCAGGTGTTCCCAGCCATGGAAGTCGATGACGATCTGCCCTTTCTCTTTAGCGCCCACCTTCAGGGCGACACGCGTGCCCAGGTGATCGGACAAGGCTTCTTCCAGACGCGTCAGATCACGCGATACGCCATTGGTCTTTTTGCGCGGGGATGCCGCGGACTCCGTGTCCTTGGCGGTCTTCGCAACCAGCTTTTCCGCTTCCCGCACCGACAGACGGCGCGCGATGATCTGGTTGGCCAGCTGGATCTGCGTGGCCGCGTCCACGGCCAACAGCGCGCGGGCATGGCCCATGTCGACGTCGCCCGCCAGCAGCATCGTTTGCACGGGCGCGGCCAGGTTCAACAGACGCAACAGATTGCTGGTGGCAGAACGCGAACGGCCGATCGCTTGCGCGGCCTGCTCGTGTGTCAGGCCGAATTCGTCCAGCAGGCGGCGCACGCCGTGCGCCTCTTCCAGCGGATTCAAATCTTCGCGCTGGATGTTTTCAATCAGCGCCATGACGGCCGCGTTCTCGTCGGCCACTTCACGCACAAGCACCGGCACTTCCTTCAAGCCGGCAATCTGCGCGGCGCGGTAGCGGCGTTCGCCTGCGATGATCTCGTAATGGCCGGGCGCGGTCTCGCCCAGTGCGCGCACAAGAATGGGTTGCATGATGCCTTGTGTGCGGATCGATTCGGCCAGCTCACCCAGGGCGCCCTCGTCCATGCGCGTGCGCGGCTGATACTTGCCGGCGCGCATCTTCGAGATGGGCAAGGTGGATGGCGGACCCTCGGGCTTGGCCGCGACGGCCTTGCCGATGTTGTCGATCGCAGGCGCGTCCGCGCCAAGCAAGGCGTCCAGTCCGCGACCCAATCCCTTGGGTTTCTTGGTGGCCATAGTTAAATCCTCTTTCCTTCTGTTTTTGTATCCCGAGCCAGGCTCAGGCGTCCGTCTGCTCGGCGGGCAGACGGTACCAATACGCGTAACAGTCTTTGAAACCGTAGCGGCCATACAAGGCCCGCGCGGCGGTATTCTCCGGCTCGACCTGCAGGTACGCGGTCGTGGCGCCGCCGGCGGCGCCTTCGGTCAATAGATGATCTACCAGGGCGTCGGCGTAGCCTTTACGCCGTTGCCCCGGATCGGTGACGATGTCGAACAGACCGAGCAAGTCGCCATCGCGGACGGCCAAGCCCGCGGCAACGCACTGCTCGTGCGCGTCAAAAACCAGCACCGGCTGCTTATCCACAGCCAGCCCTTGCAGACGCGCTTGATGTTCACCGATATGTTCGGGCGCCGAGCCGCGCATTGCCCCGACCACTTGCGCGAAGCGGCCGGTGTCGACATTCCTGAAAAACAGGCCGCCCCGGACGCCAGGCCTGGGGGCGAGCGACATGCTCATGACTCGGGTCTCACCGGTGAAGGTATAGCCGCGGGACTCCAGCTCGGCGTCCAGGGAAAAATCGGGGCCGATGGAGGTAATGCGCAGCACCATGGGCAAGCCATGGCGCGCATACAACGAAGAACAATACGCCAGCCGCTCGTCCAGCGGACGTGTGGATAACCCCAGCACGTTCACGCTGCGCACACGCTTGGCTTCCGCACGCGAGAAGCGCACCAGCCAGCCATCATAGAGCAGCTGCGCGCCGACCGCCGTGGCGTTCAGTGCGGCCTCTTCAAGACGCACGCGCAAGCTGTCGCGCACGTCGGCGGGCGGCGTGTTTGAGGCTTGCGATGCAGTCGGAGAAAAGAGCGCGGCAACGGACATGGGTACGGCTTACTTCAAGTCCTTTCTGACGCGTTCGATCATTTCAGCGCCGAACGAGATGTAGGCTTGCGCGCCGCGTGACGCGCGGTCATACACCACACCCGGCATGCCGTAACTGGGTGCTTCAGCCAGACGCACGTTGCGCGGCACGACGGTCTTGAAGACCTTGTCGCCAAAGTGCGCTTCAAGCTGCGCCGACACTTGCTGTTGCAGCGTCATGCGCGGATCGAACATCACACGCAACAATCCGATGACACGCAGGTCGTCGTTGATGTTGCGGTGAACCCGCTTGATGGTGTTGACCAGGTCAGACAAGCCTTCCAGCGCGAAGTACTCGCACTGCATCGGGATGATGACGCCGTGGGCGGCGGCCAGACCATTCAGGGTCAGCAGGGACAAAGTCGGCGGGCAATCGATCAGCACGAAATCGTATTGGGTGGCGACGGTGTCCAGCGCGGACTTCAATTGGCGCTCGCGCTCTTCCATCTGCACCAGGTCAATCTCGGCGCCGGACAGCTCGCGGTTGGCGGGCAGCACGTCGTAGCCGCCGGATTCCGACTTCACGCGGGCCTGCTCAATCGTGGCCTCGCCGATCAGCACCTGGTACAGGTTCGACTCCAGCGCATTCTTGTCGATGCCGCTGCCCATCGTGGCGTTGCCTTGTGGGTCCAGGTCCACCAGCAGCACGCGCTGATTGTGCGTGGCAAGGCCCGCCGCCAAATTGATGGCGGTCGTCGTCTTGCCCACACCGCCCTTCTGGTTGGCAATGCAGAAGACGCGGGCGGTTGTGCTGGGGGGTAAGTTCTTCATAGGGTTCCTTGACTGCGTCCTTCGCTGCGTTCTTCGTTGCGGCGCATCCAGATCAGACAGCGCTCAGCTTGCAGCTCCGGCACCTGGAGCGGCTGAATATGGTCGACTTGCCATTCCCCGCGCGCATGCAATGCCTGAATTTCTTCTTCGGGGACCTTGCCCTTCATGGCGACGAGGGTACCATCGTTGCGCACGTGGCGACCCGCAAGCTGCGCAAAATCATCCAGGGATGCGAAGGCCCGCGAGGTCACGATGTCGCACTCGGCCGGGTCCAGCGTTTCAATGCGTGCATGGCGCGCTTGCAGGTTAGGCAGCGTCAGTGCGCCGCTCATCTGGCGCACGAATGCGGTTTTCTTTTCAACGGCGTCGATGCAGGCCACGGACCACATGGGCCGCATGATGGCGAGAACGACGCCAGGCAGTCCACCACCCGATCCCACGTCGTAGACCTTGGCCGCGTCGAGATCGGCGCCCAGCGCGTCGCTGAACGGCCCGACGGCGGCCAGGCTGTCGAACAAGTGCTGAATCAGCATCTGCTGCGGATCGCGGATGGCGGTGAGGTTGTACGTGCGGTTCCAGCGCTGCATCTGCGACAGATAGTTCAGCAGCTTGGCTTGTGCGGCGGCATCAGCGCGCAGCCCCAGCTGCTCGCATGCACGAGATAGGCGGCCGGCCATGTCAGCGCCGGCCTGATCGGTATAGGCGGTCATGCGGCTTGCTTGCGCGAGCCGTAATGCAGGCGCTTCAGGTGGATGAGCAACAACGAGATTGCAGCGGGGGTCACGCCGGATATGCGAGCGGCTTGGCCCACCGTTTCCGGACGATGCGTCTTCAGCTTCTGGCGCACTTCGAACGACAGGCTCGTCACGGCGTCGTAATCCACGTCGGCCGGGATGGGCTGCTGTTCGTGCGAAATCTGCTTCTGGACTTCATCCTGCTGGCGCGCGATGTAGCCGGCGTACTTCAGCTGGATCTCGACCTGCTCGGCCAAGACGTCATCCGCAACCACACCGGGGCCGGCCAGCAGCGAACCGTCGGCGTTCTGCACCGCCATCAACGCTTCATATGAAACATTCGGGCGTTTCAGCAGATCAGCTAGTGAGTACTCACGTTCAATCGACTTGCCCAGCAAGGGTTCCGCGATCTCAGGCGGCATCACGCGCGGATTCACCCACGAGGATTTCAACCGTTCAACTTCCGCAGCCACCGCGTCGCGCTTGCGATTGAAAGCATCCCAGCGCGCGTCGTCGACGATGCCCAGCTGGCGGCCGATTTCGGTCAAGCGCAGATCGGCGTTGTCTTCACGCAGGCTCAGGCGGTATTCGGCACGCGAGGTAAACATGCGGTACGGCTCGGTCACGCCACGCGTCACCAGGTCGTCCACCAGTACGCCCAAATAGGCTTCATCGCGGCGCGGCGTCCATTGGTCGCGGCCCAGCGACAACAGCGCGGCGTTGATGCCCGCCAGCAGCCCTTGGGCCGCCGCTTCTTCGTAACCGGTGGTGCCGTTGATCTGGCCGGCGAAGAACAGCCCGCTGATCGCCTTGGTTTCCAGCGTGCTCTTCAATCCACGTGGATCAAAGTAGTCATATTCGATGGCGTAGCCGGGGCGCATGATGTGCGCATTTTCCAGGCCACGCAGGGAATGGATCAAATCCAGCTGCACATCGAACGGCAAGCTCGTCGACACGCCGTTTGGATACACCTCGTGCGTATCCAAACCTTCGGGCTCCAGGAAGACCTGGTGCGATTCCTTGTCGGCAAAGCGATGGATCTTGTCTTCGATGGACGGGCAGTAACGCGGGCCCACTCCTTCGATCACGCCGCTGTACATCGGCGAGCGGTCCAGGCCGCCGCGGATGATGTCGTGCGTGCGGGCGTTGGTGTGGGTGATCCAGCACGGCAGCTGTCGCGGATGCATAGCCACATTGCCCATGTACGAGAACACGGGGATCGGGTCCAGGTCACCCGGCTGCTCTTCCAGAATGCTGTAGTTGATCGAGCGGCCGTCGATGCGCGGGGGCGTGCCCGTCTTCAGGCGGCCTTGCGGAAGCTTCAGTTCCTTCAGGCGCTGGCCCAGCGAAATCGCCGGGGGGTCGCCCGCGCGGCCGCCGGAATAATTCTGCAGGCCCACGTGAATCAACCCGTTCAGGAATGTGCCGGCGGTCAGCACCACCGTCTTGGCCCGAAACTTCAGGCCCACCTGGGTCACGGCACCGACAACGCGGTCGCCCTCCACCATCAAGTCTTCAACCGCCTGCTGGAACAACCACAGATTGGGCTGATTCTCGAGACGGCCACGGATCGCCTGACGGTACAGCACTCGGTCGGCCTGGGCGCGAGTCGCGCGGACGGCCGGGCCTTTCGATCCGTTAAGAATGCGGAATTGAATCCCCGCTTCGTCCGTTGCCAAAGCCATCGCGCCACCCAGGGCGTCGACTTCTTTGACAAGGTGGCCCTTGCCGATCCCGCCGATGGAGGGATTGCAAGACATTTGGCCTAGGGTTTCGATGTTGTGCGTCAACAGCAGCGTCTGGGCGCCAGCGCGGGCAGCAGCCAGGGCGGCTTCAGTGCCGGCGTGGCCGCCACCGACGACGATGACATCGAATTCGCGGGGATAGTCCATGATGGGGAGGAAAGATAAGAAGGCGTTCGGTGCTCATTATAGAGGCAGGGGTTGCATGTTTCACGTGAAACATCGCCGGGCTTGATATTGGGCGGGATGGGTACAACCCTGCCGTAGGCAATTGGCAACGAATCAGCCCGGCCGGCCAGTAAATATGTCGGCATCTGCCTCTGTTTCTAAATGGATGTTCCACGTGAAACATGTGGCTGGGCGTCGCTCCGCGCACCGGTTCAACTAGCGGGGTAGGTCCAACGATGTTTCACGTGGAACATTGGACAGGTGAAAGAACGCCGCAGGATGTACACATACTCGGCTTCACTCAAGCTTCTCCTCGATGTTCCACGTGAAACATCGAGGAGAAACAACCACGCTGACCCCACTCCTAGTATTCGCGTTGCGTCATGTTCCACGTGGAACATGAAGATCCACCCTGCCCCGATGCCAAACCAGCGACGCGAAACAGTCCGTGCGGTAACCAGCATGGCATGAGGTGCTGCCAACGGTCATAGGACTTGCCGATCTTTGGGGAATGTTCCACGTGAAACATCAGGGACGGCGAGCACCACACACTTGAACTGCCCCGATCGTTTTTGATCACGTAATGTTCCACGTGAAACATCACCCGCGCATGACCCGTCCAAGGCGTGTTCCACGTGAAACATCCACTCTTGCTTTCAGAGGTCCACGACCCACCGAGTTTTTCGAAAACCCTCGGATGTGTTTCACGTGGAACCAGCCGGCGACCACCTAACCATGAAATTTCACGATCATTTAGTCGGCGTTGTTCCACGTGAAACAGACTAAATTTGGGGACGGCAACGATTTCGCCTAAGCGCGCATTCTTCCCAAGATGGGCCTGGGAGAGAGAAAAAAAGAGATATTTTTGACCCTACCCTACCCCTTGCCAAAAATATCG
The DNA here is from genome assembly GCF_056399725.1 of Achromobacter sp. 01N37. NCBI lineage: Bacteria > Pseudomonadati > Pseudomonadota > Betaproteobacteria > Burkholderiales > Alcaligenaceae > Achromobacter > Achromobacter sp. 01N37. The sequence goes on from NZ_JBFTRX010000017.1 coordinate 23,056, forward strand.
CTCTTTTGCGTTTCACGTGAAACACATCACGCAATCAAAAACGCGATTCAAGAAATACAAACCCGGACCATCGCAGAAACCGCATCCGGAAAATTTCTAAGAATGCTGGGAGGGTTGGACGAAGCCGGTTTGAATTCGCTCTGGCTGACGACTCAGAGTTAATTCACAACCTGCGGTGGATATCTCTTTGCAGCCGAAAATTCAAAAACTTCGCCCCATCATCGGCTGTGGAGTTATCAACAGAACGCGTTCGCGCATGGGTCAACCAAAGTTCATTTTCACGATGAACAACTTTGGGGATAACTCGAAAATGCGCGCGCCGAAAGGCACTGGGAAATGAGAGATCGGCGCATGCAAAGCTGATTCCCCAAAATCTAAAATTCGCACAAAACGCCAACGCGTTTCATAGGGACATTGCGATTTTCATGCCTATTGAGGAACGACGAATAACCCATCAAAAGTAGCCTCTTACGGCCCCGGTTCGCGAACAAAATAGCCGTGGAAAACTTTGTGGATAAGATTCGGCTATCGACCCAATTGCCGGGTTCAACGGCGCAACCGGCTCGCCAATAAACCATCGAAAATCAGGTGGGAACTCTTGGGATATGCCTCAGTCAAATTGCGGCTAAATTTCACACTCGCGGATTATCCACACGCGTACTACGCGAAATCTGCGGCCATTATCCCCATCCCGCTTTTCCCCAAGCAACACAACTATCTTGCTTGAGGCGTTGCCGGTCCGCCATCATCCATTTGGCGGAGGCGCAGGGTTTCATGTGAATCCCTGTGGAAAACCTGCTTGTCTATTTTCACAGCGCATTTTCCAAGTCTCGATCGCGACGTCCGTTCGGAAGTCTCAAAGCGGTAATCCCGCAGTCATCATCGACAGCTTATCGGTAAGAAGCCCGAAGTTTTGACCGGGAAACGTAGCGCTATCCCCATTTCTATCCACAGGCTGCGCACCTTCATTTCAGTCTCAAATCGGCAAATTCTGTGCATAACCGGGATGGGGATATCTTTGTGAACAACCGTCCCCGCAAACTCAAAAACGGGCTGTGGCGTGATCCAGAAAGTCATCTCTTAATGCGCCTGGCGCGACTGATAACAATGTGGAAAACCCCGCTAAACACCCGTTTTCCCTAGGGAAAGGCCATGTTTCACGTTGAGCAAGACGCGTAAGGCAGGGAGCGCCGGCGCCATTGCGGCGCGTTGAAAAGCACGTTTGGAAAAACTGTTTTTCTGTGCAAAACCCAAGGCCAGGGAATGCCTTTGCTTCATTTATGAGCACAAAAATCTTGATGCCCAAAAATAATTATCCACAGACTTATCCAAGGGTCGAGGATAAGTTAGTGAACACTAACTACGGTTGGGATTCAGAGATGGATGGCGCGCGCAAAGTGGCGTCTTAAATGAAACAACGCCCCAGACTCGGAAGTCTTGGGGCGTTGTAGCCAGGTCGGACCTGGCGGACGGGAAATTGGGATTTCCCGATTTAGAGCGGGCGAATTTCGGCCGCTTGAGGTCCTTTCGGACCATCCTTAACTTCGAATTCGACTTCCTGGCCTTCGTTCAGGCTGCGATAGCCGCGGCCCTGGATGGCGGAAAAGTGTGCGAAAACGTCGGTCCCGCCCACATCCGGAGTAATGAAACCGAAACCCTTGTCAGCGTTGAACCACTTAACTTTGCCCTTCTGAGCCATTTTCTCTAGCGTCCTGTAATTAAGTCGAAATGCAATGAATCAAGGACGCCGTGAGAACTGAACGATCGGTAGAAGTACCTTGCGTTGCTGCTGCGTTCCCGCTCGTCGCCGAGCAACAGAACGAGTCCGCGCGCTGCTTGAATCAACTGCGGAATCAGCATACTCATCCGGCATTACCGGCTCATATTGTTGTTTACCCCAATGTCTCTTTTTTCAGACTCGCACTGAAGTACCGCTAGGCGGAATTCATCTGCCGGCGCGCCAAAAACGCATAAATCGGACCCGTCACAATCACCACGAAAACCATGCGCGTCACGTGGAATGCGGTGACCACCGGGACGCCCAATTGCAGCACTTTGGCGGTGATTGCCATCTCGGCGATGCCGCCCGGTGTGGTGCCTAAAATCAGCGTCGGAACAGGCGCTGCCGACCAATACGACAGCAACGCCCCTAGCCCGAATGCCAAGGCCAGCGCACTGATCGTGAACGCCGCAACCACCGCAATAAATCGCGGCGCAGCGCGGAAGAAATCGGGGCGGTAACGATCGCCCAGCGACCAGCCGATGAAGAGCTGCCCCACCTTCGGCACGACGTCCGGCAAGGCCGACAGCTCGATGGCCGACACCGTCAGAATCATCGCCACGAGCATCGGCCCCAGCACCCACGGATTCGGCAACCGCAGCTTCATGAAGATCAGGCCGCCCATGCACGTCAGCGCCACCAGCGCGGCAAGGCCTGCGCTATCCACCGTCTTCGGCCCTGGCACCGTCGGGTCCAGCCCCGCCACGCCCCACCATTGAAAAATGAACGGCACCGTCACCACCACCAGCAACACGCGCACGCTGTGCGCCGTCGCCACACGATCAATGCGCGCACCGTGCCGTTCCGCCAGGCTGGCCATTTCACTGGCGCCGCCAATCGCAGACGAGAACCATGCGGTCTTGAAGTCCGCATCCGTATAACGGCGCAGCATAGCCGTGCCCAAGAACGCCAGCGCCAATGCGAACAGCATGCCCACAACGATGGGCCCGGCATTGGTGCCGATATGCCCGACTACCTGCGGCGTGAAATACAGCCCCAGCGACGTCCCGATGACCCATTGCCCGCCGTTGCGCGCCGGGCGCGGGCAGACCGTCCCCAAGCCCGCAATACGCGTCGCTGCAGTCACCAGCAAGGCCCCCAGCATCCAGGGCAAGGGCAGATGCGCCCATACCGCGAACCCCGCCCCGGCCAGCGCAATCGTCAAACCGCCCAGCACCCTTAACAACATGTTCTGACCCACGATTCCTTCCACGTGCATAGCTAATACGAAAAACGAATTATGAGTTAGTGGGATACTTACGAAAAATTTCTCTGCCTACCAGCGTTCACCTTCGCATCCACCATGATCCGATCCAAACTTCCCGACGTCGGCACCACCATCTTCACCGTGATGAGCCGCCTGGCCATCGAACACAAGGCCATCAACCTGGGCCAGGGCTTTCCGGACTTCGACCCCGACCCCGCGTTGTGCGCACTCGTGACCCAGGCCATGGCCAACGGCCATAACCAGTACCCGTACATGCCCGGCGTTGCGCCCTTGCGCGAAGCCATCGCCGCCAAGACGCGCGAACTCTATGGCCACGCCTACGACCCGGAAACCGAGATCACCGTCACCAGCGGCGCTACCGAAGCGCTGATGGCCACCGTGCTGGCCGCGGTGAACAGCGGCGACGAAGTGGTCGTCATCGAACCCTGCTACGACTCTTACCTGCCGGCCATCCGCCTGGCGGGCGGCACAGCGGTGCCGGTGCCGTTGCGCGCCCCCACCGAGGCCGACCCCTACTACCGCATCGATTGGCAGCGTGTGCGCGACGCCATCACGTCCAAGACGCGCCTCTTGATGCTGAACTTCCCGCACAACCCCACCGGGGCCGTGCTGGACGACAGCGATCTGGATGCGCTGGAAGCCATCGTGCGTGATACCGGCGTGCTGCTGGTGTCGGACGAGGTCTATGAGCACATCGTGTTCGACGGCAAGCCGCATGCCAGCGTTGCGCGCCGTCCGCTGTTGGCCGAACACGCGTTTGTCATTTCGTCATTCGGCAAGACGTACCACACGACCGGCTGGAAGATCGGCTATTGCTGCGCACCGCGACAACTGAGCGCCGAGCTGCGCAAGGTGCACCAGTTCATGGTGTTCACGGTGCCCTCGCCGATGCAATTCGCCTTGGCGGAATTCATGCGCGATCCCAAGCCCTACCTGGACTTGCCCGCCTTCTACCAAGCCAAACGCGACCGCCTGTCGCAAGGCCTGGCCAAGACGCGCTTCCGCCCGCTGCCCAGCCCCGGCACCTTCTTCCTGCTGGCCGACTACAGCCAGATTTCCAAACAGAACGAAGCCGACTTTGCACGCGACCTGACGGTGAATCATGGCGTGACGGTAATTCCCGTTTCTGCCTTTTATCGTCATCCTGACGCTGCAGAATCCAACCATCGGATCGTGCGCTTCTGCTTCGCAAAGAAGGATGCAACGCTGGACGCGGCGCTGGAGCGATTGGCGCAGGTGTAAGCCAAAAATATGAATATGAGTAAATACTCATATTCATAACTGAAAAGCGCAAATGAAAACCGAAAATAAAAAGCGCAAATGAACAGAACAAATTTAATGAATAAATGAACAAGGGGCGCCGCAAGCGCCCCTTGTCTTTTTTCCGCCTATCTATACGCGATCACACCGCGCCAGCCGCAAGCTTCCTGGACTTGCGAATCCTGCGCATCACCTGCGGCACCACGACTACCGCCGCTGCCGCCGCCCACAAGCCCATCGACACAGGGCTAGCAAACAGCACGCCCACGTCGCCATCCGTCATCGACAAGGCGCGGCGCAGGTTCTGCTCCATCATGTTGCCCAGCACCACGCCCAGCACCAGCGGCGCCATCGGCACGCCGAACTTGCGCAGGAAGTAGCCCAACGCGCCGATGCCCGCCACCAGCAACAGATCAAACGTGCCGGCGTTGATGGCATACACGCCGATATAGCTGATGCACAGAATGCCTGGCACCATCAGCCAGCCCGGCACCGACAGCACCTTCGAGAAGAAGCGCACCAGCGGCACGTTCATGATGAACAGCAACACGTTGGCGACAAACAGCGACGCGATCAAGCCCCACACCAGTTCGGGCTTGGTTTCAAACAGCACCGGACCCGGCGTGATGTTGTAGAGCGTCAGCGCGCCCATCATGACGGCCGTCGTGCCCGAACCCGGCACGCCCAGCGTCAGCATGGGAACGAACGAGCCAATCGCCGATGCCGTAGCCGCAGCCTCGGGCGCCACCAGGCCGCGCATATCGCCCTTGCCGAATTTGGCCTCGGGGTCTTTCGCTTCGATGATGCGCTTTTCCTGCGAGTACGCGACGGCGGCCGCCACGCTTGCGCCCGCCCCCGGCAACACGCCAACGCCAAAGCCCACCAAGGCGCTGCGCACCACGCTCCACCACGTGAACGCCAACTCTTTCAAATTGAAGAGTTTTCGGCCACTGGGTTTGACCTCGACGCTATGGCCGGCCATCACTTTTTCCAGCATCTCCAGCATCTCGCTGACCGCAAACAGCGCAATCACGACAACGACAAAATCGATGCCGTCGGCCAGGTGTACAGACTCGAAGGTATAGCGGTATACGCCGGAATTCGCGTCCACGCCAACCACTGAAATCGACAACCCGATCATGGCCGCCAACACGCCTTTTACCGGCTGCTTGCCCAGCAAACTCGTCAGGCAGCAGAACGCGAAAATCATCAGCACGAAGTACTCGGCAGGGCCAAACGCCAACGCCCATTTCGCCAACATCGGCGCAAGCAGAATGATGCCAACCACGGAAACGATGGCACCAAAAAAGGCTGACCATGCCGACAGCGACAACGCCACATTGGCCAAGCCTTGGCGCGCCAGCGGATAGCCATCCAGCGTGGTCATGATGGCGCTGGCCTCGCCCGGCACGTTCAGCAAAATGGCCGTGATGCGGCCGCCATACTCGGCGCCCACATACACCGCCGCCAGCAGGATCAGCGCGGTTTCGGGCGGCAGGTTCATCGCGAACGCGATCGGAATCAGCATCGCCACGCCGTTCACCGGCCCCAGGCCCGGCAACACGCCGACCATGGTGCCGATGAACGAACCGATCATGGCCACCAGAATGTTGGTCAGCGAAAAGGCGACGCCAAATCCAATCGCCAGATGATCAAGAATGCCGCTCATATCAGGGTCTCCAGCAGTCCGCCGGGCAGGACCACGTCCAGCACCTTGTCGAACAACACGAAAAAGAAAAGGCTCATGACGACGCCGCCGATGGCGCACTTGACCCAGCCGCCCCCGAACAAACGGCCGACAAACACCGTCATCAACGAGGTCGCAACAACAAAGCCCAGCCACTGGAACAAGAAGGCATAGCCCACGGTGAACGCCATCATCAGCGCAATGCGGCCGTTGGCACCGGGCGGATTGGCTTCGACCGAATGGCCGCCCTTGTAGACCAGCCACAAGCCGCACAGGCCGATGATGCCGGCCAGCAGCAAGGGGAAGGCGCGCGGGCCTACCGGTTCGTACGCGAAGGGCGCTTCAATGCCCCACCCCGCTGCTGTCATGAAGGCCGCCAGCGCCAACGCGCCGATGCCCAGGATTCGATCGTTCATGATCCACTTTCCGTAGTTGTGGGGATCGCGCGGCGCAGCCGCCCCCAACGCCGCCCAAGACGTGGGCGGCGCGGATGCGCGATTGGATGGGGGTGAAGCGGCCTTTCGGCCAGCCTCTTCTGGCTTACTTCTTGATCAAGCCAAACGAGTCAGCCAATTCGGCGTAGACCTTGACCTGGTTCTTCACGTAGGCGTCCAGGTCAGGCCCCGTCTTGTTGAACGGGAACAGACCCTGTTGCTGGCGCAGCTTGTCGAATTCGGGCGATGCCGTGGCCTGGTTGAAGGCCTTGACCCAGAACTGGTAGTCGTTGTCCGACACCTTCGGCCCCACGTAGAAGCCGCGGATGATGGGCCAGACGATGTCGTAGCCCTGCTCCTTGGCCGTGGGTACCGTGTTCAGCTTGCCCGGCAGGCGCTGGTCATTGAAGACGGCCAGCACGCGGATGGGGGCGCCGCCTTCCAGCATGGTGAACGCTTCGGCCGCATCCCCCATGTAGGCCTGGATGTGGCCGCCGCGCAGGGCAGTCACGGCTTCGCCGCCGCCTTCAAACGCCACGAAGCGCATTTTCTTGAAATCCACCCCCGCGGCCTTGGCGGTCAGCGCGGCCTTCATCCAGTCCTGGCTGCCTACGGTGCCGCCCGCGCCCAGCACGATCTTGGTGGGGTCCTGCTTGAAGGCGTCCATCAGGCTCTTCAAATCAGTGTACGGGGAATCATTGCGCACGACCGCCACGCCGTAGTCGGTGCCAATCGCGGCCAGCCAGCGCACGTCGTCAACGTTGTACTTGCCGAACTTGCCCTGGGCCAGATTCAGCAGCGAACCGCCCGAGAACGCGACGATGGTGCCGGGTTCGTTGGGGTGCTGCGCCACGATGTTGTTGTAGGCCACGGCGCCGATGCCGCCCGGCATGTAGACGATGCGCATCGTGCTCTTGAGCGCCCCGCTCTGCTTCAAGCCTTCAGTGGCCAGACGGCAGGTCAGGTCGAAACCGCCGCCCGGCTGCGCGGGGGCGATGCACTCGGGGCGGCGCGGCTCGTCGGCGGCCTGGGCGGCGCCCAGGGACAAGGTCATCGCGCCAAGCGCCGCCAAGGCGGCCAGGCGCAGCTTCAGGCTGGTCTGCATTCTTGCGTCTCCGTGTTTTATAGGTCTTGGTATGGCTGGATGCGCCGAACTGCGGTGATGCCAGATCGGACCCAGCGGACGCTACCGTACAAAACCGAAGCTTTCCAAATCCTTTCAAAAACGGCCGTTTTCGTGACGCGGCGCAGCATCCGGGGCCGGTTCCAGGGAAAACACCAACGCCGCTCGCAATCCCGGCTGCGGGGCCCGGTTCTCCAGGACCAGCCTGGCGCCCAGAATCCCGGCGATGGTGCCCACAATGGCCAGGCCGAGCCCAGCCCCCGCCTTGTTCTTGCCGGCTGCCCCCCGGCGAAACCGCACACAGGCGCGGGCGATGTCTTCGGCGGACATGCCGGGGCCGTCGTCTTCGACGATCAGGCGGGCAAATCCCTGTTCGGCCTGTACGGTCACCGTGACCTCGCCGCCCGGCGAGGCGTAGCGGATGGCGTTGTCGACCAGGTTAGTGACCGCTTCGCGCAGCAGCCATTCGGCGCCGCTGACCCGAATGGGGCGCAGACGGGCCTCCAGGCCGATGTCCAGTTGCCGGGCGCGAGCCGCCGGAAGCAGGCTGCGGATCACGGCATCGGCCAGCTCGACCAGGTCCACCGGTTCCGGGGTGAAACCACCTTCGGCCACGGAAGCGTCCTTAGCGCGCGCCAGAGCGAGCATTTGGTTGGTGGTGCGTACAGCCCTGTCCAACCCCTCTTGCATCGCCAGAAGGGCTGTACGGACCTCCTGGGGGTCTGTTTCGCGCAAGGCGTAGGCGGTTTGGGTCCGCAACACGGATAACGGCGTGCGCAATTGGTGCGAGGCGTCATCCAGGAACTGACTCTGCACCCTCGCCTGAGCCGCAAAACGGGCCATGTGGAGGTTTACGGCCGCAACCAGGGGCAGGACCTCCCCAGGCATCTCGGACGCGCTCACGGGGCTTAAATCGTCTCCAGAACGCCCTTCTACCTCCTGCCGGAGCCTGACAAGGGGGCGCAAGGCCATGAAAACCCCCAGGACGATCACCAGAACGCTGATCAGGATCACGGCCAGGTCCCGCTCAACCGAGCGCAGCAGCACCTGATGCAAGAACGCCTGGCGGCTTTCCAGCCCCTCTGCGACCTGCACGATTACCCGTCCCCCTTTGTTCGCGTACAGCGGCGGGTCCATCGGCCGCGCCAGCGCCGCAACCCTGACGGGCGTCCCCTGATACGTCGCGTAAAAAAAACGCGGTTCGCCAGATACCAGGGGTTGGTCGGGCATGGGCAGGTCCGGATGCCCGATTTCTGCCAGCCCGTCCTCGGTGGCGACGCGGTAGAACACGCTGCCATTGGCCGTCAGCTCGAAAAATTCCAGCATCAGGTAAGGCTGTTCCATGGCTAATCCACCGCTGGCTGTGGATATGTTGTGGTCGATCGCGCGAAGCGCTCCGGAGAGGGAACGGTCGTAGGCAATGTCGACCTGGTTGCGCAGTTGATGGTTCGACAGCCACAAGGCGCCCATCATCACAAAGACCAGCGTTGGAATCAGCCACCAGAGCAACTGCGTTTTCAGCGTGCGATTGCGTTTTTTTGGCGCGAAAAAACCGGTTTTTTCCGGATTTCTAGTTGTCAACAAGGGTCTCCAGGCAGTAGCCCATGCCTCGCATGGTCACGATCTGCACATCGGAATCGGCCAATTTTTTTCGCAAACGGTGCACCAGCACCTCGATGGCTTCCAGGTTGATGTCTGCATCGTCCGTGAGGATGCGGTCAAGAATCTGCTGCTTGTTGATCGGTTCGCCACTTTTTTGAATCAGCACGCGAAGCACCGCGTGTTCACGTGGGGATAACTGCAAAGTCTGTCCCGAGACCGTGAATTTTTGCGCTGACGTCTCAAAAACCAGGTTTCCCAGAGCCAAACGCGGATGTTCGCGTCCACGGCTGCGCCGAATCAGTGCCATCAAACGCGCTTCCAACTCTTCCACAACAAAAGGTTTTGGCAGGAAATCGTCTGCACCCAGGTGCAGGGTTCCAATTTTTTCGGCCAAGGAATCGCGCGCAGTCAAGACCAACACCGGCGTACGGTCGTCTCGCGCGCGAATTTTTGCCAGCAAAGCATGGCCATCCATGCCCGGAAGTCCCAAATCGAGGATGACCGCATCGAATTCTTCAATTGCCAACCTTCTTTCGGCGACCAATCCGTCGTCAGCCCATTCGACAACAAAGCCCGCATGTCTGGCCAGGCTTCTGGAAAGCCAGCGAGCAAGTTCGGCTTCGTCTTCTATCAGGAGGATGCGCATGGACGGAGTCCGGGGGGGAGTGGCTGGGCGGAATGGGAAAGCATGTTTGGCTTTTCCTTTATTTCTCTTTATATAAAGACTAATGATTAATAAGGCCTGTGGATAACTACCTTAACCTTGAAAACCTTATTCTTTTCATCAACTTGCAGCCGTTTTTGCCTGTGCAAGAACTCTGTGTGGGAAAAAAGTTGAAGTTGGACAACATTTCGGACCCCCTCAAAAACCCCGGCTTGTTCAACTTGCCTCCACACAATGTGCACAACCTGGCTACTTAGGAGTTATCCACAGGGTCGGCCATGGGAAATGGGGTGGAAAGCGGCACTTTTACCCCGAAAAAGCGCCCTTTGCCTACCCGGTTTTTCGCCCTTGCAGGGGGTCAAAAACGGCCCCAGAGGCATTGCGGAAATCGGCCATTCGAGGGGGTACCCAGGCGCTTTCTTGACAGGGGACTGAACAAAAAGTGAGCAGCTTCCGCCGTAAAATCCGGCCATGGCTACAGAAAAAAAATTCAGGAAATTCAGGGCGAAATTCGGCGTGGCGCACGGGTTAAGAGCCCGTTTGGTGGCTGATAATCTGCCCGCCACTCTGTGCGCGGCGGCGCTGATGGGGCTGTTCGGCGCCCTGGCTACTGTGGTGTTTCGCGAACTGCTGGGATGGGCGCAAATGTTGCTGGGCGGGGAAGATGTCCCGCACGGCATGGTCTCGCTGGCGCGCGGGCTGGACGCCTGGCAACGGTTCCTGATGCCCGCTGCCGGGGGCGCAATTGCCGGCCTCATCCTGCAAATGGCCGCCCGATGGCTGCCAAAGCGGGGCGCGGCCGACTATATGGAAGCCATTTCCATTGGCCGCGGCGTCATTGGCCTGCGCCAGACGCTTGCGCGCAGCCTGTCGTCCATTTTTTCGATCGGCTCCGGCGCGTCGATCGGCCGCGAAGGGCCGATGGTCCAGCTGGCCGCCATGTTTTCATCGTTGACGGGCCGATTTCTGCTGCTTCCGCCCCGTCACCTGCGCTTATTGGTCGCCTGTGGGGCCACGGCGGGCATCACATCCGCCTATAACGCGCCGATTGCGGGCGCCTTGTTTATTTCCGAAATCGTTTTTGGCGTGATTTCGTCCGCCACGCTGGTGCCGCTGGTAGTGTCGTCGGTGGTGGCCAATATCGTCACGCGCCAGATCCTGCATTACGACGCGGTGTTCCATATGCCGCACTTTGAGTTTGTGTCGGGATGGGAAGTGATCAATTACCTGGGGCTGGGCGTGGCCGCTGGCTTGGTCGCGCCCCAATTCCTGCGGTTCCTGGACCTGTCGCGCGCCACGTTTTCGCGGATGCCCTTCCCGCTTTGGCTGCGGATGGCGTTGGGCGGCCTGGTGGTCGGCGCCTTGTCGGTCATTAACCCCGAGGTCTGGGGCAATGGGTACAGCGTGGTCAATAGCATGCTGCATACGCAATGGGCGTGGCAGGCAGTGGCGGCCATCTTGCTGATGAAGATAGTGGCCACGGGCGCAAGTGTGGGGTCCGGCGCGGTGGGCGGCGTGTTCACGCCGACGCTGTTTGTGGGGGCGGCCTTGGGTGCGCTGTATGCGAGCGGCTTGCAAGCGGTGTTGCCGGCGGGGGATGTGTCGGCAATTTCCAGCTATGCCGTCGTGGGCATGGGCGCGCTACTGGCCGCAACCACGTATGCGCCGCTGATGTCGATATTGATGATTTTTGAGATGACGCTGAGCTATGAAGTGATGCTGCCGCTGATGCTGGCCTGCATTACCGGATACGTCATCGCCCATCGCATACGGCCGGAATCGGTGTACGCGAAATCACTGGCGAACAACGAGCGCACGCAGCTCGCAGTGGAGAAATCTGCGCAAGATAAGCGTGAAAATAGAGCTGACCCGGGAAAAAATAGAATGTGAGCAAAGGCTCATATTATTCAGATAGAGGATCGAAGTGCCGGGCCTGAATGCCGACCTGAATTCAGGCCACGAATGATCGTCACGCATCGAGCACTATCGCGTGACTCATGTGTTTCAACCCTTATTTCCCAATACAAAAGCTCGAGAAAATCTCGCCCAGCAGATCGTCGCTGGTGAATTTGCCCGTGATGCTCGACAAGCTGTCGTGCGCCAGGCGCAGTTCTTCCGCAAACAGATCCAGCACGCGGTCGTCTTGCCCCGCATGTTCGCCCGCCAGTTCCAGATGTTCTGCCGCCTGTTGCAAAGCATGCAGATGGCGTTCGCGCGCAAGCCAGGGCGATTCTGCGCCGGGGTTCCAACCGGCAATATTCAGCAGTTCGGCGCGCAAGGCGTCCAGGCCTACGCCGCGCTTGGCGGAAATGCCCAATTCACCCGCGCTTGCGGTGAAGCCTGTGGATAACAGGTCCACCTTGTTGAAAACCTTAAGCACCGGAGTGCGGGGCGGCAGACGCGCGGTGATCTGGGCGTCCAGTTCATCGCCGGGCTGGGTGGCGTCTTGCAGATGCAAAATAACGTCAGCGCGTTCGATTTCCTGCCAGGTGCGGGCAATGCCGATGCTCTCGACGGTGTCTTCGGTTTCGCGCAATCCGGCCGTGTCCACAATGTGCAATGGCACGCCGTCGATATGAATTTCTTGCACCACTTTGTCGCGCGTTGTGCCCGCAATGGGCGTGACGATGGCGATATCGTCGCCCGCCAATGCGTTAAGCAAGCTGGACTTTCCCACGTTGGGCTGGCCGGCCAGCACCACATGCAGGCCTTCGCGCAAGATCACACCTTGGCGCGCTTGCGCTATCAGTTTGGACAAGTCCGACGTCAGCGCATCCAGCGTCGGGCGGGCCTGATACTTCTCAAGAAAATCGATCTCTTCTTCGGGGAAATCCAGCGTCGCTTCCACCAGCATGCGCAGGTGGATGATGCGGTCCGACAAGTCATTCACGCGGGCAGAGAATTCGCCCGATAACGACGCCATGGCGCCGCGCGCCGCCGCCACGGACGACGCATCGATCAGGTCTGCCACGGCTTCGGCCTGCGCCAGATCCATGCGGTCATTAAGAAAGGCGCGGCGCGTGAATTCGCCGGGTTCGGCCAGGCGCACGCCCAAGTCGCGGCCAGCGGCCAAACAGCTTTCCAGCACGCGGCGCAGCACAGCCGGGCCGCCGTGGCCTTGCAGTTCCAGCACGTCTTCACCGGTATAGGAATGCGGCGCGCGAAAGTAGAGCGCGATGCCTTCGTCGAGCAGTTCGCCGTCCACGGATTTGAACGGCAAATAGTGCGCGTGGCGCGGCGTGAGTTCGCGCTGAAAGATGCGCCGCACCAATTCGGACAGGTCCGCACCAGAAACGCGCACGACGCCGATGCCGCCTCTTCCGGGGGCGGTGGCAATAGCGGCAATGGGGGCGTAAGCGGACATATCTGAGCGTGGGGGATGCGAGAACAATAGGGGAATATAACTGTTGCGCGGCCCCTTGTTTGCTGGTTAATGTGGCCCCGAGGTTCAAAACCCGAAACAACTCAGGGAGATCACGATGGCATCTCGGTTTTCGCGTGTCTTGGCCTGCGGCTCCGCCGCGGTGATGTTGGCCTTTGGCACATTCAGTTCCGCAATGGCTCGCGATCTGGTGATCGCCTTGAAGACCGAGCCCTCATCGATGGACCCGCAGTACCACGCGTTGACGCCGAATACGCAGATCTCCCAAACCATATTCGACACGCTCGTTGCCACCGACGCCCAATTGAAGCCGCAAGCTGCGCTGGCGGAATCTTGGACGGTGGACGGCAAAGTCTGGACGTTCAAGCTGCGTCCGAACGTGAAGTTCTCGGACGGTACGCCGTTCACGGCGGAAGACGTGGTGTTTACGTACGACCGCGTGCCCAAGGTGCCCAACAGCCCCTCGCCCTTCACGCTATATCTCGGCTCGGTGGCGAAGACCGAAGCGGTCGATCCCATGACCGTGCGTATCACCACCAAGGAAGTCGCGCCGAACCTGCTGGTGAATCTGGCGCAACTTCCCATCATGTCGAAAAAGGCCGCTTCCGGCCCCGCGGCCGAAGGCAAGACCACCACAGAATTGAATAGCGGCGACGGCTTAATCGGAACGGGCCCGTACAAATTCGTGTCATGGAAGCGCGGCGCCGAATTCGTGCTGGCGCGCAATGACAACTACTGGGGCAAGAAGCCCGAGTGGGATCGCGTCGTCTATCGCCCGATCAGCAACGCCGCCGCGCGCGTGGCCGCGCTGTTGGCCGGTGACGTCGACATGATCGAAGATCCCCCCACCGATGACCTGCCCAAGCTGAAGGGCGACAAGAAGCTCTTCGTTGAAGAAACGCCGTCGGTACGTGTCGTGTATGTGGCGCTGGATCAGTACGCGGAACCGTCGCCGGGCATTCAAGGCACCGACAAGAATCCGATGAAGGACAAGCGCGTGCGTGAGGCGCTGTCCCTGGCCATCAACCGCGATGCGCTGGTGGAACGCGTGATGGGGGGCGTGGCGCTGCCGGCCGGCAACCTGCTGCCCTACCCCATGTTCGGTTCCAGCAAAGAGCATTCCAAGGCGCCCAAGGCCGATGTGGAAAAGGCGAAGGCGCTGTTGAAGGAAGCCGGTTACCCCAATGGCTTCTCGATCACGCTGGGTTCGCCGTCGGGACGCTACGTGAACGATTCGAAGGTGGCGCAGGCCATCGCATCGATGTGGACGCGCATCGGCGTGAAGACCAGCGTGGACGCGATGGCGCCCCCGGTGTTCTTCAAGAATCGCGATAGCTACGCGTTCTCGGCCTATCTGGCGGGCTGGTCCGTGACCAGCGGCGAGATGTCCAACGCGCTGACGTCCTTGCTGGTGACGCGTAATCCGGAAGCCGGCTTGGGCACCACCAACCGCAGCCGTTACTCCAACCCGAAGATGGACGAGCTGGTGAAGGAAGCGTCGTCCACGATGGATGACACCAAGCGCGCCGAGCTGCTGTCCAAGGCCAGCAACATCGCCATGGATGACTACGCCATGCTGCCGGTGCACTTCGAACTGTCGGTTTGGGCCATGAAGGGCGACATCCGCTACCAGGGCCGCCCCGATCAGGTCACGCTTGCGCAGTTTGCAACGCTGAAGAAGTAATGCGCGACACAGGCGGTCTCCAGTGCTGGCAACAATCGTAAGAAGACTGCTGCAAACCATCGTCGTCATGCTCGTCATGTCGGCGTTGGTTTTTGCAGGGATTTACATGGTGGGCGACCCGGTCTCGATGCTGGCCAGCCCCGAAGCCACCGAAGCGCAACGTGCCGCGATCAGCGCGTCGTTGGGTCTGGACTTGCCGCTGTGGCGGCAATACCTGATCTTCATGGGCCAGGCGGTGCGAGGCGATTTCGGCAACAGCTTCCTGACGGGCGAGCCCGCCATGCACCTGATCCTGGAGCGCATGCCGGCCACCGTCGAGCTGGCCTGTGTGGCCATGCTGCTGTCGGTGCTGATCGGCGTGCCGCTCGGCATCCTGGCAGGTTTGAAGCCGCAAGCGTCCGGTTCGCGCGCCATCATGACGGGTTCCGTGCTGGGGTTTTCGCTGCCCAACTTCTGGGTCGGCCTGATGCTGATCATGGTGTTCGCCGTGATGCTTGGCTGGGTGCCGGCAGGCGGGCGCGGCAAGACCGTGCACATCGGTTCGCTGGAGCTCAGCGTGCTGACGCTTAACGGCTGGTTGAGCCTGGCATTGCCGGCGGCCACGATCGCGTTCGCCAAGTGCGCGATGATCATCCGCGTGACGCGCGCCGCCACGCGCGAAGCGCTGCCCATGGACTACATCAAGTTCGCGCGCGCCAAGGGGCTGTCGGAAAAGCGCGTGCTGGGCGTGCATCTGTTGAAGAACATCTTGATCCCCGTCGTCACGGTTGCCGGGCTGGAATTTGGTCAGGTGATGGCGTTTGCCGTTGTGACCGAGACGGTGTTTTCGTGGCCGGGCATGGGCAAGCTGCTGATCGATTCCATCATCAACCTGGATCGTCCGGTGGTGGTGGCGTATCTGCTCTTGATCGTGTTCTTCCTGGTCATGTTGAATCTGGTGGTGGACATCATCTACACGGTGCTGGACCCCCGCGTACGTTTGGATAGCCGCCGATGACGAGCCCCGCCACCACCGCCGCGCCCGTCGCCGCAAAAAAAGAACAGACGCCCTGGCGGCGCTTTGTGTCGGACTTCTTCGCCAGCAAGCTCGCCACACTCGGCCTGGTGATGCTGGTGGTGATTGTGGGCGCCGCACTGCTGGCGCCGTGGATCGCGCCGCAGAATCCGTACGACCTGGCTGCGCTGGACATCATGGATTCCAAGCTCAAACCGGGCAGCGAAAGCGGTGATGGGTCCATGCATTACTGGCTGGGCACCGACGGGCAGGCGCGTGACCTGCTGTCGGCCATTCTGTATGGCATGCGCACCAGCCTGCTGGTCGCCACCGTGTCGGTGCTGGCGGCGTTTGGCATTGGCGCCACCGTCGGGTTGATTGCCGCTTATTTTGGTGGCCGCATCGACGCGCTGCTGATGCGGGTTGTGGATATCCAGTTGTCTTTCCCCGCCATTCTCGTTGCGCTGATGCTGCTGGCGATTTTGGGCAAGGGTGTGGATAAGGTGATCATCGCGCTCATCGTCGTGCAATGGGCGTACTTTGCCCGTGCCGCGCGCGGCGCGGCGCTGGTTGAGCGCGGCAAGGAATATGTGGAGGCCGCGCGCTGTATGTCCCTGTCGTGGGGGCGCGTGCTGTTTCGCCACGTGCTGCCCAACTGTATGCCGCCTCTCATCGTGATCGCCACGATCGATCTGGCGCATGCCATCGCATTGGAAGCCACGCTGTCGTTCCTGGGGGTGGGCGTGCCGGTCACCGAGCCATCGCTGGGCATGCTGATCTATAACGGCTTCGAATACCTGCTGTCGGGCCAATACTGGATTTCGTTCTTCCCCGGCATTGCGTTGGCGCTTGCCATCATCGCCATCAACCTGGTGGGCGACCACCTGCGCGATGTGCTCAACCCGCGCCACGCGAATTGAAGGCGGACGCGATGCAGACAAGCGCGCTTGAAAAACCCTTGGCCACGCCCCCGGCCATTCTTGAGGTACAGGGCCTGAAGACGCATTTCTTCACGCGCAATGGTGTCGTGAAAGCGGTGGATGGTGTGGACCTGACCCTTGCTGAAGGCGAGATCCTGGGGCTGGTGGGCGAGTCCGGCTCGGGCAAGAGCATTACCGGATTTTCGCTGATGGGCTTGCTGGACGAGCCGGGCCGCATCGTAGAGGGGCATCTGCGCCTGAATGGTGAAGACCTGCGTGGCGCCACGCCCGCCCGTTGGCGCCAGCTGCGGGGGCAAGAGATCGCGATGATTTTCCAAGACCCGATGATGACGCTGAACCCCGTGCTGCGTGTGGATACGCAGATGATCGAGGCGGTGCAGGCGCATCACAAGGTGTCGCGTGAACAGGCGCGCGCGCGGGCCTTGCAGACTCTGACGATGGTGGGCATTCCGTCGCCCGCGGAACGCTTGCGCACGTATCCGCATCAGTTGTCGGGCGGCATGCGGCAGCGTGTGGCGATTGCTATCGCGCTCTTGAATTCGCCGCGATTGATTATTGCGGACGAACCCACTACCGCGCTGGACGTGACGATTCAGGGGCAGATTCTTTTCGAAGTGCAGAAGCTGTGCCGCGAGACCGGCACGGGCCTGATCTGGATCACGCACGATCTGGCGGTGGTGGCCGGCCTGGCGGACCGCGTGTCGGTGATGTATGCGGGACGCGTCGTGGAAACGGGCAGCACGCAAGACGTGATCAGCCATCCGATGCATCCGTATACGCATGGGCTGATTGCATCCATTCCCACGCCGGAGTCGCGTGGCAGGCCGTTGGTGCCGATTCCCGGCATGACGCCGTCGCTGTTGAACCTGCCGCAAGGCTGTGCGTTTCGCGGGCGCTGCCCGCGCGCGACGGACGCCTGTCTGGTCGAGCCGCAGCCCGTTGAAGTTCGCCCGGCGCAATGGGTGCGCTGCTGGCATGCCGGAGACCCAGACCTCAAATGAGCGCAGCAGAAAGCAACGCCCCCATTCTGTCCCTGCGTGGTGTGGAACTGCGCTTCGTGCAGCCCGTGGATATTGCCGGGCGCATTGCGAACCTGTTGGGCGCGGGCTTGAAGACGCAAGTGGTGCACGCCGTGGCGGGTGTCGACCTGGAAGTGCAGCCGGGCGAAGTGATTGGTATCGTCGGCGAATCCGGCTGTGGGAAATCCACGCTGGGCCGCATTGTGTCGGGCATTTTGCCGCCGTCGTCAGGCGATGTGCACTTCCAGGGCAAGGCCGTGCGCGCCATGACAGGCACCGAGCGGCGTGCGTACGAGCTGGGCGTGCAGATGATCTTCCAGGACCCGTACGCGTCGCTCAACCCGCGCATGCGCGTGCGCGAAATTATCGGCGAAGCGCCGGTGGCGCACGGCTTGATCCGCGCGCGCGACAAAGCGGAATATGTGGCGGGGCTGATGCGGCAGGTGGGGCTGGACCCGACCTTTGCACAGCGCTATCCGCATCAGTTTTCAGGGGGCCAGAGGCAGCGCATTGGTATCGCACGGGCGTTGGCGCTCAAGCCTTCCGTGATTGTTTGCGACGAGGCCGTGGCGGCGCTGGACGTGTCCATTCAGGCGCAGGTGCTGAACCTGTTCGAACAGCTGCGCGATGATCTGGACTTGACGTATCTATTCATCAGCCACAACCTGAGCGTGGTCAGCCATATCTCGGACCGCGTGGCCATCATGTACCTGGGCCGCGTGGTCGAGCTTGCTCCCACCGATACGGTTTTTCAACGCGCCAATCATCCGTACACGCAGGCGTTGTTGAAGGAATTGCCGACGTTGACGCCGGGGCGGCGGACGTACCAGCCGATCAAGGGCGAATTGCCGTCACCGCTGGACCCGCCCACGGGCTGCGCCTTTCACCCGCGTTGCCCGCAGGCGATGGCGCGATGTAAGGTGGAACGGCCGTTGCTGCGCGAGATATCGCCGGGGCAGTTCAGCGCTTGTCATTTGAACGATATGACTTAGGGCTCGGTCCTAAAAACTCACCTCTTTTGAATTATCTCCATCACCATGAAAACCATTGCCGAAATCGAACGCGCGCATCCTGAGCTGACCGCGCTGCGCCGGGATATCCACGCGCATCCCGAACTTGCCTTCCAAGAGACGCGTACGTCGAACCTGGTGGCCGAACGCCTGCGCGAATGGGGCCTGGAAGTGCATACCGGGCTGGGCAAAACGGGCGTCGTGGGCGTGCTGCGCGCGGGCAGCGGCGGCAAGACCATCGGCCTGCGTGCCGACATGGATGCGCTGCCCATGCCAGAGCACAACCGCTTTGCGCACAAGTCCACCATCAGCGGCCGCATGCACGGCTGTGGCCATGACGGCCATACCGCGATGTTGTTGGGGGCGGCGCAGTATCTGTCCACGCATCGCAATTTCGACGGCACGGTGGTGTTCATTTTCCAGCCGGCCGAAGAAGGCGGCAACGCCGGCGCGCGCGCCATGATGCAGGATGGCCTGTTCGACAAATTCCCGTGTGACGCCGTGTTTGGCATTCACAACATGCCTGGTATGCCGGTCAACCAGTTCGGCTTTCGCGCAGGCCCCACGATGGCCTCCAGCAACCGCTGGGATATCGTCATCAAGGGCGTGGGCGGCCACGCGGCGCAGCCGCATGCCTCGGTGGACCCGATCATCGTGGCGGCCGATATGGTGCACGCGCTGCAAACCGTCATTTCGCGCAGCAAGAACCCGCTTGAGCAAGCGGTGCTGTCGATCACGCAGATTCATGCGGGCGACGCGTACAACGTGATTCCCGGCGAGGCCGTGCTGCGCGGCACGGTGCGCACGTACTCGGTCGAGACGCTGGACAAGATCGAAGCAGACATGCGCCGCATCGCCACCACCTTGCCGCAGGTGTATGGCGGTACGGGCGAGCTGGACTTCGTGCGCGCGTATCCGCCGCTGGTGAACTGGGAAAACGAAACGGCCTTCGCGGCCAAGGTTGCTGAGGACGCATTTGGCGCCGAGAACGTGCTGCGCGACATGCCGCCCTTCATGGGCGCGGAAGACTTTTCCTTCTTCCTGGAAGCGATTCCGGGCGCCTATCTGTTCCTGGGCAACGGCGATGGCGATCACCGCATGGAAAGCTATCACGGCATGGGTCCGTGCCAGCTGCACAACCCGAACTACGACTTCAACGACGCATTGCTGCCGGTGGGCGCGACCTATTGGGTGAAGCTCGTCGAGGCCTATTTACCGGCGGCATAAGCACCGTCTAATAACCGATACGCTATTAGCTAATAGTGTTTGGTGCATGAAGCCGCGGGCCTGCGCCCCGCGGCTTTTTCTATATGACGGGAAGCTTTGATCAAACGCCGATAACTTCGTTTGAGATACAAGGCGCCGTTTCCATAATCGGTCGTTCCAGACATGCCGCAAGGCGAAACGGAGCGATCGATGTCCCAGAGCAACGCCCTGCGGCGCGAAGTAGACGCCGCCCCCGCCCGACAGGCGCAGCAGTTCGATGTGCAGCCGTCCGATGTGCACCAGTCCGATGTGCAACAGTCCGACGTGCAGCAATTTGAGGTCCGCCCCCTGCCCGGCCCGGTTGGCGCCGAAATCATCGGTTTGGACTTGACCCGCGAACTCGCGCCGGCTGATTTCTCGCGCGTGCATCAGGCGCATTTGGATCATCACCTGCTGGTGTTCCGTGACCAGCGCATCACGCCGCAACAGCACATCGATTTCAGCCGCCGCTTCGGCCCGCTGATGATTCACGTGCTGCACCAGTTTCATCTGGCCGGCCACCCCGAAATCCTGACCGTGTCCAACATTGTGGAAGACGGCAAGCCGATTGGCCTGGGGGATGCGGGCAAATACTGGCATTCGGATATTTCGTACAAGGAACTGCCCAGCCTGGGCTCGCTCTTGCACGCGCAGGAACTGCCGTCGGAAGGCGGCGACACCTTGTTCGCCAACATGCATCTGGCCTACGACACGCTGCCCGCAGCGTTGCGCAATGCCATCGTTGGCAAGCGCGCCGTGCATTCGTATCTGGCGCAGTACGGCCAGTTGCAGAAGGAAGGGAACTGGCGTCCGAACTTGAGCGCGCAGCAGATCGCGCAAGTGCAGGAAGTGGTGCATCCGGTGGTGCGCACGCATCCCGAGAACGGCCGCCGCGCGCTGTTCGTGAGCGAGGGCTTCACGACGCGCATCGTGGGCCTGCCGGAAGACGAAAGCCGCGCCCTGCTGGCCGAGTTGTTTGCGCATAGCGTGCGCGCTGAACACATCTATCGCCATCGCTGGCAGCCGCATGACCTGGTGTTCTGGGACAACCGTTCGCTGATCCATCTGGCGGGCGGCACTCCAGATCATCTGCGCCGCAAGTTGTACCGCACCACCATCGAAGGCGATGTGCCGTTTTAAGAAATGCACCGCGAAAAACGCACCGCGTTTGGCGCAAAGCACTTATCCACAAGGAACACCATGCAACTGTCATCTGCACTTCGGGATCGCCTGATCCAAACCGCTACCGGCGCCGGGCTGGCGCTGATTCTGGCGGTGCTGGCGCTGGCCTCGCCGACGCCCGCCATGGCGGAAGGACGCATCCGCATCGCGGAGCAGTACGGCATCGTGTACCTGCTGCTGAATGTGGCGCGAGACCAGCAACTGATCGAAAAGCACGGCAAGGCCCAGGGTGTGGATATCTCGGTCGAGTGGGCAAAGTTATCCGGCGGCTCGGCGGTGAATGATGCGTTGCTGTCGGGGGCTGTGGATATCGCGGGAGCCGGCGTGGGGCCGCTCTTGACGATCTGGGACCGCACGCATGGCAAGCAGAATGTGAAGGGCGTGGCGTCGCTGGGCAACTTCCCCTATTACCTGGTCAGCAACAACCCCAATGTGAAGACCATTGCCGACTTCACGGACAAGGACCGCATTGCGGTGCCGGCGGTGGGCGTGTCGGTGCAGTCGCGCGTATTGCAGCTGGCCTCTGCCAAGCTGTGGGGCGACGCGCAATTCAACAAGCTGGACAAGATTTCCGTGGCGTTGCCGCATCCGGATGCGGCGGCGGCCATCATCGCTGGCGGCACGGAAATCACCGGCCACTTCGGCAACCCGCCGTTCCAGGAACAGGAGCTGGCCGAGAATCCCAAGGCGCGCATCGTGCTGAATTCCTATGACGTGTTGGGCGGCCCCAGTTCGTCCACCGTGTTGTTCGCCACCGAGAAATTCCGCAAGGAAAATCCCAAGACGTATAAGGCGTTCCAGGAAGCGCTGAAAGAAGCCGCGGCGTTTGCCACGGCAAATCCTGAGAAGGCGGCCGACACGTATTTGCGCGTGACCGGCGCCAAGCAAGACCGCGACTTCTTGATCAAGGTGATCAAGAACCCCGACGTGCAATTCAAGCTGGAACCGCAGAATACCTACGCGCTGGCCGAATTCATGCACAAGGTGGGCGCCATCAAGCATGCGCCGGCCAGCTGGCGCGACTACTTCTTCGATGATGCGCTGACGGCGCAAGGCAGCTGAGATGCCGGTCGCCGCCGCAAGCCCTGTGGATAACGTTCAAAAGACGTCACCGCTGCTAGCTGTGGATAAGGTGACAATCGAATATAAGACGCGCGAACGGCGGGTTCGCGCGACGCATCAGGTCAGTTTCGAGGTGCACGGTGGCGACCGTTTCATCTTGTTGGGGCCATCGGGCTGCGGCAAGTCGACGTTGCTGAAAGCCGTGGCCGGATTCATCCCGCCCACCGAAGGACGCATCGCCATTGATGGCCAGACGGTGGCTGGGCCTGGCCCGGATCGCATCGTCGTGTTCCAGGAATTCGACCAGTTGCCGCCGTGGAAAACCTTGCGGCAGAACGTGGCCTTTCCGCTGGTGGCCTCGCGCAAATTGAACCGGCGCGAAGCGGATGAACGCGCCATGCATTATCTGGATAAGGTGGGCCTGGCTGCGTTTGCCGATGCGTACCCGCACACGTTGTCCGGCGGTATGAAGCAGCGCGTGGCGATTGCGCGGGCGCTTGCCATGCAGCCGCGCGTGCTGCTCATGGATGAACCCTTCGCAGCGCTCGACGCGCTGACACGGCGGCGCATGCAGGAAGAGCTGATGGCCTTGTGGGAAGACGTGCGCTTCACCTTGCTGTTCGTCACGCATTCGATTGAAGAGGCCCTGGTGCTGGGCAGCCGTGTGCTGCTGTTGTCGCCGCATCCGGGGCGGGTGCGCGCAGAGTTGAATGCGCACGCGTATGGCTTGCACAGCCAGGGTTCTGCCGGTTTTCAGTCGGCGGCGCGGCGCATCCATGACTTGCTGTTCGAATCGCCCGCCCCCGATGCCGCGCCCCTGCCGGTTGAGCGCGCTGCGGCTTGAGCGCGCGTTCCTTATGAGCCTTCTTCCATGACTCACGCGCACGCTGCTGCTCCGCCGATCCGCCCCGAAGTGGAATATGAGCTGCCGCCCCTGCCCCCGCAGGCGGCCGAGGTGCCGCTGCCGTGGCACGAAAAGCTGTGGCAACACGCCAGCCTGCGCAAGCTGTTCATTCTGACCTTGCTGGCGGGCTTGTGGGAGTTGGCGGCGCGCTATACCGACAATGACTTGTTGCTGCCGGGAGCGTGGCAGACGGCGCAAGCCTTCGTGCAGGGCATCACCAATGGTGAGCTGCCGGCGCGCGCCTGGCAGTCGTTGCGGGTGTTGGTGCAGGGTTATCTGGCGGGGGTGGCGCTGGCGTTCGTGTTGACTACGCTGGCCGTGTCCACGCGCTTCGGGCGTGATCTGCTGTCCACGCTGACGGCGATGTTCAACCCGCTGCCAGCCATCGCACTGCTGCCGTTGGCGTTGCTGTGGTTTGGTCTGGGTGAAGGCAGCCTGGTGTTCGTGCTGATCCATTCGGTGCTGTGGGCGCTGGCGCTGAACATGTATGCGGGGTTTCTGGGCGTGTCGGAAACGCTGCGCATGGCGGGCCGCAACTATGGGCTGACCGGGCTGCGGTACGTATTGCAGATTCTGGTGCCTGCGGCGTTGCCCGCGATTCTGGCCGGCCTGAAGATAGGCTGGGCGTTTGCGTGGCGCACGTTGATTGCCGCCGAGCTGGTATTTGGCGCGTCGAGCGGCAAAGGGGGACTCGGCTGGTACATCTTTCAGAACCGCAACGAGTTATACACAGATCGCGTGTTCGCAGGGTTAGCGGCCGTGGTCATCATCGGCCTGCTTGTGGAAAACCTGGGATTCGATACGTTGGAGCGTTTGACGGTACGGCGGTGGGGCATGCAGCGCTAGCCGGCGCGTTGTCCACAGGTAAAAAAAGGGGGGCGGCTTTCTTGCGAAGCCGCCCCCTTTTATTCACCGCCAGACGTCGCCTGGCGATTCATGCAGCCAACCTAAGCGTTCAGAGCTTCAGCCCCAGCGCCTTGGCCACGCCGGCTGCATACGCCGGGTCAGCCTTCCTGAAGTGCTCCAGCTGACGGCGTTGGATCTCTTCCGGCACGCCCGCCATGTGGCGGCCGATGTTGCCGAACAGCAGCTCCTGCTTTTCGGGCGTCATCAGGCGGAACAGGTTGCCCGGCTGCGAATAGTAGTCATCATCCACGCGGTGATTCCAGCGCGCGGCGGCCTGGCCATCCAGCGCCAGCGGCGGTTCGCCGGCCGACGGGGTTTCCTTCCATTCGCCTGCGCTGTTGGGCTCGTAGTTCAGCGTGCCGCCCACGTTGCCGTCGACCCGGCTCGCGCCATCGCGGTGATAGCTGTGGAACGGGCAGCGCGGCGCGTTCACGGGGATCTGATGGTGATTGATCCCTAAGCGATAGCGGTGCGTGTCGCCGTAAGAGAACAAGCGTCCTTGCAGCATCTTGTCCGGCGAAAAATCGATGCCCGGCACGACGTTCGCCGGCGTGAAGGCGGCCTGCTCGACTTCGGCAAAGTAGTTTTCGGGGTTCTTGTTCAGTTCCAGCACACCCACTTCAATCAGCGGATAGTCGCCGTGCGGCCACACCTTGGTCAGGTCGAACGGGTTGATGTGGTAGGTGGCGGCTTCGGCCTCGGGCATGATCTGCACCTTCAGCGTCCACTTCGGGAAGTTCTTCTTTTCGATGTTTTCGAACAGATCACGCTGCGAGCTTTCGCGGTCATGCGCCACGACTTGCGCCGCTTCTTCGTCGCTCATACAGACCACGCCCTGCTGCGACTTGAAGTGGAACTTCACGTAGAAGCGTTCGCCGTCTTTGTTGACGAAGCTGAACGTATGCGAGCCAAAGCCGTGCTGCTGGCGCAGGTTGGCGGGAATGCCGCGGTCGCTCATCAGGATGGTGACCTGGTGCAGCGATTCGGGGCTGAGCGACCAGAAGTCCCAGGCGGCGGTGGCGCTGCGCAGGTTGGTCTTGGGGTCGCGTTTCTGGGTGTGGATGAAGTCCGGAAACTTCAGCGGGTCGCGGATGAAGAACACGGGGGTGTTGTTGCCCACCAGATCCCAGTTGCCTTCGTCGGTGTAGAACTTGATGGCGAAGCCGCGCACGTCGCGTTCGGCGTCTGCCGCGCCGCGTTCGCCGGCCACAGTGGAAAAGCGCAGGAACAGCGGGGTTTGCTTGCCGACCTGGGAAAAGATGCTGGCGCGTGTGTAGCGCGAGATGTCGTGGGTGACGGTGAAGGTGCCGTAGGCGCCGGAGCCTTTGGCGTGGACGACGCGTTCGGGGATGCGTTCGCGGTCGAAGTGGGCAAGCTTTTCAATCAGCCAGAAGTCCTGCAACAGCGCCGGACCGCGCGGGCCCGCGGTCAGCGTGTTGGTATTGTCCGCCACCGGCGCGCCTGAGGCGGTGGTCAGTTGCTTCTTGTCGGTCATAGCACACTCCCTACGTGATCTGGAGGGCGCGTGGCCTTTGCCGGCCCGCGCCGTGTTGTGAATATTCCCCGGCGATGCCGCCCGGGGAATATGTCCGACACATCATAGGGGTCATCGTTTCACTTGTGAAGTTGATTGAAGCACCAAATTCAATTGATTAAAGCTATTAAGAAATGCCTCAGATGGCGTGCTGCGGTCATCGCTGCAAACGGCGCGCGCATAAAAAAACCGGCCCCTTGGGGCCGGTTCTTCATGCTTGCAAGGAAGAGGCTTAGCGGTTTGCCGCGGCTTCCATCTTGCGTTGCATGGCGCGGGTGATGGACCACTGCTGCGCGATCGACAAGGTGTTGTTGACGCACCAGTACAGCACCAGACCGGCCGGGAAGAAGAACATCATCCCACCGAACACCAGCGGCATGATCATCATGACCTTGGCCTGGATGGGGTCCGGCGGCGTCGGGTTCAGTTTGATCTGCAGGAACATGGTGGCCATCATGATGGCGGGCAGAATGAAGTACGGGTCGCGGATCGACAGGTCATGGACCCACAGAATCCACGGCGCGCCGCGCATTTCCACGCTGGCCAGCAGCACCCAGTACAGCGAGATGAACACCGGAATCTGCACCACCATCGGCAAGCAGCCGCCCAGCGGGTTGATCTTTTCGGTGCGGTACATCTCCATCATGGCGGCGTTGAGCTTCTGCTTGTCGTCGCCGTACTTTTCCTTCAGCGCTTGCAGACGCGGGGCCACTTGCTTCATGCGGGCCATCGAGCGGTAGCTTGCGGCGGCCAGCGGGTAGAAGATGGCCTTGATCAGCACGGTCAGTGCGACGATGGTCCAGCCCCAGTTGCCCAGCAGCGAATGCAGCCACGTCATCAGCGTGAACAGCGGCTTGGCGATGATGGTCAGCC
Organism: Achromobacter sp. 01N37; assembly: GCF_056399725.1. Lineage (NCBI taxonomy): Bacteria > Pseudomonadati > Pseudomonadota > Betaproteobacteria > Burkholderiales > Alcaligenaceae > Achromobacter > Achromobacter sp. 01N37. Next base: position 49,570 of record NZ_JBFTRX010000017.1, read on the forward strand.
AGCCATAGTCCACCACCAGTTCCAGGCCGGGGGCGAGCGCTGCCATGGCCTTCTGGTCTTGCGGGCCAACCCACAGGTGAGAGTCGACGCGCGACGCGGAACCCGGGGCAATTTCACCCACGGCTTCGATGCTGCGGGCGGCGTACAGGTTCTTCTGCACTTCCAGCAGTTCGTTCGTGCGCGGCTTGCCTTGCGGCGGCACCCAGGCGGTGGCGAAGTAGTGCTGCACCACGGCGATCCAGCCGTTGTCCGCCTGCTTGATGTAGTTGGCCTTCTTCTTTTCGATGTCGCTGAAGGTGCTCTTCTGGAACTTGTCCTGTTCAGAGTAGACGGCGAAACCGGTGAAGGTGTGATAGAAGCTCGACGTGTCGGCCGGGTCGTTGCCGTCGCGCTCAAGCTGCAGGTACAGCGCGGGCGTGACGGGGGCGGAGCCGACGTTGGCCAGGTCATGGCGCACGTCGATGTCGTAGCGGCCCTTGTGCAGGGTGAACGTCTTGGTGACCTTCACGCCGCCCGATTCGCCTTCGAAGGCAACGACCAGGCTGTCGCCGGTCAGTTGGCGTTCGGTGGACACGACGCGGAAAGGCGTCTGGTGCGTGGGGAAGCTCTGGCCATTGGGGGCGCCAACCACACCGGATTGCACGACGTAGGTCAGGCCGGCCGAACGGTCCAGCAGCACGGTGGGCTTGTCGGGCTGGCCGGTTGCCGGGTATTTCAGCAGCTCGGCGCGCACCAGTTGGGCGCCCATCGTGTCGAACGTCAGACGCAGAACGTCCGTCGTGATGACGACTTCTTCCGAGCGTGCGGTAGCGGGTGCAGTGGCGCCAGGAACCGCCGACGGCGTAGCTGCCGTGGAGGTCGGCGCGCTGGGCACCGATGGCGTGGCGTTATTGGCGCCGGCCTGCGGTTCAGCCGTGCTGGCCGCGGGCGTCGGGCCCCCGAACAGCGACGGCTTGCCGTTATGGATTTGCCAGTTGTTCCATAGGAGCAACAGCGAAAAGGAAAAAATCATCCAGAGGACGGTTCGTCGGATATCCATGGTGCCTACTGAAGTGAATACGGGCCAGCAAAGCCCGCCAGTTTAGCGTCAATCGTGCTCGGTGCGGTGGCTGTGGGAACAGCACGGGGGCGCTTTGGTTCCCCGTGTTGGCGGAACCGGGTCCCATCCGCCGGGCGACCACGGATGGCAGCGGCCAATGCGCCGAACCGCCATCCAGAAACCGCGCCAGGCGCCGTGGCGTTCGATTGCTTCAATCGCGTACGCCGAGCAAGTAGGGGTAAAGCGGCACTGCCGGCCGATCCAGGGACTCAGGAAAAACCTGTAGAACCGGATGGGGGCGATGAGCAGTGCTTTGAAAATCATCGCGCGATCCGTTCAAAGTGAGCGTCCACTTCGGCTCTGACCAAGCGTTTTAGCGAGGTGAGCGTGGTGGGAGCGACTTTGCTATGCAATCGCACGACGTAATCCTTGGGCGGCAACGCCAGACGCCGGTGGCGGAACGCTTCGCGGATGACCCGCTTGATGGCGTTGCGCGTACTGGCGTGGGCGGCGAAGCGCTTGGCGATGATCAGCCCCAAGCGGGCACAGGCATCCTGGCCGGGAGGCAGATCATTGGGAGCCGAAGTCACAATGAATAACGCCCCTCGAGCAAGACGCCGGCCTTTTAGGGCAGCGGCGAACTCGGAGGGGCGATGCAACCGCGCCTCCGGGGGAAGCGTGGAGCGCGGCATGGACTGCGGGTCAGGCGTTTGCGCGGAACCAGAACGAGATTGCGAGAGGTCTTGCAATATGGCCGGTCCGTGCAAAGAGTCACGGTCTTCCGGAAAAACCGGAAAACCAGAACTTAGACAGCCAGACGCTTACGGCCCTTGGCGCGACGGGCGTTCAGGATGGCGCGGCCAGCGCGGGTTTTCATGCGCACGCGAAAGCCATGGGTGCGCTTGCGGCGGGTAACGGAAGGTTGGTAGGTACGTTTCATGGACGATCCACAAAAAGAACAAAAGTCAGAAGGGACCTGCCCGGAGGGTTCCAGGTCGCGGATTCAGCAGCGGGTATCTAGTGAGCATTTTTGCAACATGTGCAAAAAACAACTCGTAGACGGGGCTCTGGACAAGGGATTTCTCCCCAGGCGACCTATTCAGCAAAGCTAAAAACCGGACAGTGCAGTAAGCGCCCCAACCAATGAAAGGAGGGGTCTTGCCACAACTCCGGCTAAGCTCTCTGTGAAACCTTCTGACAGACAGAATTCGGAAAAGCCCACCATTTCAGCAAGTTTTCCCTGTCTTGTCAAACAGTTAAGCCTGAGCAGTGTAGACGCTTATGTCCTACCCTGTGGATAACCCCAGCCCAGGCAAGGTAGAATCGAGGTTTGAATAAGAGCGACATGAAAGAATTCTGGCAGACCTGCGTCAGTCGTCTTGAGCAGGAACTCCCCCCCCAACAAATCAGCGCGTGGATACGACCGCTGGTCCCGCTTGCGTACGACGAAACGCAGGCGGTGCTGCGCGTTGCCGCGCCCAACCGCTTCAAGCTGGATTGGGTGCGTAAGAATTTTTCCCACCAGATTGAAGCGTTGGCCGCGGAGTGGTTCAAGCGACCAGTACAGGTGTTGTTCGAGTTGCCTTCTCATGGAGCCGCCCCGCGTATGCCGGTCGCGCCCGTGCGTGCGCCGCAGCCCGATCAGTCCCACCTGTCCGCTGCACAGCCCTCAGGCGGCGCGCCGCCCATGCAGGCCCCGGCTCCGGCCGCCCCACCCCCGCCCGCGACCACGGCGGCTGCCCAGGCGGTCAACGCCGACGCGGCCAACATCGTGTACGAGCGTTCGCGCCTGAATACGGATCTCACCTTCGAGAACTTCGTGACGGGTAAGGCGAACCAGCTCGCGCGCGCCGCGGCGCTGCAAGTGGCCGAGAACCCGGGCACGTCCTACAACCCGCTGTTCCTGTATGGCGGCGTGGGCCTGGGCAAGACTCACTTGATCCACGCCATCGGCAACGCCATGGTGGCGGCCGGCACGGGCGTACGCGTGCGCTATGTGCACGCCGACCAATACGTGTCCGATGTGGTGAAGGCGTACCAGCGCAAGGCGTTCGATGATTTCAAGCGCTACTACCATTCGCTGGACTTGCTGCTGATCGATGACATTCAGTTCTTCTCCGGCAAGAACCGCACGCAGGAAGAATTCTTCTACGCGTTCGAAGCGATGGTGGCCCAGCGCAAGCAGATCATCATCACCAGCGATACGTATCCGAAGGAACTGTCGGGCATCGACAGCCGCCTGATCTCGCGCTTTGACTCCGGCCTGACGGTGGCGATTGAGCCGCCCGAGCTGGAAATGCGCGTGGCGATTCTGCTGCGTAAAGCGGAATCCGAAGGCGTGCCCATGCCCGAGGAAGTGGCCTTCTTCATTGCCAAGCATCTGCGCAGCAACGTGCGCGAGCTGGAAGGCGCGTTGCGCAAGGTGCTTGCCTACGCCCGCTTCCACGGCCGCGATGTGCTGACGGTGGATGTCTGCAAGGAAGCCCTGAAGGACTTGCTGTCCGTGTCCAACGGCCAGATCACTGTGGAAAATATCCAGAAGACGGTTGCGGATTTCTACAAGATCAAGGTCGCCGACATGTACTCGAAACGCCGGCCCGCCAATATCGCATTGCCGCGCCAGGTCGCGATGTACCTGGCGAAGGAGCTGACGCAGAAAAGCCTGCCGGAAATCGGCGATTTGTTCGGGGGTCGTGATCACACCACCGTACTTCACGCCGTACGCAAGATTTCCGACGCCCGCGCAAAGCAAGCGGAGCTCAACCATACCCTGCACGTGTTGGAACAAACTCTAAAAGGATGAACATGCAACTCGTACAAACCACACGCGATGCATTGCTGAAACCGCTGTCGACTGTGGCGGGCATCGTCGAAAGACGCCATACCCTGCCCATTCTTGCGAACATCCTGATGCGCAAGGAAGGCAACAAGGTTGCCTTTATTGCGACCGACCTGGAAGTACAGATCACCACGCACGCCGACTTCGGCGTGGGCCAGGACAACGAGTCCACCACGGTTGCCGCGCGCAAGTTGCTCGACATCCTGAAAGCGCTGCCGGATACCGGCGACGTGCGTCTGGCGCTGGCCAGCAACAAGCTGTCGGTGCAATCGGCCAAGAGCCGCTTTGCGTTGCAGACGCTGGCTGCCAGCGAGTTCCCCACCGTGGCTCAGCCCGAGCAGTGGGACGTCTCGCTCACCATGCCGCAACGCACGCTGCGCCATCTGTTCAACATGGTGCACTTCGCCATGGCGCAACAAGACATCCGTTACTACCTGAACGGCATGTTGCTGGTGTTTGAACCGGGCCGTGTGCGCGCCGTCGCCACCGATGGTCACCGCCTGGCGCATTGCTCGACGGAAGCTGACGGCATTGCCGAACGTCACGAAGTGATCGTGCCGCGCAAGACTGTGCTGGAAATGCAGCGCCTGCTGGAAGACTCCGATGAAGTGGTCTCCATTGATGTGGCGCCGGGCCAGATCCGTTTCCGTTTCGGCGACGTCGAGCTGGTGTCCAAGCTGGTCGAAGGCAAGTTCCCCGATTTCACGCGTGTGATTCCCACGAACTACACGCGCCACTTCATGGTGGGCCGCGAAGCGCTTCAAGGCAGCTTGCAGCGCGCCGCCATTTTGACGACCGACAAGTTCAAGGGTGTGCGCCTGCAACTGGCGCAGAACCAGATGAAGATTTCGTCTTCCAACGCCGAGCAAGAAGAGGCGCAGGAAGAAATCGACATCGACTACGGCCATGAAGCCCTGGACGTGGGCTTTAACGTGGGCTACCTGCTCGACGTGCTGGCCAACGTGAAGGTCGACAACATCCAGTGGTCGGTCATGCCCGACGCCAACGCGTCGGCGCTCATCACCCTGCCCGAAGACGACCAGTTCAAGTACGTCGTCATGCCCATGCGGATTTGATCCGCGCCCCACGCGTTTGTGGGTTTGTGCCGCTTGCGGGCCTGAGGGCTCGCGGGCGGTCCGGCCGCCAGGCCGTTCTTTAAAGCGTTATCGAACCAGACATGTCAGATCAGCAGAACACCACTCCCGAGACCAGCGGCTACGGCGCTGACTCGATCAAGATGCTCAAGGGGCTGGAGGCCGTGCGCAAGCGCCCCGGCATGTACATCGGCGACACGTCCGACGGCACAGGCTTGCACCACATGGTGTTTGAAGTCGTGGATAACGCCATCGACGAAGCCCTGGCCGGCCATTGCGACGACATCGTCGTCACCATCCATACCGACAACTCGATCTCGGTCACCGACAACGGCCGCGGTATCCCCACGGATATCCACAAGGACGACGAATTCCACCGCAGCGCGGCGGAAATCGTGATGACCGAACTGCACGCCGGCGGCAAGTTCGACCAGAACTCGTACAAGGTGTCTGGCGGCCTGCACGGCGTGGGCGTGTCTTGCGTGAACGCCCTGTCGGAATGGCTGCGCCTGACGATCCGCCGCAACGGCCAGGTCCACCAGATGGAATTCCGCCAAGGCGCGCGCGTGGCGCCCCTGGCTGTGACGGGCACGACGGACATGCGGGGCACGGAAGTGCGCTTCCTGGCCGACCCGGTCATCTTCAACAACATCGAATACCACTACGAGATTCTCTCCAAGCGCTTGCGCGAGCTCTCGTTCCTGAACAACGGCGTGAAGATCCGCCTGGTGGATCAGCGCCAGGGCAAGGAAGAGAATTTTGCGTTCTCGGGCGGCGTGAAGGGCTTTGTTGAATACATCAACCGCGCCAAGACCGTGCTGCACCCGAACGTGTTCTCGGTCAGCACCGAGTCGGCCGCAGGCGGCGTGTCGGTGGGCGTGGAAGTGGCGATGCAGTGGAACGACAGCTACAGCGAAAGCGTGCTGTGCTTCACCAACAACATCCCGCAGCGCGACGGCGGCTCGCACTTGACCGGCCTGCGCGCGGCGATGACCCGCATCATCAACAAGTACATTGCCGACAACGAATTGGCCAAGAAGGCCAAGGTTGAAACGTCTGGCGACGACATGCGCGAAGGCCTGGCCTGCGTGCTGTCGGTGAAGGTGCCCGAACCCAAGTTCAGCAGCCAGACCAAAGACAAGCTGGTGTCCAGCGAAGTGCGTCCGGCCGTTGAAGAAGCCGTGGCCCGCACGCTGGAATCCTGGCTGCTTGAAAACCCGAACGACGCCAAGGCGTTGTGCAACAAGATCGTCGAAGCCGCCCGCGCCCGCGAAGCCGCGCGCAAGGCCCGCGAAATGACGCGGCGCAAGAGCGTGCTGGAAGGCGCTGGCCTGCCCGGCAAGCTGGCCGACTGCCAGGAAAAAGACCCCGCGCTTTGCGAGCTGTACATCGTCGAGGGTGACTCCGCAGGCGGCTCGGCCAAGCAAGGCCGCGACCGCAAGTTTCAGGCCATCCTGCCGCTGCGCGGCAAGGTGCTGAACGTTGAGAAGGCGCGCTTTGACCGCCTGATCGCCAGCGAACAGATCGCCACGCTGATCACGGCGCTGGGCACCAGCATCGGCCCCGATTTCAACGTGGAAAAGCTGCGTTACCACCGCCTGATCATCATGACTGACGCGGACGTTGACGGCGCGCACATCCGCACCCTGCTGCTGACGCTGCTGTACCGCCAGATGCCCGAGCTGGTTCAGCGCGGCTATGTGTATATCGCCCAGCCGCCGCTGTACAAGGTGAAGGTTGGCCGCGAAGAACGCTATCTGAAGGACGACCAGGAAGAAGCGCAGTTCATGCTGCAACTGGCGCTGAAGGATGCCGAGATCATCTCGGGCGGCAACATCATCCGCGGCGAAGAACTTACCGATCTGGCCAGCCAGTACGTGGCGGCTGACGGCGTCATCGCGCGTTTGGCGAAGGTGTTCGACGTGGGCGCGTTGTCGGCCATGGCCGAAGGCGTTGAGATCAACCTGGAATCGGCAGAATCCACCGCCGACTCCGCCAAGCGCCTGGCTGATGCCATGCGTGACCCGGTCAGCGGCAACGGCGTGGAAGTGGTGCCGCAGTTTGATGAAGCCACCGAACGTCATCGCTTGTCCGTGCAGCGCATGCACCACGGCAACGTGCGCGTCAGCATCATCGACGCCGACTTCGTCAACGGTTCCGACTACGCCATTCTGTCCAAGGCCGCCAAGAGCTTCCTGGGCAAGGTGAGTTCGCGTTCGCTCGCCGCGCGTGGCGAAGGCGACAAGCGCAAGGAACAGACGGTGTCCGACTTCCGCGAAGCCATGCAATGGCTGCGCAGCGAAGCCGACCGCAGCATCTCGAAGCAGCGCTACAAGGGTCTGGGCGAAATGAACCCGGAACAGCTGTGGGAAACCACGATGGACCCGAAGGTGCGCCGTCTGCTGCGCGTGCAGATCGAAGACGCCATTGCGGCGGACGAAGTCTTCACGACGCTGATGGGCGACGACGTCGAACCGCGCCGCGCGTTCATCGAACGCAATGCGCTGTCGGCGGGCAACATCGACGCGTGATCAAGCCCATACGTGATCTCGTCAGAACGTAGATCGTTCTCGGGGATCTGATGGGTTGACAGGGCTGCTTCGGCAGCCCTTATTTTTTGTGGTTGCGTTTCCAAACGGCAAGGATGGGGTGATGGGTAATCGGGCGTGGCTCTATTTGCAGTCAGAAGACAAAGGGCATAGCCCTTCAGTGGAAATCGCCAGCGCCAATGGCAATTTTCCGACCCTGTGGCAGGTCTTGCTGGCCGGCGCAGCGGACGTAGAGGCGGATGTGTCGCAGCGTGTGTTCGGCGATGCGGAAACCGCAGGGCTGGCCGCGCGCGCGAACGACGCGCATGACCGCTTATGCGAGCTGGCGGCCTTCTTGCTGTCGCATGCGGCACACGACGATGCGCCCTATTTCTTGCAGCTGGATGCCGCCGCCACGTACCTGGCAGAAATGATCGACGCGCAAGCCGATGACGCCGTCTTGTGGATCACGGCGAATCTGGACGAATTGGCGTGGCTGCATGAGGACGGCGCGGCGGCGTATGCCGCCCACGCACGCGCGCAGTGCAATCTGCGTTGGCAGCAGCTGCATGCCTGCATGGCAGCCGAAGACAGCGCGGGCGTTTTGCGCTTGCTGGGCGTGCACGGCGTGGACGACGCGTCGGGCTGGGCGTGGCGCTTTGGTCTGGGTGGCTTGAGCCACCCTTACTTTGCCGAGCAGGAGCCGGTGCGCACCGTGCGCTACGAAGACTTCGTGACGCAGGACGGGGGCGAAGACGGCAGCGAAGACGGCAGCGAAGAAGACAACGAAGACGACAGCGAAGACGCCAGCGAAGACGCCAGCGAAGACGCCAGCGAAGAAGACAACGAAGGCGAAACAGAACGCCCCGACAGCACGCACCTTGGCGCCGGCCTGCACCGCTTTCTTGTGGACAAGTTGTGGGGCGTGCGGGTGGGCGCGGCCGACGATGGACGGATCGTGCTGGCGCCGCAGTTCGACACCATCTGGGCATTTGAAGACGGCGTTGCAACGGTGTTGAAAGGCGACAAGATCGGCTTGATCGACACGGATGGCCGCGAACTGATGCCGTGTGTGTTGGATGAAGCGTGGAGTTATGCACAGGGCCTGGTGATGGCGCGGGTCGGCGATCGGATCGGCTTTGTGGATAAGCAGGGAGCGTGGGCGATTGCCCCCCGATTTGAATCTGCGGGCGATTTTTCGCCGGGCGATCTGGCGCCCGCTTTTGATTCGGGCCAATGGGGGCTGATCGACCGGACAGGCGCGTGGGCCGTGCCGCCGTGTTGGGACGACATCAATTGGGATGACGCGTTGCACGCCTATGTGACCGAGCGCGACGCTTTGTGCGGATTGATCGACAAACATGGCCGTCAGGTGCTGGACGCGCAGTACGCAGCGTTTGCGCCGGTGGATACGGAAACCGACGCCGCGGATTTATGGGCGCAGGCACGCATGCACGTGCGTGTCCTGACCGACGACGACAAACGCGGCGTCGTCGACAGCCAGGGCAATGTGATCGTGCCTGTGGTCTATACCGATTTGGCAGACGTCATCTGGCTGCCGTCGGACGACCCCGCCGAGATTCCGCCGCCGCCTGCCGGTCAGGCGGGCCGCTACGTGCGCGTGCTGCGGTGCGTGGATCACGGCGAATGGGACGAATGGTTACAAGGCGTCTACGACATGCAAGCAGGCCGTGAGGCGTTGCCCTGCACGCAGCACATGCTGTTCGGTTTGAAGTGGGGCGCGGACTACGGCTGGCTGTGCGCGGTAGCGCCTGACGCACCCAGCGAGCACAGCGCGGACGGCCTGCATATCGGTATCGCAGATGCGCACGGCGTCTGGTTGCATGAGCCGGTCTATGCGTGGATCGGCGCGCCGGCGTCGTTGCGTACTGCGGATGGGGTGCATGGCGGGCCGCCGGCGATTGCTCAATGCTGGGCAGCAGGCTTGCCGGTCCAAGCATTGCGGGCAGACACGGGCGCCGTCTGGTGGCTGTATGCGGATGGCCGGACCCGCGACGGCGGCTCAGGCCTCCCCGCCACACACCTGCTTGATCGTCTGCCTTAACCAGCGGTGCGCCGGGTCGCTGTCCAGCCGGGGCGGCCACGCCTGCACGACTCTGACCGATGCCATCGGGATTGGCACGGCGAAGCCGCGCAGGGCCAGCCCCAAGCGCTCGATGCCCGGCATCAGGTGTTGCGGCATGGACGGCAGGATCATGTCGGAATCGGCCAGCGCGAAGATGGCGGCGTGGAAGGTGGGCGTGATCAAGGCGACGCGCCGGGACAGGCCCAAGTCGCTCAGCGCCAGGTCCAGGGGGCCTTGCGCGCGGCCGCGCCGCGAGACACTGATGTGCTCGTAGGCGACGAAACGTTCGGGCGTGATGTCGTCCTGGAAGATGGCGTGGCCGGCGCGTGCCAGACCGCAGAAGGACGTTGTGAATAACGTCTGCACCTTGATGTCGGCGCCGAATTTCTGCGACGAGCCGATGTACAGGTCGGCATCGCCCGCGAGCGCGTCGCTGTCATCTTTCGCTTCCGACAGAAAGCGCAACACGGCGTGAGGCGCGTCGCGGCGCAGCCGTTCGCGCAGGCGGCCGCCGTAGGCGCTGACGAACACGTCGTTGGACCGTAGCGTGAACACCCGCGTCAAGGAACCCAGGTCCACATCCTGGCTAAATGCAGAGATCACTGTCTGCGCCTGTTCCACCACGCTGCGCACCTGATCTCGCAGCGCCAGGGCGCGCGGCGTGGGCGCCAACCCGCGGCCCGAACGCACCAGTACGGGATCGCCCACGGCCTCGCGGATGCGGGCCAGGGCGCGGCTCATGGCGGGTGTGCTCAGGTTGAGGCGGCGCGCTGCACCGGCGACGCTGCCTTCCTGGATCAGGACATCCAGTGTCAGCAGCATGTTGAGGTCTGGCGTAGTCATGCCGCCAAGCATAGCGCGGCTCTCCGGCCGAATCGGGCTGCCGGAGTTGCACGCCGTGCAATCGTGAGTTGCGCTGAACGGCATTCCCCACCGGGTCCGACGCCGCCAACAATGCCCCCTTGGCAGCGCTTGGGCGCCAGCCGGACAACAAAGGAGACACACATGGCATTAGACGTTCTGGAACTGCATCATCACGCGGTGCGCATGCCGCTTGCGAAGGTGGCGGCGATGGGTGCGTTCTATGGAGACGTGCTGGGCTTGGACACCGACAAGGGCCGCTGGGAAATCCCGGGCATTGCCGGGTACTTCCTGGACATGGGCAATGACTGTCAGATCCATCTGCTGGGCAGCGACGGCCCCTCGCCCTATTCCCAAGGGCCGGGCCGCGACCCTGTGGAAAACCATGTGGCGCTGGCGGTGCGGGACATTGCAGCGGCCGAAGCCGAACTCCAGCGTCAAGCGGTGGACTACTGGAAGTTGGACAATGTGGCGGCGCCCGAACTGATGCAGCTGTTCCTGCGCGATCCGGTGGGCAACTTGATCGAGCTGCATCAGATTGGCCGGTGCCGCTGCAAGCGCAGTGACCGCCTGTTTGCCGATGCGAAGGCCGCCGAGGGCGCGGCGCCGGCCCACACCGCCCCGCAAGACTGATGGCCCTGGGGATCAGTCATGTTCATTGATCTGAATGCGCTGGCGGGCCCTGCCCGCTACAAGCTGCTGACCGCAGCGATCGTGCCGCGTCCCATCGCGTGGATCGTGTCGCGCGACGCGCGGGGGGCGACGAACGTGGCGCCCTTCTCGTTCTTCAACCTGATGTCGGGTGACCCGCCGCTGATCTGCGTGGGTATCGGGATGCGTGACGGCGCACCCAAGGACACCGCCCGCAATATCGCCGAGCGTGGCGAGTTCACCGTCAATCTGGTGTCGACCCGGCTGGCGGCCAGAATGAATGTGACGGCGGTGGATTTCCCGGCAGGCGTTGACGAATCGGCCGAGGCCGGTCTGGTGTTGTCCCCTTCCGAGCGTATCGGCGTGCCACGGGTAATGCAGTCGCCTGTTGCGTTCGAGTGCCGGGTGCATGAACTGCTGCGCATCGACGGCCGCAGCCTGGTGGTGGCCGACGTGGTGGCCATGCATGTGCAGGATGAGCTGGTGGCAGACCGCGACCATCTGTACCTGGATGGCCCGAAGATGGACCTGCTGGCCCGTCTGCATAACCCCGGCTGGTACAGCCGCCCGCAGCCCGCCTTTCAGATGCCGCAGCTGAACCTGGCGCAGTGGGAAGCCCTGAAGCAGTCTGGCGAAGCGGCGGGCTATCTTGAGCAGTCTTTCATATAGCAGGCGGGGACGCGGCGCCGTTCATCGCGCATGCCGCCTTTCTGGCCGGGCGCTTGTGTGTTACCGCGGCGCCCGCGCCTTCAGATCCGCCATCTCTTCATTCATCAGCTGATGCGCGTAGCGTGAGAACACGCTGACCAGCCGGGTGCGCGTGTGATACGGCGGGTACAGCAGCGCCACCGTCACCGGCACCGACGGGCTGAAGGGGCGGACTTCGACGCCGTTGGCCTCGTACTCCTCGCGCGCCGCCAGCGGGTTGATCAGCGCCACGCCCAGCCCGGCGCCCACCAGCGCGCACACCGATGAGCCCAGCCCGGCTTCGGCCACTGTCTGACGTTCGACCTTTGCCGCCTTGAAGACGGCGTCGATCTTTTCGCGCAGCGGCGTGGCGCTGGGAAAGGCGATGAACGGTTCGCCGGCGAAGTCAGCGGGCTTCAGCTTTTTCAGTTTGGTCAGGCGGTGCCCTTTGGGCAGCACCGCCACGCAGCTCATCGTCAACACCGGCTCGACCTGAATGCCGGGGCTGTCGCCCGACAGCATGGCCAGCCCCGTGTCGCAGAAGCCCGAGCTGATCCAGTTGTGCACCGCGCTGGCGTTGCCCGAGTGGATGGAGACCATCACGTCCGGGTACTCAGTCTTGAAGGCCGCGACGATGCGCGCCAGGATGCCGCCTGCCAACCGGGGCATGGCGGCCACGCTCAGGCGGCTGGCGCTGAACGAGCGGATGCTGGCTGCGGCCGACTCCAGGCCGGCCAGGCCGATGAAGGTCTTTTCAACCTCTTGGAAGAAGCGCGAGCCGTCCTGTGTGGGGCTCAGGCGGCTGCCATTGCGGTCGAACAAGGGAAACTGGGTGATGGCTTCCAATTGCGCAATTAAGCGGCTAACGTGCGGCTGCGAGGTATGCACGCGCCGCGCGGCGGCCGTCATCGAGCCGGTCATCATGACGGCTCGGAAGGCCTCGATGTGTCTTAAGCCCATCCGTGGAATGGCCATATCAAATCCGTATAGAGGAATACCTGATTGGAACTGGATAAAACCATACTGCTAGTTGATACTTTTTGCCAGCCGCGGGGCTCATCGCGGGACGCGGCGGCCGCCAAAAAATCTGGCGCCGCTGATCGACATTGCAAACACGCGCCGCACGCACGGCGCCAAGGGATTCAGATGAAAGCATTTGCCGCGATCTCGGTTGCCGCCACCTTGCTGGGCAGCGCCGCCACCGCCCACGCCGAAGGCCCCAGCCGCCTGGACAAGATCCGCGAAACGGGCGTGATCACCATCGGCCACCCCGAGACGTCCGTCCCCTTCGCCTACCTTGACGGCAACCAGAAGCCGGTCGGGTACACGGTCGAGATCTGCCAGGAAGTCGCCCAGTACGTGAAGGCCGCGCTGAAGCTGCCCAAGCTGGAAGTGCGCTACAACCCGACGACCTCGGCCACGCGCATCCCGCTGCTGGCCAACGGCACGATCGACCTGGAATGCGGCAACACCACCAATAACCTGGACCGCCACAAGCTGGTGTCGTTCGCGCCCACGACCTTCGTGGCGCAAGTGGTGCTGGTGGCGCGCAAGGACGGCGGCGTTGATCCCAACAACCTGGAATCGTTTCGCGGCAAGACCATCGCCGCCCAAGCCGGTGGCCAGACGTTCCGCCTGATCTCGGGCCTGAACGCCAAGGGCAACCTGGGCATCACGATGGCGCCGACGAAGGATACCGCCGAGACCATCCTGATGGTGGAATCGGGCCGTGCCGCCGGTTCGGCCAACGATGACGGCATCGCCTACGGCGCCGTGGCCTCGTCGAAGAACCCGGACGCATTCGTGATCGGCAAGAAGGGCCTGGAAATGGCTCCCTACGGCATCATGGAACCCAAGGACGACCCCGCCTTCAAGAAGGTGGTGGACGACGCCGTGGTGGACCTGATCAAGACCGGCAAGGTCGCTGCCATCTACGACAAGTACTTCAATTCGCCGATTCCCCCGAAGCAGATCAACCTGAAGTATCCGATGAGCGACGCGCTCAAGCGCGCGCTGGCGAACCCGACCGATTCGGGTGACCCCAAGGTATACGAGTAAGCAGGTAGTCCGCGGGACGCCCAGTGCGTCCCGCGGCGGTTTTGGGGCAAGGCGCCGGGGCCGGCGCCGCCATCTAAGGCACAGGCATGAATTACAACTGGAGTTGGGGCGTCTTCCTGGAGATGTCGCCAGACGGCGTGCACACCTTCCTGCAGACGCTCCTGATCGGCGTGGGCTGGACGCTGGCGCTGGCGCTGACCGCGTGGGTCTTCTCTTTGCTGCTGGGGTCCTGGCTGGGCGTGATGCGCACGGCGCAGTCCCGGCTGATGAACGTCGTTGGTGCGACCTACGTCGAGATCTTCCGCAACATCCCGCTGCTGGTGCAGATGTTCCTGTGGTACTTCGTGCTGCCCGAGCTGCTGCCGCATGCCTGGGGTCTGGCGATGAAGCAGATGCCGCAGCCGTGGGGGCAGTTCGTGCCTGCGGTGCTGTGCCTGGGGTTTTATGGATCGGCCCGCGTGGCCGAACAATTGCGCGCCGGCATCCAGTCCTTGCCGCGCGGCCAGTTCCAGGCGGGCACCGCGCTGGGGCTGACCGAGGTGCAGGTGTATCGCTACATCATCCTGCCCGAAGCGTTTCGCATCGTGCTGCCGCCGTTGACTTCCGAATTCATGGGCACCATCAAGTATTCCTCGGTGGCGCTGACGATCGGCCTGCTGGAACTGACCGGCCAGGCGCGCTCCATGCAGGAATTCAGTTTCCACATCTTCGAGGCGTTCTCCGCCGCGACGGTGATTTACCTGATCCTCAACGGCATCGTCGTGCTGGGTATGCGCCTGCTTGAACGCCATGTCGCTGTTCCCGGGCTGATCGGTTCAGCCGGCAAGAGCCGCTAGGGGAACGCCGTGGGTAAATTCGATTTCGATGTGATCTGGACCGCCCTGCCCTATCTGTTCCAGACGGGCATGACGTTCACGCTGACGCTGACGGTGCTGGCCGCTGTAATGGGCCTGGCGCTGGGCACGCTGCTTGCGATGATGCGCTTGTCGCGCTTCAAGATCCTGTCGGTGCCGGCGGGCATTTATGTGAACGTGATGCGGTCGATTCCGCTGTTGCTGGTGATCTTCTGGTTCTACTTCCTGGTGCCGTACATTGCGGCCTGGGTGGTGGGGTCGCCCACGCCCTTGCGCGTGGGGGCGTTCAATTCGGCGGTCATCACCTTCACGATGTTCGAGGCCGCGTACTTCTGCGAAATCATGCGCGCCGGCATCCAGTCGATTGCGCGCGGGCAGGTGTCGGCCAGCATGGCGATTGGCCTGAGCCCGTGGCAAGGCATGCGCTACGTGATCTTGCCGCAGGCGTTTCGCAACATGGTGCCCGCGCTGCTGACGCGCGTGATCATCCTGTTCCAGGACACCTCGTTGGTCTACGTGCTGTCACTGACGGACTTCCTGGGCGCGGCCTCCAAGATCGGCCAGCGCGATGGCCGGCTGGTGGAGCTCTACCTCTTTGTGGCGGTGGTGTATTTCGTGATCTGCTTCACGGCGTCCCGCCTGGTCAAACTGCTGGAAAAGCGCACCCGTGTGCTGCGATAGGGTTTAACGATGCAATTTTCTTCGACGCCTCCGATGATCGAGATCAAGCAGGTCAGCAAGTGGTACGGCTCCTTTCAGGTGCTGGATGAATGCACGACGACCGTCGGCAAAGGCGAGGTCGTGGTGGTGTGCGGGCCGTCCGGGTCCGGCAAGTCCACGCTGATCAAGACCGTGAACGCGCTGGAACCCTTTCAACAGGGCGACATCGTGGTCAACGGCATTTCGGTGGGCGACCCCCGCACCAATCTGCCCAAGCTGCGTGCGGTGGCCGGCATGGTGTTCCAGCACTTCGA
This sequence comes from Achromobacter sp. 01N37, assembly GCF_056399725.1. Taxonomy (NCBI): domain Bacteria; kingdom Pseudomonadati; phylum Pseudomonadota; class Betaproteobacteria; order Burkholderiales; family Alcaligenaceae; genus Achromobacter; species Achromobacter sp. 01N37. Next base: position 65,241 of record NZ_JBFTRX010000017.1, read on the forward strand.
GCTATTCCCGCATCTGTCCGTGACCGAGAACCTGTGCCTGGGTCAGGTCAAGGTGCTGCGCCGCAGCAAGGACGAAGCGCGCACGCGCGCGCTGGCGCTGCTGGAACGCGTGGGCCTGTCGGCGCACAAGGACAAGCATCCCGGCGAATTGTCGGGCGGCCAACAGCAGCGCGTGGCCATTGCGCGCGCGCTGTCGATGGACCCGGTGGTGATGCTGTTTGACGAACCGACGTCTGCGCTGGACCCCGAGATGGTCAACGAGGTGCTGGACGTCATGACCGACCTTGCCCGCGAGGGCATGACGATGATGGTGGTGACCCATGAAATGGGATTCGCCCGCCGCGTCGCCGACCGTGTGATCTTCATGGACGGCGGCAAGATTGTTGAAGACTGCGACAAAGACGCGTTCTTCGGCAATGTAGAGGAACGTGCTCCGCGCACGCGCCAATTTCTTTCCAAAATTTTGCAGCATTGAACGCCATGACCCAGCGGATTCCCGCCGACCACCCGACCAGCCCTGTCGACCTGCGCAGCGACACGGTCACCCATCCCACCGCGGCCATGTACGAGCGCATGCGCACCGCGCCCATTGGCGACGACGGGCTGGATGGCGACCCTTCCGTACGCGCGCTGGAAGCCCATGTGGCGGCCCGCCTGGGCAAGGAAGCGGGGCTGTTCGTGCCCAGCTGCACCATGGCCAACCTGCTGGCCGTGCTGGCGCAAACGCAGCGCAACGAACAGGTGGTGCTGGAATCGTCCGCCCATATGTACACGTCGGAACGCGGCGCCGCGACCTTTACGGGCCTGTTCTACCAGGGCGTGTCCGGCACCGATGGCGCGATGGACCTGAACCGGCTGGACGAAGCGCTCTTGTCCGGGGGCCACCGTTTGAAGACGTCGCTGGTGGCGATGGAAACGTCGCACAACAACGCCGGGGGCGCGGTCTTGCCGCTGGATCATATGCAGGCCGTGTACGGCATGGCGAACGCCGCGGGCATCCCCGTGCACCTGGACGGCGCGCGCCTGTTCAACGCCGCGGTGGCGCTGGGCGTGCCGGCCGTTGAGATCACGCAGTACGCCGACACCGTGTCGCTGTGCCTGTCCAAGGGCCTGAGCGCGCCGGTGGGTGCGGTGCTGGCGGGCAGCAAGACGGTAATCGCCCGCACGCGCACCTTGCGCCGCATGCTGGGCGGCACGCAGCGCCAGTCCGGCATCATGGCGGCGGCCGGCTTGGAAGGCGTGCAGACGATGACCGACCGGCTCGTCGAAGACCACGTGCGCGCGCGCCGCTTGAGCGACGGCATCAATGGCTTGGCGCCTGCGCTGTCGGCAACTGTGCCGCAGACCAACATCGTGCAGGTCGAGACCGCTAACACCGGCATGACGAACGCGCAGTGGGTGGCGGCGCTGCAAGCGGAAGGCTTGTTGACCCGTCCGTGGGGGCGCACGCGGCTGCGTTGCGTGACCCATCGGCACATCGACGATGACGACATCGATACCGCGGTGCAAGCGTTCGCCACGGTACTGAAAAAGCGTTGAGTTATCGCCGCCGGCAGGGGCCGGCGATGCGATAATGCCGGATGTCCACGACTACCCCTCTCACCCGTAAAGACTATTTCTGCGCCTTGGCGGTGGTGGTCATCTGGGGCCTGAATTTTGTTGTCATGAAGGTCGGCATGCGGGGCTTGTCCCCCATGATGCTGGGCGCACTCCGGTTCGCGCTGGCGGCCTTCCCCCTGATCCTGTTTGTGCGACGGCCACAGCTGCCGTGGCACTGGATCGCCGCCTACGGGCTGGTGCAGGGGTTGGGCCAATTCGGCCTGCTGTTCACCGCGTTGAAGTTCGGCATGCCGGCTGGCATGGCCTCGCTGGTGATCCAGACGCAGGCGTTCTTCACGTTGCTATTGGCTGCGCCTGTGCTGGGCGAGCGGGCGCGCCGCCATCATTGGATCGGGCTGGGCGTGGCCGCGTTGGGGCTGGCGGTGATTGCCGGCGGACGCGGCGAAGGCCCTGGCCAGATGACGATGCTGGGCTTTGTGCTGACACTTGGCGGCGCGTTCATGTGGGCGGTGTCCAACCTGATCGTCCGGCTGGCCAGCCGCAAGGCGCCCGGCTACGACCCCTTCGCCTTCATCGCCTGGAGCAGCGCCGCGCCGGTTCTGCCGTTCCTGCTGCTGGCCGTGCTGATCGACGGCTGGGAGCCGGTGGTAGGCATGGTGACGGGTATGGGCTGGGGCGAGGCGCTGTCGGTGCTGTACCTGGCGGTGCTGGCGACGCTCTTGGCCTACACCTTGTGGACCCAGTTACTGACCCGCCACCCCGCGGCGAAGATCGCGCCGTTCTCGTTGCTGGTGCCCGTCGTGGGCCTGTGGGCGGCGTCGGCGGCGTTTGGCGAAAGCTTGCAGCCCTTGCAATGGGTGGGCGCTGCCTGCGTGTTGGCGGGCCTGGTCGTCAATCAGGTGGGCGGGCGCTGGCTGCGCAGCCGCTGACCGTTGCCGTAGCGGCAGCTTTGCTGCCGCGCCCTGCTCTCGGCTGATGGGATTACACCGTCCTGCCGAGGGCGGCCTATCCGCCTACACCTGCTCGAAGCGAATGTAACGCTTGTCGGTGTACTCCCGGCGCGTCGTGATTTCCGTGACCGATGCGCCCGGCGGGCCGCGCCGCAACCATTCCAGCATGTGATCCACCTGGTCGGGCGTGCCCTGCACCAGGGCCTCGACCGTGCCGTCCAGCAGATTCTGCACCCAACCCGTCACCCCCAGCATGTGAGCGCGCCTGACCGTGGCGTGGCGATATCCCACGCCTTGCACGGTGCCGCTGATGCTGACGAGGACAGTTTCGAAATGGGTGTCGGATTGCGGAGCTTGCTGATGGTCTTGCATGAATTTTCCTTCGGATGATGCGCCGCCCGGCGCGATGTGCGTAGGCGGTAATGGCTACGGCGGATGGTCTATAGGCCCGGATGGCACCGAAGCGATACGTTAGAGCTCATGTCAAAACGTGCCAACGGGAACACCCGCTACTAGAGCTTGGAGAAGCCATTATGGAAGAGACCAGTTTGTTGTCGGAAGCTGAGACAGCGCGCTACAGGGATCAGGGGTACCTGGCCCTGAAGGACATGTGCCCGCAGGATGAAGTGGGATACATCCGGCGGACGTTGCTGGACCTGTTTGCGAACAAGACCGGCTACAACGAGGGCGCACAGTACGACTTTGTCAGCCGGGACGATCCGTCCAAGCCGGCCAAGTTTCCCAGCCTGCACGATCCGCGTCATTATGCCCCCGGTCTGTTGAAGACGGCCTATCACGAGCGCACGCTGGACCTGGCCCGCCAACTGTTGGGCGAAGAGGCGGCGCTGTATGGCGAACACGCCCTGCTCAAGCCCGGCCCGTTCGGCCCCGAGACGCCGTGGCACCAGGACGAGGCGTTCCGTTCGCCCGACTTTGTCTACAACGAGCTGAGCATCTGGCTGGCGCTGCAACCGGCAACCGTTGAAAACGGCTGCATGCAGTTCATTCCCGGGTCCAACAAGTGGGACGTGCTGGAGCATCGTTCGCCTGGCGGCGACAAGACCCTGCATCCGCTGGAATGCTGCGGCGATTTCGCGCGCGACCAGGCGGTGGCCGAACCGCTGGACCCGGGCGGCATCACCGTGCACGACGCCCGCACGCTGCACTTCACGGGGCCGAACACGTCGCCGTCGCCGCGGCTGGCGTACATCCTGATCTACAACACGCCGCCGGTCTACAAGCCGGGACGCCGCGAATTCCCGTGGCTGGAGGGCCGTTGGACCGATAGCCAGACCCGCAAAAAGCAATGGCACAAGCGCGGCGGCCTGGCGGTGGATGTGATGCGCCGTTTGCCGGGCGCGCGGCTGACCAGCCCGCGCTGGGTGGCGTGGGCGACGATCCGCGCGGTCAGCAAGGTCTGGCCGCGATAGCTTGGGTGGACCGGGGCCGCAGAGCCCCGGTCAGAGAGGGGGGGGCGAACGGGGCCGGCAAGCAGCGCTTGCCGGCCTCGGCGCGTATACTGGGCGGCGCCGCAGGGTCTGTCACCCAGGCGTTGCGGCACAGCCGCCCGCAGCCGGCGGCTCCAGATTCTAAAAATACGAAACGCAGCTGGCGCACCTCTATCACTCCTCAGACCTCCCATGACCGCTAACCTTTCTACGATCACCTGCATCGAAGATTTGCGCGCCGTTGCGCAAAAGCGCGTGCCGCGCATGTTCTACGACTACGCCGATTCCGGCGCCTGGACGGAAGGCACGTACCGCGCCAATGAAAGCGATTTCCAGAAGATCAAGCTGCGTCAGCGCGTGGCGGTGAACATGGAAGGCCGGTCGTTGCGCACCACGATGGTGGGGCATGACGTGGTGATGCCGCTGGCGATTTCGCCCACGGGTCTGACCGGCATGCAGCATGCGGATGGCGAGATCCTGGCGGCCAAGGCTGCGGCGGATTTCGGCGTGCCGTTCACGCTGTCGACGATGAGCATCTGCTCGCTGGAAGACGTGGCCGAAGCCACGAAGAAGCCGTTCTGGTTCCAGCTCTACGTGATGCGCGACCGCGAATTCGTGGCCAACCTGATCGACCGCGCCAAGGCTGCTGGCTGCACCGCGCTGGTGTTGACGCTGGACTTGCAGATCCTGGGCCAACGCCACAAAGACATCAAGAACGGCCTGTCGACCCCGCCCAAGCCCACCATCCGCAACCTGATCAACCTGGCGACCAAGCCGCGCTGGTGCATGGGCATGCTGGGCACCAAGCGCCGCACCTTCGGCAACATCGTCGGCCACGCCAAGGGCGTGAGCGACCTGTCGTCGCTGTCGGCCTGGACGGCCGAACAATTCGACCCGCGCTTGAGCTGGGACGACGTGGAATGGATCAAGCAGCGCTGGGGCGGCAAGCTCATCATCAAGGGCATCCTGGATGTGGAAGACGCACAGCTGGCCGCCAATAGCGGCGCGGATGCGCTGATCGTCAGCAATCACGGCGGGCGTCAGCTGGACGGCGCCATGTCCTCGATTGCCGCGCTGCCGTCGATTGCCGACGCGGTGGGCTCGAAGATCGAAGTCTGGATGGACGGCGGCATCCGTTCCGGCCAAGACATCCTGAAGGCCGTGGCGCTGGGCGCACGCGGCACGATGATCGGCCGCGCTTTCCTGTACGGCCTGGGCGCCTACGGCCAGGCGGGCGTAACCCGCGCGCTGGAGCTGCTCTACAAGGAAATGGACACGACGATGGCCCTGTGCGGCCGCCGCTCGATCGAGCCGGGCGACCGCAGCATTTTGCTGCCGGGCACGTATCCGAACTGATCGGTCAGGGCGGCGAACGTGACACGTTGCCGCCCCTCAACCGCCATCCCCCCAATTACCCCCCGTTGCCCGCGCCCAAATACTGACTGGGCCGCCGCAATGCCGGATCAAACGGATTGATCTGCGCACCAACCGCATCGGCCTCACGGCGCAGCATTTCCACGATCAGCGGCAGGCGTTCGTCGTTGATGCGTTCGATGGGGGCGGCGACGCTTAGCGCCGCCACTGTCACGCCGTTGGGGTCATAGACCGGTACCGCCAGCCCCGCGATATTCGGGAACACGCCCTGCCCCTGGCTGCGCGCGTATTGCAGTTCCTGGCATTCCTTGATGCGCACGCGCATCGAGATCTCGTCCACAAAACCCAGATGATGCAGCCGCGGAATGTTGAAGCGGATCACTTCTTCGCGCTCGGCTTCCGGCAGGCTCGCCAACAGCACCAGGCCGCCCTGGCCCATGCCCAGCGGCACCCGCCCGCCAATGTCGCCCGTATGCGAACGCACGGGAAACGCGCCGTCTACGCGGTCCACGCAGACAGCATCGAAACCGCTGCGCACCAGCAGAAAAATCGTGTCGTTCAACATGCCTGACAAACGCAGCATGGCCGGCCGGTACAACGAACGCAGGCTCGACTGGTGGGTGCCGGCCGCCGCCGCCAGCGAGAAGAACGCCACGCTCAACTGGTAGCCCTTGCTTTGCGCGGGCTGCTCGACCACGCCTTCCTGCATCAGCCCTTGCAGCACGCGGTGCACCGTGGCTTGCGCCTGGCCGGTGCGCGCAGCGATATCGGTCAGGCGCAGCTTTTCTCCTTTCGCGTCAGCCAGCACGCGCAGCACGGCAAAGGCCCGCTGCAACACGCCCTGGCCACCGGAATCTTCTGCTGTTTCTGATTTCTTCATTCTTTGTTTCCGATAATCAAAATTACTTGGTGTATTTTTATCAGGAAATTCAGCTAGATGAAATTAATAGTTAAAAAATTCGATTCTTCGGAAAACCCTAATTGACCCCGGCTTTTGGCAAATCCTAGACTGCCCCATCAATAAGCCGCTACGCGCGGCGCAACGCCCGCACCGGGCGACGGGGTTTGGAAAATGTCATTTCTGCGGCTGGACAACGTCTCCAAGAACTACGGCGACCTGCGCGTCGTTTCCGATCTGAGCCTGACAGTGGAACAAGGGGAGTTTGTCTCGCTGCTGGGGCCATCCGGTTGCGGCAAGACCACCACCTTGCAGATGATTGCCGGCTTTGCCGACGTCACCCGCGGCACCATCACGCTGGATGGGCGCGACATCACCCACGCCAAGCCCAACACGCGCGGGCTGGGCATCGTGTTCCAGAGCTATGCGCTGTTTCCGCACCTGACGGTTGCCGACAACGTGGCCTTCGGGCTGAAGATGCGCAAGGTGGACCGCGCGGAACGCCAGGAGCGCGTACGGGAAGCGCTGGCGCTGGTGAAGCTGGACAAGCACGCCGACCGCTTTCCGCGTGAACTCTCCGGCGGTCAGCGCCAACGCGTGGCGCTGTCGCGCGCGCTGGTCATCCGCCCGCCCGTGCTGCTGCTGGACGAGCCGCTGTCCAACCTGGACGCCAAGCTGCGCGAAGACATGCAGTTCGAGCTGCGCAGCATCCAGAAGAAGATCGGCACCACCACCGTCATGGTCACGCATGACCAGGCCGAAGCGCTGTCCATCAGCGACCGCGTCGTGGTCATGCAGGATGGCCGCGCCACTCAGGTCGATGCGCCGTTTCGCATGTACGAACATCCGCAAACCGAATTCATCTCGCGCTTTGTGGGCAAGACCAATCTGCTGCCGGGCCGCGTGACGCGTTGCGGTGCGCAGGCCGAAATCGAAACCGGCGCGCTGCGTGTCGTGGTGGATGGCGAAGGCCTGCGCCATGGCGACACCGTGCAGCTGTCGCTGCGCCCCGAAAAGCTCGTGCCCGTGCCGGCTGGCCAGGGCAAGCTGGCCTGTGTGGTCAACACGCGCTACTTCCTGGGCAGCCAGTGGATGTACGACCTGGATTCGCCTGTGGGGGCGCTGACCATCCTGACGCCCAACGACGGCCGCCGCCCGCACGACGATGGCGAAACCATCGGCCTGGACTGGGCAGAAGGCGTGTTGCGCGTGCTGCGCGCGCCGGGCGCGCCAGACGTCAGCCCTGCGCAAAACGTCCATGGCGCACATGGCGCCCATGCCGCGCAAGACGTTCACGGGGCCTGACATGGCGACACTGACTCAAGCCGCCGCCGGCCCCAAGCCGCGCAACGACGGCACGCTCGCCATCCTGGGTTCGCTGCCGCTGGCCATTGTTTTTTTGACGCTGGTGCTGACGCCGCTGGCGTTGACCTTCGTGCTGTCGTTCCGCCCCTTCGACTACAGTGCGGGCATCTTGCCGGGCCATACGTTCGAACACTATCTGGCGGTGGTCACCGACAGCTACTTCCTGGAAATCTTCTGGCGCACGTTCTGGATCGCGGGCGTCACCACGCTGATCTGCGTGCTGGTCGGCGCACCCGAAGCCTACATCCTGTCGCGCATGGGCAAGCCCTGGCGCTCCATCTTCCTGCTGGTCGTGCTGTCGCCGTTGTTGATCTCGCTGGTGGTGCGCGCCTTTGGCTGGAGCATGCTGCTGGGCCCGGGCGGCGCCATTGGCAAAGCTGCTGCGGCGTTGGGGATGGGGCCGCTGCTTTACACGCCCACCGCCGTCATCATCGGCCTGGTGCACGTGATGCTGCCCTTCATGGTGATTCCGGTTTGGACCTCGCTGCAAAAGCTCGACCCCACTGTTGAACACGCCGCGCTGTCGCTGAATGCCTCGCGCTTTCAGACGCTGACGCGCATCGTGCTGCCGCAGGCGATGCCGGGCATCTTGTCGGGCAGCCTGATCGTGTTCGGCTTGTCGGCCAGCTCGTTCGCCATTCCCGCGCTGTTGGGCGGACGCCGTCTGAAGATGGTGGCCACCGTCGTGTACGACGAATTCCTGACCGAGCTCAACTGGCCGCTGGGCGCGGCCATCGCGATCGTGCTGCTGGTGGTCAACGTGATCATCATGATGGCGTACAACCGCGTTGTTGAACGCTCTTACCGCCGCAGCCTCGGCTAGCCCGCAAAGGAATTCAACATGCAGAAGAACGGTCCTTTCGCGCTGGCGTTCAACTTCCTGGTGGTGGCGTTCGTGCTGGCGCCGCTGGTCATCGTGTGCCTCGTGGCGTTCACGCCCGACACCACATTGACGGTGCCGACAACGAGCTTTTCGCTGCGCTGGTTCCGCGCCGTGTTCGACCACCCCAACTTCATGCAGGCCTTTCAGAACAGCCTGTGGCTGGCGTTTCTGTCGGCCACCATCGCAGTGTGCCTGGCGGTGCCAGCGGCCATCGCCATCACGCGTTACCGCTTTCCGGGCCGCGACGTGTTGAACGGTTTGTTCCTGTCGCCGCTGATGATCCCGCATCTGGTGCTGGGCGTAGCGCTGCTGCGCTTCTTTGCGCTGATGGGCATGGCGGGCAGTTTCCCGTGGCTGGTCGCCGCGCACGTGGTCGTCATCACGCCGTATGTGATGCGGCTGGTGATAGGCGCGCTGGTTGGCTTTGACCGCTCCATCGAACACGCCGCGCTGTCGCTCGGCGCCAGCCGCGCCACCGTATTCTTTCAGGTGACGCTGCCGCTGATCATTCCCGGCGTGTCGGGCGGCTGGCTGCTGGCGTTCATCAACAGCTTTGACGAGCTGACGATGTCGGTGTTCATCACCGCGCCGTCCACCATCACGCTGCCCGTGCGCATGTACATGTACGCCACCGAATCCATCGACCCGATGATGGCCGCCGTGTCCGCCCTGGTCATCGGCCTGACCGCCGTCACCATGCTCCTGCTGGACCGTGTCTACGGACTGGACCGCGTTCTGGTGGGCCAGAAATGATCACCCCGCCATTTGCAAAAAGAGAGGCGCCGGCATCATGGCAATTCTGAAACGCCTGGCCGAAACGGGCCGGCCTGCGGTGACCTTCACGCTTGACGGGCAAGCCTGCCGCGCCTTGGCTGGCGACACCGTGCTGACCGCCGTGCTGACCCAAGCCGACCGCGTGCGCCAGTCTGAATTCGGCGGCGGCCCGCGCGCGGGCTTCTGCATGATGGGCGCCTGCCAAGACTGCTGGATGCAGCTGGAAGACGGCTCGCGCGTGCGCGCCTGTTCCACCTTCATCGAACCGGGCATGCGCCTGCAAAGCACGCCGCTTGCGCCTGCCGTCGTGCCGGGTTCGCTATCGGCCGCAGCATGGTCAGAGGACGACGCAGCATGAGCATGATGATGCCTGTGATCGTGGGCGCCGGCCCCGCTGGCGTGCGCGCCGCGCAAGCGCTGGTGGCGCAAGGCCTGCGCCCCGTCATTCTGGACGAAGCCCCACGCGCCGGTGGCCAGATCTACCGCCAGCCGCCACCCGGATTCCAACGCGCGAAATCCGAGCTCTACGGGTTTGAACACCGCAAGGCCGATGCCGTGCACCGCACCATGGCCGACATACTGCCGCACGTGGATTACCGCCCCGGCAGCCTGGTGTGGAACGTGGAAGGCAAGACGCTGGACGTCTTGCAGGATGGCGTCAGCACGGCCGTGCCGTACACGCACCTGATCCTGGCCACGGGCGCGACGGATCGCGTGCTGCCCTTTCCCGGCTGGCTGACCCCCGGCGTCTACACCTTGGGCGGGTCGCAGGTGGCGCTGAAGTTCCAGGGCTGCGCCATCGGTTCGCGCGTGGTCTTCATGGGCACGGGGCCGTTGCTGTATCTGGTGGCGTATCAATACGCCAAGGCCGGCGCACAGGTGGCGGCGGTGCTGGATACCTCGCGCTTCACGGATCGGCTGGCGGCCTTGCCGGGCCTCATGCGCGCACCCGGTCTGCTGGCCAAGGGCCTGTACTACATGGCGTGGCTGCGCGCGCACGGCGTGCCGCTGCGTTCGGGCGTGCGCCCGGTGGCCGTGCAGGGCGACGCGCGCGTGATGGGGCTGAGCTATCGCCAGGGCGCGCGCCTGCACACCATTGATTGCGACGCCGTGGCCTATGGCCTGGCCTTGCGATCCGAAACGCAGCTGGCCAGCCTGGTCGGCTGCGCGTTCGAATTCAATGCCCGCGACCGCAACTGGACGCCACGGCGCGATGCCGCCGGACGCAGCAGCGTGCCGGGCGTTTACGTGGCGGGCGACGGCGCGGCCATCGGCGGCGCGGATGCCGCCGAACTGGCCGGCGAACGCGCCGCGCTGGCCTTGCTGGAAGACACAGGCCATTCGCACGACGCCGCGCGTGCGCGGGTGCTCGAAGCACGGCTCGCCGCCAACAGCCGTGTGCGCACCGCGCTGGAACTCGCGTTCCCCTTCCCTGAAGATTGGGCGGCCAGCATTGCGGACGACACCGTCCTGTGCCGCTGCGAAGAAGTCACCGCCGGCACGCTGCGCCAAGCCGTGCGCGACACGGATGCGCAGGAACTGAATCGCGTCAAAGCATTGACGCGCGTCGGCATGGGACGCTGCCAGGGCCGCATGTGCGGCGCAGCGGCAGCGGAAGTGCTGGCGCACGCTTGCGGCCGATCCCCCGCCGACGTTGGCCGCTTGCGCAACCAGCCGCCCGTCAAACCCGTGCCGGTGCGCGTGGTGTGCCTGGAACGGCAAGAGAAGGTGTCGGCATGACGCAGCGCATTGATACCGAAGTGGCCATCATCGGCGGCGGCATTGTCGGCGGCAGCGCCGCCTTGTTCCTGCGCCGGCTAGGCGTACCCGTGGTGCTGCTGGAAGCCGCGCTGTGCGGCGCGCGCGCAAGCGGCGTGAACTACGGCGGCGTGCGCCGCCAGGGCCGCGGGCTGGAACAGATGCCGCTGACTCGCCGCGCGCATGAGCTATGGGGCCACCTGCCATCGCTGATCGGCATCGATGGCGAATACGTGCGTTCCGGCCATCTGAAACTGGCCGCCTCGGAAGCCGACATGGCGCTGCTGGAGGCATACCGTGAACGCACACGCGGCTTTGGCATGCACCTGGAAATGCTGGACCGCCGTGCGCTTGCGCAACGCTTCGGCTGGCTGGGCCAGGACGTCGCTGGCGGTTCGTTCTGCCCCGAAGACGGCCACGCCAACCCGCGCCTGGTGTCCCCTGCGTTCGGCCGGGCAGCGCGCGCATTGGGCGCTGACGTGCGCGAAGGCGCGCGCGTTACCTCCGCCGAACACGACGGCTCGCACTTCATCGTGCGCGCCGGCGATATCGAAGTGCGTTCGCGCTTCCTGCTCAATTGCGCGGGCGCCTGGGCGGGACGATTCGCAGAAAGCTTCGGCGAGCCGGTACCCGAGACCTCCATCCACCCGCTGATGATGGTGACCGAACCGCTGCCCGTGTTCATGAGCGTCAGCTTGGGCATACAAGGCGGCGGCATCTATGCCCGCCAGGTTGCGCGCGGCAACTGCGTCATCGGCGGCGGACGCGGCGTGTCGTCAGACCCCGACTTCGCACGGCCCGGCCGCGCCGGCCTGGGCACGCTGATGGCCAACGCCACGAAGCTGCTGCCTGTGCTGCGCGGCGCCCAGGTCATCCGTTTCTGGACCGGCGTGGAAGGCAATATGCCCGACCACAATCCGGTGCTGGGCCCCAGCTCCACCGTGCCAGGCCTGTTCCACGCCTTCGGCCTGTCGGGCGCGGGCTTTCAGATCGGCCCCGCCGTGGGCGAAGTGCTGTCCGAATTGGTCGTGCGCGGCCAGTCCTCCATTCCTATCGATGCCTTCCGCATTGAACGATACGCGGTGGCCGCTCACGGCGCCGCGGCTCGGCCTGAGAGTGTTCGTGAGCAAACGCTGGAGTCACCATGATGGATAAGAAACAGGGCGCATCGCGCCTGAGCAAGGGGAAGTGGCTGCTGGGCGCGGCGATGATGACGTTGCTGTCCGCGGGCGCCATGGCGCAGCAAAAGACGTTGTACGTCGGCATGAACGGCGGCGACATGGAACGCGCCTTCACGCAGTACGTGTTCCCGGACTTCGAAAAGGCCAACAACGTGAAAATCGTTGTGGTGCCCGGCACGTCCACCGACGTGCTGGCCAAGGCGCAAGCCTACAAAGACAAGCCGCAGATGCACGTCATGTTCCTGGACGACGGCATCATGGCGCGCGCGATTTCGATGGGCCTGTGCGAACAGTTGAACGACGACCCCGTCCTGAAAGAGCTCTACCCCACTGCCGTGATGAAGGACCGCATGGCCGCCGGTATCGACATCGGCATGACGGGCCTGGGCTACAACACCAAGATGTTCGCCGACAAAGGCTGGGCGCCGCCCACGTCGTGGATGGATCTGGCCGACCCCAAGTACAAGGGCAAAGTCGTATTCCAGTCGGCATCAGGCAGCACCTTCGGCCTGCACGGCTTCCTGATGTTCAATCGCATCCAGGGCGGCGACGACAAGAACTACGAACCCGGCTTCAAGAAATGGCCCGACACCATCGGCCCCAACGTACTGGAATACATCCCCAACTCGGCCAAGCTGGCCGAGATGATCCAGTCCAACGAAGCCGCCATCTTCCCGCTGACCCCCACCGCCATCGCCCGCTTGAAAAAGCGCGACATTCCCGTGGAATACGCACAGCCTAAAGAAGGCTCGGTGATCCTGATGGTGGGTGAATGCGTCATCGCCAAAAACAGCGAACCTGAGCTGTCGCAGAAACTGGCGCTGTACCTGCTGTCGGCCAGCGCGCAAGCCAAGGCGCTGGAAATGGGCGGCCACTTCCCGTCGAACAAAAACGTAAAGGCCCCCGCCGACAACGCCGAATCCCTCAAGCGCTTCCAGGGCTACATGGAAAACGCCAAGATCCTGGACTGGGACCAGATCAACACCGCACGCCCCGCCTTCAACGCCCGCTGGAACCGCACGGTGGAACGTTAAACAACGGGTCAAGATCTGGCACGGTGACAACGAAAACGTTGCTAAGATCTTGCGGCGCGCCGCCTGTGGACAAGCCGCAGGCGCGCACCGCACACCGCACACCACGCAACACGCACCACGCAACACCCACCACGCTCCGGGCCTGCCCACGCCCGCACACAGGGAAGAACCAGCATGCGGCTCATCATCAACTCCGGCGGCCCCCAAGCCATAGACGAATGGCGCGCACAATTCCGCACATTCGCCCCGGCGCTGGACGTGGTGGGCTGGCATGAAAACGTCGACCCGGCCAGCATCGACTACGCCCTGGTCTGGGCCCCCGACGCCGGCCGGCTGGCCACCTTCCCCAACCTGAAACTCATCATCAGCGCAGGCGCCGGCGTCGACCACATCCTGGCCGACCCGCAACTGCCGGGCCACCTGTCCATCGCCCGCATGGTCACCAGCCGCACCCAGACCGAAATGGCCGAGTTCGTGCTGACCTCTGCGCTGATGCTCACCCGCGACATCAAACGCGTTGTCGACAACCAGGCGCGCCGCCACTGGGAAGTGTTCGACTCCCTGCGCGTTGCCGCCGACGTGCGCGTCGGCATCATGGGCCTGGGCCACCTGGGCGTCGCCAGCGCGCAATTGCTGTCACGCGTTGGCTTCCCCGTCAGCGGCTGGTCACGCGGCGCCAGCAAACTCGACGGCCTGCCGTCCTACGCCGGCCAAGACCAGTTCGGCGAATTCCTGTCCAACACCGACCTGCTCGTCTGCCTGCTCCCCGCCACGGACGCCACCAAAGGCATCCTGAACGCCGCCACGCTATCGCAACTACCCCGCGGCGCCAGCCTCATCAACGCCGGCCGCGGCTCGCACATGGTGACGCAAGACGTCATCAACGCCTTGGACAGCGGCCAGTTGAACCAGGCGATTCTCGACGTATTCGAGCAAGAGCCGCTGCCCGAAGATTCCCCATTGTGGACGCACCCCGGCATCATCATCACGCCCCATTGCGCGGCGATCCCCGATCGCAAAGAACGCGCGCGCCACACCGCGTTGTTGATCGAAGCGAATGAGCGCGGCGAAGCGCTACCGAACATCTTCGACCCGGTGCGTGGATATTGAGCCACCCCGACGCTGGGCCGCGCGTCCTACATCTCGAACGCAACGCGACAACACCCCAAACTCGTCCAACCATCACAACGCGTAAGCCCCCCCAAACTCGTCCAACCATCACAACGCGTAAGCCCCCCCAAACTCGTCCAATCATCACAACGCGTAAGCCCCAAAAGGCCGCCCGCGCGGCCGGCCTGGGGCGGGCCCTGCAAGATCTTCCATCACACCCCGCCGTTGGCAAGTACCCCAAGCAAACCACTCGCCCCAGCTGACGTGAAATTTCCATTGACGGAGCATGGGGTGACGGGGGCCGGTGGGGTGCGGGGAGTCGATAAGCCCGAGGGAATCTGAAGGAAGCGCCGCAGGCGCTGACGAAGATGACGACGGGGCAGTCCGGAGCGAAGGCTCCGGACCGCAATCGTTGACCCGCACCCCACCGGCCCCCGTCACCCCATGCGTCAAAAGAACTCATCAGCATCAGCAAGAGCATCAGCAACAGCATCAGCACCAGAGTCAGCAACAACACCAAAAAAACCGCAAAATCTGCAAACCGCCCAAAGCTACATTGCCCTCCAAGGAGCCAGCATGAAGCCCGAAACCCGAACCCAATACGCCCAGCGCCTAACCCCCGTCCTGCACTGGCTAGCCGCCCACCCTGACGCCGACCCCGACCTGCACCAACTCGCCGACTTGGCCTGCCTGTCGCCGTATCACTTTCACCGGGTCTACCGCGCCATGATGGGCGAAACCGTCAACGCCACTGTCCAGCGCCTTCGCATGCATTGCGCCGCGATCGCACTGGCTGGCACGCAGGACCCACTACGCAACGTTGCGCAACGCGCCGGCTACGACTCCGACGCCGCGTTCAACCGCGCGTTTGGGAACGTATTTGGCATCTCTCCGGGCCGGTATCGGGCCGCCCGCTCCCAACCCTTCACCCCCAAGGAGCAAGCCATGTACCCCATCGACATCGAAACCTTCCCCGGCGCCACCCTCGCCGTCCTGCCCCATCGCGGCAGCTACCAAAACATCGGCACCACCTTCACCCGCGCCTTCATGCTGGCCGCAAGCCGAGGCATCGCCGCGCCTGAATCCATTGGCTTCGGCGTCTACTTCGATGACCCCGAACAAGTCCCGGAAAGCCAGCTTCGATCCCTTGCCGGCATGTCCGTGGCCCCCGACGCCGACCTGGGCAGCGAACTCGAACGCTTTGAAATTCCCGCCGGCCGCTGCGCCATCCTGACCTACACCGGCCCCTACAACGAAATGAGCAAACCCTACAACTGGATGTTCTCGGAATGGCTGCCCGCAAGCGGCATGACACCCGCCGACTTCCCCATGTTCGAGCAATACCTGAACGACCCCCGCACCACCCCGCCCGCGCAACTGCAAACCCGCATCTGCCTGCCCCTGAAATAGCGCTCCGCAAAAAGGCTACCCCAGCACGCCCGCCAGATACTGCCTGAGCCAGGCGTGCGCGGGGTCGTCCTGATAGCGCTCGTGCCAATACAGCGACACCGCAATCGGCGGCAACGTCAGCGGCACCTTCTGCGTCACAATCCGCGCCGCACCCGTCATCGCCTTCGCAATGCTGACCGGCATCGTCGCAATCAAATCTGAACCCTCAACAATGAACGGGCACACCAGATAACTCGACAGCGTCGCCACGATCTTGCGGCTGCGGTTCTGCCCCATCAGGATGCGGTCAATCGCCGTACTGAAGTACCGCGTATGCGCCGCCAGATCCAAATGGCCATAGCTCAGGTACGCATCCAGATTCCAACGCTTGCGCAAACAGGGATGGCCCTCGCGCACGATGCACACGGCAGGCTCCTGATACAGAAACCGCGTACGCAAATCCGGCGCCGGGTCTGGAAAATAGCCCGCAATCAACTCCACATGATTCGTGTCCAGCATGCTCAAGCCATGCTGCGGCCGCGCCGGCACGATCTGCAGCTGAAAGTGCGGCGCATCCACCGCCAGCCGGGGAATCAGCTTGGGCAGCAACGTGTACTGCACATAGTCCGTTGCATACAACGACAGCGTGCGTGATGAGTGCGCCGGGTCGAACGCCTCTCGCGTGCGCGTTGCGCGATGCCACCCTTCCAACAGCGGCTTGAAATTCTGATGCAGCTCCAGCGCCCGCACCGTCGGCTGCCACGCCCCGCTTTCACGCACCAGCAAAGGGTCGCCAAACAACTGCCGCAGCCGGTTCATCGCCGCGCTCATCGCCGGCTGGCTGATGTTCAGCTGCTCGGCCGCGCGCGACACATTGCGGCACGCCATCAAGGCATCGAAATGCAGAAGCAGATTCAGGTCCGGATTCTTCACGGCCGCGCACCTATAAATGGCAGTTATACAAATATAAACCTGTAGGACTGCTGTCATTCAATGCGCAGGCCTAGGATGGACCCGTTGTTGCAGCGAACCAAGGTCGGACACGCATGATCCGGCCACAAGGAAGTTCTATCAACAAGGGGAAACCAAGCCATGAACTCAGGGCTGATACGCAGTTGCTGTCGCATTGCCGCCGGGGTCGCGCTTTTTGCGGCCGCGGGTTCCGCCAGCGCCGCCTGGCCGGATAAAGTGATCCGCATCGTCGTGCCGTTTGCGGCAGGCGGGTCCACCGACCTGATTGCGCGCAAGGTGGCCGAAGGATTGGGCCAGCGCCTGTCCGCCAACGTCATCGTCGAAAACCGCCCCGGCGCAGGCGGCACTGTCGGCACCGAATACGTCGCCCGCCAGCCGGCCGACGGCTACACCATTCTGATGGGCTCGGTCAGCACGCACGGAAGCGCCCCATGCGTGTATTCCAAACTGCCCTACGACGCCATCAAAGACTTCACCCCGCTGACGGTGGTGGCGACGATTCCCAACGTGATGTCGGTGAATCAATCGGTGCCCGCCAACACCCTGCAAGAGTTCGTGGCGCTGTTGAAGAAAGACCCCGAGAAGTACTCCTTCGCCTCCAACGGCCAAGGCACGTCGAACCACCTGGCGGCCGAACTCTTCAAGACCACCGCTGGCGTGTCGATGGTGCACGTGCCGTATCGCGGTTCCGGTCCCGCGCTGATCGACCTGGTGGGCGGCCAGATCAACATGATGATGGACGTGGTGATGACGTCCTACCCCTACATCAAGGACGGCAAGCTCAAAGCCTTGGCGGTGACCTCGCCGCAGCGGTCGACGATGTTGCCCGACGTGCCCACCGTGTCGGAATCCGGTTACCCCGGCTACGAGGCCATGGTGTGGTTCGGCATGCTGGCGCCCGCCAACTTGCCCGAGCCGCTGCGCCAAAAGCTCACTGACGGCCTGGTGCAAACCTTGCACGCGCCCGCCATGAAAACCTATCTGGAGCAGCAAGGCGCGCAGGTGTCAGACGTAGCCGGCCCCGCGTTCGGCACGATGATCAAAGACGAAATCAGCAAGTGGTGCCAGGTGGTCAAGAAGGCCGACATCCGTCTGGATTGATCGTCCCGCTCCACAACATTCTTTATTGGAAAGAACGATATGTATCGCATAGGGATAGACGTCGGAGGCACGTTTACCGATTTCACGATGATCGACGAGGACGCCGGCGTGGTGCACTTTCACAAAGTGCCTTCCACGCCGCACGACCCCTCGGAAGCCATCGCCACCGGTATCGGCCAGATGCTCACGGACCACGGCGTAGCGCCCTCGCAGGTGTCGCACGTGGGGCATGGCACCACAGTCGCCACCAACCTCATCATTGAACGCAAGGGCGCGCGTGTTGGGCTGATCACCACGCGCGGCTTTCGCGACGTGCTCGAAATTGGCCGGCAGACGCGCCCGCATCTGTATGACTACAGCGTGGGCAAGCCGCCCGTTGCCGTGCCGCGCGAGTTTCGCGTGGAAGTCGACGAACGTGTGACTGCCGCCGGTGACGTGCTGACGCCGCTGAATGATGAGCAGGTGCTGGCGGCGGCGAAGCAGTTCGCCGCCGCCGGTATCGAAGCCGTCACGATCTGCTTTCTGCATGCCTACCGCAACCCTGAACATGAGCGACGCGCGGCGCGCATCGTGGCGGAAGTCATGCCGGATGCCTACATCAGCCAGTCGTCGGACGTGCTGCCGGAATTCCGCGAATACGAACGCCTGTCCACCACCGTGCTGAACGCGGCTGTAGGCCCGAAGATGGCGCGCTATCTGGAACGCTTCCTGCAACGGGTGCGCGATCTGGATATCAGCCACGAACCGCACACCATCCATTCCAACGGCGGCCTGATGTCGATTGCCACCGTGCGCCAATATCCGGTGCGGACGTGTTTGTCCGGGCCGGCGGCGGGCGTGGTGGGCGCGGCGGCCGTGGGGCGCGCTATCGGCAGCCTGAATCTTGTCACCTTCGACGTGGGCGGCACCAGCACCGACGTGTCCTTGGTGTGCGACGGCCGCCCGCTGTTCACCTCGCATCGTCATGTGGCGGGCTACCCGGTGAAGACGCCGATGGTGGATATCCATGTGATTGGCGCGGGCGGCGGCAGCATTGCGTGGCTGGATGACGCCGGCGCATTGAAGGTAGGGCCGCACAGCGCGGGCGCGGTGCCGGGGCCGGTGGGCTATGGCCGCGGCGGCCAGGAGCCAACCATCACCGATGCCGAGATCGCGCTGCAACGGCTGAACCCGGTTGCGTTGTTGAACGGCCGCATGCCCGTGCATGCAGAAGCGGCGCGCCGTGTGATTGAACAACGCGTGGCCGAACCATTGGGCCTGGACCGCGAAGCCGCAGCCGAAGGCATTCTGCGCATTGCCGCAGCGAACATGAGCCGCGCCATCCGCGCCGTGTCCACCGAGCGCGGCTATGACTTGTCGCGCTTCGCGCTCTACGCCTACGGCGGCGCGGGGCCATTGCACGCCGTCGAAGTGGCCGAGGAATGCGGCATTCCTGTCGTCATCGTGCCGCAGGAGCCCGGCACGATGTGCGCACGCGGCATCTTGCTAAGCGACATCTCGTTTGACTTCGTGCAAAGCGAAATCTCGCTGGCAAGCGAAGCGGCCTGGCCCGCGATCTCAACCCTCTTCGACGGGTTGCGCACGCAGGCGCAGAACTGGCTGGACGACGAGCGTGTGGACCCCGCATTGCGCGTCTGCCACAGCGCCATCGACGCGCGCTACGAAGGCCAGAACTTTGAAGTGCAGGTCAGCCTGGACGATACGGGCGCGGGCGGCTACGCCGAGTTTGCGCGCCGCTTCGCTGAAGCACACGAGCGCGAATACGGCTACACCGTCGACGACCGCAACGTGCAGATCATCAACTGCCGTATGCAGGCCGTGGGCCAGGTGGTCAAGGCGCCGCTTGCGCCGCGCCATATCGGCGGGGTGCTGGAAGACGCCAGGCTGGGCGTACGCAAAGCGTACTTCGGCGCCGAACACGGCTGGCGTGAAACGCCGGTATACGACCGCGACCGCGTGCCAACCGGCGCCCGCTTCACCGGCCCCGCGCTGCTGGAAGAAATGAGCTCGACCACCGTGGTGGGCGTGGGCCAGCACGTCAGCGTGGACGAATACGGCAACCTGATCATCCGTTTGCAAGGAGGCTTGAATGACTAAGCCCAACCCTCACGACGCCGGCGCGGCACTGGCCGACCCCATCGGCATGGAAGTGTTCTGCAACCGCCTGCTGTCCATCACCGAAGACATGAACAACACGCTGGTGCGCGCGTCGTTCTCCACCAACATCAAGGAACGCAAGGACTGCTCCGTCGCACTGTTTGATGCGGCTGGCAGGCTGGTGGCGCAAGGCACGCAGATTCCGTTGCACCTGGGGTCGCTGGATGGCGCAATGGGCGCGATTCTTCGCACGTTCAAGGCCGACGACATCCGCGAAGGCGATGTCTTTATCTGCAATGACCCGTACCTGGCGGACGGCAGCCATCTGCCCGACATCAACATCGTCACGCCCGTGTTCTGGGACGGCGTGCTGCGCTTTTTCGCCGCCAATATTGCGCACCATTCGGATGTGGGTGGCGCGGTGCCGGGGTCGATCGCGGGCGGCTTGAAATCCATTTTTGAGGAAGGCATACGCATTCCCGCGTGCCGCATCGCCAAGCACGGCGAGACCGACGAAGACATGCTGCGCCTGATCTGCGCCAACACCCGCGACCCCGAAGAACGCGTGCTGGACTTGCGCGTGCAGATGGCCACCAACCGCCGGGGCGCGGCCGCTGTGCAAGGCCTGATCCGCCAGATGGGGCTGGATGCGGTGCTGCGTTCGGTTGACGATGTCATCGCGTATACGCGCCGACGCCTGCTCAATCGCATCGCTGAATTGCGTCAGGGCAGCTACACGTTCCGCAGCGATCTGGACGACGACGGCATGGGTGGCGACCCGGTGCCGATACAAGTCACGCTGACCGTGAACCCCGACAATCTGCACTTCGATTTCGAAGGCTCGGGCAAGCAGGCGCGTGGCGCGATGAACCTGCCCTTCAACGCCTTGCGCGCTTGCGTGTACTACGCCGTGAAAGCGCTGCTTGACCCGGATCTTGCGCCGAATGCGGGCCTGTTCGATCCCATCTCGGTGTCGGCGCCGGTGGGCACGATTACCAACCCGGAACATCCGGCGGCAGTGGGCGCGCGGTCGATTACGGCGCAGAAAGTGGCGGGCGCCATCTTCGGTGCGTTTCGTGGCTTGCTGCCGCCGGAAAAGACCATGGCGTCCAGCAACGACTGCTGCCCTGCCATTGTGTTTTCAGGCCGCTGGCGCGAACGCGCCGGGCACTTCGTGTATCTGGAAACGTTGGGCGGCGGCGCGGGTGCGCGCTTTGATGCCGATGGCATGGACGCGGTGCATGTGCACATGACCAACACGTCGAACCTGCCGGTGGAAGCGCTGGAAAACGAATACCCGCTGATGATGGACGAGTACGCAATGATTCCGGATTCAGGCGGCGCGGGCCGCACGCGCGGCGGGCTGGCGATTGCCAAGCAGATTCGCGCGGTGGGGCCGGGCATCGTGTTCTCGGCGCGCTCGGACAGCCATACGGTAGGCGTCGCAGCCGGGGTGGACGGCGGTGGTGACGGACGCCGTGCGCGCCTGATCCGCAACTTCGGCACGCCCCAGGCGGAAGAACTGTTTTCGAAGACGGCGAACATCGCGTTGGCGCTGGGTGACAGCGTGCGGATTGAAACCCCGGGCGGTGGCGGTTACGGCGCGCCTGCCGAGCGGTTGCGCACCCGTATCGAGCAAGATCTGGCGGATGGAAAGATCAGCGCCGAGGCCGCTAGAAAGGACTATGGCGCTGTGCAGGGCGCTGTCTAGGGCTCGGCAAGCCCAGTTACCCCACGTTGAGCGTCATCGAGTACTTCATCTTGTCGTGCGGGAACGTGGTGATGGTGGCAAGCAGCAGCAGGCCGCCTTCGCCGTAGTAGCGGCGGGTAATGACAAAGCCCGCCGTCTTGGGTTCAACCTTGAGTTGCTTGGCGATCGTCGCGTTGATGGGCGTGGCCGAGAACTCCTGGTTGACCTCGGTGATGCGGTCGCCAAAGTGGTCTTCGATCAGGCGCAAGAGCGAGATGCGCGACTTGACCTCGACGCGCACATCCGAGTGTTCGGGGTCGGCGTAGATCAGCGTGCTGGCGGCGGCGGTGTCCGGGTCGTCAAGGGTCTTGATGGAGTTGATGTGCAGCCAGGATTTATCGGCCGAGCAGCCCAGCGCTTCGGCCAGCCGCTTGGGCAGCTTGATGGTGCGTACGTCTTGCACCAGCAACGCGGCGTTGCGCGCGTATTGCAGCAGGTCAGG
The DNA here is from genome assembly GCF_056399725.1 of Achromobacter sp. 01N37. Lineage (NCBI taxonomy): Bacteria > Pseudomonadati > Pseudomonadota > Betaproteobacteria > Burkholderiales > Alcaligenaceae > Achromobacter > Achromobacter sp. 01N37. The sequence goes on from NZ_JBFTRX010000017.1 coordinate 87,327, forward strand.
AAACTGCGAAATACGCTGCGTGAAGCGGGTGCTGGCACGGGCGGTTTCCACGCGAGTGCCGACGCCGGGGCGGCGCGACACCATGCCCGCCACGGTCAGCATGCGGATGGCTTCGCGAATGGTGTGGCGGCTGGCGTTGAACTGATCGCAAAGCTCGTGTTCGGTCGGCAGCAGCGTCATGACGGGGTAGCGGCCGGCGCTGATGTCTTGGGACAGCGTCTGGAAAATGCTCTTGTAACGGGGGCCGCTGGCGTCGGCATCCGGCGCGTGCGATTCCGGTTTGCCGCGCGCCTGCCGTGCTCCGCCAGGGCCCGCCGCGCGCTCGGAGGATCGGGTCATCGGGAGGCTCCTTGAATTGTTATATGGGGTTTGTACGGACAATAACCGATTGACAGCGGTGTCTTGTGGGATTCATTATTTGTCCGGACATTCATGTACGGACAAAGTGTACCAACAATTCGGGGGTTCTCATGGGCAAGGTACTTGCAGTGATCGTGGCGGCGACGGTGGCAGCCGGACTCAGCGCCAATGCAGCAGCGCAGCAGAAGTTGGTGGTGGCCGGTTACGGCGGCTCGTTCGAAGACATCATGCGTAAAGACATCTTCCCGCCCTTCGCCAAGCAGCACGGCGTCGAGCTGGACTATGTGGCGGGCAACTCCACCAACACGGTGGCGCGCCTGCAAGCGCAGAAAAGCAATCAGCAGATCGACGTCGCCATCATTGATGACGGCCCCATGTACCAGGCCATTGCGCTGGGCTTCTGCGCCCCGATCACGGGCCTGCCCGCCGACGACATCTACAGCACCGCACGCTACAAAGATGACAAGGCCGTCGCCATCGGCATCGTGGCCACCGGCATCATGTACAACAAGAAAGTCTTCGATGAAAAGAAATGGGCCCCGCCCACGTCGTGGAAAGATTTGAAGGACCCCAAATACAAGAAGCAGCTGGTCGTGCCGCCGCTGAACAACACCTACGGTTTGCACGCGCTGGTGGAATACGCCCGCGAAGGCGGCGGCAGCGAAAAGAAGATCGACGCGGGTTTCACGACGTTCAAGAACGAGGTCGGCCCTAACGTGCTGGTCTATGAACCGTCGCCCGGCAAGATGACCGAGCTGTTCTCCAGTGGCCAGGCCGTGATTTCCGTGTGGGGCAGCGGCCGCGCGAAGGCATTCGCCGACACCGGCTTCCCGGTGGGCTTCGTCTATCCGCAGGAAGGCGCTTACGCCCTGCTGTCGTCGGTGTGCCCGATCGCCAAGGCCAGCCCCAACCCCGTTGCGCAAGCCTTCGTGCAGTACCTGGTGACGCCCGAGGTGCAACAGAAACTGGCGTCGGCCTACGGCTATGGCCCGGTCAACAAGAAAGCCAAGATCGAGGATGACCCGCGCGTGCCGCTGCCGATTGGCAAGCGTGCTGCGGACCTCATCGTGATTGATTGGGACACTGTGAACCAGAACCGCGACGATTGGAACAAGCGCTGGACGCGGGAAATCGAGCGCTGACGCGCAGCCGGCAGTGAAAACGGGGCGGCGCGGCGCGCCGCCCACGGGAGCTTTCATGACCTATCTAGTGTTGAACCGCCTGAGCAAGCGCTATGGCGACACGACTGCCGTCGAAGAGCTGAGCTTGTCGGTGAACCGGGGCGAATTCATTTCGCTGCTGGGGCCTTCCGGCTGCGGCAAGACCACCACCCTGCAAATGATTGCGGGCTTTGTCGAACCCACGGGCGGCAGCATCGTGCTGGATGGCCGCGACGTCAGCCGCGTGCCGGCCAACAAGCGCGGCCTGGGCCTGGTGTTTCAGAACTACGCCTTGTTCCCGCATATGACCGCTTCTGAAAACGTGTCGTTCGGCCTGGAGATGCAGCGGGTGAAGAAGGACGAGCGCGAGGCACGCGTGGCGGAAGCGTTGAAGCTGGTGGGCTTGTCGCATCTGGCTGACCGCCATCCGGCGCGCATGTCGGGCGGGCAGCAGCAGCGCGTGGCGTTGGCGCGCGCGCTGGTCATCCGCCCCAGCGTGCTGTTGCTGGATGAGCCGCTGTCGAACCTGGACGCCAAGCTGCGCGAGGAAATGCAGCTGGAGCTGCGCAGCATTCAACGCACCATCGGCACCACCACGATTCTGGTGACGCACGATCAGTCCGAAGCGCTGGCCTTGTCGGACCGCATCGTGGTGATGAACCAGGGCCGGGTGGAACAGGTGGCGGAACCGTTCCAGGCCTATGAAGGGCCGGCCAGTCATTTTGTGGGCGGCTTTTTGGGCAAGGCGAATGTGTTCACGCCGCAGTCCGAGCAGTACAACGATGAAACGCGCGCCCGTGTGGGCGAGGCGCACATCTCGATGGACGGCGCGCCCGTGCCGCAAGGCGCGGTGATTGTGCGGCCCGAGAAGATCCTGTTTTCTGAGCCCGCCGCCTGTGCCCTGCCCGGCCGCATGAAGACGCGCGTGTTCCAGGGCAACCACTGGTTGTGCCAGGTGGAAACATCCGTGGGCGAAGTCATGGTGATCCGGCAGAACGACGGCGTGCCGGTGCCGGCCGAAGGGGAAACCGTGCACCTGCGCTGGCGCGCGCAGGACATGTGTGTGGTGGCGGCCGCGCCGCAAGGCCGCGCGTCATGAGCGCGCGCGCCAACCCCTGGGTGCTGAGCGCGCCAGCGCTGGTGGTGTACGCCACCTTTCTGGTGGTGCCGATGGCGCTGGTGTTCCTGATCAGTTTCTTTGACTTCCAGTTCTATGGCGGCATGCAGGCCACGTTTACGTGGAAGAACTACATCGAGATCCTGACTGACGGCTACTACTACGAGATCTACGCCCGCACGTTCGGCGTCGCCGCCGCCGTGACGCTAGCCTGCCTGGTGCTGGGCACGGCCGAGGCCTACGTGCTGTCGCGCATGGCCAATCCGTGGAAAGGCTTGTTCCTGATGGTGGTGCTGGGCCCGCTGCTGATTTCGGTGGTGGTGCGCACCTTGGGCTGGGCGCTGCTGTTTGGTTCGACGGGCTTGATCAACAAGGCGTTGATGGGGATCGGCATCATCTCAACGCCGGTGGACCTGATGTACAGCAATCTGGGCGTGGCCATTGCGCTCACGCACGTGCTGGTGCCATTCATGGTGATCTCGGTATGGGCGTCGTTGCAGCGGATCAACCCGTCAACGGAAGCCGCGGCCCTGTCATTGGGCGCATCGCAATTCACGGTGATCCGCCGCGTGATCGTGCCGCAAGTCATGCCGGGCATTTTATCGGGCGCGATCATGGTGTTTGCGATGGCGGCAAGCTCGTTCGCCACGCCGGCCATCATCGGCGGACGCCGCCTGAAGAACGTGGCCACGGCGGCCTACGACGAATTCCTGAACACGCTGAACTGGCCGCTGGGCGCGGCGCTGGCGGTCGTGCTGCTGCTGGCGACCGTGGTGGTGCTGCTGTCGGCCAACCGGATCATCGAGCGCAAGTACGGTGCCGTCTTCAACCAGGCCGGAGGCTGAGATGCAATTCCGAAACGGCCCCATCGGCCTGCTGTTCCACACGCTGTTCATTCTTTTCATCCTGGCGCCCATCGTGATGGTGTGCGCGGTGGCGTTCACGTCAGAAGGCTTTATCTCGTTGCCGACGAGCGGGCTGTCGCTGCGCTGGTTCCGCGCCATTTTGGACAACCCGCGCTTTGTGGAAGCCTTCTGGTTCAGCCTGGGACTGGGCACGCTGTCGGCAACATTGGCCATTGCGCTGGCGGTGCCAAGCGCGCTGGCGCTGGCCCGCAACCGCTTCCGTGGCCGCGAGGCGTTGGTGGCGTTCTTTCTGTCGCCGCTGATGATTCCGCATGTGGTGCTGGGCTTGGCGTTCCTGAAGTTTTTCACCACTGTGGACCTGGCCGGCACCTATGTGGGGCTGGTGGTCGCGCACGTGATTCTGGTGATGCCCTACGCGTTGCGTCTGGTGCTGGCTTCCGCCACCGGGATCGATCCGGCGCTGGAGCGCGCTGCGCAATCATTGGGCGCGTCCAACTGGACGGCATTCCGGCGCGTGGTGTTGCCGTTGCTGCTGCCGGGGGTGGTCAGCGGCTGGGTCATCGCCTTCATCACAAGCTTCGATGAATTGACCATGTCGATCTTCATTGCCTCGCCGTCCACGACGACGCTGCCGGTGCGTATCTTCCTGCATATCGAAGACACCATCGACCCGCTCGTGACGGCCGTGTCGGCCGTGCTGATCTACGTAACGATCATCGCCATCTTCATTCTGGACCGCGTGGTCGGCCTGGAAAAGCTGTTTGTAGGAAAGGGACGCTAATGACGGACGAGAAAGAACTGGCGCCCCGCGCGCCCGTGCATCGCGGCATTTATGACGCTGCGGTGATCGGCGGCGGGCTGGTGGGGTCGGCCATTGCCTATGGCTTGCGGCGCGAGCTGGACCATGTGGCCGTGCTGGACGAAGGCGACGTGGCGTACCGGGCGTCGCGTGGCAACTTCGGGCTGGTGTGGGTGCAGAGCAAGGGCATGGGGCTGCCGCGCTACGGCGTGTGGACGATGACGTCCGCACACGGCTGGCCCCGGCTGGCTGCGCAACTGCTGGACGAGACCGGTGTGGACGTGCACCTGGAGCAGCGCGGCGGACTGCACGCGCTGTTGAGTGACGAAGAGGTGGAAGCGCGCGGCAAGTTCATGCAGACCTTGCTGGCGCAACCGGGCATGGCGCAGTACGACTGGAAACTGCTGGACCGCGCCGAGGTTGCGGACTTGGTGCCGGGCATTGGCCCCGAGGTGCGCGGCGCCACGTGGACGCCGGTGGACGGCATTGCCAACCCGCTGAAGCTGCTGCGCGCGCTGCACATGAGTTTTGCACAGCGGGTGGTGGATTACTTGCCGCGCCGGCCGGCACAAAGCATCAAGCAGCGCGACGGTGTGTTCGAGATCGCCACGCCATCAGGCACGGTGCGTGCGCGCAAGGTCGTGCTGGCATCGGGCTTGTCGAACAAAGACCTGGGTGCGCAAGTTGGCCTGGACGTGCCGGTGCGCCCGCAGCGTGGGCAGATCGTGGTGCTGGAACGCACGCGCCGCATGCTGGAAACGCCGCTCTCCACCTTGCGCCAAACCGATGAAGGCACGTGGCTGATCGGCGATTCGCAAGAAGAGGCCGGCTATGTGGACAACCTGGTGGGCCTGCCGATTCTGGGCACGCTGGCCGACCGCGCGGTGCGCACGCTGCCTGCCTTGCGCGACGTGCGCGTGGTGCGCAGCTGGGCTGCGCTGCGCGTGATGTCCAAGGATGGCTTTCCGATTTATCAGCAATCTGAAACGTGCCCGGGCGCTTTCGTCGCCACCTGTCACAGCGGCGTGACGCTGGCCGCCGCGCATGCTCTCAATCTGGCGCCCATGATCGTGGCCGGCAAGCTGGCCGACGACATGGCGCCCTTCTCGACCCGGAGGTTCCATGTTCAAGAGGCTTGACGAGGCGCAGCGCCAGGCGCAAGGCGCGCCCGTGCGCGTGACGGTCAACGGGGCCGAGCTGCAATGCCGCCAAGGCGACAGCGTGGCGGCGGCGCTGTTTGCAGGCGGCGTGTCGGCCTGTCGCGACACAGCGGTGAACGAAGTGCCGCGCGGGCCTTATTGCATGATGGGCGTGTGCTACGACTGCCTGGTCACCATTGACGGCCAGGCGAATCAGCAAGGCTGCATGACGGCCGTGCGCGAAGGCATGAAGATCGAGCGCCAGCTGGGCGCGCGCAAGGTGCAGGCATGATCGATACGACGCAATGTGATTTGCTGGTGGTGGGCGCAGGCCCCGCAGGATTGGCGGCGGCGACGCTGGCGGCCAAGCTGGGCGTGGACACGGTGCTGCTGGATGAGCAGGCGGCGCCGGGCGGACAGATCTATCGCGCCATCACGACCACGCCCGTCACCGACCGCAGCATTCTGGGCGAAGACTATTGGCATGGCGCCTCGCTTGTCGGCCCGTTCAAGCAGTCGGGCGCGCGCTATGTGCCGGGCGCCACCGTCTGGGCCGTTGCCGAGCACACCGCGCCGCATCCCGACAAGGGCTTCGAGGTGGCGTACTCGGTGGCGGGCGAAGCGCGCATCGTGCATGCGCGCCGGCTGCTGTTGGCAACCGGTGCGCAAGAGCGCCCCTTCCCCATTCCGGGCTGGACGCTGCCGGGCGTCATCACCGCCGGCGCGGCGCAGATTCTGCTGAAGTCGTCGGGCGTGGTGCCGGCCGACCGCACGGTGCTGGCCGGCAGCGGCCCGCTGCTGTATCTGGTGGCGTGGCAATACCTGAACGCGGGCGTGAAGATTGACGCGCTGCTGGAAACCACGCCGCCCGGCCGCATGAGCCAGGCGCTGCCCAAGGTGTGGGGCTTTCTGCGTTCGCCGTATCTGGGCAAGGGTTTGAAGCTGCTGCGTGCGGTGAAGGCCGCGGTGCCGATCACGCGCGGCGTCACCGCGCTGGAAGCGCTGGGCGATGGCAAGCTGCAAAGCGTGCGCTACACGGCAGGCGGCGTCACCAAGACCTTGCCCGCCGAACAGCTGATGCTGCATCAAGGCGTGGTGCCCAACGTGAACTTGTCGCGCGCGGTGGGTGCGGAACACCGCTGGAATGATGCGCTGGACTGTTGGGAGCCGCAGGTTGACGCATGGGGGCTGACGTCGGTGGACGGCATCGGCATGGCGGGTGATGGCGCAGGAATCGCGGGCGCGTTGGCGGCGGAACACCGTGGGCGGCTGGCCGCGCTGCAAGCCGCGCATCTGTTGGGCCGCATTGATGCCGCCAAACGCGATAGCGAGGCCGTGGCGCCGCGCGTTGCGCTTGCCCGTGCCGTAAGAGGCCGCGAGTTCTTCGACGCGCTCTACAAGGCGCCTGACGCGTTCAGACGCCCGACCGGCGACACCATCGTGTGCCGCTGCGAGGAAGTCACCGCCGCGCAGGTGCGCGACACGGTCAAGCTGGGCTGCACCGGCCCGAACCAGATGAAGGCGTTTCTGCGTTGCGGCATGGGGCCGTGCCAAGGGCGCTTCTGTGGGCTGACCGTGGCCGAGATCATCGCCGAGGAGCGGGGCGTGCCGACGCAGGAAGTGGGCTATTACCGGCTGCGTTTTCCGACCAAGCCGCTGACCCTGGGAGAACTCGCGTCGCTGCCGCAGACGGACGATTCCCGCCAGGCCGTGGTCCGGTTAAAAAAGTAATGCCATGACCGGTGCAACGCGGTCGGCAGCAGTCATCATCATCGGGGGAGGCCTGCACGGCAGCTCGGCGGCGCTGCACTTGGCGCGTGCGGGCGTGTCTGCCCTGGTGATCGAAAAGAACTACGTGGGCCGCCACGCGTCGGGCGTGAATGCGGGCGGCGTGCGCACCTTGTCGCGGCATCTGGCCGAGGTGCCGCTGGCGCTGGCCTCGCGCGAGCTCTGGTATCGCATTGGCGATCTGGTGGATGACGATTGCGGTTTCGAGCAGCACGGCCAGGTGCGCGTGGCCGAAAACGCCGCCGACGTATCCGCGTTGCACACGCGCTTGCAGACGATGACCGCGCACGGCTACACGCACGAGCAATGGATCAGCGCCGAGGATTTGCGGGACATGATTCCGGCGCTTGCGCCCACCATCCAGGGCGGCCTGATTGCACGCGAGGACGCGGCGGCCGATCCGTATCGCACGACGCTGGCGTTCCGCACCAAGGCGGCGAGCATGGGCGCGCGCTTTCTGGAAGGCGTGCGCGTGCAGGGCGTTGCACGCGTGGACGGCCAATGGCGGGTGGACACCGATGCGGGCGTCTACACCGCGCCGCAAGTGTTGAACTGCGCGGGCGCGTGGGCCGACCGCATCGCGGCGCAATGGGGCGAGCCGGTGCCGCTTTTGGCCATTAGCCCGATGATGCTGGTGACGCTGCGCATGGATCACTTTCTGGACCCCGTCGTGCTGGGAACGGGCCGCGCGTTGTCGTTCAAGCAGCGCTCAAATGGCACCGTGCTGATTGGCGGCGGCCGGCGCGCCTGGGTGGATCGCGACGCGGAATGGACAGAGCTGGATTTCCGCTCGCTGGCCGAAGGCGCGCGCACGGTCTGCGATCTGTTTCCGCACATGCGCGATGCGATCGTGAACCGGGGCTGGGCGGGTATCGAGGCGGCCATGCCGGATGAGATTCCCGTCATTGGCCCAAGCCGCCGTCACGAGACCGCGTTTCACGCGTTCGGCTTTTCGGCGCACGGCTTTGAGCTGGGCCCGATTGTGGGCCGCATCATGGCTGACCTGATCACGACTGGCGCGACGGACATGCCGATTGCGCCATTCCGGATTGACCGTTTTTCGGACGCGGCTATCGCGTCCTCCCCATCAAACAAGGAGCAAGACGAATGAATGACGATATCGTGCGCAAGGAAACCAACCAGCGCCTGAGCCGCATCGTGATCCATGGCGATACGGTGTACGTGGCGGGCGTGACGTCTGCGGCTGAAGGCGGCATCGCGGCGCAAACGCGTGACGCGTTGGCGAAGATCGACGGCTATCTGGCGCAGGCTGGCACCGATAAGTCGCGGCTGTTGTCGGTGCAGATCTGGCTGAAGGACATCGACCGCGACTTCGCCGGCATGAATAGCGTGTGGGCCGAGTGGGCGCTGCCGGACGCGATGCCCACCCGCGCCACCTGCGAGGCCAAGCTGGCCGCGCCGGAGCTGCTGGTGGAGATCATCGTGACGGCCGCCAAGCGGCCGGCATACGTCAGCGGGCCGGTGTCTGAAAGCTGACCTGGCCAGGGCGGCCCGGCAGGTTCAAGGTGGCGGTGGCGGGCGGCGTGGTGGCAATCACCTGGCCCGCGCGCAGCACCATCAGACGGGTCGCACGCAAGCGTAGCGCTTCGACGGGGTCGCGCGCTTGCAGCAGCACGAGGTCGGCGCGCTTGCCGACCGCGATGCCGGTTTCGTCCAGCCCAAGAATTTTCGCGGGCGTGGTCGTCACGGCTTCGAAACAGGCGCGCATGGCGTCCTGGCCCGTCATCTGGGCCACGTGCAGGCCCATGTGCGCCACTTCCAGCATGTCACCCGAACCCAGGCTGTACCAGGGGTCCATCACGCAATCGTGGCCGAAGGCCACCGGCACGCCAGCGGCCAGCAGTTCCGGCACGCGCGTCATGCCGCGGCGCTTCGGATAGGTATCGTGGCGGCCTTGCAGCGTGATGTTGATCAGCGGGTTGGCGATGGCGGCGACACCCGCTTCGCGCATCAGCGGAATCAGCTTGGACACGTAGTAGTTGTCCATCGAATGCATGGACGTCAGGTGCGAACCGGTGACGCGGCCATGCAGGCCCAGGCGTTGCGTGTGGTAGGCCAGCGTTTCGATGTGGCGCGACAAGGGGTCGTCGCTTTCATCGCAATGCATGTCTACGCGCAGGCCGCGTTCGGCGGCCAGTTCGCACAGGATGCGCACGGACTCGGCGCCGTCCTGCATGGTGCGTTCAAAGTGCGGAATGCCGCCCACCACATCCACGCCCATGTCGAGCGCGCGCTTCAGGTTGTCCATCGCGCCCGGCGCGCGCAGCACGCCGTCTTGCGGGAAGGCGACCAGTTGCAGGTCCAGATAGGGTTTGACCTTCTCGCGCACGTGCAGCAGCGCTTCGGTTGCCAACAGACGCGGGTCGCAGACGTCAACGTGCGAGCGGATGGCGAGCAAGCCACGCGCCACGGCCCAGTCGCAATACGCAAGCGCCCGTTCGACCAGCGCTTCTTGCGTCAGCAGCGGCTTCAGTTCGCCCCACAGCGCAATGCCTTCCAGCAAGGTGCCGGACTGGTTCACGCGCGGCAGACCAAAGGACAAGGTCGAGTCCATGTGGAAGTGCGCGTCCACGAAGGGCGAGCTCACCAGCTGGCCAGCGGCATCAATCACCTGGCCGGCTTCGGCCTTCAGCGCAGGTTCCACCGCCGTGATGCGGCCCTGAGCCACGCCGATGTCGATGTTCGTGCGGCCATCGGGCAGCGTGCAATTCTTGATGATGAGATCGAGCATTGGGGGATCCTAGTGGAAGTTCAGTATTTCACAGTGCTGCAAAAGTACCCCAGCATCGGGGTCGCACGGAGCCGGCTCCGCCGGTCCGTCGCGACGCCCCCTTGAGGGGGAAGCGCGCAGCGCTTCGGGGGTGGGTCACACCCTTAGCGTTCGCCCTTGCGGTAGGGCTTCATCAGGGCTTGTGGGTAGGCGGCGCGGCGCGCCATCACCACCAGGGCCAGGATGGACAGGATGTACGGCAGCATCAGGTACACCTGATACGGTAGCTCGGGCAGGCCGGGCAAGGCGGCCCCGCCCTGTTGCAGCCGCAGTTGCAGCGCGTCGAAGAAGGCGAAGATCAGCGCGCCCAGCAGTGCCTTGCCGGGCCGCCAGGAGGCGAACACGACCAGCGCCACGCAGACCCAGCCACGGCCGTTGACCATATTGAAGAAGAACGCGTTGAACGCGGCCAGCGTCAGGAAGCTGCCGGCAACCCCCATCAGCGCCGAGCCCGCCACGATCGCGCCGATGCGCAGGCGCGTGACCGACAGGCCCTGCCCTTCGGCGGCGGCGGGGTTTTCGCCCACCATGCGGATCGCCAGGCCGACCGGCGTGCGGTTCAGCACCCAGGCCAGAATGGGCACGGCGGCCAGCGCAATCAGCGTCATGGGCGTCTGCCCGGCCAGCACCGGGCCAATCAGCGGAATGCCGTCCAGGAATTTCATTTCGGCAAACGGCGTGATCGTAGGCGGCGTGTTCACGCTGGGGAACGTGACGCGGTACGCGAAGTACGACAGGCTGGTCGCCAGCAGCGTCACCCCCAGCCCCGACACGTGTTGCGACAATCCCAGCGGCACCGTCAACACCGCGTGCAGCAGGCCGAACACGGCGCCGGCAAAGGCCGCCGCCAGCACGCCCACATACAGCGGCGCGCCCAGATACACGACGAGCCAGCCGGTGAATGCACCGGCCGCCATGATGCCTTCTATGCCCAGGTTCAAGACGCCCGCGCGTTCGCACAGCAGCACGCCCAAGGTGCCCAGAATCAGCGGCGTCGCCAGACGCAGCACGGCGACCCAGAAGGCCGAGGAACTCAACAGATCCATCCATTCCATGGCGTGCTCCTCAAGCCCGGTTGCGGCGCAGGCGGTACTGCGCAAATAGCGTCGCGACCAGCATGGCAAGCAACGAGGTGGCGACGATGACGTCGGCGATGTAGTTCGGCACGGCGATAGCGCGGCTCATGCTGTCGGCGCCCACCAGCATGCCGGCGACAAAGATGCTGGCCAGAATCACGCCCAGCGGATGCAGGCCGGCCAGCATGGCGACGACGACGCCCGTGTAGCCGTAGCCCGGCGACATATCCAGCGTGACGTAACCGGTGCGGCCCGCCACTTCGATGGCGCCTGCCAGGCCCGCGAGCGCGCCGGACAGCATCGCGGTGCCGAGCATGACGCGGTTGACCGGCAGCCCCAGGAAGCGCGAGGCGCGCGCGTTGGCGCCCACGGCGCGCATCTGAAAGCCGAACACGGTGTAGCGGTTCAAGAGCCACAAGCCCAGGGCCAATCCGGCCGCCCACAAGAGGCCGGTATGGGCGCGCGTGCGTTCAATCAGCTTGCCCAGTTCCAGGTCGCCATTGAGCGCCACGGATTGCGGCCAGCCCATCGCCATCGGGTCTTTCATGGGGCCGTCCAGCATCATGGACACGAACAGCAGCACGATGAAGTTGCCCAGCAAGGTGGTCACGACTTCGTCCACGCCCAGACGGGTTTTCAACAGCGCGGGAATCAGCAGCAGCAAGGCGCCGGCAAGCGCCGCCGCCAGCATCATGCCGCCGAACAGCACCGGCACCGGCAGGTCAAAGCCCGTGCCGTCATGCAGGCCGCCGATGGCCACGGCCGCCAGCGCGCCCAGATACAGCTGGCCTTCGGCGCCGATGTTGTAGAAGCGCGCGCGAAACGCCACGGCACAGGCCAGGCCGGTCAGCATCAAGGGTGTGGCGCGGGTCAGCGTTTCAGACAAGGCGAAGCGCGAGCCGAATGCGCCTTCGAACAGCAGCGCGTAGGTGCGGCCAACCGGCGCGCCGGCCCAGGCGACCAGCAAGGTGCAGACCGCCAGGGTGAAGAGGATGGCCGCAATCGGGGCCAAGGCCAGCGCCATGCGGCTGGGCTCGGGGCGGCGTTCCAGGATCAGTTTCATGCGAGTGATGCTCAATAGAGGGGGAAGCAGCGTGGGACGGAACGACCCGTCATGCGCGCGTTCCCGTCATGGCCAGGCCCACGGTGGCGGGCGTCCATTCGGCCACCGGCTTGACGGCGACGAGCTTGCCGCCGCACAGCACGGCGATGCGGTCGGCCAAGGCGAAGATTTCTTCCAGGTCTTCGGACACCAGCAGCACGCCGGCGCCGCGTGCGCGGGCGGCCAGCAACTGCTCACGCACATAGGCGACCGCGCCGATGTCCAGGCCCCAGGTTGGCTGGTCGGCCACGATGAAGCGCGGTTCGCGTGCGAGCGTGCGGCCCAGAATCAGCTTCTGCATGTTGCCGCCCGACAGGCTGCGCGTGCGCACATCCAGCGAGGCCGCGCGCACGTCGAATTGCTTGGCCAACGATGCCGCGTAAGCGCGGCCGGCACGTGCGCGGATCAGGCCGTAGCGCGCAAAGCGCTTGTCCTTCAAATCTTCAACGATGGCGTTTTCCCATAGCGGGCTGTCGCCGATCATGCCTTCGCCGTGGCGGTCTTCGGGAATGCGGCCGACGCGGGCCGCAGTCCATCCGGCGGGTGTCGTGGGCGCGGCTGCGTGTTCCGCACCCAGCCGGATCGTGCCGTCGCTGGGTTGGCGCAGGCCGGTCAACACCGACACCAGCGCCTGCTGGCCGTTGCCGGCCACGCCCGCAATCGCCACGATTTCATGTTTGTGGACGGTTAGGTCCAGGCTGTCCAGGCGCGGGGCGCCTTCGCGGCCATCGCGCACCGTCACTTGCGACAAGGTCACCACGGGCGCCGCCTGTTCAGCGGCGGCCACGGCTTCCGCGCGCGGCATGACGACCTTGCGGCCCACCATCAACTCCGCCAGTTCGGCGGGGTTGGTGCCGGCGGTGTCGCGTTCGGCCACCAGCTTGCCCTGGCGCAGCACGGCCACGCGGCGCGACACGGCCATCACTTCGTCCAGCTTGTGCGAGATGAAGATGACGGCCAAGCCTTCGTCAACAAAACCGCGCAGGGTTGCAAACAGGTCCTGCACTTCCTGCGGCGTGAGCACTGCGGTGGGCTCGTCCAGGATCAGGACGCGCGCGCCGCGATACAGCGCCTTCAGGATTTCCACGCGCTGCTTTTCGCCGACGGACAAGCCGCCCACGCGCGCGTCCGGGTCCACGCCCAGACCGAAGCGTTGGCCCAGTTCAACCAGGCGGCGGCGCGCTTTGCTGCGGCCGGACGCCAGCTTCCACAGCGATTCCGTGCCGACCATGATGTTGTCCAGCACGGTCAGGTTGTCGGCCAGGGTGAAGTGCTGATGCACCATGCCCACCCCCGCCGCCAGCGCGGCGTCGGGCCGGCCGGGCGGCAAGGGTTTGCCGAAGACGTCGATACTGCCGGCATCGGCCACATAGTGGCCGAACAGAATCGACACCAAGGTCGATTTGCCGGCGCCGTTCTCGCCCAGCAAGGCCAACACTTCGCCTTGCCGCAGCGTCAGCGAGATATCGTCGTTGGCCGTCAGGCTGCCGAAACGCTTGGTGATCCCTGTCAGTTGCAGGGCGAGAGGCGCTTGATTCATCGTGCCGAGGACTTGGGTTCTTTGTCGTTGACCTTGACGGTGAAGCTGCCGTCCAGAATGGCTTTTTGCTTGGCTTGGACCTGGGCGATCAGCTCGGCGGGGATCTTCTTTTCGAAGGTGCCCAAGGGCGCCAGCGACGAGCCCTTGTGCTTCATCAGCGAGTACTGGCCGTAGTCATCGGCCTTGAACGTGCCCGCCTTGACCTGCTTGAGCGCCTCGTCGATGGTGGGTTCCATACTCCACAGCGCGGAAGCCACCACGGTCTCGGGGTACTGCGGCTGCGTGTCGATGACGTTGCCGATGGCCAGCTTGCCGCGTTCCTTGGCGGCATCCGACACGCCAAAGCGTTCGGCGTACAGCACGTCTGCGCCCTTGTCGATCATGGCGAAGGCGGCTTCCTTGGCCTTCGGGGGATCGAACCACGAACCGATGAAGGTCACGGTGAATTCAGCCTTCGGGTTCACTTCCTTGGCGCCTTCGATGAAGGCTTGCATCAGGCGGTTCACTTCGGGGATGGGGTAGCCGCCCACCAGGCCGATCTTGCCGGACTTGCTCATGCCGCCGGCGATCATGCCGGTCAGGTAGGCGGGTTCCTGGATGTAGTTGTCGAACACCGAGAAGTTGGGCTGCTGCGGCTTGCCCGAAGAGCCCATCAGGAAGGCGGTCTGCGGATAGTCCTTGGCCACCTTGCGGGCGGCGGCTTCCACGGCGAAGGCTTCACCCACCACCAGCTTGTTGCCCTGCTCGGCGTACTGGCGCATGACGCGTTCGTAGTCGGCGTTGGTGACGTTTTCCGAGAAGGTGTATTCGATCTCGCCACGGTCGCGAGCCGCCGTCAGCGCCTTGTGGATGCGCGACACCCATTGCTGCTCGACCGGCACCGTGTAGATGGCGGCAACCTTGGTCTTGGCGGGGGCTTGGGCTTGCACGGCGCCCGAGAACAGCAGCGCGCCGGCAGCGGCGGCGGCCGCCAGCTTGAGCAGGCCGCGGCGGGCGATGCCGCCGGCGGACGGGGTGGACAAGGATTTCATGCGGGTGACTCCTTCGCGGGGGATGGAAACAGAATGGGAATGGCGGCCAGACGTTTGAAAATCGCGGTCGCCGGCAGGCGTGCCGGGGCGAACGGGCGGAAACGTAGGCGAGGGATCGGTCATCGGATGGAGGCGCCGGGAGGCGCGTCCCACCCGAATGGTCGAGTTCGCAGCCAGTCCTGGCGAAGCAAGTTGTATGCCATGGGGCATTCCTGCGACAAGTCGGGGAAACCTGATGGACGGGCAGGATTATAGGCACCCTGGCGGGCATTCGTGGCACCAAGGTGGTGCGGGTTGTCCCAAAGCGTGGACACCCTTGCTGCGAAACGGTGAGTTCCCGCGTCAACGTTGTGCGTATCCCCTGGGGCGCCGCCCGCCGCACTTAAAATCCCGCCATAAGCTGCGCGAGGCGCGGCAAGCTGGAAATTCCATGCAAGACATTCAATTGCTGCTCGAGCAATACGGCGGGTGGCTGGTGTTCGCCAACGTGCTCGTCGAACAGGCGGGCTTGCCCGTGCCTGCGTACCCGATGCTGATTGCGGCGGGCGCGCTGGGCGGCGCGGCGGGGTGGCTTGTGCCCTGGCTGGCAGCCACCGTCGCCTGCTTGCTCGCGGACTCGCTTTGGTATGTGGCCGGCCGGCGCTACGGTTCGCGGCTGTTGGGCGTGATCTGCAAGATGTCGCTGTCGCAGGATTCCTGCATCCGCCAGACGCAACGCCTGTATTTGCGCATCGGCGTGCGGGCCTTGCTGGTGTGCAAGTTCCTGCCCGGCGCGGGCGCGCTGTCCACCGTCATGGCGGGCCTGACCGGCACCGCCTACCGGCGCTTTCTGCTGTACGACCTGGTGGGCGCGATGATCTGGGCCGGCTCCGCGTTGCTGCTGGGCGGGCTGTTCCACAGCGTGGTCAATGATGTGCTGGAGATTCTGGGCACCTACGGCGCGATGGGGCTGGGCGTGCTGGCCGCGGTGTTGGCGCTGTACATCCTGACGCGTTTTTTCCGCCGCCGCATTCTGCTGCGCAGCCTGCGCATCATTCCGCGTGTGTCGGTCGACGAGCTGATGCAGTGGCGGCAAGACGGCCGCAACCCGCTGGTCTTTGACGTGCGCCCCGAAGCGCAGCGCGACGCTGCGCGCATCCCCGGCGCCATCGCCGTGGACTTGAAGGCGCCCTTGCCTGCGCTGGACGCCCACGCGCTGGACTCCGACATCGTGGTTTATTGCGCCTGCCCGAACGAGGTCTCGGCCGCGCTGCTGGCCTCGCGCCTGCGCGCGGCGGGGTATCCCAAGACCTGGGCGCTGCGCGGCGGCTACGAGGCGTGGATGGAACGCAATCACGCGCCACCCGCTGCGCCAAGCGCATAATTTCACATCAGCCCGCAAGACAGGCGGGCGGCAACAGGAGAGACGAATGCGGTTGTTGTTTTTGGGTGCCGGCGGCACGGGTGGTTATTTCGGCGGACGCGCCGCCCAGGCGGGCGCGGACGTGACGTTTCTGGTGCGTGAGCCGCGTGCGGCGCGCATCAGCGAGCAAGGCTTGCGCATTCAAAGCCCGTTGGGCGACGTGACGCTGCACCCGAAGGTGGTCACGCAGCAAACCTTGCAAGGCCACTACGACGTCGTCGTGCTCAGCTGTAAGGCGTATGACCTGGCCAGCGCCATTGACGCCATCCGCCCGGCCGTTGGCCCCGACACGGCCGTGCTGCCCATCATGAATGGTGTGTTGCAGTACGACGTGCTGGACCGCGAGTTCGGACCGCAACGTGTGCTGGGCGGGCTGTGCCAGATCAACGCCACGCTCGGCCCTGAAGGCGAAGTGGTGCATCTGGGCAAGCACGCCAACATCGTCTTTGGCGAACGCGCCGGCGCGCCGCGCAGCGAGCGCTGCGTGGCGCTGGAGCAGGCCTTGGCGGGCGGCGAATACGCCAGCCGTCTTAGCGAAGACATCTACCAGGACATCTGGGAAAAGTACGTCATGCTGACGACGCTGGCCGCCGCCACCTGCATGATGCGTGGCTCGGTCGGGCAGATTGCGTGCACCGATGATGGCATCGGCATCCTGCTCAGCCTGCTGAAAGAAACGCAAGCCGTGGCCGCCGCGTCCGGCTATGCCGTGCGTCCGGAAGCGGATGCCGCCGCACAAAAGCTGATGACCGACCGCACGCAACCGATGACGGCGTCCATGTTCCGCGACCTGCGCCAAGGGCTGCCGGTCGAGGCCGACCACATCGTGGGCGACATGATTCACCGCGCCCGCGCGCTGGGCGTGGACGCGACGTATCTGCGCGTGGCGTATGCGCACTTGCAGGTCTATCAAGCGCAGCGCGCAGCGGCTTGAGTTCGGTCGATTGGTGCATAACTTGCAAAAAACTCTTCCGATTTTCTGGGTTTTTTGTTCGGATTTGACCGAATAGTATGGATTTGCCTGAACCGGGGCGTGTTGTGGCGCATGTTGCGCCGCCCGCCCCGGTTCTTCCTCCCTAGGAGCAAGACCATGAAAATTGCATTGATCGGCATTACCGGCCGCGTCGGTTCCCGCGTTGCAGACGAACTGCTCAAGCGCGGCCATCAAGTGACGGGCATCGCCCGCAATCCGGCCGACGTCAACGTCCAGCCCGGCCTGACCGTCCAGCAAGGCGACGCCACCGACCCCGAAGCCCTGACCCCGCTCTTGACCGGCCACGATGCCGTCATCAGCGCTACGCGTTTTGTGTCAACCGACGCCAAGCCGCTGTTGGCCGCCGTGAAGAACGCGGGCGTGCCGCGTCTGCTGGTGGTGGGCGGCGCGGGCAGCCTCTTGGTGGCGCCCGGCAAGCTGCTGATCGACACGCCTGAATTCCCCGACGCCTACAAGCCCGAAGCCCGCGGGGGCGTTGTGTTCCTGGACACGTTGCGTCAGGAAAAAGTGCTGAACTGGACGTTCATCTCGCCGTCGGCATTGTTCGAACCGGGTGAGCGCACGGGCACGTTCCGCGTGGGCGATGACTATCTGCTGGCCGACGACGAAGGCAAGAGCTGGATCTCGATGGAAGACTACGCCATTGCCCTGGCCGATGAATTGGAAACGCCGAAGCATTCGCGCCGCCGCTTTACCGTCGGGTACTAAGCAGCAGGCTGTGCAAGGAAAAAGGAGCCCAGGAGTCTGCAAAGGGCTCCTTTTTTCATTGTGCGCCGGGGCCGAATCCCGCGCTTTTGTTTGTAAACTGGCAGACCGCCAACCGGCGTCACCCTGAGTTGTTCTGTATGCGTATGAAGTGGAAATCCTTGGCCGCCTGTGTACTGGCCGCGTCCCACTGCCTGGCGGTTGCGCCGGCGCTTGCGGCTGCGCCCCAGTCGAACAAGGAGATCGTTGTCGCGTTCTTTCGCATGATGTTCCAAGACCGCGAGGTCGACGAAGCGGTGCGCCTGTATGTCAGCCCCAACTACGTGCAGCACAACCCGTACATGCGCGATGGCGTCGGCCCGATGGTGGATTTCTTTCCGCCCTATTTCGATCAGCATCCGCAAGCCATCGTCGACATCAAGCGCGTGATCGCCGAGGGCGATCTGGTGGTGATTCACAACCAATGGCGCGATTCGCCGGAAGACCGTGGCCAGGCGGTGGTGGATATCTTCCGCGTTGAAAAAGGCAAGATCGTCGAGCACTGGGACGTCAGCCAGGAAATTCCCGAGAACCCCGCCAACCAGAACGGCATGTTCTAAAGAGCGAATCATGTCCCACATTGAACCGGTCGAACTGGCCCGCGCGTATCTGCTGTTGAACCACGGGCCGACGGTGCTGGTCACCAGCGCTCACGGCGATGCGCAAAACGTGATGGCGGCGGCGTGGGCGATGCCGTTGGATTTCAGCCCACCCAAGATGCTGGTGGTGGTGGACAAGAACACCTACACGCGCGAGCTCATCGAAGCGTCGGGCGAATTCGCGTTGTGCATTCCGTCGCGCGCGCAGGCAGCTGCTACGTTGAAGGTGGGCTCGGAATCCGGCCGCGATGAAGACAAGTTTCAGGCCAGCGGCCTGGCCACGTTTCCGGCCAGCAAGATCGGCGCACCGTTGGTGGCTGACTGCCTGGGCTGGCTGGAATGCAAGGTCGTGCCCGAGCCGCACAACCAGCAGGCTTATGATCTGTTCATCGGCGAAGTCGTGGCCGCCTGGGCGGCGCCGGATGTGTTCTCGCAGAACCGCTGGCACTTCCCGCAAGACGACCGGCGTTCGGTCCACTATCTGGCCGGCGGCTCGTTCTTCGCCACCGGCGAGGCCTTCAACGTTTCAGAACCGGAGTAGCCCTTATGCGCAGCGTGTATCTCGCGGGTTTCGATGTATTCCTGCCCGATGCCGTGGCGCATGGCCAGCGGCTCAAGGCGCTTTGCGCCACGTACGGGTTTGACGGCTTGTTCCCGTTGGACAACCTGGCGCCCAAGGACTTGTCGGGCCAGGCGCTGGCGCAATGGATCTATCGTGAAAACGTGGCGTTGATTCGCCGCGCCGACATGGTGATGGCCAACCTGAATCCGTTTCGCGGCGCCGAGCCCGATTCGGGCACGGCCTTTGAAGTGGGCTACGCCATTGCCTGCGGCAAACCGGTGTGGGGCTACACGAGCCACGCCGGATCGCTGATCGACCAGGTGGCCGTGGGCGCGGCGGCGGACGATGGCGCGTCGCGCATGGTGGATGCCGAAGGCTACACGGTGGAAGACTTCGGCCTGAACCTGAATCTGATGCTGGCGTGCAGCGCCCGCATCGTGGTGGGCAAGGCATCCGATTGTCTGGCCCGCATGGCGCAAGACGCCGCCCGATAGATCAGGCGCGCGTTTTATCAGGCGTCAATCTAATCAGGCGGCAGCTTTGCGGCGCGGTGCTTTCTTCACCGCTGCCGTGGCGCCGCCGGTTTTGGCGGCGGACTTCACGGCTTTCACGGCCCTGACCGCCTTCACCGCTTTCTGCGGCGCGGCGCCGCCCGGCGTCGCCAGATACCCCATCACCGCATCGACCACGGCTTGTTCAAGCTGCTTGGCGTCGAAACCCGCGGGCGGTTCCAGCGCCATCGCATGCACCAGGGATTCCATGATGCGCAGCACGACGTAGGTCGCCAAGTCCCGGTCTTGTTGCGCGATTTCGGCGCGGTGCAATTCCAGCAGGTGCCGCATGCGCCGGTGGATGTCCTGATCCGCCAGGCTGTGTTCGCGCGGCGTATCGAATAACGGGAATTCACGCTCCAGCACGCGGTGCAGCGCGGGCTCCAGCAGGTGCGCGTGCAGCATGGCCTGAACGATGGCGCCCACGCGCTCTTTCAGCGTGGCGGCGGGGTTGCTGTTCAGGACGTCGTCAATGACATCCAGCATCTGGTTGTCGTGGCGCTGATGCAGCGCGGCGATCAATGCGTTCTTGTTCGGAAAGTACTGATACAGGGAGCCGACGCTGACCCCCGCGGTTTCGGCGATCAGGTTGGTGTTGGTGCCCGCATAGCCGTGCGTGGCCAAAACGCGAGCCGTGGCTTGCAGAATCGTGTCGACGGTGTGCTGGGACCGGAGTTGGCGCGGTGATTTCCGGGGCTGGGGGATGGCGGTCATGGATGCGTTGAAAGGCGAGTATCAAACCTGAGCAATGGCTCATAAAATTTGCAGCAGGCAATCCGAGTTGTCACCCGCAAGCGCGGATTATGCCATCGACGAATTCTCCGCGATGGTTTCGGATTGTCATGACCCTTTCAAGGATTTTTCATGTCGAACGTTTCGACGGCCGGGGCTATGCCCACGGCCCGTGGACCCGTGCGCTCTGTTTTTGCGCAATTGCTGCCATTGGTCCTGGCAGTGTTCATCGGATTTTTCATGGTTGGGCTGCCGATGCCGGTGCTGCCTCTGTATGTGGACGGCACGCTGGCGATGGGGGCGGTGGTGGTGGGGGTGGTGGCAGGCTTGCAGTTCGCCGCCGCCTTGTTGTCGCGCGCCTACGCCGGCGCGCTGGCCGACCGTCGCGGCGCCAAGCGCGCGGTGGTGGCCGGCTTCTTGCTGGGTTCGGCGGCGGGGCTGCTGTATGCGTTGGCCAATATGTTGTCGGCCCAGCCGCAGGCGGCGCTGACGGTGTTGCTGGCGGGCCGCGCGGTGATGGGCTGCGCGGAAAGCCTGATCGTCACGGGCGCGCTGAGCTGGGGCGTGGGCCGCGTGGGGCCGCAGAATGCGGGCCGGGTGATGGCGTGGGTGGGCGTGGCGATCTATGCGGCGTATGCGCTGGGCGCACCCGCCGGCATGCGGCTGTATGACGCTGCCGGTTTCGGGGGCATTGCGTGGGCGACGGTGTTGATTCCGCTGGCGGCTTTGGCGCTGGTGTTGCCGCAGACCGGGTCGCCTGCGTTGAACGGGGTGCGCACGCCGTTTTACCGCGTGGTGGGGATGGTGCTGTTGCCGGGTTTGGGCCTGGCGTTGACGAGCGTGGGCTTTGGCGTGATTACCGCGTTTGTCAGCCTGTTCTTTGCGCAACGCGGCTGGGACGGGGCAGCGTGGATGTTCAGCGCGTTTGGCGTGGGCTTCATTCTTGCGCGCGTGTTTTTTGCGGGGCTGCCGGACAAGCTGGGCGGCGCACGTGTGGCGCTGGTGTGCGTGGTGATCGAGGCCGTGGGTCAGTGGCTGATCTGGTCAGGCGCAACGCCGTGGTGGGCGTACGCGGGCGCGTTCTTGACGGGTGCGGGCTATTCGCTGGCGTTCCCGGCATTCGGCGTAGAGGCCGTGCGGCGCGTGCCGGCGGCAAGCCGTGGCGCGGCGATGGGAGCGTATGTGGCGTTTCTGGATGTGGCCTTGGGCATCAGTGGCCCGGCGGCGGGTTGGCTTGCCGCGTTGCAGGGGTATGGCGCGGTGTATGCGATGGGCGGCGCGTGCGCGCTGGCCGCGGTGGGGGTGGCGTGGGTGCTTAAGCGTTCAGCGTAGTCTCGTTGAGTCACTACGCAGCGGGGCGGCGGTTGGGGTGGTTTCCCGATCGCCGCCCCGCTGCGTTTTGGCGCGAAGGTCTCGCTTAGACCGTGGCGGCCATTTCCAGGACTTCGTCGTCGACGGGAGTGGCTTCTCCGTCTTTCAGCTTTTGCAGGTGGTCGGCGAGTTCGGCGATGGTCAGGGCGACCAGGCCGTGTTGGGCGGCGTAACGTTCGAGCGAGGCGCCGCGCATCATGGTGCCGTCGGCGTTCATCAGTTCGCACAGGACGCCGGCGGGACGCAGGCCGGCCAGCACGGCCAGGTCCACGGAGCCTTCGGTGTGGCCGCGGCGGGTCAGCACGCCGCCGGGTTGGGCGCGCAAGGGGAATACGTGGCCGGGGCTGACGATGTCTTCGCTTTGTGCCGACGGCGAGATGGCGGCGCGGATGGTGGTGACGCGGTCAACGGCGGATACGCCGGTGCTGACGCCTTCGCGGGCTTCGATGGAGACGGTGAAGGCGGTGGCGAAGCGGCTTTGGTTGCGCTGGACCATGGGGGGGAGTTCCAGGCGGTCAAGCGTTTCGCCGGGCAGGCACAGGCAGACGATGCCGCTGCCGTCACGAATCAGCTGAGCCATGACGGGCACGGTGAGCTTGTCGGCGGCGACGATGAGGTCGGCTTCGTTTTCGCGATCGAAATCATCCATGAGGATGACGGGGCGGCCCAGGCGCAGGTGATGCAAGGCGCGCTGCAGGCGAGCGGCGAACGGTTGTGAAGCCAGGCTGGGAAGGGACTGCGGGGTATTGAGGTTGGACATTGTTGAAACGCTCTCGCAAATTTAAGGGGGCGAAAAACGTTTCAGGGCTAATCGACAGCCGAACGCAATACGGCTTGCCAGGCGCGTGTGGCGCCCGGGTGACCGGCGTTGTGTCGGCACATCTTCTCTCATCCGGACTATGACCGTCGGCTCTGGCATTTCACCAGATCTGCTGACCCCGATGTCCGAAGACGCCGGGCGCTCGCGGGCTCACCACATTGCATGGCATACCGCCGGTGGGGAATTGCACCCCGCCCTGAAGACGTACTGCATGTCGTGTTAACGACTTTGCGGATTGTACGCCTGTCTGGGGTTGTGGTTGGAATGGGCGTTATGTGGGTGGGGTTTTGTTTTTGGGTGGCTTGGTTTTGGGGACGGGCTATGGGTTCTTTTGACGTCAGGCGTGTGGGCGGGCCGGGGTGCGCGGGGCAACGATTGCGGTCCGGAGCCTTCGCTCCGGACTGCCCCCTTGTCATCTTCGTCACCCGCCGTTGGCGGGTTCCTTCAGATTCCCTCGGGCTTATCGACGCCC
>NZ_JBFTRX010000018.1:0-102104 GCF_056399725.1 Achromobacter sp. 01N37
ACCGTCCAGTGTCCGCGATGGCGTCAGAGGTGAGAGACAGGGGTTTAGTCTTCAGAACAGGGTCGACCACCTAAGGGAGCCGCAGAAACTCACCTGTCTCTCGTGGAATGGTAGCTAACCATTCCAGGGCTCAAGATACAAGGGAGCCGCAGAAACTCACCTGTCTCTCGTGGAATGGTAGCTAACCATTCCAGGGCTCAAGATACAAGGGAGCCGAAGGCGGACGAAGATGACAAGGGGGAAGTCCGGAGCGAAGGCTCCGGACCGCAATCGTTGCCCCGCGCCCCGCAGGCCACCGCCGTCACGGGCGTCTTAAGAACCCAACCGACAGCCCATAAAAAAAACCCCGATCCATCAAGGCAACGCCTCAGGCACCCCCAGTTCGACAGCCAACTTACTCAACCCATCCCAGATGCGGCTGTCGAACTCTACCGAGTCCGCATTCACCGCCCGGTTCCGAGCTTCGTACTCCCCCGGATACTGCACCGCTTCCACGCCGGGTTGCGGTTTGCACGCGTGCAGGTAGTCAATGAACGCACCCACTTCCATCGACCGCCAATCCGTATTGAAGTCCACTTGCGGGTCCAGCAGCAGCGCGAACATATTGTTCGTCGCCACGCCGATGCGCGGGTGCTCGGGTTGGATCGTGCCGCCGCCAGACAGCACGCCGGCTAGCAGTTCGGCCACCAAACCCAGTGCATAACCCTTGTGGCCACCGAACGGCAGCAACGCGCCGGGCGGGTCCGCGAACAGCGCGCCTGGGTCCGTCGTCGGATTGCCTTCGGCATCGATCAGCGATCCCGGCGGTGCTTGTTCGCCCTTGGCGGCCAACACGCGCGCCTTGTTCACGGCGATCGAACTCGTTGCCATGTCCACGATAAAGGGCGGACGGCCGCCGGGCAGGGGGCCGGCAAAGCACAGCGGGTTCGTGGTCAGGCACGCTTGTGCGCCGCCGAACGGCGCCACGGTGGGCGCGCGGTTGATCACGTTGGTGAAGGCCAGCAGGATCAGGCCCTTGGCCGCCACCATTTCGCCAAAGTGGCCCATGCGGCCCAGGTGATGGCTGTGGCGCAAAGTCAGGATGCACTGGCCATGTTCCTGCGTGCGCTCGATCGCTTTTTCGATCACGACCTTGCCCACGTATTGACCCAGACCGTGGTGGCCGTCATAGGCCAGCATCGCGCCACGGTCGTTCACCAGTTCGGGGCGGCCGTCGGGCTTGGCCAGCCCTTCGGACAGCACACGCCGATAGTTCGTCAGGATCGACAGCCCGTGGCTGGTGTAGCCCACCCGGTCGGACTCGACCAAGTGTTCAGCCACGTCGCGGGCGATGTCTTCCGGCACGCCTTGCGCCATCAGCACCAGGCGGCCGTATTCATTGGCTTGAGCTAAAGAGAGTTTCATGATGCGTGCTCCTTAGATCCAGCCGAGCCAGCGCCAGTAGGTCGCGCCCATCACCAGCATCAGCAGGTAGCCCACGATGGTGACGATGATGCCGACCTTTGCGAACTGCTTGGCGTTAAACGTTTCCGTACCCAGGCACACCATGTTCTGCGGCGCGTTGATCGGCAGGATGAAGCCGTAGCTGACCACGAAGCCCAGCAACATCGTCATGCCCAGGCGGCTGAAGTCGCCCGGCAGCGTGGCCAGCACCGAAATCAGAATGGGCAGCATGGCCGACGTCAGTGCCGTCGCGCTGGCGAAACCCAGGTGGATGACGATCAGGAAGGCGGCAAGAATGGCGAAGATGGCGAGCGGCCCCAGGTGATCCAGCCCGGTGTGCGCCACGACCTGGTTGCCCAGCCATTGGCCCGCTTGCGTCGTCAACAGGGCGGTGCCCAGGCTGATACCCACGCCGAACACAATCACCGTGCCCCATGGGATACGCGATTGCACGTCTTTCCACGTCATCACGCCAAAGCGCGGCAGCATCAGCAGGACCAGACCGAAGTAGGTGGTCGAGGTGGTGTCGAACTTGTGCAGCTTGCCTTCGGTCGACCAGAACAGCAGCAGCATGATCGACACGGCCATCAGGCGCTTTTGCGCGCCCGTCATCGGGCCCAGTTCAAGCAGCGACTTTTCGACCGCTTCCTTGCCCCCGGCGATGCTGTCGCTTTCCGGCGGCAGCAGCTTCAGAACGACGACAATCAGCACGGCCGACATGATCAGCGACCAGGGGGCGCCGGCAATCAGCCAGTCCGACCACGCCACGCGTTCGCCCAACATCTTTTCCATGAAGCCGACCGTCAGCAGGTTCTGCGCGGCGGCGGTTTGGATGCCCACGTTCCAGATGCTGGTGGCTTGCGCCACGATGATCATGATGCCGGCGGCGATATTCGAACGCTTGTCCACGCCGAAGGCCGCGATAACGCCCATCATGATTGGCACGACGGCGGCGCTGCGCGCAGTGGCGCTGGGCACAACCAGGCTCAGCACGATCGTCACGGCGATACATCCGATCAGGATGCGGCGCGTGCTGGTGCCCACCCGGGACAGCGTGACCAGCGCGATGCGCCGGTCCAGCCCGGTGAAGGTCATGGCGGCCGCAATAAACAAGGCGCCGGTCACCAGCGCCAGCGCCGAGTTCGCAAAGCCTGTCAGCGCCATGCTGATGGCGGCCGACGTGCCGTACAGCACGTTCGGGTCTTTGATTGTCGGAGCCGTGCCCAACAGGAAAGCCATCAGCGTCGTGATCATGATCGCGCTGGCTTCGTAAGACACGGCTTCGGTAATCCAGACCACCACCGCAAAGGCCAGGATCGCCAACATGCGGTGTCCCGCGACCGGCAGGTCGGCGGGCAAGGGCATCATCAGCACCCCGATCATCACCACGATGCCGGCGACGAGTCCGATTGGAATTTTTGCTTTCTGGGGTGCCTGTGAGGCAGGGACAGCGGCTGGCGCGGTCATATCCATCTCCGGTTGAGGTCAAACTGACGACACACGCCCCGCGAGCACGGGTTTATCTAATTCGATGTGTCGACGCTACAGGACGATCGTGACGGCATTGAGGAAAACCCGCATTGATGTGGATCAAGCTGATGAAAATCTGGGCTTGAGCAAACCCATCCGGGGCATTATGCTCGTCCGCCCTTGATGGTCGCAAGCCGGGACTGTTGCATGAATGCACACGAATTGTGCCAGCGCCCTACGCAGTTGGCACCTGATTTTTACTTGAATTCGTTCGTGTTATGCCGCTAATGCGTGGGCGTACTTAACCCAGCGCCAGGCGCAGTTGCTCATCCAGATGCAGCGTCGGCGCCACGCGCCAGCCGCTTTGCGCATAACGCAGCCAGCGGCCCAGCACCAGATGCGTCAGCAGGCTGGCGTGCGCGGCCACATTGGCGTCCGAGGGCAAGCCGCCATCCGTGATGGCGATGCGTAGCGATTGCTTCAGCGACGTTTCGATGCGGTCGTTGATATGGTTGATGCGTTCTTGCAGCCGGTTGTCTTCCGTGACCAGCGCGTCGCCCGTCAGCACGCGCGTCATGCCCTTGTTGCGTTCGGAAAACGTCAACAGCATGGCCACGGTCTTGTGGGCTTGCGGCACGCCGTAGGGTTCGGCGGCGGCGATCTGGTTCACCAATGTGAAGATGCTGGTTTCGATGAATTCGATCAGCCCTTCGAACATCTGCGCCTTGCTGGCAAAGTGCCGGTACAGCGCGGCTTCGGACACTTCAAGGCGCGCGGCCAGCGCGGCCGTGGTGATGCGAGCCGCATGCGGCTGCTCCAGCATCTCGGCCAGGGTTTGCAGAATTTGGGTCTTGCGCTCGCCGGGTTTGCTCGCCATGGAAGGAACTGCTCTCGCGCAGGCTTGACGGTGTGGGGGGAGGGAGACGCGCGCCGTTATCCCCGCAGGGGACGCCGGCGTAACAACAAATCACTGACGGAGTTTACTCGCAAGTCGACGTAGCCCGGACGGTGGGATTGGCCGCGCGAAAAGGGGGTGCCAGGGTGATAAACGTGCACCGTGCGCACGCCGACGCGCCGCGCGCCGCGCAGGTTGGCCAGCGTGTCTTCCACCAGCACCGCGCGATGAGCCGGCACGCCTTCGCGGGCCAGCACGTAGCGCAGCAGCGCGGGCGACGGCTTGGGGCGGAACTCGCCGTGCAGGCGCATGTGTTCAATGGCCCACAGGCTGTCGAACTGGCGCAGGATGCCCAGCCGCGCCAGCACGGATCGCGCATAGTGCAGCGGCGCATTCGTCAGCAGCACCTTGCGGCCCGGCAGTTGCCGCAGCTTGTAGGCCAGCGCCTTTTCGGCGCGCACCAGCGGGTTGACGTCGAAGTCGTGGCTGCGATGCAGGAACTCGTGCGGGTTCACGCCGTGATGCCGCACCATGCCGATCATCGTGGCCCCGTAGCGCTGCCAGTATTGGCGGCGCAAGTCGTTGGCGGTATCGATATCGACATTCAACGCCTCGGCGACGGCCATGGTCATGCCGTGGTCGATCTTCGGAAAGATGGCGTGAGAGGTGTCGTGGAGCGTGTTGTCCAGGTCAAACAGCCACAGGCGTTCGGAAACGCCCGTGGCCTCGCGGCGCGAGCGGCGCATGCGCACCGCCGGCCGCAACAGCAGACGCTGTGCTCGCATCAATGCGAGCTGATCATCGTGCCAACGCCTTGATCGGTCAGGATTTCAAGCAGCAGGCAGTGCGGCACGCGGCCGTCGACGATGTGGACAGAGTTCACGCCGTTCTTGGCGGCGTCCAGCGCCGACGAGATCTTGGGCAGCATGCCGCCCGAGATGGTGCCATCAGCGAACAGTTCGTCGATGGTCTGCGCCGACAGGCTGCGCAGCAACTTGCCGGCCTTGTCCAGCACGCCCGGGGTGTTGGTCAGCATCAGCAGCTTTTCAGCGCCCAGCACTTCAGCCATCTTGCCGGCGACAACGTCGGCGTTGATGTTGTAGGCCGTGCCGTCTTCGCCGTAACCAATAGGCGAGATGACCGGGATGAACTGGTCGTCTTGCAAGGCCTTCACCACGGCCGGCTCAACCAGCGTGATGTCGCCCACGAAGCCGATGTCGATCGGTTCATTGGGGTTGTCCTTGTTGGCCATCAGCTTTTTCTGGGCCTGGATCAGACCACCGTCTTTGCCGGTCAGGCCAACGGCCTTGCCGCCGACTTCGTTGATCATCATGACGATGTCTTGCTGGACTTGGCCGCCCAGCACCCATTCGACCACTTCCATGGTCTCGGCATCGGTCACGCGCATGCCCTGGATGAAGGTGCCTTGCTTGCCGATGCGGCGCAGCGCGTCGTCGATCTGCGGACCGCCGCCGTGCACCACCACCGGGTTCAGACCCACCAGCTTGAGCAGCACGACATCGTGCGCGAAGCTGCGCTGCAAGCGCTCTTCCGTCATGGCGTTGCCGCCGTACTTGACCACGATGGTCTTGCCGTGGAATCGTCGGATATACGGCAGTGCTTCAGACAGCACAGCGGCTTTGACAGCGGGGGACGAAACGGCAGCAGGGTCGGGGGTGTCGGTCATGGCAGCTAAGTCGGCAATATATGTGTAAGTGGTTAGAAAAAATGCCTGCACAAAAACGCGTTTGGCACGCGGTAGCGCAAGCATACGACGGATTGTAGTACCACACGTTTCATATACCCAAAACCCATGTTCATATGCCCGACAAATAACCGTCATTCAGGTAAATTGGGGGCGTTTTCGAGGACGCGGGGCCCCGCAAAAGGGGGCTGATCCGCACTGGTTGGGCATCGGCCCCCAATTTTTATCCTATAAAAGAGGCGACACATGCGTTTGAACTTCGTCCGCTCTGCCCTGATGGCATCGGCCTTCCTGGTGGCAGCCAATGCCGCTCATGCTGAAAAAGTCGTAGTGGGCGCAACCCAGGTGCCGCATGCCGAAATTCTGGAAGTGGTGAAGCCGCAGTTGGCCAAGCAAGGCGTCGAGCTCGACATCAAGGTGTTCAGCGATTACGTGCAGCCCAACCTGCAACTGGTCGACAAGCAGCTGGACGCCAACTTCTTCCAGCACAAGCCCTATCTGGATTCGTTCAACAAAGACCGCAAGGCCACGCTGGTGCCGGTGGCGCTGGTTCACGTCGAGCCGTTTGGCGGTTATTCCAAGAAGATCAAGAGCTTGTCCGAGCTCAAGGACGGCGCCACGGTCGCCATCCCGAACGACCCGTCCAACGGCGGCCGCGCGCTGGCGCTGCTGCAAAAGCAGGGCGTGATCAAGCTGAAGGACCCGTCCAACATCCTGGCTACCGCCGCTGATGTGGTCGAGAACCCCAAGAAGCTGAAGTTCCGCGAACTTGAAGCCGCGATGTTGCCGCGTTCGCTGGACGACGTGGACCTGGCGCTGATCAACACCAATTACGCGCTGGAAGCCGGCCTGGTGCCGACCAAAGACGCACTGTTCATCGAAGGCGCCGATTCGCCCTACGCCAACATCCTGGTCACCCGCACGGACAACAAAGACGCGCCGGGCATCAAGAAGCTGGTCGACGCGCTGCACTCGCCGGACGTGAAGAAATTCATCCAGGAAAAGTACAAGGGCGCCGTGGTTCCGGCGTTCTAAGTTTCAGCCCGCTGCGGTCTCCTGCATGAACCGCCCGCTTGCCGGGCGGTTTTACTTGGGCGAAACAAAAGGCGGAAAAAGGGCGGAAAAACAAAAAACCGCCCAAGCGGGCGGTCTTTGGAGGCGGTGGCGATGACCCGGGCATCAGCCCGCCGCCAGCGCCTTTTCTACGGTGGCGTGGAATTCGGCCACATCGTATTCGCCCAGATAGCGCTTGATGATGTGCCCCTGCTTGTCGATCAAAAAGGCCGTGGGCGTGAGCCGGATGTCGCCAAAGGCGCGGGCGATGTCGCCCTTGGTATCCAGCGCCACGGGGAACGGCAGCTTGCGCTGGTCGGCGAAGTTCAAGACGAAGTTGGGCGGATCGTAATTCATGGCGACCGCCACGGCCTCGTAACCCTTGCCGGCGTATTCCTTATAGGCGGCGATGGTTTCCGGCATCTGCTTCACGCACGTCACGCAGCTGGTTGCCCAGAACTTGACCAGCACGACCTTGCCGCGCAGATCCTGCATCGAGAAAGTTTTGCCTTCCAGGGTGGTGAAGGTGACGTCGGGTGCGGTCTGGGCGGGGCGCCAGACGAACCAGGCGCCGATACCAACCGCCACCAGGACGGCCAGGGCTACGATGGCTTTTTTCATTTGATGGGCATCGCTTCAACGCCATTGCTCGTGCCGGCCGCGTTGTTGTCGCTGGGTGCTGTGCCGGTGCCGCTTTGAATGGGCGCTTTGGTTTCGGTGGAGGCGTCTCGGGTGCTGCTGTTGGACAGCCGGATCGCTTCTTCGCGGCTGATGGTCTCGAACAGTTTAACCACCTTGGCCACGCCGCCCACGTCCGCGGTGGCGTTGGCGGCATACTCGCCTTCAGCCTGCGTGACCTTGCCCATCAGGTAGACGACGCTGTGATCGGTCGTCAGGGCGATGGTGCCGGATGGCACGTACTTGGTGTTGATCAGCGCGGTCTTGACCTTGGACGTGAGCCAGGTGTCGTTCGAACGCGTGCCGAACGAGGCGATGGGGCCCACGTTCAACTGGTTGATGACCTGTTTGACGTTCTCGATGCTTTGCGCGATGGCGGTCGCCTGGGACTTGGCTTCCTCGGTGGGCACGTCGCCCGTCAGCAGCAGGTGGCCGCCGTAAGCCATGGCGTTGACCCGGGCGGTGTCGCCCAGCTTTTGCGAAATCTGGCTTTGCGCCTTGAAGGCCATGTTCTGGTCTTCAAGCTGGATACCGGAGGTGCGGCGGTCGGTGACGACAACCGCCGTGGTGGCGGCGGCGCCGCCTACGATCAGCGGCGCGCAGGCCGACAGCGACAGCGCGGCCGTGGACAAGGCCGCGGCAAGCATCAGCGGGCGGACGGCGGTTCTGACGTCAGACATCATTCGGTATCTCCAAGCAGAAGAGCGTCGATGCCGTCGCACAGTGCGTGCAGCAGCAGAATATGGACTTCCTGGATACGCATCGTGCGATCGCTGGGAACACATAGATGGACGTCCATGGGCGTAATGAGTTCCCCCATGACGCCGCCGCCTTTGCCCGTGAGGGCCAGTACGTGCATTTCGCGCGCGCTGGCGGCTTCCATGGCGCGGACCACGTTGGGCGAATTGCCGCTGGTGGAAATGGCCACCAGCACGTCGCCCGCCTGGCCAAATGCATTGACCTGGCGTTCGTAGATCTCGTCAAAGCCATAGTCGTTGCCGACGGCGGTGAGGATCGAGGTATCGGTGTTGAGCGCGATGCCCGCCAGCGGCAGGCGCTCGCGTTCGAAGCGGCCCACCAGTTCGGCGATGAAATGCTGCGCATCGGCGGCCGAGCCACCGTTGCCGCAAGCCAGAATCTTGCCGTTGTTCGCCAGGGCGCCGAATAGCACGTCCACCGCCACTGCCAGCGGTTCGGCCAGGACGTTCATACTTTGTTCGCACGCAGCCATGGCGTCGCGAAAGTGCGACGTCATACGAGAGGTCATATCCATGGGCGCGATTATCTCACGGGGCCGCCTCGCTGTTCTGTCCATGCGTAACGACTGTGCGGATGGTCGTTACGGAGGGGCCGCGTGAGAGGCAACGGCGAGCCGGGCCGGCGCGTCGGGGCAGAGAGAGGTGGGCAGCGAGCTGGGCCGGCGCGTCGGGGCAGAGGGAGGCGGGCGGCGAGCCGGGCCGAAGCGTCATGGCAGCGAGAAGGCGTCGCGCAGCCATTGTGGCTGGCCGGCCTCGAAGACGACGGCGTCGAACCGGGCGGCGGGCTGGGAGCCCGCCCAGTGCCGCCGGGCCAGCTCCGGCAGCCATTGCGCCGCAGCGCGGGCCAGCCGGGCCTGCTTGTCGTGGCCGATGCTGGCCGCGGCACCCCCGAAGCGCGTGCCCGCGCGGGCGCGGACTTCGATGAAGACCAAGGTGTCGCCATCACGCATGACAAGGTCGATCTCGCCCATCCGGGTCCATAGATTGCGCGCCAGCAGCACCAGGCCCTGCGCTTCTAGCAGACGCAGCGCGGCGTCTTCGTGGCCATCGCCCCGACGCTGCATGGGCGAGCGGTGCACCGGCGTGTCGTCGGGTATGGCGTGTGGCGCGACGCGCGGCCGGGCGCGCCGGCGCCGCTTGTTTGCGCGCACGCGTGCGGCCAGCGCCAGTTCGCAGGCCAGTCGCAAAGCGTCATCCGTCATGAAGGCTCCAAGGGGTTGCGGCCGGAAGGCGGCGGGCATTGGCGGCTACACTGACATGGTTTTCCGTGTCAGTAGGCTGCAATGAATCAAAATGTCTCACCCCCGCCTGCCGGCGATGCCTGGAGCCGCGTCGCTGAACGCGTTGCAGGGCAGCATTGGCCCGCGTCGACCTTGTACGTCGTGGCCACGCCGATCGGCAACCTGGGCGACTTGGGGCTGCGTGCCTGGCATGCCCTGCAACGCGCCGACGTGATCGCGGCTGAAGACACGCGCGCCAGCCGCACCTTGCTGGACGCCTGGGGGGTCAATACGCCGTTGATGGCGGCCCACCGCCATAACGAAGCGGCCGCCGCCCAAGCCATCTGTGAACGCCTGGCCCAAGGCCAGCGCGTGGCGCTGGTGTCAGACGCGGGCGCACCCGCCGTCAGCGACCCCGGCGCCCGTGTCGTGCGCGCGGTGCGCGACGCCGGTTTTGCGGTGGTGCCCATCCCCGGCCCCAGCGCCGTTATCGCCGCGTTGATGGGCAGCGGCGTCACCACCGACGAAAATCCCGCCTATGCGTTTGCCGGTTTCCCGCCGCCCAAGGCCGTGGCCCGCCAGCGTTGGCTGCGGTCGTGGTGCGCCTTGCCCGCGCCCGTGGTGATGTTCGAATCACCGCATCGGCTGGCGGCAACGCTTGCCGATTTGCTGGAAGTCTGTGGCCCTGACCGCCAATTGACCGTGGCCCGCGAACTCACCAAGCGCTTCGAGGAAATCGCAACCATCACGATGGGCGAAGCTGCCGCGTGGCTGGCCGCGGACTCGCACCGCGAGCAGGGCGAATTTGTGCTGATCGCGCACGCCAAGGTCGAACAAGAGATTGATGAAGACGCCGACCCGCGCACAGACGTGCTGCTGGACGCGTTGCTGGAATCCATGTCCGTGCGCGACGCCGCGCGCGTCGCCGCCAAGGTCACGGGGCAGCCGCGTGACGTGTTGTACAACCGCGCGCTATCGCGCAAGAAGTCGGCGGAGTCGGAGTAAAGCATGGCGTACGCAACCCTCGTATCGAACAAGCCTGCCGATCCGCTGGAACCCATTAGCTATTGCGACATGGCCACGCCCTTGGGCGAATTGCGCCTGGTCGCCAGCCCCAAGGGCCTGCGCGGCGCCTGGTTCACCGACCAGGAAGGGCTGCCGTCCACCGAGGGCTGGACGCTGTCGCAAACCGATCCCATCCTGGAGCAGGCGCGCCGCGAGCTCGACGATTGGTTCGCGGGCAAGCGCCGGCATTTCGACGTGGCGCTGGACCCTGTCGGCACCACGTTCCAGCACAAGGTCTGGCATGCGTTGTGCGATCTGGGTTTCGGCAAGCTGGCCAGTTATGGCGATCTGGCGCGCACCGTCGGACGGCCCAAGGGCGCGCAGGCGGTAGGCGGCGCGGTGGGTCGCAATCCGATCATCATCATCATTCCGTGCCACCGCGTGATCGGCGCCGATACGTCGTTGACGGGGTTTGGCGGCGGCTTGCCGCGCAAGCAGGCATTGCTGGCGCACGAAGGCAACCGCTACCTGAGCCGCAACGCCCGCGCGCGTCGCGTTTGTGACGGTCAGGCGGAATTGCCCTGGTAATGGGAAGACCCGGGAAGACAGACCCGCGAAGACAGACCCGGGAAGACGGACCCCGCGAATTCGGGCTGAGCGAAAGCTGGCCGGGTTTGCGGAATCGCACTGATCAGGGCGCTTACCCGACAGGGTTTCCGAGGTGACTGCCGCGCTTATTGCGTGGCGATGCTTGGCAGAATGCCGATCTTGTCCGACACCAGCGGCACGGCGTTCAACGCGCTTTGCCGGTCGGGGTAGGGCCCGATCTTCACGCGGTACAGGTTGTTCGACTGCTCAACCTGCGCGGGCGGCGCGCCTGCCGTACTCAATTGCGAGTTGATGCGGGCAACCAATGATTGCGCGTTGCCCGGCTGGCTGAACGCGCCCACCTGCAAATAGACATTGCCGATGCCACCCGCAGCAGGCGCCTGACGGACCGGTGCCGAGCCGGAAGCGGGCCCAGCGGCCGCACCCGAAAGCGGTTCGGCCGCCAATGCCACCGGCACGGCGGCAACCGGCGCCATGACTGGCAAGGAACCCGTGGCCGATGCGGGCTCGGGGGAGGGCGCGGCGGGGGCGCCTTGCGAAGCCAGCCGGCGGATCTCGTCTTGCGGGATGCTTTCCACCACGACTTGCCCGCTACCCGGCCCGATGATGCCAAGCTTGTACGCGGCCACGTAGGACAAGTCCATGATGCGGTCGCTATGGAACGGCCCGCGGTCGTTCACCCGCACGACGATCGTCTTGCCGTTGACCAGGCTGGTGACGCGCGCATAGCTGGGAATCGGCAAGGTCGTATGGGCGGCCGTCATGGCGTACATGTCGTAGGACTCGCCGATGGACGTGGAATTGCCATGGAATTTCTTGCCGTACCAAGACGCCGTGCCGCGCTGCTTGTACGGCTGGCCGGTCGTGTCGGGCACATAGCGCTGGCCGAACACCACGTAGGGCCGGTTGGCGCCGCTGGCGTAGGGCTCGATACGCGGCACCGCATCCGGCACCTGGTCCAGGTTCGATGGCGGGTTCGCGTCCGGCCCGTCGTCCTTGTAATACCCGCCGCCCTTTTTGCGACCCCCGGTGGAAGAACAGCCGGCCACGGCAATGGCCAGCAACAGCATCAGGATCAGGTGGAGCGGGCGGGACAGGGTCATGCGGATTCGGCGGGCAGTTGGTTTCGGTGGCGCACCAGCAAGGGGTCGTGGTCAGCGAAGCGCAGCGCCAGCTGTTCGACGACATAGACGGAACGGTGCTGGCCGCCCGTGCAGCCGATCGCCACGGTCAGGTAGTTGCGGGTGTCTTGCGTGTATTGCGGCAGCCAGCGGTTCAGGAAGCCGGCGATGTCGTCGATCATCTGGCCGACCTGTTCGTATCCGGCCAGCCAGGTTGCGACGGGCTCGTCGCGCCCGGTCAGCGGCCGCAGGTTGCGGTCGTAGTGCGGGTTGGGCAGGCAGCGCACATCGAACACCAAGTCGGCGTCGCCCGGTACGCCACGCTTGTAGGCGAAGGATTCGAAGGTCAGCACGAGCGGGGCGCGGTCGGCTTTGATCAGGTCGCGAATCCAGGCGCGCAATTGACCCGGCGTCAGGTCAGAGGTGTCGATCACATGTTCTTGCTCGCGCAGCGGTGCCAGCAGTTCGCGCTCAAGCGCGATGCAGTCCGTGAGCGACGGCGTGGACCCGCCATGCTGCAGGCGGTCGGTCAGCGGATGACGGCGGCGGGATTCCGAATAGCGCTGCACCAGCGTGGCGGTGCTGGCGTCCAGGAAGACCACGCGCAGGCTCGTGCCCATGGCGCGCAACGCCGTGACGACATCCGGCAGCTCGGCCAGTTCGCCAGGGGAGCGGACGTCGATGGCCACCGCAACGCGCTCCATGCCGTCGTCGCGCGCGTTGGCGATGAACTCGGTCAGGAAGCGCACGGGCAGGTTGTCGACGCAGGTGTAGCTGGAATCTTCGAGCATGCGCAGGGCAACGGATTTGCCTGAGCCTGAGATGCCGGTGACAAGGACGACTTTCAACATGGTCATGATTGTGGCACGCTTTTCCAGGACGATGCCGGCGGGATAGCATCTGATATGGCCGTAAACTCAGAATCTGCGCCTGTACCCTGATTCGTCCCGTGGCGTAAGCTGTGGGCCGGATACTCGATCGATTCACTTACGCGCCCCGCCGTCATGCGATTCGGGGGATTGGAATTCGACCTAGATGTTAGCCCTCATTTCCATTAGTAGTGTTTCACTGCCGCGGTTTGGGGCGATTTCTCGCGTGTTGGCGACGGCTGCTGTTGTCTTTATGACAAGTGCCGCGCACGCGCAACAGCCCTCCCAAGACACGCTGCGCCCAGACACCATGGCGGCCCGCGTCGCGGCCTGTACGGCCTGTCATGGCGCGCAGGGCCGGGCCGGCGCCGACGGCTACTACCCGCGCCTGGCCGGCAAGCCGCAGGAATACCTGTATCACCAACTGCTGAACTTCCGCGACGACCGCCGCCAGTACCGGCCCATGTCGCATCTGCTGGCTGGCCTGCCCGACGATTACCTGCGTGACATGGCGGCGTATTTTTCCGAGCAGCACGTGCCGTATCCGCCGCCGTTGCGTGCCGACGTGTCCAGCGCCACGCTGCAAGCCGGCCGCACGCTGGCCATGCAGGGTGACGCGGCGCGCGGCTTGCCCGCCTGTGCGTCCTGTCATGGCGCCGCGCTCAGCGGCGTGATGCCGGCCATTCCCGGCTTGCTTGGCTTGCCGCGCGACTACATCGGTTCGCAGATCGGCAGCTGGAAAAACGGCCTGCGCCGCGCCGCCGAGCCTGACTGCATGGCGGACATCGCCAACAAACTCACCCCCACCGACATCGGCGCCCTGGCGGCGTGGCTGTCGTCTCAACCTGTCGTCGAGCCTTACGCGCCCGAAGCGGCGGGTTCGCTGAAACTGCCCGCAGAATGCGGCAGCCAGGCGCAACGCTGACCGGGGGCCACGATGACACTGCTCAAACGAATTCTGTCTGTGGTGCTGTTGGCCTTGGTCATTGCCGTGGGCGGCCTGTATTGGCTGGGCACGCGTGATGACGCCAGCACGGGGCCTGCCGCGGTGGCGGCCGACGCGTCCACGCTTGTCGAGCGCGGCCGCTACCTGGCGCTGGCCGGCAACTGCATGGCTTGCCACACCAGCCGGGGCGGCAAGGCCTTGGCGGGGGGCACGCCGATTCCCACGCCGTTCGGTACCGTGTACGGCCCGAACATCACGCCTGACGACAAGACCGGCATCGGCACCTGGAGCGCCGACGATTTCTGGCAGGCGCTGCACAACGGCAAATCCAAAGACGGTTCGCTGCTGTATCCGGCGTTCCCGTACACGGAGTACACGCGGGTTACGCGTGCCGACGCCGATGCCTTGTACGCCTACCTGCGCAGTGTGGCGCCGGTCAGCCAGCCCAACCGGCCGCCTGAGCTGGACTTCCCTTACGATCAGCGCCCCTTGCTGGCCGCTTGGCGCGCGCTGTATTTCAAGCCGGGCGTGCAAGAGGCTGACGCGAGTCAGTCCGTGCAATGGAATCGGGGGCGTTACCTGGTGGAAGGGCTGGGGCATTGCGCCGCTTGCCACACACCGCGCAACCGCCTGGGCGCGACGCGTTCGTCCGAGCCGCTGACAGGCGGCGTCATCCCGGTGCTGGACTGGTACGCGCCGCCGCTCACCAACGACATGCAGACGGGCATGGGCCGCTGGACGGCGGCAGACATCGCCGCGCTGCTCAAGACCGGCATCTCGGCGCATTCAAGCGCCAGCGGCCCAATGGCTGAAGTGGTGCTGGGCAGCACGCAGCACCTGACCGATGACGACGCGCTGGCGATTGGCGTCTACATCAAGTCGCTGCCCGCGACGCCGGCCTCGCTGCCTCGGCAGAGCGTGGCGGTGGCGCCCGCCGCAATGGAGTTGGGCAGCAAGATCTACAGCCAGCAATGCGCGCAATGCCATCAACCGAAGGGCGAGGGCAGCGGCACCGCGTGGCCTGCGTTGGCGGGCAACCCCACGGTGACGGCGCCGTCGCCGGTCAACGCGATCCGCATGGTGCTTGATGGCGGCTACGCGCCCGCCACGGCAGCGAACCCGCGGCCGCACGGCATGCCGCCGTTTGGGCAGATACTGAACGACAGCGATATCGCCATGCTGGTGTCCTACATCCGGAACAGCTGGGGCAACGAGGCCGGTGGCGTGACGGCGCTTGAGGTCAAACGTGCGCGGGCGGCGTCTACGTTGAATTGATGCGCCGCTAGCGCGCGGGCCTTACCGCGCGCGCGCATGCCTCGCGGGCCAGTTCGCCCAGCACGCGGATGGCGGCGTCGTGCGATGCGTCCCAGGGGTGGCCGTAGTTCAGGCGCAGCGCGCTTGCGAACTGGCCGCTGGCCGAGAAGATCGGGCCGGGCGCCACACTGATGCCGCGCGTCAGCGCCTCGCGATGCAAGGCCAACGCGTCCACGGCAGCGGGCAATTCCACCCACAGGAAGAAACCGCCTTGCGGACGCGTCACGCGTGTGCCGGCGGGAAATTCATGCGCAATCGCATCGGCCATGCGCTCTTGCTGCGTTTGCAGCGTGTCACGCAAACGGCGCAAATGACGGTCGTAGCCGCCTTGCTCCAGGTATTCCGCGATTGCGCCTTGCGCGGGGCCCGATGCCGACAGCGTGGACGACAGCTTCAGCCGTTGCACGCGCTGCGTGTACCGGCCGGCAGACGCCCAGCCGATGCGATAACCCGGCGCCAGACATTTCGAAAACGACGAGCAATGCAGCACCAGCCCCTGCTTGTCGTAGGCCTTGGCAGGCACCGGCCGCGCCGCGCCGAAATACAGTTCGCCGTAGACGTCGTCTTCGATCAGCGGGATGTCATGGCGGGCCAGCAATTCCACCAATTGCCGCTTTCTGTCGTCCGGCATCAGGCTGCCCAGCGGGTTCTGGAATTGCGTCATCAGCCAGCACGCTTTGGGGGCATGCCGTTTGATGGCCGCTTCCATCGCCGCAAGGTCCATGCCGGTGCGCGGATGCGTCGGCACTTCCAGCGCTTTCAGCCCTTGTCGCTCCAACGCCTGCAATGCGCCGTAGAACGTGGGCGCTTCGACGATGACGGTGTCGCCCGGTTGGGTCACGGCTTGCAGGCACAGGTTCAGCGCTTCCAGCGCGCCATTCGTGATGACGATATCGTTCGCGGGCACGTTCATGCCGCCGATCAGATAGCGCAGCGCGATCTGCCGCCGCAGGTTCGGATTGCCGGGGCTCAGGTCTTCGACGGTGTCCAGCGGGTCCTGGCGTTTCAGATGCGCGGCCATGGCTTGCGCCAGACGGGGCAACGGAAACAGCAAGGGTGAAGGGAAGGCGGACCCCAACGGCGTCACGTCGCGATTGCGCACGGAGCCCAGGATGTCGAAGATGCGTTCGCTGATGGCGAGTTCGGTGGATTCGCCGTCAGGACAAGACGCGCCCGGTTCAGGCGGCAGGGATTCGGCGGGGGCGTGGACGTAATAGCCCGACCGTGGCTGGGCGCGGATCAGGCCGCGCGCTTCAAGCAGGTAATAGGCCTGGAATACCGTCGACGGGCTGACCCCGCGCGCGGCGCAGGCGTCGCGCACCGAGGGCAGTTTGTCGCCCACGCGCATCACGCCGTCGCGGATCGACTTGGCGATCTCGTCGGCCAGGGTTTCGTACAGGCTCACGGTGCCGCAAAGCGACGCGCGTTCATTTGCTGCTTTGCAGGATCGCCATGGCCTGGCGTTCCATGAACTCGCCCAGCGTATCGATGCCGCGCAACTTCAGTATCGTGTTGCGCACGGCGGCTTCCACCAGCACCGCCAAGTTGCGGCCAGCGGCCACTTGCAGCATCACCTTGCGCACGGGCAGGCCCAGCATGTCTTGCGTGATGTCTTGCAGCGGCAGGCGTTCGAACTTGTCCTGCGCGGTGGCGCGCACCAGATGCACGATGAGCTTCAAGCGCATCTTCCGGCGCACCGAGGTTTCGCCGAAGATGGTGCGGATGTCGAGCAGACCCAGGCCACGCACTTCCAGCAGATTTTGCAGCAGCTGGGGGCAGTGGCCTTCGATCATGTTGGGCGCGGTGCGCGAGAATTCCACGGCGTCATCGGCCACCAGACCGTGTCCGCGCGAAATCAGTTCGAGTGCCAGTTCGCTTTTGCCCAGGCCCGATTCACCGGTGATCAGCACGCCCAAACCCAGCACGTCCAGAAACACGCCGTGCACGGTGGTGGTGGGTGCGAGCTTCTTGCCCAGATAGATGCGCAGCAGATCAATCAGCTGCGCCGCAGCCACCGGGGTGGACAACAGCGGCACCTGATGCTGATCGCATTGATCCACCAGATCTTGCGGGGGCGTCAGGCCGTCGGCCAGCAAAATGGCGGGTACGCCGCCAATCAGCAGCTCGTCCATGTGGTGCATGCGGCGGCGCAGGTCGAAGCGCGTGTAATACGCCAGCTCTTCCTGCCCGAACACCTGGATGCGCGAGGGGTGGATCAGGTTCAAGTGGCCGACAAGGTCGGCGGCCGCCATGCCGTCATCGGGAATGGCGCGGTCTGCCGCGCCTTGGCCCGAAATCCAGTTAAAGGGGATTTTGTCGGCGTTGTCGTCGACGAGTTCCTGCACCGTGAGCATGGCAGCGTTTCCGCGTGGTCAGAGTTGGCCGGTCGTGAGCATCTTGTGGACGATGGCCGGATCGGCCTCCGTGGCCAGGGCTTCACGCAATGCCTTGTTCGACATGAGCTGCGCGAGTTCGGCCAGGATGTCCAAGTGCTGCTGCGTGGCCGTTTCCGGCACCAGCAGACAGAGCAGCATCGACACGGGTTGCCCGTCGGGCGCGTCAAAGGAAATGGGCTGCGCCAGGCGGATGAACGCCGCCAGCGCCTGCTCAAGTCCCTTTACTCGGCCGTGAGGAACGGCCACGCCCTGCCCAAGAGCAGTGGAGCCAAGACGTTCCCGGGCAAACAGGCTGTCGAACACGAGCGCTCGTGCCAAGCCATGGTTGTTTTCAAAAAGAAGGCCAGCTTGTTCGAACGCCCGTTTCTTGCTCGTTGCGAGCATATCGAGCACGACGTTGCCGGCGGGTAGGATGCGCGACAAATGATTCATCGGATCATTATATGGTTATATGACGCAGTGCAATAAATTGGCCTCGTGCGGCGCCCATTGCGTAGGCGGCCGACGGCATGGCAAGAGCGACAGCATAGACTGATCACGATGGATTGTGGGCATTCCGGTGCGCAGATACCCCTCAAAACGCGGGATTTGGCCGGAATCAGCGCATAAGTGGGAAAACGAGGACGCAACGCGAATTCGCCGGCAAGACCGGGAATGGAGGGACACAGCTGGGGGGATGGGGTAATACAGGACGGGTAGTGCAGGAGGGGAGTCTTGCCGATGCCCCGGCTGGACTGACGTCTAGCGGGACACCGGGACTTAGGCAGGATTTTTCAATCGCTGTTTAACTCAATCGCTCAGGGCGAGTGATCATGAAGCGCGGTTACTGCTGGGGTGGCGAAAGAATCGCCGCTTGCCGCTTCACGGACTCCGCTGAGTGACTACGTACCTTGTCCTTGTGCTTGATGACCTGACGGTCGACTTTGTCAGCAAGAAGGTCTATGGCTGCATAGAGGTTTTCATCGGTTGCTTCACAATGAATGTCCTTACCGCTTAGACGCATGGTGATTTCGGCTCTATGCCGCAGGGGCTCTACTGAGAGCATGACCTGGGTATCGATGACGTGATCGAAATGCCGCAGCACTCGCGCCAATTTGTTCATGACATATTCCCGGATTGCCGGGGTGACGTCGAGGTGACGACCGCAGATGCTCAGGTTCATAGTGTGCTCTCCTTCTAAAAGAGAAAAAATGGTTGCGCAAAATGCGCGGTGATGTCTTTAGGCGTTCTCCTTGATTGGGTGGGTGCGTTTAGTACTAGTGTATAGACTCGGGCCGATAAAACAAGCTGACCTAGCGCAAGAACATGGCATTTTTATGGCGCAAGCCCTAGGGAGTATTCGCCTTGGCCCGAGAGGGGCCTAGGGGTCTTCCCCAGGGCCTGTTACATGCGGAAGTGCTCGCCCAGATAGACGCGGCGAACGGCCGGATCGCCCACGATTTCGTCGGGGTGGCCATCAGTCAGCACCTTGCCTTCGCTGATGATGTAGGCGCGGTCGCAGATGCCCAGCGTTTCGCGCACGTTGTGGTCGGTGATCAGCACGCCGATGCCGCGGCCCTTCAGGAACCGCACGATGCGCTGGATTTCAATCACGGCGATAGGGTCCACGCCGGCAAACGGTTCATCCAACAGAATGAAGCGCGGGCTGGTGGCCAACGCCCGCGCGATTTCCACGCGGCGGCGTTCACCGCCCGACAGCGAAATAGCGGCGTTGCTGCGGATGTGGCCAATCTGAAGCTCTTCCAGCAGCGATTCCATCTGCTCGTTGATCTTCGGCGTGGACAGCGGCCGGCCATCAGGACCCAGCTGCAATTCGAGCACGGCGCGGATGTTCTGTTCGACCGTCAGCCGGCGGAACACGGACGCATCCTGCGGCAGGTACGACAGGCCCATGCGCGCGCGCTTGTGAATCGGCATCGCGGTGATGACGGAACCGTCGATCTCGATGCGGCCGGCGTCTGCCGGCACCAGGCCCACGATCATGTAGAAGCTGGTGGTCTTGCCGGCGCCGTTGGGGCCCAACAGGCCGACGACTTCGCCGCTGACCACGGACAGGGACACATCCTGCACCACGGTCCGGCCGTTATAGGTCTTGCGCAAACCGGTTGCGCGCAGGCTGCCCTGCTTGACCCCCGAGGGGGAGGAGGTCACGGGTGTCGGCACAGAAGGTTGATTCATCGTGGGTGCGTATGGTGTTGCATGGGGGGCGCTTTAGCGCCCTTTCTTTGCGGCTTGCTGCTTGCGGCATTCAGCCACGGCGGCATCCGACTTGGCGCGCGGTTCG
Organism: Achromobacter sp. 01N37; assembly: GCF_056399725.1. Classification (NCBI taxonomy): domain Bacteria; kingdom Pseudomonadati; phylum Pseudomonadota; class Betaproteobacteria; order Burkholderiales; family Alcaligenaceae; genus Achromobacter; species Achromobacter sp. 01N37. The sequence goes on from NZ_JBFTRX010000018.1 coordinate 19,767, forward strand.
GCCACCGAGCGCACGCGGCCACCCGCCGCAGCGGAGTTGGGGCCGCCCTGAGCTTCGTAGGTACCGGTTTTTTCGTTGTAGCGTACCCGTTCGCCGCGAATCGTGTCGAACGGTTTGCCACAGACGTAACGGATGACAACGGCCTGGCCGATCAGGTCGAACGTGCTTTTCGTGCCGTCGTATTCGGCGCGCAGGCCCTTGCCTTCGATGAGCTCGAACGTGTCGGGGCGTTCCTGGCGGATCGTCACGACTTTGCCCTTGTTGGCGGTGGCGGTGCCGTACTGGCCGCCTTGCGCGTCTTCGTGCATTTCCAGCGTGTCGGACGTCAGCGTCATCAAGCCGCGCGTCATGTTCACGTTGCCAGTGAACACGCTTTGTTTCTTCACGTCGTCGTAGTGCAGCGTGTCCGACAGGATCAGCGTGCTGGGCTCTTCAGCGGGGGCCGCCTTGCTGGAGCCGGCGGCGGGCTTCGCAGCCGCGTCCTGCGCGTGCGCCGGCGCAAACACCGAAGCCGTCAGCAGAACGGCGCCAAGCAGGCGAGTCGTCGGGGCAAGGAGAGTCCGAAGGTCGGTCATGGTTTCTTCTGGTCAGAGTTGTTGGCGGGTATCTCGGTCCGGCGTTGTTGCTTGCCTTCGGAACCGGCAATTTCAACATCCGTCGACGCCGACACCTGCAATTGGCGTGTTTTGTTGTTGTAGTGCATGCCCTTGCCGTTCATCCGCGAACGGCCCTTGATCACCTCGGCGGGCAGGTCGGTAAAGACCACATCGTCGTCGGGCAGGATGATCAGTTGCTGGCTGCGCACGTCCAGCACATCATTGTTGGCGTCGGGCTGGCGGTGCACGTGGGCGTCGCCGTTCATGACGATGCGCTTGCCGCCTTGCTCCATCACCGCAGTCTTCGAAACACCTACCGTGATCGGGTTGGCTTCGCGTTGGCCCACCGCGCGCGGCGCGGTGATGTGATACGAGTCATCGTCCGGGAAATGTTCCGCGTAATCGCCTTCCAGCCGGTTGATGGGGCGTCCGGTGGGGTCGGTGCGCAACATCACGAAGTTGCGCGACCAGGCGTCCATTTCATGCGTGATGCGGCGGGGCGGGTCCACCTGGATGGCGCGCTGCGCGTAATCGGCCGCCCACCACGAGCTGGTGACCAGCACCAGCAGCAGGAACAGCGCGATCAGGGAAGGAAAACGTTCTTTCATCGGGTTCGCCACGAGGGCGGTTGGGGGGTCAGAGCGGTCATTGGATGGCGCCAGGGCCGAGCAGGCCCGGCGCCGCCAGGAACGCGCCCAGGCGTCCCTGCGAAGCCAGCAGCAGATCGCAGCATTCGCGCACCGCGCCGCTGCCGCCCGGTTGCGTGGAAACCCAGTGCGCAGCCTGGCTGACATAGCCCGGCGCGTTTGGCACGCTGGCGGCAAAGCCCGCGCGCTGCATGGCCGGCAGGTCGATGATGTCATCGCCCATATAGCCGGTTTGGTTCAGTTGGACACCCGAGCGCTGCGCAAGTTCGGCCAGCGCCGCACCCTTGTCGCGCACACCCTGCATGACTTCCGCAATGCCCAGTTCGGCGGCGCGGCGCGCCACGATGGGGCCGGATCGGCCCGTCATCAGCGCCACCGTCAGCCCGCCTTCCATCAGCAGGCGCAGGCCGTGGCCGTCCAGGGCGTTGAAGCGCTTTTGCAGTTCGCCGTTTTCGCCGTAGTACAGGCTGCCGTCGGTCAGCACGCCGTCGACATCGAACACCATCAAGCGAACCGTCGCGGCGCGGTCGCGCACGGTGGCGGGAATACGGGCAAGCACCAGCGCTTCGGCCGGGTGAGTCACGGAAGCAGGAAGAGTCATAGTCATACCACTTTAGCGGCCATCAGATCATGCATATGCAAGGCGCCCAGCAGCGCGCCGTCGGAGTCCAGCACCAGCATCTGGTTGAGCCGCAGCTCGTCCATCTGTTGGGCGGCCTCGACGGCCAGCGCGTCGGGGTTGATGCTGCGTGGCGAACGGGTCATGCCCGCCTCCACGGTCAGACTGCGGATATCGCCGTGCCGGGCGATCAGACGGCGCAAGTCGCCGTCGGTGAAGATGCCCAGCGGGCGGTGCTGCGCGTCGGTCACCACCGTCATGCCCATGCCCTTGGCGGACATGACTTCCAGCGCTTGCGACACGGGGGTGCCGGCCAGCACGATCGGCAAGGCGTTGCCCTGGCGCATGACGTCGCGCACGTGCGTCAGCAGTCGGCGGCCGAGCGCGCCACCCGGATGCGACCGGGCGAAGTCCTGCGGGCCGAAGCCGCGCGCTTCCAGGCAGGCCACGGCCAGGGCGTCGCCCAGGGCCAGCGCCGCGGTGGTGCTGGCCGTGGGCGCCAGATTCAGCGGGCAGGCTTCCTGCGCCACGCTGCCGTCCAGGTGCACGTCGGCCAGCAGGGCCAGTTCGGATTGCGGGTTGCCGGTGATCGCCACCAGCTTGGCGCCCATGCGGCGGGCGACGGGCAGGATGGTCAGCAGCTCTTGCCCCGCGCCCGAGTACGACACGGCGATCACCACGTCGTCCTGCGTGATCATGCCCAGGTCGCCATGCACGGCTTCGGCGGCGTGCACGAAGAAGGCGGGCGTGCCGGTCGAGGCGAACGTCGCCGCGATCTTGCGGGCAATATGGCCGGTCTTGCCGATGCCCGTGACCACCACGCGGCCACGGCACGCGAGCAACAGCGCGACCACTTGGGTAAAGGAGTCGTCCAGTCGTGCGGATAGGTCCAACAGACCCTGGCTTTCGATTTGCAGCGTGCGGCGAGCAGATGCCAGCGCGGTATCGGACGATGTAGAGGGATGATCAGTCATTCAGAGATTTTAATATCAGTGGGCGCGTTTGCCCCCGGCAGGGGGGTATGGCATTCTGGCGGCTCATTTCAACGGCTTTCAATCCTTCACTCCAGGCCCGCTCCATGTCCAGCATTTCCAGCCCCGTCCTTGGCACGCCCTTGTCCCCCTTGGCCACCCGAGTCATGTTGCTCGGATCGGGCGAATTGGGCAAAGAGGTCATCATTGCCCTGCAAAGGCTGGGCGTGGAAGTCATTGCCGTGGATCGGTATGCCGACGCCCCGGGCCATCAGGTGGCGCACCGGGCGCATGTGGTCTCCATGACCGACGCGGACGCCCTGAAGAAGATCATCGAGCAAGAGCGGCCGCACGTTATTGTCCCCGAAATCGAAGCCATTGCCACCAGTTTGCTGGTAGAGCTGGAAGCCGCCGGCGTGGCGCGCGTGACGCCGACCGCCCGCGCAGCCCAACTGACCATGAACCGCGAGGGCATCCGCCGCCTGGCCGCCGAGACGCTTGGCCTGCCGACGTCCCCGTACCGCTTTGTCGACACCGAAGAAGAATTGCGCGCCGCCATCGACGGCGGCATCGGCTACCCCTGCGTCATCAAGCCCGTCATGTCCTCGTCGGGCAAGGGCCAATCGGTCATCAAGAGCGCCGACGACGTTGCGGCCTCCTGGCGCTATGCCCAGGAAGGCGGCCGGGTGGGCGGCGGCCGCGCCATTGTTGAAGGCTTTATCCGCTTTGACTACGAAATTACCTTGCTGACCGTGCGCGCCCGTGGCGCCGACGGCAAGGTCGAAACCCGGTACTGCGAGCCCATTGGCCACAAGCAGGTCGACGGCGATTACGTCGAAAGCTGGCAGCCGCACCCGATGTCGCCCGCCGCGCTTGAACGCGCACGGGAAATCGCGCTGGCCGTCACGTCCGACCTGGGCGGGCTGGGCATCTTCGGCGTGGAACTCTTTGTGGCGGGCGACCAAGTGTGGTTTTCGGAAGTCAGCCCGCGTCCCCACGACACCGGCATGGTCACCATGATCACCCAGGCCCAGAACGAGTTCGAGCTGCACGCCCGCGCGCTGTTGGGCTTGCCGGTGGACACCAGCCTGCGCCAGCCGGGGGCCAGCAGCGTCATCTACGGCGGGGTGGATGCCGCCGCCGTGTCGTTCCACAACGTCGCCGAGGCCCTGACCGAGTCCGGCACTGACATCCGCCTGTTCGGCAAGCCTGAGTCCTTCGTCAAGCGCCGCATGGGCGTGGGCCTGGCCGTGGCCGACGACGTCGCCGCCGCCCGCGCCAAGGCCAAGCGCGTGTCCGCCGCCGTGTCCGTCAAGGCGGGCTGATTCCCCGGGGCAATCGCTGCCCCGTTTGTGGACCCCGCATTAGCCCCTGGCCCTGCATAGCCACCGGCCCCCCATAGCCCCCGGGCCCTCACAGCCGTCGGCCCTGCATAGCCACCGGCCCTGCATAGCCACCGGCCCCTCACAGCCACCCGCCTCACGGCCGGTGGCTGTTTACATGCCCCGCCCGCCTGATCGTCCCCATTTTCCATGGCCTGTCACATTCTCAGGCTACGTTGACGCATTCCCATTCGCCCGCCAAGGCTTGCGGCAATACCCCTGCCGGCGATGTGGTTTGCGCTTTCGCACAGTTTGTTCGATAATTTCAGGAATTACTGAAAGCGGTGTAACGGTATCTAACAGCCAAACCGCACTCTTGACCCTGGCGCTGAACACTCATGGAACTCACCCCTCAAAACGAACGTTTCGTCCTGCACTTTGGCGAAATGGGCAGCCGCTGGGGGGTCAACCGCACCGTCGGGCAAATCTACGCCCTGCTGTTTCTTCACCCTGAACCCCTGAACGCTGACGACATCGCCGAAACCCTCGGCTTTTCCCGTTCGAACGTCAGCCTGGGGTTGAAAGAGCTGCAATCGTGGCGCCTGGTCAAGCTGATCCACCAAGTGGGCGACCGCCGCGACTATTTCGAGACGCCCAAAGACGTCTGGGAAATCTTCCGCATCCTGATGGAAGAAAAGCGCAAGCGCGAAATCGAACCCACGCTCACCCTGCTGCGCGACACGCTTCTTGAAGGGCCGTCAGGTCCTGAAGACGCCTACGCCCAGCAGCGCATGACCGAAATGCTGGAGCTCATCGAACTGTCCACGGGATGGTTCGATGAGGTTCAACGCCTGCCGCCAGAGACCCTTCAAACCCTGATGAAAATGGGTTCGAAAGTGCAAAAAGTACTGGGCTTCGCCGGCAAATTGCGGGGCAAGGGCTGAGTCCCATCCGCCTCGATTTTTCAGGAAACCTCTATGAAGTTGTATCCAACGCTCGTAACATGGCGCGAGAGACGGCCTGGGAACCATGCCGGTTGCCGCGGCACCTCAACAGCTTGGGAGCGCCCCAATGATTGATCTCGACGTCGTAAATCTGTCGCGATTCCAGTTTGCCGCGACCGCGCTTTACCACTTCCTGTTTGTCCCCCTCACGCTTGGCCTGTCGTTCATCCTGGCCATTATGGAAAGCGTGTACGTCATGACCGGCCGCCCCATCTGGAAGCGGATGACCATGTTCTGGGGCACGCTCTTCGGCATCAACTTTGCACTCGGCGTCGCCACCGGCGTGGTGATGGAATTCCAGTTCGGGATGAACTGGTCCTACTACAGCCACTATGTAGGCGACATCTTCGGCGCCCCGCTCGCGCTTGAAGGGCTGATGGCCTTCTTCCTGGAAGCCACCTTCGTCGGCCTGTTCTTCTTCGGCTGGAACCGCATGTCGAAGGTCAGTCACCTGATCGTGACCTGGCTGGTGGCGTTCGGCACGAACTTCTCGGCGCTGTGGATTCTGATCGCCAACGGCTGGATGCAGAACCCGGTGGGCGCCATCTTCAACCCCGACACCATGCGCATGGAGATGACCGATTTTGCCGCGGTGATCTTCAACCCTGTCGCGCAAGCCAAGTTCGTGCACACGGTCAGCGCCGGTTATGTGGCGGGCGCGATGTTCGTGATGTCGATCAGCGCCTGGTATCTGCTGAAGGGCCGGCACACCGATCTGGCCAAGCGTTCGATGGCGGTGGCCGCAAGCTTCGGCTTGGCGGGCGCGTTGTCCGTCGTGGTGCTGGGCGATGAAAGCGGCTACCTGACCACCGAACATCAGAAGATGAAGATCGCGGCCATGGAATCCATGTGGCACACGGAACCCGCGCCCGCGTCCTTCAACCTGATCGCGATTCCCAACCAGGCCGAACGCAAGAACGACTTCGCCATCGAGATTCCCTACGTCATGGGCATCATCGGCACGCGTTCGTTGACCACGCCGCTGCTGGGTATCGATGACCTGATCCTGCGCGCCGAAAACCGCATCCGCGATGGCATGGTGGCGTACGACGCCTTGCAGAAGATCCGCGCCAGTCCCAAGGATGTGGATGCGCGCATGGTCTTCGACAAGACCTGGCCGGACCTGGGCTACGCCTTGCTGGTCAAGCGGTATCAGGAAGACATGACCAAGGTCACCGAGGCCGACATCAAGCAGGCCGCGATTGACACCGTGCCCAACGTGGCGCCGCTGTTCTGGGCGTTCCGCATCATGGTGGCGGTGGGCATGTACCTGATCCTGTTCTTCGGCGTGGCCTTCTGGCTGGCGTCGCGCGGCCGTCTGGACAGCCGCCGTGGCCTGCTCAAGGTGGCGCTGTGGAGCTTGCCGCTGCCGTGGGTCGCCATTGAAAGCGGCTGGTTCGTGGCCGAATACGGCCGCCAGCCCTGGGTGATTGAAGGCGTGCTGCCGACGTATTACGCCGCATCCGGCCTGACGATCGCCGACCTGGCCATCAGTCTTGCCATCTTCCTGGTGCTGTACACGGTTCTGCTGATCATCGGCGTGAAGGTCATGCTGCACGCGATCAAGGCGGGTCCGAAATCCGATGGGCCGGTGGCGGGCGCCGCCGCCGATCCTGTGCGCGCCGCCGTGCGCGCCTAAGGGGAGAGAAGCAGATGGATACCCTTATTCCTTTTGACTATGGCACCTTGCGCGTGATCTGGTGGGTGCTGCTGGGCGCCTTGCTGATCGGCTTCGCCGTCATGGACGGCTTTGACCTGGGCGTGGCGGCGTTGCTGCCCGTGGTGGCCAAGACGGACGCCGAACGCCGCGTGGTGATCAACGTTGTCGGCCCCGTGTGGGAAGGCAACCAGGTCTGGCTGATCACGGCGGGCGGCGCCATCTTTGCCGCCTGGCCGCTGTTGTATGCCGCGTCGTTCTCGGGGTTCTACCTGGCGATGATGCTGGTGCTGATCGCGCTGATCCTGCGTCCCGTAGGCTTCAAGTACCGCAGCAAGATGGAAGGCACGCGCTGGCGTAACAGCTGGGACGGCGTGCTGTGCTTCTCGGGCGTGGTGGCTTCCCTGGTGTTTGGCGTGGCGATGGGCAACATCGTCCTGGGCGTGCCGTTCACGTTCGACGCCGTGACGCTGCGGCCCATCTACGAAGGCCATTTCTATCAGCTGTTTGCGCCCTTCGCCTTGCTGGCCGGCGTGCTCAGCGTGGTGATGCTGGCCATGCACGGCGCGGTGCTGCTGGCGTGGCGCACGGAAGATCCGATTGCTTCGCGGGCTCGCAACTGGGGCCGGCTCGCCGCCTTGCTGACGGCGGCGCTGTTTGCGGCCGGCGGCTTCTGGGTGGCAGGCGGCATCGGTGGCCACACCATCACCAGCGCGGTCAACATGGCGGGTCCGTCCGATCCGATGCTGAAGACCGTTTCCGTACAGACCGGCGCGTGGATGGCCAACTATGCCAAGTGGCCGTTGATGTGGATCGCGCCCGTGCTGGGTGTGGCGGGTGCGTTGCTGGTGGTGCTGCTGCTGACCGTACGCGCCAACGTGCTGGCGTTCCTGGCGTCTGCGGTGTCGATCGCCGGTGTGATCCTGACGGTGGGCTTTTCGCTCTTCCCGTTCATCATGCCGTCCTCGACCAAGCCGCAGGCCGGCCTGACCATCTGGGACGGCTCGTCCAGCCATCTGACGCTGTGGATCATGGTGATCGCCGTGGCCGTATTCCTGCCCATCGTCACGCTCTACACCGCCTGGGTGTATCGCGTGATGCGCGGCAAGGTCACCCATGAATCTGTGGGCGACACGCCCAACTCATACTAAAAGGAGCCTCCACCATGTGGTATTTCTCGTGGATACTCGGTCTGGGTTTGGCGTGCGCGTTCGCCATTCTCAATGCAATGTGGTTCGAGCTGCGCGAAGGTCATTCGCATGACCCGCGCGCCAGCCGCGACGACGAGTGAGCGGCGGCGCTAGCAGCCTCGAGCACGACCCTTCGGCCAGTTTGCAGAAACCGCCGCGCGAGCAGTCGCGGTGGTTGATGGCGCTTGCCAAGGCGGCCAGGCTTCCGTTGATGTTGGCAGGCGCCGCACCGCTCGTAAGCGGCGCCTTGCTGGTGGTGCAGGCCTGGCTGTTGGCCAGCGTGCTGGACGCGGCCATCATGCGCGATGCGTCGCGCCAGGAATTGCTGGCCCCCATTCTGGGCATTGCCACGCTGATGCTGGTGCGTGCCTGTATTACATGGGCCGGCGAACGTGCGGGCGCGGATGCCGCCGAACGCATCAAGCGCCATGTGCGCCAAGCGCTGTTTTCCCGGATGGTTGCCAAGGGGCCGTACTGGAGCCGGGGCAAGGCGTCCGGCGAATTGGCCAGCGCGGTGGTGGACCAGGTCGAGGCGCTGGATGGTTTCTTCGCCAAGTACCTGCCCGCCATGGCGGCGGCCGCGATGTTGCCGGTGGCGTTTTCGGTTTTGCTGTTGCCGGTGGATGTGGTCGCCGGCCTGGTGCTGCTGATCACCGCGCCGCTCATTCCCTTGTTCATGGCCTTGGTAGGGTGGGGCGCGCAAGGCGCCAGCCGCCGCCATCTGCGCGCGTTTGCCCGCTTGTCTGGCTTCTTCGCCGACCGGTTGCGCGGCTTGTCTACGCTGAAACTGTATGGCCGCGCGGACGCCGAAGCGGCGTCCGTCGTGGCCGCCAGCGATGCCCTGCGCCAGCGCACGATGTCGGTGTTGCGCATTGCATTTCTGTCGTCGGCCGTGCTGGAATTTTTTGCCGCCCTTGGCGTGGCGGGCGTGGCCGTTTACATCGGCCTGACGTATCTGGGCTTTCTGGATGTGCGCTGGTCGCCGCTGACGTTGCAGGCGGGCTTGTTCTGCCTGCTGATGGCGCCGGAGGTCTATGCGCCGCTGCGCCAGTTCGCCGCGCATTATCACGACCGCGCCACGGCACTTGCCGCCGTGACGCAAATCGCCGTGTTGTTCGATGGCCTGCCGCAAGACGAAGCCGTGGCGCAAACGCGTATCGGCCGCGCGGCGGCATCGGCATCATCGGGCGCCGCGTTGGCGCTTACCGGGCTGACGGTAACGGCGCCCGGCCGGGGGCTCGCCGTGCTGTCAGACGCCGCGCTGACCCTTGCGCCCGGTGAACATGCGGCGTTGATGGGGCCCAGCGGCATCGGAAAATCCACCCTGATCGAAGCCATTGCGCGGCTGCGCCCCAGCCAGGGTGATATCCGCATCGATGGCATACCGCTGGCCGATTGGGATGAAGCCGACCTGCGCGGCCGCGTGGCGCTGATCGGACAGAAGCCGCAATTGCTGGCCGGTTCCATCGCCGACAACATCCGCCTGGGGTGCCCGGACGCCGCCGATAGCGATGTGCACGAAGCTGCCCGCCGCGCCTGCGTGCTGGAGTTTGCAGAAGCGTTGCCGGAAGGGCTGAACACGCCGTTGGGTAGCCGAGGCCACGGCCTGTCGGGCGGGCAGGCGCAGCGCGTGGCGCTGGCCCGTTTGTTCCTGCGCGACCCCGGGCTGATCCTGCTGGACGAACCCACCGCGCATCTGGACGACGCCACGCAGTCGCGCGTGCTGGATGAAATTCTTGCGTTCGCAGCCGGGCGCACCTTGCTGCTGGCAACGCACTCGCCCGCCGTGGCGGCCCGCTTTGGCCGGGTGCTGCGGGTGGCGGACGGAAACGTGGAAGACGCATGAAGAATCTGCTGTTGCTGTTGCCGTTATATGCGCGTCGAAAAGGCGGGCTTTTACTCGCATTGTTCTGTGCGCTGGCCACCGTTGCGGCGGGCGTGGGCTTGCTGGGCGTCTCTGGCTGGTTTTTGACGGGTGCTGCGCTGGCGGGCGCAGGCGGCATGTTCAACCTGTTTGCGCCGTCGGCGCTGGTGCGCGGTTTGTCTTTCCTGCGCATCGTGTCGCGTTACGCCGACCGGGTGGTGGGGCATTCCGCCACCTTGCGCCTGCTGGCCGATTTGCGCGCCACCGTGTTCGGCGCCTTGATCCGGCTGACGCCGCGCCAGTTGGCGCGCTATCGCAGCGGCGATCTGGTGGCGCGCATGACGGGCGACGTCGATGCGCTGGATACCGTCTTTCTATTTGTGCTGGCGCCGTTGGCCACGGCCATCCTGGGTGGCGCCGTGCTCACCGCAGTGCTGGGCATGTGGGTGCCGGCCGCCGCACTGGCGTTTGCGCTGGCGCTCATGACCGCCTGCGTGCTGGTGCCGTGGTGGTTGCTGCGCGCAGCGCGCAAGCCGGGTGTGGCCGCGCAGGAAAGTGCTGCCGGCTTGCGCGCGGCCGCGTTGGATGCGGTGGACGGCCATGCGGACATGGTGGCGCTGCACGCACAGGCGCAGACCGCCGCGCATTTTGAACGCCTGTGCGAAGCCAGTGCGCAAGCGCGCCGTACCCAGGCGCGCGTAGCGGCGCGCGGGCAATGGTTTCTGCAAGCCGCAGCGGGCATTTCGGTATTGGCGCTGCTGTGGTTCGGGCTGGCCACGCACGAAGCGGGCGGCATTGAAGGGCCGGTGCTGGTGGGCCTGTTGCTGGCAGTCATCGGTATTTTTGAAGTCGCGGGCCCAATCATGCGCGGGGCGTCCCGCATGGGCTCGGCGATGTCGGCGGCGGCGCGTATCCGCGATGTGACGCAAAGCCAACCCGACATGCAAGACCCCGTCGCGCCGCTCGCCTTGCCGCTCCATGGCGCACTGGAACTGAACGATGTCAGTTTTCGCTACCCGGCGCGTGGGGCGGAACTGGCTGCGGCGGTATTGGATGGCATCGGCTTGCGCGTGGAACCCGGCGAGCGCATCGCGATTGTTGGCGCCAGCGGCGCGGGCAAGTCCACGCTGCTGCACCTGATCCTGCGCCTGGAAGACCCGCTAGCCGGGCAAGTGCGATTCGGCGGTTGCGATGCGCGCGACGCGGCGCAAGCCGATTGGCACCGGCGCATCGCGTTGCTATCGCAAGATGCGCCGGTATTCCTGGGCACCTTGCGCACGAATCTGCTGATCGGCGACCCCGATGCCGACGACGCCACCTTGTGGCGCGCGCTGGACGCCGCCCGGCTGGGGGATTTTGTGCGCGGTTTGCCAGACGGGCTGGACACCTGGGCGGGAGAAACCGGCTCGCAATTGTCGGCAGGGCAGGCGCGGCGCTTGTGTCTGGCGCGGGCATTGTTGTCGCCTGCGGCGGTCATCGTGCTGGATGAGCCCACCGCCGGGCTGGATGCTGCAGCCCAAGCCGACTTCTTCAACGACCTGGAAGGCGCGGTGCGGGGACGCACCGTCATCTTGACCACGCACGCCGATTTGCCCCCGGGTGCCGTCCACCGTTGCCTGGAACTGCGCAACGGACAATTACATGACTTGTCACAGCAGGCGGCAATCCTGGCTTAAGCGCGGTGGCAAGGTTATAGTTCGCCTTGCTTCAATTCTTCAGGGCCGCCTTCCATGCAGACCGACAACGCCGAGTACATCCGGCGCACCATCCGAAGCGTTCCGGACTGGCCCCAACCCGGCGTCATCTTCCGCGATATCACGCCGGTATTGCAGGACCCGCGTGCCTTCCGGGTGCTGATCGATCTCTTCGTCTACCGCTATATGCGCCAGCGCCTGGATTTGGTGGCGGGCGTGGATGCGCGCGGCTTCATCGTGGGCAGCGTGTTGGCCTATGAACTCAACCTTGGGTTCGTGCCCGTGCGTAAGAAGGGCAAGCTGCCGTTTCGCACGGTGGCCGAGGAATATTCGCTGGAATACGGCAATGCCGCGGTCGAGATGCACACGGATTCCGTGCGCACCGGTCAACGCGTACTGCTGGTGGATGACCTGATCGCAACCGGCGGCACCATGCTGGCCGCCATCAAGCTGCTGCAACGCCTGGGCGCCAATGTGGTCGAGGCCGCGGCGATTATCGATCTGCCCGATCTGGGCGGGTCGGCCAAGGTGGCCGAGACGGGCACGCCGCTCTACACGGTCTGTCAGTACGACGCGGGCACGCCGTAATTCACGCCGTAATTCACGCCGTCGTACACACGTTAGGGCGCGCCTGAATTCACGCCTTAAGTCACGCGGTCGGGCGGGCCGTAAGTTCCGACCCGCCTCGCGCTTCTCTCTTCAAGAATCCGACAACCTGGGCTGAATGAAGTCCAGGAAAGCCTTGGTTTTTGCGGGCAGCATGCGCGAGGGCAGCAGGGCAAAGAGGGGCAGGGGCGTCAAGCTCCAGTCCGGCAGCACGCGCACCAGGCCCGATTGCTCGATGGCGCGTTCCATCGCATCGAACACCAGCAAGGGCGTGATGCCAAGCCCCTGGCTCGCCAGCCGGCCTAGCATGCCCACGTTGTTCGCCGACAGGCGGCCCGACACCTGCACGCGTTCCACCTTATCGCCCGAATGCAGCATCCAGAACGAGGACTCCTCACGCATCGTGGGGCGCAGGCATTCGTGGTGCGTCAGGTCGGCAGGCACACGCGGTTCGCCATGGCGCGCCAGGTAATCGGGTGACGCGTACAACTGATGCGCCATCAGCACGATCTTGCGCGAGATCAGGCTGGAATCCGGCTGCTGGCCGAAGCGCAGAATCAGGTCGAACGGGTTGCTGATGGGGTCGATCGGACGCATGCTCAGATCGAAATCGCATTCGATATCGGGATGCTGTTCGCGGAATTCACTGATGACGGCGGGCAGAAACAGCTGCGCCAGACTGGTGGGCAGCGAAATGCGCAGGCGGCCTTTAGGCTGCACCGCCATGTCCAGCAACTGGTCGTGCGCAATGCGCGCTTCTTCCACAATGTGCCGGCAACGTTCGAAGTAGATGGCGCCGGCTTCGGTCAGGTCGATCTTGCGCGTGCTGCGGTTCAAGAGCCGCATGCCAACGCTGCGTTCCAATTCACTGACGCGGCGCGAGAGCGTGGATGTTGGAATATTCAAGGCTTCCGCAGCGTGGCTGAAGTTCTTGCGCTTGGCGACTTCGACAAAGAGCGCGATGTCGTTAAGCTGGATATCCATGGGGCCCTCGAGACTCAAAATTCCATTTCTGGCAGGTTTGTATGATAAATGGATTTATTGTCCCGCCAGCAGAAATGTCTATTTCCTTGCCGGGGATAACGCGTTGCGCGAATGGTGAGCTCACGTTCCGTTACTCAACTGGCGGACAGCTGAACGCTGGCAAGGCTTGTGCTGCCTGCGTCTGCGAGGGGATTGCGCAATAAACGCGCAGATTGCACCGGATACAACGTGCAATTGTCCCATCCGTGCAAATATGTTCACCAAAATAAGGGTTTTTACTAGGCGCGATTCCCCAGATACTTCGTCCCAGCAATCAAACAGTCACATCGCACCTGCCAGCCTGGCAGAAGACGCTGTGCAAGGTTTAGGATGGAGTCATCACAATGAAAGCCCTAGCAACCGCACTCATGGTTACCGCAACCCTAGTGGGTATGTCCGCCGCTCACGCCGATGGCAAGACGCGTGAACAGGTCCAACAAGAACTGCAAGCCGCCAAGGCCGCCGGCCAGGTCACGTTTGGTGAACTGGACTACCCGCCCGCCACCGTGCAACAAACCGGCCTGACGCGCGACCAGGTTCAGCAAGAGCTGCAAAGCGCCAAGGCCGCTGGCCAGGTCACCACTGCTGAACTGGATTACCCGCCCCGCGCCGCCGTGTCGCAATCCGCCGGCAAGACCCGCGAACAAGTCCGCCAGGAATTGGCTGAAGCCAAGGCTCGCGGCGAATACACCTTCGGTGAACTGGACTATCCGCCCAAGGGCAAGTAAGTGCCGGGGCGCACGCCCTGACCCGAGGTCACGAGAAACCCCTTGAGACGCCGAGGGGTTTTTTATTGCCGGCGCATTGTGCGGCGTGGTGAGCAGTGTGGCGTTTTTGCTGCATCACTGTTCGCGCCGGGCAACAAGTTCTGTCGGTGAAAGGGGGGGTGGCGATCATGCTTTCGCCTGCTTGGCGCCCAATTGCGAGCAAAGATTCATATTTGTTTTCAACGCGTTAACGGCGCATTCCCATTGGTTTTCAGACCGGTGCGCGTGTCAGCAGTTCGTCATTATCCCAACCATGGAAAGTAGTTCGTCGAAATCCGTGTTACTTCGGATCGCCGCGCGCCGGACACTAGATTTAGTGCAGACGCCGCTTGCTTGTTCGCAGCGGCACGCCAAGGCGCCGTCAACAGGACGGCGCTTTGGCGGATGCCTTTCATCTCGCCATTTTGGGGACTTATATGAAGAAGACGCTATTGGCCGTCGCGTTGCTGGCAGGCTTTGCCGGCGCCGCGCAAGCCGCCGACTCCGTGACGCTGTACGGCTTGATCGACGCCGGTGTCGGCTACGAGCAAGTGAAGTTCAACGGCGTGTCGCAAAGCCGCGTGGGCGGCGTTCAGGGCGTGAGCAGCGGCTCGCGCTTTGGTCTGCGTGGCACGGAAGATCTGGGCGACGGCCTGCGTGCCGTGTTCACCTTGGAAGGCGGCTTCGGCCCCATGAACGGCAAGTCGGCCCAGAACGGCCGTCTGTTCGGCCGTCAAGCCACTGTGGGCCTGGATAGCGATTCCTGGGGCCGTCTGGAATTCGGCCGTCAAACGAACCTGGCGTCGAAGTACTTCGGTTCGATCGACCCGTTCTCGATCAGCTACAACACCGCCAACATGGGTACGACGTTCGGTAGCGCCAACACGATGCGCCTGGACAACATGGTGCTGTATCAAACCCCGAGCCTGGGCGGCTTCAAGGTGGGCGTGGGCTATTCGTTCAGCGCGGATGACACCGTCAGCGACACGACGCAGACGGGCTTTGCCACCGGCAACAACAACCGCGTGCTGACCGCCGGCGTGCAATACGTCAACGGCCCGCTGAACCTGGCCGCCGCTTACGACCGCTTCGACCCGACGAACAATCGTGTCGGCGGCAAGGATTCGGCGCGCATCCAGGAATACATCATCGGTGGTTCGTACGACTTTGAAGTCGTGAAGCTGGCGGCCGCTTTCGGCCAGACGCGTGACGGCTGGTTCGTTGGCCAGAACATGGGCACGACGCCGGAAGGCATGAACAACCTGGGTTCGTTCAAGCTGGCTGATGGCTTTCGCGCCAACTCGTACATGATCGGCGCGACCGTGCCGCTGGGCCGCCACGCCATCTTCGGTTCGTGGCAGCGCGCCACCCCGGGCAACGACAAGCTGACGGGCGACGACGCCACGTTCAACGTGTACAGCCTGGGCTACACCTACGACTTCACCAAGCGCACCAACCTGTACGCGTACGCCTCCTATGGCGACAACTACGCGTTCCAGCACGACGCCCGCGACACCGCGGTTGCCGTGGGTGTGCGTCACCGGTTCTAAGCGACGGCGCGCCTGACTGGACCTTGCTGAATGCGCGGTTTATCTCCGTAAGCCGCCGAGTGACAGCGAACCCCCCCCTACTTGGGTCCAGGCAGGCGCCGCTGATAGTTAGAAGGGAAGGGCCTCCGCAAGGAGGCCCTCTCGCATTGGGGCGGCGCCTGCGCGGTGGGCGGCGCTAATGGAAAAGAACTACAGAAACAGCTTGTAGGCCGGGTTCTCGGTCTCGTTCCAATGCGGATAACCCAGCTCGGCCACAAACGTGCGGAACTGCTTCTTGTCCGCCGGCGGCACCTGAATGCCGATCAGGATGCGCCCATAGTCCGCGCCCTGGTTGCGGTAATGAAACAGGCTGATGTTCCAGTCCGGATTCATCGCATTCAAAAAACGCATCAGCGCGCCCGGACGCTCGGGGAATTCAAAGCGGTACAGCAGTTCATTTCGCGCCAGCGCCGAATGCCCGCCGACCATGTGGCGCAAGTGCGTCTTGGCCATTTCATCGTGAGTCAGGTCCAGCGTGTCAAAGCCATGACGCCGGAAATTCGCGGCGATCTTGTCGGGCTCAGCGGCGGACGATACCTGGATGCCGACGAACACATGCGCGCGGTCCGCGTCCGAAATGCGGTAGTTGAATTCCGTCACGCTACGTTCCCCGACCAATTCGCAGAAGCGGCGGAAGCTGCCGCGTTGCTCGGGCATGGTGACGGCGAAGACGGCTTCGCGCATTTCGCCGACCTCGGCGCGTTCGGCCACGAAGCGTAGGCGGTCAAAATTCATGTTGGCGCCGCAGGCAATCGCAACCAGCGTCTTGCCTTTCAGATGGTGCTCGGCCGCGTATTGCTTGGCGCCGGCCACCGCCATGGCGCCCGCGGGCTCCAGCACGCTGCGCGTGTCCTGGAACACATCCTTGATGGCGGCGCAGATGGAATCGGTGTTGACGACAACGAAGTCATCGACGTACTGGCGCGTGAGCTTGAAGGTTTCCGCGCCCACCATCTTGACGGCGGTGCCGTCTGAAAACAGCCCGACATCATTCAACTGCACGCGGCGGCCCGCGCGCACGCTGCGCAGCATGGCGTCGGAATCTTCGGTCTGCACGCCAATGATCTTGATATCGGGGCGCAATTGCTTGATATAGACGGCCACGCCCGAGATCAGGCCGCCGCCGCCAATCGCCACGAAGATGGCGTCGATGGGACCCGGGTGCTGGCGCAAGATCTCCATGCCCACGGTGCCTTGGCCGGCGATCACGTCGGGGTCATCGAACGGGTGGACGAAGGTCAGCTTCTCTTTCTTTTCCAGCACTTGCGCGTGCGCAAAGGCGTCGGTGAAGCTCTCGCCCGCCAGCACCACTTCGCCGCCCAGCCGGCGCACGGCGTCAACCTTCACCTGTGGGCTGGTAGTGGGCATGACGATCACGGCGCGGCAGCCCAAGCGGCTGGCCGCCAGCGCCACGCCTTGCGCGTGGTTGCCGGCGGATGCCGCGATCACGCCGCGGTTCAGCGCGGCTTGCGGCAGGTTGGCCATCTTGTTGTACGCCCCGCGCAGCTTGAAGCTGAACACCGCCTGCGTATCTTCGCGCTTGAGCAGGACCGTGTTCCCGATGCGCGCGGATAGCTGGGGCGCCGCTTCCAGCGGCGATTCAACCGCGACGTCGTAAACCTTCGAGGTCAGGATGCGTTTCAGATAATCAGTGGACATGGACCGCGCAGAGAGCAAGAGTGAGGACGTGGGCACGATTATTGCAGGGAAAGCCGCAACGCCTGACAGGTTTATGCCCGCGATGACGCGGCATGGACGCGAACGGCCGGATCAATTCCTGATCGTCATTCTCTTTCGCGCGGCTACACTCGCTCATCATGGAAGAAAGCCTCTTATCCGCTGTTCACTGGCTCCTGGGGATGCTGGCGCTGCCCTCGGTGGGCTTGTCGGCCATCTTTACGGTGTCGCTCGTATCCGCCACTTTGCTGCCGCTGGGCTCAGAACCCGCGGTGTTCGGCTACATCAAGCTGTCGCCCGATATGTTCTGGCCGGCTGTGCTGGTGGCGACGGCCGGGAACACGATCGGTGGCGCAATCAGCTACTGGATGGGCCTGGGCGCCGAAAAGGCCTTTCAGCGCTGGAAAGAAAAACACCCGCACCCCCATCCGGGCGCCACCGAGGGCGGCCGCATGCGCGGCCGCTGGAACGAACGCGCCCACGACTGGCTGCACCGCATGGGCCCGCCGGCCTTGCTGCTGTCCTGGTTGCCCGCCGTGGGCGACCCGCTGTGCGCCGTGGCCGGCTGGCTGCGCCTGTCGTTCTGGCCTTGCGTGCTCTATATGGCCATCGGCAAATTCCTGCGCTACCTGGTGATGACCGCCGGCCTGCTTTGGGCCTTTCCCGGGCAAATCTAGCGCTGACTTCGAACTTAAAACGGGGACGGTTCATGCCGGTTTCCCGCCGCTTTTGGCCGGCTTCCTAAGGGTATTAGGGGTCAAGTCCGGCCAATGGCATAAAATAATTTTTTATGGGCCCCTCTTGCCGCCATGAACGCCCCACTCGCTAGCCACATTTTGAACGGGGCGATGCCGCCCGCCGCTCCCGCGCGATTGCGCGAAATCCCCTACAACTACACGTCGTTTTCCGACCGCGAAATTGTCGGCCGGCTGTTGGGCGATGACGCCTGGAGCCTGCTCACCGATTTGCGCGGCGAACGCCGTACGGGCCGCTCCGCGCGGATGCTGTACGAAGTGCTGGGTGATATCTGGGTGGTGCGCCGCAACCCGTACCTGCAGGACGACCTGCTCGACAACCCCAAGCGCCGCAAGCAGCTCATCGACGCCTTGCACCATCGCCTGGGCGAGATCGACCGCCGCCGCGAACCGGGTTCGCCCACGGAAGAGGGCCATGATCCGCATCGCGACGAAAAGGTCGTTGGCCTGCTGGCCCGCGCACGCTCCGCCATTGCCGCGTTCGAAGGGGAGTTCGACCAGACGACCATGATGCGCAAGCAGGCGCAAAAGGTGCTGGGCCGCATCACCGCCCGCGACAACATCAAGTTCGATGGCCTGTCGCGCGTGTCCCACGTGACGGACGCGACCGACTGGCGCGTGGAATATCCCTTCGTGGTGCTGACGCCGGACTCGGAAGACGAGATCGCCGCGCTGGTCACCGCCTGTATTGAGCTGGGCCTGACCATCGTCCCGCGTGGCGGCGGCACCGGCTACACGGGCGGCGCCATTCCGCTGACGTGGAAATCGGCCGTCATCAACACCGAAAAATTCGACAAGCTGGGCAAGGTCGAGTCCTGTATTTTGCCGGGGCTCACCGAGCCCGTGGCCGTTATCCATGCCGGCGCCGGTGTCGTCACCAAGCGCGTGTCAGAAGCGGCCGAGGCCGCGGGCTTCGTGTTCGCCGTGGACCCCACGTCCGCCGAAGCGTCGTGCGTGGGCGGCAACATCGCCATGAACGCGGGCGGCAAGAAGGCCGTGTTGTGGGGCACCGCGCTCGACAACCTGGCCTGGTGGCGCATGGTGGACCCGGATGGCAACTGGCTTGAAGTCAGCCGCCTGGAACACAACATGGGCAAGATCCATGACGTGGATACGGCGCGCTTCGAGCTCAAGTGGTTCGACGGCAAGGGCAAGCCCGGCGAGCGTCTGCTGAAGACCGAACTGCTGGAAATCAAGGGCCGCGTGTTCCGCAAGGAAGGCCTGGGCAAGGACGTTACCGACAAGTTCCTGGCGGGCCTGCCCGGCATCCAGAAAGAGGGTTGCGACGGCCTGATCACGTCGGCGCGCTGGGTGCTGCACCGCATGCCGCGCCATACGCGCACGGTCTGTATGGAATTCTTCGGGCAGGCGCGCGACGCCATCCCGTCGATTGTCGAGGTCAAGGGCTATCTGGACGGCGAGGGCAAAGCCCGCGGCGCCATCCTGGCCGGCCTGGAACACCTGGACGAACGCTATCTGCGCGCGGTGGGCTACGCCACCAAGAGCAAGCGCGGCGTGCTGCCCAAGATGGTGCTGATTGGCGATATCGTCGGCGACGACGATGACGCCGTGGCCGCCGCCGCCAGCGAAGTCGTGCGCCTGGCCAACACGCGCCATGGCGAAGGCTTTGTGGCCGTGAGCCCCGAAGCGCGCAAGAAATTCTGGCTGGACCGCTCGCGCACCGCCGCGATCGCGCGCCACACCAACGCCTTCAAGATCAACGAAGACGTCGTGATTCCGCTGCCCCGCATGGGCGAATACACGGATCACATTGAACGCATCAACATCGAACTGTCGACCAGCAACAAGTTGAAGCTGCTGGGCGCGCTGGACGCGTACCTTTGTACGCCGCTGCCGGTGGGCAAGGCCGATGATGCCGACATCGAGAACACCCGCGCCGAAGTGCTGGCGGATCGCACCCGCCAGGCGCTTGAACTGCTGGGCGGCGTGCGCCAGCGCTGGCAATGGCTGCTGGACAACCTGGACCTGCCGCTGGCGCAAGCGCTGCCGGAATTGCAGGCGCTGGGGCTGGGCGACGTGTACAACGCGCTGTCCGACCGCCTGGCCGCACAGTCCACCGCGCGCGTGTTCGACGTGGTGCAAGACCGCACCATTCGCGTGTCCTGGAAGACCGAAGTGCTGGCAGGCTTGCAGCGCACGTTCTCGGGCGCGGCGTACAAGAAGATTGTCGACGAGCTCATCGCCATTCACGGCCGCGTGCTGAAAAGCCGCGTGTTCGTGGCGCTGCACATGCACGCGGGCGACGGCAACGTGCACACGAACATCCCGGTCAACTCGGACGACTACGAGATGCTGCGCGAGGCCCATCAGGCTGTTGACCGCATCATGCAGATTGCCCGCGACCTGGACGGCGTGATTTCCGGTGAACACGGCATCGGCCTGACCAAGTACGAATTCCTGACCGAAGCCGAACTGGCGCCGTTCCAGGACTACAAGCGCCGCGTCGACCCCAACGGCCACTTCAACGCCGGCAAGCTGATGCCGGGCGCGGACCTGCGCCATGCCTGGACGCCCAGCTTCAACCTGATGGGCCACGAGTCGCTCATCATGCAGCAAAGCGACATCGGCGCCATTTCGGAATCCATCAAGGACTGCCTGCGTTGCGGCAAGTGCAAGCCCGTGTGCGCCACCCACGTGCCGCGCGCGAACCTGCTGTATTCGCCCCGCAACAAGATTCTGGCGACGTCGCTGCTGGTCGAAGCCTTCCTGTATGAAGAGCAGACGCGTCGCGGCGTCAGCCTGAAGCACTGGGAAGAATTCGAAGATGTAGCTGACCACTGCACGGTCTGCCACAAGTGCTACAACCCCTGTCCCGTGGATATCGATTTTGGCGACGTGTCGATGAACATGCGCGCCGTGTTGCGCCGCATGGGCCGCAAGTCGTTCAACCCGGGCACGGCCAGCGCCATGTTCTTCCTGAACGCGAAAGACCCGGCCACCATCAACGCCACGCGCAAAGCGATGGTGGGCGTGGGCTACAAGGTGCAGCGCGCGGCGCATGACCTGTTCTCGGGCCTGGTGAAGAAGCAGACGGCCAAGCCGCCGGCCACGGTTGGCAAACCGCCGCTGCGCGAGCAGATCATTCACTTCGTGAACAAGAAGATGCCGGGCGGGCTGCCCAAGCAGGCCGCACGCAAGCTGCTGGATATCGAAGACGCGAACTACGTGCCTATCATTCGTGACCCCAAAGCCACGACCGCCGACACCGAAGCCGTGTTCTATTTCCCGGGCTGCGGTTCGGAACGTTTGTTCTCGCAAGTGGGTCTGGCGACCCAGGCCATGCTGTGGCATGCGGGCGTGCAGACGGTGCTGCCGCCGGGCTACTTGTGCTGCGGCTATCCCCAGCGCGGCAACGGCATGACGGACAAGGCCGAGCAGATCATCACCGACAACCGGGTGCTGTTCCACCGGGTCGCCAACACGCTGAACTACCTGGACATCAAGACGGTGGTGGTCAGCTGCGGCACGTGCTATGACCAGCTGTCAGGCTATGAGTTCGACAAGATCTTCCCGGGTTGCCGCCTGATCGACATCCACGAATACCTGCTGGAAAAGGGCATCAAGCTGGAAGGCGCCAAGGGTGTGCGCTACATGTACCACGACCCCTGCCACACGCCGATGAAGCTGCAAGAGCCGATGAAGACCGTGCGCGCCCTGGTGGGCGACGAGGCCATCAAGAGCGACCGCTGCTGCGGTGAGTCGGGCACGTTGGCGGTCAGCCGTCCGGACATCTCCACGCAGGTGCGTTTCCGCAAGCAGGAAGAGCTGTTGAAGGGCGACGCCGACTTGCGCAGCGACGGCTTCACCGGCGACGTCAAGGTGCTGACGTCGTGCCCGTCGTGCTTGCAAGGGCTGTCGCGCTATGAAGGCGATACGAAGATGGAAGCGGACTATATCGTCGTCGAAATGGCTCGCCACATCTTGGGCGAAGGCTGGATGGAAGACTACGTGAAACGCGCCAACGCGGGCGGCATCGAACGCGTGCTGGTGTAAGGCTGCGCGCGCGTCGGCTGGCGCTTATCTGACGGCGTCGCGCGCCTGTCGCCATCACCCCGAAAAAAAACCCGCGTTCATCGCTGAACGCGGGTTTTTTATCGTCTTGCCGGATCACTCCAGCTTGATGTTCGCCTTCTTGATCACGTCCGCCCAGGCGGCGCGTTCTTGTTCGGCGTAGGCCTTGAAGTCTTGCGCCGACATCGGCATCGGCACGACGCCCATGTCCAGCAGCTTCTGCGACACGGCCGGGGTCTTGAGCGTGGCGTCCAGGTCGGCCGACAGCTTCTTCACCACCGCTTCCGGCACGCCGGCCGGGCCGACCAGGCCTTGCCACGCGTAGGCCGTGAAATTGGCCACGCCTTGCTCGGCCATCGTGGGGGTGTCAGGCAGCACCGACACGCGCTCCGGCGTGGCGGCGGCCAGCACGCGCAGCTTGCCGGCCTTGACGTTCGGCAGGCCCGAGGCCAGGTCGATGAACATCACGTCCACTTGTCCGCCCAGCAGGTCCTGGATGGCGGGGGCGGCGCCCTTGTACGGCACGTGCAGCAGGTTGGCGCCCGTGCGCTGCTTGAAGAGTTCCAGCGCCAGATGGTGCGGCGAACCAGCGCCGGCAGAGGCCGCGGTCAGCTTGCCCGGTTCCTTCTTGGCGGCCGCCAGCACGTCGTCCACCGTCTTGTACGGCGAATTGACGTTCACGGCCAACAGCAGCGGGAACTTGGCGATGCCGCCGATGTAGGTGAACTTGGCCGGGTCGTAAGACAGCTTGGCGTACAACGACGAGTTGAACGCCAGCGTGCCGGAGTCGGCCGTGCCGATCATGTAGCCGGTGGGATCGGCCTGCGCGATGGCGGTGGCGCCGATGATGGTGGCGGCGCCGGGGCGGTTTTCGACCACGATGGTCTGGCCCAGCGGCTTTTCCAGGCCGCTGGCGACGGTGCGCGCAACGACGTCGGTGCCGCCGCCGGCCGGGTAGGGCACGATCCAGCGGATCGGTTGCGTGGGCCAGGATTGGGCGGAAGCCGTGGCGGCGGCCAGCGACAGAGCGGCCAGCGCCAACAGGCGCCGTGCGGGGGTATGCATGAAGTGTCTCCTCGTGCGGGGTCAAGTTCGAGCGCGGTGCGCGCTGCGTCTTGCTGTGCGTTGTCAGGGTGCGCGGCTATTTTTGCGCCGCATTTTTGCGCCGCTATTATGCTCGCCTTCGACGCGAAAAGGGGCCGGTGCGGCCCCCTGTTTTCCCGCACCGGTCAGGCGGATTACTGCGGGTCGGGATACGTGCGCGCGCCGAAGATTGCCGTGCCGATCCGCACTTCGGTCGAGCCTTCCTCAATGGCGAGTTCAAAGTCGCCGCTCATGCCCATCGACAAGCGGTCCAGCGAGACGCCCGCGATGTGCTCACCTTGCAGGCGGTCGCGCAGCTCGCGCAGCGTGCGAAAGCATGCGCGCACGGCCTCGGGGTCAGGCGAGTTCACGGCCAGCGTCATCAAGCCTTTCACGTGCAGCGTGGGGAAGTCCGCGGCAATCAAGCGCAGGAAGGCAGGCACGTCGTCGGGCGCCATGCCGAATTTGCTGGGTTCGGATGACGTCTTCACCTGAATCAGCACGTCCAGCGTCCGGCCCTCGTTAACGAGCCGGCGGTGCAGGGCTTCGGCCAGGTCGGCGCGGTCCAGTGACTGCACTTCCGTTGCATCGCGGGCGGCATCGCGGGCTTTATTCGTTTGCAGGTGGCCGATCAGCACCCATTGCAAGCCCTGGCCGGCCAGCGCGGCAGACTTCTGCCGGATCTCCTGCGTCTTGTTTTCGCCAAAGCGCGTCAGGCCCAGCGCCATGGCTTCCCGGATGGCGTCCACGTCGAAGGTCTTGCTGACGGGCAGCAGGACCACGCTGTCAGGTGCGCGGCCGGCACGCGCGCAGGCGTCGGCAATGCGTTGCTGGATCTGGGCGATACGCCCGGCCATGGTGTCGACAGAGGTCATGCAGCTCTCTTGCAGGAACAGGATGTCCCATAGTGTAGGACTCTGGATGATCGTTTCGCCACACTGCCCGCGTGCGTCGTTGACCCTGTGTAATTGGCAGGCTTAGAATTTGCGGAGATTTGTTTATATTTCAATGTTCTAAGCCCTCCGGCGCCGCCCCAGGGTCGTCCATCTTCCTCCAGTCCCCCGCCATGTCCAGCGCAGCGCCAGAATACGCCTTTGCCACGCCTTTCCTGAATCCTCCCGCGTCCCCCATCCGCTCGCTCATGCCCTACGCCATGCGTCCAGGCACGATTTCGCTGGCCGGTGGCTATCCCGCGCAAGCGCTGTTCGATGTCGAGGGCTTGTCGATTGCGTCGACGCAAGTCATGGCCCGCCTGGGCGCGTGTCTGCAGTATTCCAACATCGACGGCCAGGCCAGCCTGCGCCACGAACTGGCCCGCTTGTCGGCCGCGCGCGGCCTGAACTGCAACGCGGATACTGAACTGGTTGTGACGGGCGGCTCGCAGCAGGCGCTGGCCTTGTTGACCCGCGTCATGCTGCAACCGGGTGACCACGCCATCATCGAATCGCCCGCCTTCCCGAACTCCGTGCAAGCGCTGCGCTACACGGGCGCAACCGTACACACGGTGCCTTCGGGCCCGGACGGCATTGATGTGGATGCGCTGGATGAATTGGCTGCCCGCATCAAGCCCAAGATGGTGTGCGTGGTGGCGTCGTTCTCGAACCCCTGCGGCGCGACCATCACGCGCCAGCGCCGCCTGCGCTTGCTGGAACTGGCGGTCAAGCACCGCTTCCTGATCGTTGAAGACGACCCCTATAGCGAACTGCGCTTTGCGGGCGAAGCCGTGCCGCCGATTGCGGCGCTCGCCGAAGGCGAAGCCCGCCATTGGGCCGTGTACCTGGCCAGCATGTCCAAGACCATGGCGCCCGCGCTGCGCATCGGCTGGCTGGTGGCCCCGCCCGAAATCCGCCGCCGTTGCGTCAGCGCAAAAGCGGCCGATGACATGGCGTCTTCGGCCTGGATTCAAGAAGTGGTGGCGCAGTACCTGGCTAATGGCCGCTACGAAGAGCACGTGCCGCGCATCCGCGCCGCTTACGGCCTGCGCTGCGACGCCATGGCCGACGCGCTGGCCCGCGAACTGAACGGCCGCGTCACGTTCCGCAAGCCCGAAGGCGGCATGTTCTTCTGGGCGCGCCTGACGGGCGACATCGACGCCACGCGTCTCTTGCCCTACGCCATCGAACACGAAGTGGTCTATGTGCCGGGCAAGGCCTTCTACGCCAACGCGGAAGAGGCGGATCTCTTCGCCATGCGCATGTCGTTCGCCACCATGAACGAAGCCGAAATCGCGCAAGGCATGGTGCGCCTGGGCCGCGCGCTGGATGCTTGCCAAGCCAACGAGCCGGTGTCGATTTCGCTGGCGGCTTGACGGCCTGACATACCTAAATAAGCGCTGGTTATTTGGCGCGGGCGCTTCATGTCTATAAGCTTCTCGCCTCGGCGCGTCCCCGCGCCCGGCTTAATAGGAATCCAGGTCATGAACATTGCAAAAGGGTTGGTGGGTGCGGCGCTCTTGATGGCGGCGGCGCAAGGCGCGCAGGCGGCAACGGTAGACGTCGTGCGCCAGCGCGGCGCCGTGGCTTGCGGCACGACCACGGGCTTCGCCGGTTTCTCGGCGCCCGATGCGCAAGGCAAGTGGCAGGGTCTGGATGTGGACCTGTGCCGCGCCATCGCGGCGGCGGTGTTCGGTGATGCCAACAAGATCAAGGTGGTGCCGCTGAATTCGCAGCAGCGCTTCACCGCGCTGCAATCGGGCGAAGTGGACGTGCTCACGCGCAACACCACTGTCACTCAGCAGCGCGACACCGCGCTGGGCATCATCCACGCGGGCATCAACTTCTACGACGGCCAGGGGTTCCTGGTGCCGAAGTCGCTGGGGGTGAAAAGCGCCAAGGACATCAACGGCGCCACGATCTGCCTGCAAACCGGCACGTCCAACGAGAACACGCTGGCCGATTGGGCGCGCGCCAACAACGTGACGTACAAGCCGGTCGTGATCGAGACCTTCAACGAAGTGGTCAACGCGTTTGCTGCGGGCCGCTGCGATGTGTTCTCGACCGATGCATCGGGCTTGGCCTCGATCCGCATTTCCAAGCTGCAAAACCCGGACGATTACGTCGTGCTGCCGGAAATCATCTCGAAGGAACCGCTGGGCCCCTTCGTGCGCCAGGGCGACGATACGTGGCTGAACATCGTGCGCTGGTCGTTGTCGGCAATGATTGAAGCCGAAGAATACGGCGTCACGTCCAAGAACGTGGACGAGCAACTGAAAAGCGCTAACCCCAACATCAAGCGCATCCTGGGGGTTACGCCGGGCAGCGGCGCGAACCTGGGGCTGGACGAAAAGTGGGCCTACAACATCGTCAAGCAGGTGGGCAACTACGGCGAAAGCTTTGACCGCAATGTGGGCGAGGGCAGCCCGCTGAAGATCAAGCGCGGATTGAATGCGCAGTGGACCCAAGGCGGTTTGATGTACGCGATGCCGATTCGTTGATGGCCAGGATGGGTTGTGCGCGATGGACTCCCACCGCGCGCAATCCATCATCCCCGCCGGTACAACTCAGCAATCTTCACAAACGCGGTACGCAGTTCCCGCGTGCCGCCTTGAATGATCACGGGCTTGCCCCGATGCGTGAAGATCACCAGCCGCTTTGAAAACAGCATCGGTACGAAGCGCGCGGCGCGCACGTCTTCCCATGCCACTTCGCGGCGCGTGAACCAGGTCTGGCGCAGGCCGTTTTCATCGATCGTGGTGATCGACGTCTGCATGTGCCACGACACAAACAGCAGCCCCACGAAACACAGCACCACCACCACGGCCAGCACGGTATCGAACGGCTGCGCGGGCGCGCGGATGGCGGTGGTGACGACCTGCACGCCCAGCACGGCCAGAATCACCCAGGCCAGGATGCGCACCCAGTCGGGCCAAGCCTGGCCCGACAGCGGCAGCGGGCCGATCTCGCGCAGCAGCGCCGCGCGGTCTTCGGTGGACGGGGCAGGGGCAGGCGTCGTCATGCGGCCCGTTTACGCGGCGCGTTTGGCGGCGATGGCGTTGCCCGCGCGGCTGGAACCCTTGCGGTTCAGATGCGCTGACATCCATTGGCCGATATCAACCACGGCGTCAAAGTCCACGCCCGTGTCGATGTCCAGCCCACGCAGCATGTACAGCACGTCTTCGGTGGCGACGTTGCCCGTGGCGCCCTTGGCGTAGGGGCAACCGCCCAGACCCGCGACCGAGGTGTGGAAAATCGAAATACCCGTTTCCAGCGCGGCCAGGATGTTGGCCAGCGCCTGGCCGTAGGTGTCATGGAAGTGGCCGGACACGTGGGCGGGGTTCACCACGCGCGTCACCGCCGTCATGACGTCGCGCACGCGCTGCGGGGTGCCGACGCCGATGGTGTCGGCAACGTCGATCTCATCAACCTGCATGGCCAGATAGCGCTGCGCCACATCGACCACGGCTTCAACGGGGACTTCGCCTTGGTAGGGACAGCCCAGCGCGCAGCTGATGCTGCCGCGCACGCGCATGCCGGCTTCGCGCGCGGCTTGCACCACGGGTTCGAAGCGGGCGATGGATTCGGCGATGGAGCAGTTGATGTTCTTTTGCGAAAACGCTTCGCTGGCGGCGCCGAAGATCACGATTTCGTCAGCGCCTGCGGCCAGCGCGCCTTCAAACCCCTTCATGTTGGGCGTCAGTACCGAGTAGATCGTGCCGGGGCGGCGCTCGATGCGCGCCATCACGTCGGCGCCGTCGGCCATTTGCGGCACCCACTTGGGTGACACGAACGACGCGGCTTCCACGTTGGGGAAGCCCGCGGCGGACAGCCGGTTGATCAATTCCACCTTGATGTCGGTGGGCACGAATTCCTTTTCATTCTGCAGACCGTCGCGAGGCGACACCTCGACGATCTTCACGCGGGAGGGCAAAGCCATGTCTCTTCCTGGTTCGGTATTGGATGGCGCCGCGGGCAACGCGGCGGCGCTATCGGCAATAGTAGCGCCATCGCATGACGGGCTGCTTGGTCCATCGGACGGAGGCTTCGGATGGATGCCGGCGCAAAAAGTCCCTACTTCAGACGCTGGTATCGGCCGTCGTCCAGGCGGGCGATGCGGCCCTGCAATTCCAGCTCGACCAGCTGCGCCTGCAAGTCGCCGATATCCAGCCCCGTGCGCGCCTGGATGGCGTCCAGGTGCAGCGGGTCGTAGCCCAGGGCGTCCAGCACGGGATGATCCGGTAACGCGGCCTCGGCCTCGCGCGTGTGGCGCGCGGCAGGGGTGGGGCCGCCACCCAGTTCGTCGGTAATGTCCGCAGCGGTTTCGACAAGCTTGGCGCCCTGGCGGATCAGCGCATGGCAGCCGCGCGACAGCGGCGAATGAATGGAGCCGGGGATGGCGAACACCTCGCGCCCGCTTTCGCCGGCCAGCCGGGCCGTGATGAGCGAGCCGCTTTGCTTGGCGGCTTCGACCACCAGCACGCCGCGCGCCAAACCCGCCACGATACGGTTGCGCTTGGGGAAGTGGGGCGGCAGCGCGCCCGTGCCCAATGGAAATTCAGAGACCAGCGCGCCGTGCGCCGCGATGCGGTGCGCCAGGTCGCGATGGCGGGCGGGGTAGATGCGGTCAATGCCGGTACCCATGACGGCGACCGTGCCCGCGCCATCGCGGCCGGCGTCCAGCGCGCCTTCGTGCGCGGCGGCGTCAATACCCAGCGCCAAACCGCTGACGACGCGCCAGCCGTGTGCGGCCAGATGGCGGGCGAAGGCGTGGGCGTTTTCCTGGCCGCCGGGCGTGGCGTTGCGGGCGCCTACCACCGCTAGCGACGGGCCTTGCAGAAACGCCGGGTCGCCCGCCACATACAGCAGGATGGGCGGGTCGGCGATGGTCAGCAGGCTTTGCGGATAGGTCGGGTCAGCCAGCGTCACGATGTGGCGGCCGGGGCCGCTGACCCATTCCAGCGCGCTCTCCACCAGCGCCGCCATATCGGCCGGCATTGGGGCGGCCAGTTGCCGCGCCAGCGCTTCCGGAATGTGGCGGGAGAGCGCCGTGGCGCGTTGCGCGTAGATCTGCTCGGGCAGGCCCAGCGCGCTCAACAGGGTACAGGCGGTGGCAGAGCCGATGTTGGGCTCGAGCGATAAGCGCAACCAGGCGGACAGTTCGTCGGAAGAATGCGTAAGCGGCATGAGCAGGGACGGCGGGGTAAGGCGAGTCAGGCGTTAAGGGTCTGGCAGTGTCGCATGCGGGGGCAGCGGGGTGCGGGCCAGACTGGGACAAAACCGTCACCGCAGCGTCGTTGTAAACGCGTCTGAAAAGCAGGGACACAACCGTGTAGACATCAACGGCGCAATGCCTGACTTAGCCGAAAACTATTAGAAATCAAGACTCTAATGAATTAAACTCTTACCCAAACTTTATTTTGGCGATTCCCCTTCAATGGCTTTACTTCCTATCCTTCGCTACCCGGACCCGCGCTTGCACAAAAAGGCCAAGCCGGTAGCCGAAGTCGACGACCGCATCCGCCAACTGGTGCGCGACATGGCCGAGACCATGTACGACGCGCCCGGCGTGGGCCTGGCCGCAACCCAGGTCGACGTGCATGAGCGCGTGGTCGTGATCGACGTGTCCGAAGACAGCAACGACCTGCTGACGCTGATCAACCCCGAGATCACCTGGCACAGCGACGACTACAAGATCTACGAAGAAGGCTGTCTGTCGGTGCCGGGCATCTACGACGAGGTCGAACGCGCCTCGCGTATTCGCTGCAAGGCGCTGGACATCGACGGCAAGCCCTTCGAGTTCGAAGCCGACGGCCTGCTGGCCGTGTGCGTGCAGCACGAACTGGATCACCTGGAAGGCAAGGTCTTCGTCGAATACCTGTCCAACCTGAAGCAGAACCGCATCAAGACCAAGCTGAAGAAGGCCGAGCGCGAAGCGCTGCGCGACTGATTCCCGGGTTGCTTCCCGCGGGTTGCTTCCCAATTTTCCACTCTTTGGTCCGACACCCCATGCGCCTAGTTTTTGCCGGCACGCCGGAATTCGCCCGTATCGCTTTCGACGCTTTGCGGGCCGCAGGTCACGAGATTCCGCTCGTCATGACTCAGCCCGACCGGCCCGCTGGCCGGGGCTTGAAGCTGACGCCCAGCCCGGTCAAACAGGCGGCTTTGGACGCCGGTATTCCCGTCGCCCAGCCACGCAGCCTGCGTCTGGACGGCCGCTATCCCGACGAGGCCGCCGAGGCCCGCGCGTTGCTGGAGCAGATTGCGCCGGACGTCATGGTGGTGGCGGCCTATGGCCTGATCCTGCCGCAATGGGTGCTGGACCTGCCGCGCCTGGGTTGCCTGAATATCCACGCCAGCCTGTTGCCGCGCTGGCGCGGCGCAGCGCCCATCCAGCGCGCCATTGAAGCGGGCGATGCGCAGACGGGTGTGACCATCATGCAGATGGATCAAGGCCTGGACACGGGCGACATGCTGCTGGAACGCGTGGTACCCATCAACGCTGACACCAACGCTGCGCAACTGCACGACGCGCTGGCCCTGGCCGGTGGCGAAGCCATTGTGCAAGCCCTGAACGCCTTGGCCCAGGGCGGTTTGACGCCAGTGAAGCAACCCGAAGACGGCGTGACGTACGCGGCCAAGCTGGACAAGGCCGAAGCCGCGCTGGACTGCACGCAAGCGGCCGAATTGCTGGAGCGCCGCGTGCGCGCCTTCAACCCCGTGCCGGGCGCCAGCATTCGTTTGCCCGGCCTGGCCGACCCGGTGAAGGTGTGGCGCGCGCAGGTGGTTGCGTCTGACGCCACCGGCGAACCCGGCAGCGTGTTGCGTGCCGACGCATCAGGCATCGATATCGCCACGGGCAGCGGCGTGTTGCGCTTGCTGGAGTTGCAGAAAGCCGGCGGCAAGCGCCAGCCGGTGGATGTGTTCGTGCGCGGCTGGCAACCGGGCTGAACGCTGACGTCTGGCAGCGCGGACCGCTCTGACGGACCCCGACGCTGCCAGCGTGTCTTACGGCTGGCGGCTGGCCAGCAAGTCCAGGTAGGCGCCCGACAGCAGTTGCTTCGCCGACACCCCCAGCCCGGCCATCAAGGTGCGGGCTTCTTCCATGCCATCGCTGGCGCTTTCACCGTCGCGCAGCACCACTTCCAATTCCAGGAATTCCCCCAGGCCCTCGACGCGGTCCAGGTGGATGCGCGTGCGTCCGGCCATGAACACGACGCGCTGCTTCTTCACGCGGCCGATTGCGCCGTACGCCAGCGTCAGCGCTTCGCGCAAGGTGTCGGGCGAGTCGGTGGGCGAGATCACGTAGAAGCTTTCCTTCGGCCCCTTGTCGTCGGCGCGCTGATAGAAGATAAGCTCGCCCGTGCCATCCGCAAACGCGCGCAGTTTCAGCCGGCCGTGGGTGCAGGCGAAGAAGGTGTCGTCTTGCGCGATGGCAACCGGTTCCTGGCCGGACAAGGCGGCAGCCAAGGGTTCGATGGCGTCCAGGCTATCCACCTGGGCCTTGATTTCCACATTGCGGGCCATGAGCGACACCTCTACGTTGCGATCAGTACAGCGTGCTGGCTACGCGGGCGGGCAAGTCGCGGTCGTAAGTCACGCCATCAAACGTGCCGGCCGTCAGATCCGACAGTACGCGGCCGACGCTGGGCAAAGCGCTGCGCGGCACTTGGGTGGACGCATCCCACAGCCGCGAACGCAGCAGCGCGAGCGAACACTGGAAGTACACAGTTTGCACATCCACGATCAGCACGGAACGCGGCAGCTTGCCATCCATTTCAAAACGCGCCAGCAAGGCCGGGTCAACGCTGATGCGCGCTGTGCCGTTCACGCGCAGGGTCTCGCCCACGCCGGGTATCAGAAACAACAGCGCCACACGCGGATCGGCCAGCACGTTTTGCAGGCTGTCGACGCGGTTGTTGCCGCGGCGGTCGGGCAGCAGCAACGTCTTTTCGTCTTCGACCACCACGAAGCCTGCGGGGTCGCCGCGGGGGGACGCATCCAATCCGCCGGGGCCTGACGTTGCCAGCACGGCAAACGGCGCGGCCTCGATGAACGCGCGATAGTGCGGGTGCACGTGATCCACTTCTTTCTTCAGCGAGGCTTCGCCGGGCGCGCCGTAGAGCGCCTGCAAGGCATCGGCGTCGGTGATGAGGTGCGCGGGATCAGTGTGCATGGCAAGGTTCCGGTTCAGGCCAGGATGGCGGAAAGGTCGTCGACAGCAAGGAATTGTTCGTCCGGGCCGCGTTCACGCAGCGCGTCCATGTGGTTATAGCCCCAAGCGACGGAACCGACACGCACGCCGGCCTTGCGGGCGGCGTCGATGTCGCGCATCTCATCGCCTACCAGCAAGAAACGTTCCGGCGCGATGGTGTGGCGGCGCATCAGGCGGTCGATCTTGGCGGCCTTGCCGAACAGGTCGGTGCCGCATTCATAGTCGTCAAACAGCGCGGCCGTTTCCGCGCCCAGCACGCGCTGCACATTTTCGATGGAGTTCGAGCTCACCACCGCCAGCCGCATGCCGCTGGCCTTCAACTGCGCGAGCGCGGCAGGAATGCCGTCGAACAGGTGCACGCTGGGGTCGATGTCCTGCATCAGCGTGCGCACGTGCGTCATGATCGACGGCAGCTTCCACAGCGGGATGCCCAGATACTTCAGGATCTCGGAGGCTTCGCGGTGGCGCAGCTGGTCGCGTTCCGACAAGTCGATTTTGCGAAAACCATACTTGTCAGCCACCGTGTTGAGGATGGAATTGAACCAGGGCATGGTGTCCGCCAGGGTTCCGTCGAAATCAAAAGCAGCAAGGTCGTATTTCAAGTAATCAATCCGATAGCCGGCTGGCGGCAAGGCCTACTAGCCGTTGGGGTGAAGCAGATAATGGACGACCGGCGCCAGGCCTTCCAGCGGCGGCGCGCTGGCCACGACGCGGGCAGCGTTGGTCCACGGGTAGTCCAGGCCCAGCAGCCAGCCAAAGACGGCGGGCATGTCGCCGGGCGGCAGCGTCACCATGGTTTCGATGGTGATGGTCAGGTCGGTCGCGCGATACGGTTCGGGCTGGAACTTCCAGTCATAGCGGCCACAGCCCACGCGCACGTTGCCGGTGGCCTTTTCCGTCATGCCGACGATCCAGTCGCATTGGTAATCAGGCAGCCGCTCGCCGGACTCGGGGCGCGACAGGTAGAACGTGTACACGTTCTCGTAGGTTTGGCCAAATTTGCGCACCAGCGTGTCGGCAATTGCGGCTGCGCCATGCGATTCGGGCGGGAAGGCAATGGCCTGCGTGCGCAGCGCCATTTTCAGCACGGCGTCGGGGGCGAACGCACGCATCATGAAGTGCGGGCGGTTTTCGTCCTTCGCGTGAAAGTAGTCGCGCAGCACGGACTCGGTGCTGGAAGGGGACAACGAATCAGAGGACATTACGTGGGTTTCCGTCATGGTCTTGATATGGGTGTCAGGCGGCCTTTATGGGATCGAACCATTTCGAGACATTGGGCGGCTCGTAAATGGCGTAGCGGTCAAGCAGCACGGCCGGGTCTTCTTCCACCACCAGCATGTCGCGATGCTGCGGACGGATGAAGGCTTCGTCGACGGCGTGGTCCACAAACTGGACCAGCGCATCGTAGTACCCCGCAATGTTCAGCAAGCCGCAGGGCTTTTGATGCATGTTCAATTGCGCCCAGGTCCAGACTTCGAAGAATTCCTCAAGCGTGCCGGCGCCGCCGGGCAGGGCGATGAAGCCGTCGGCCTTGTCGATCATCATCGCCTTGCGTTCGTGCATGTTCTGCACCAGGTGCAGCTCGGTCAGGCCGCGATGCGCCTGTTCCTTCTTTTGCAGCAACTCGGGAATCACGCCAATCACGCGGCCGCCGCCCGCCAGCACTTCATTGGCGATCACGCCCATGATGCCGACGACCGATCCGCCGTACACCAGGCCCAGATCCCGTTTGACCAGTTCGCGGGCCAGTACGCGGGCTTGCTCGATGTAGTCGGGGCGCGTGCCCGGATTCGAGCCGCAATACACGCAGATGTTCTTCAGAGTCATAAAAGGGTTGCAGATTGCCGGGCCAGTTACAGATTGCGTCACCGGCTTTTCGGGAAGCCGATAGTTTACGCAAGGTTTGACCGAGGGGTTTTCGCCCCTTGGGGGTGGCGCAAAACGGGGGCGGGAGCAATGTTTGGACACAGCAAGATCCGCCATGATCGGTAGACTCAATCATTCGGTACGACTGGATATCCAGCGTCGTCGTGCTTTCACTAACCTAGAGGAGCTAACGATATGGAACAAGCAACCCGAAACCCCCGCCCCTTCGACATGGACGTGAAGGCGATACGCGCCAAGGCGCGTCAGGATATTGAATCTGGCGCCGTCACGGACAGCTACCGTGCAGACCGGCAGACCGTGTTGAAACTGCTGAACGAGGCGCTGGCCACCGAGATCGTCTGTGTGCTGCGCTACAAGCGCCACTACTTCATGGCCCGTGGATTGAACGCCGAACCGGTGGCCGCGGAATTCGCCGAACACGCGGCGCAGGAACAGCAGCACGCGGACCAACTGGCCGAACGCATTGTGCAGCTGGGCGGCGAACCGAACCTGTCGCCCAAGGGCATTCTGGACCGCAGTCATTCCGAGTATGTCGAAGGCAATACGCTGGAAGACATGATCAAGGAAAACCTGATCGCTGAGCGCATCGCCATCGACAGCTATCGCCAGATGATCGAATACATCGGCGAACAGGACTCCACCACGCGCCGCATGCTGGAAGAAATCCTGGCGGTGGAAGAGGAACATGCCGACGATATGTCGGACTTTCTGGCCAAGACGTAAGCGAAAGCAGCAATAGGAAGACGGATGCGCGACCGCGCAGACGTAAAAAAACCCGGCCTTGCGAGGCCGGGTTTTGTTTTGGGGTGAAGGCGTTTTTCGCTTTTCGCCTTACCCGCCAGGATCAGATCACGTCGCCCCACAGGTCGTATTCGTCGGAATCCGTGACGCGCACGCGCACCATGTCACCCGCCTTCAAGGGCTTGTCCGAACTGACGTAGACGCAGCCGTCGATCTCGGGCGCGTCGGCGCTGCTGCGGCCCACGGCGCCGTCTTCGTCGACCTCATCAATCAGCACATCGATCTCGCGGCCGACCTTGCGGGCCAGGCGCGCGGTCGAGATGCCTTGCTGCAATTCCATGAAGCGTTCCCAGCGGTCTTGCTTCACGTCGTCCGGCACGGGGTTGTCCAGCAGATTCGCGGGCGCGCCTTCCACCGGCGAATACTGGAAACAGCCCACGCGATCCAGCTGCGCTTCCTGCATCCAATCGAGCAGGTACTGGAAGTCTTCCTCGGTTTCGCCGGGAAAGCCCACGATGAAGGTCGAACGAATGGTCAGGTCGGGGCAGATCTCGCGCCAGCGCTTGATGCGCGCCAGCGTCTTGTCTTCAAACGCCGGGCGCTTCATGGCCTTCAGGATGCGCGGGCTGGCGTGCTGGAAGGGAATGTCCAGGTACGGCAGGATCTTGCCTTCCGCCATCAGCGGAATCACTTCGTCCACGTGCGGATACGGGTACACGTAGTGCAGGCGCGTCCAGATGCCCATTTCGGACAAGGCCAGACAGAGCTCGGTCATGCGCGTCTTGACCGGGCGGCCATTCCAGAACCCGCTGCGGTACTTCACATCCACGCCGTAGGCGCTGGTGTCTTGCGAGATCACCAGCATTTCCTTCACGCCGGCTTTGACCAGGCGCTCGGCTTCGCTCAAGACATCGCCCACCGGACGGCTGACGAGGTCGCCGCGCATCGACGGAATAATGCAGAAGCTGCAACGGTGATTACAGCCTTCCGAGATCTTCAGATAAGCGTAGTGGCGCGGCGTGAGCTTCACGCCTTGCGGCGGCACCAGATCCAGATAGGGGTTGTGGTCCTGCTTGGGCGGCGCGGCCTCATGCACGGCGCGCACCACCTCTTCATATTGCTGAGGGCCAGTCACCGCGAGTACGCTGGGGTGCACCTTGCGAATCACCGATTCCTCAACGCCCATACAGCCGGTGACGATCACCTTGCCGTTTTCGGCCAGCGCTTCGCCAATGGCTTCCAGCGACTCCGCCTTGGCGCTGTCGATGAATCCACAGGTGTTGACGACGACAACATCCGCGTCGTTGTACTCGGGCGTGACTTCGTACCCTTCGGTGCGCAGTTGGGTCAGGATGCGTTCGGAGTCGACCAGGGCTTTAGGACAGCCCAGGCTGACGAAGCCGACTTTGGGGGAAGACATGGAATACCTCGGTGGGCGCGAGCCGGCGCCAATGATCAAAAGCTGCGCAATTTTAGCGCGGGCAGAGCGGGGGCCATTATTTTAGGGGAAACCGCCGAAAATCAAAGGGTTACTTGCATGGGGCCGGGCGCAATGTGTCCCAGGCGCTGCGGCGCCGTTCCCTGGCAGGGACGGAAAAGTGAAAATCTGAAAATTACTAAAATCCATCAACGTCGCCCAATAACATTAAAACGTCGTTCAAATATTAGTAAAAATCAGATTTTGACCCGTTGCGGCGATTTCTTGTGGTTATTGGCTATCTTGTATCGCAAACTACATCCACATTTAGTTTCATCGAGATAGATGGCGCCCGCGGCTCGCTGAGGCGCCGAACCGTTATGAATTCCCATTGGTGCCGGCGTGTCGCCGCAAGTATTTTGATCGCGGCGGGCGCTTTTCCCACCGAGCCCATCGCGCAGACTCCGCCGGAAGCGGTGCTGCGACCCGTGGAGGTTGAACGCAGACAAGAGCAAGAACTGGACGCTCAGCGCGCCCGCGCGGCCGAGCGTCCGGACGTCATGTCCTCGGGCGGCGATACCGGCGCAGCCGGGCTGGAGCTGCCCGTTGAGACGCCTTGCTTCGTGATTCGCGATCTGTCCTGGGAGCAAGCCGCGCCGCCTACGGCCATGGCTGGGGCCGCAAGCGGCGTCATCGTCGGCCACTGCGTCGGCGGGCAAGGCTTGCGCCGCTTGCAAGACCATCTGAATGGTTTGCTGATTCAAGGCGGGCAAGTCACCGCGAGGGTGGTCGTGCCTGAACAGTCCCTGGCCGCAGGGGTGCTGACCTTGCGCTACTTGCCGGGCCGCATTTCTGGCGTGCAAGACGAAGGCGCCATCGGCTGGTGGCGCACCGCGATGCCGACCGGCCCCGGCGGCAATTTGAATCAGCGTGATCTGGACCAGGCGTTGGAGAACATTCGCCGGCTTCGCGGCCAGTCCGACGCCGCCATCGACGTCGCTCCAGGCCCGGAACTGGGCGACTCCGACATCATCCTGCGCCCAGGCACCGGCAAACGCTGGCATGGCTATGTGGGCGGCGACAACGGCGGGCTGGATGCCATCGGCAAGTATCAGGTCAACGCCGGACTGACCCTGGATTCCCCTTTGTTCCTGTACGACCAGTTGTCCGTCGCGTGGAACAGCAACGCGCGCTGGCGCGACGCAGATTCAAACACGCGGGCGGCGTCCATCCACTACAACATTCCGTTTGGCTACTGGGCCGTGTTCGCCAGCGCCAGCAAATCCACCTATCGCCAAGCCGTGGCCGGCTTCGATGAGCCCATCGTCTACGGGGGCACGACCAAGCAGCTGCAAGCGGGCGTGTCGCTGGTGCCTTATCGCGGCGCTGATTACAAGGGCACGGCGACGTTGGCCCTGCTGCGCAAACGCGTTGGCAGCACGTTGAACGATGAGCCCATCGATGTTCAACGGCGCGACGTCACGGGCTACGACTTGAACGTTGCGCACCGCCACTATCTGGGCCGCGCGGTGCTGGACATGGGCGCAGGCGTGCGCGGCACGCTGACCGGCTTGTCCGACCAGCCCGGCTACGTCTACGGCAAGCCCGATTGGAACGGCCGCAGCACCATCGTTGCCGCCAATGCCGGCCTGTACCTGCCGTTCCAGATGGCGGACCAACCCTGGGCCTACCACGTGAACTGGCAAATCCAGCATGCCAAGACGCCCGTGGTGCCCTCGGACTATTTCACCATCGGCAACCGCTATGCGGTGCGTGGTTTCGACGGACAGATGACCTTGGCGGCCGAAGACGGCTGGACGCTGCGCAACGACTTGTCGCTGGGCCTGGACAACATGCTGGGAGCGCCCGGCCATCAACTGTATGCGGGCGTGGACGTGGGTCGCGTGGGCGGCGAATCGGCGCAATGGTTATCGGGGCGCACGTTGGCAGGAGCGGTCACCGGACTGCGCGGGCGCTTATCGGTTCCGTACGTTCAAGCCAGCTACGACCTGTCTGCCGGTTGGCCGCTGAAAAAACCTGAGTCGTTAAAGACCGCCTCTACCGTTTTCGCCGCCGCCTTGATGTTCGAGTTCTGATGCCGCGGCCTTGTGCCGCCGGCTTTCCTGATTGATCTGGTCGACATCGCCCGGGGCTTGTGCCCGGGGCGCGACGGCTTACGCCGATGTCGACCCTTACGTTACCCGGGTTCGCATGATGTCCAAGCTTCGTTCGATGATTGTCTGGTCCGTCGTTTTCTTGCAGGTCTGGTCGCCAGTGCTGGCGCAGACCCTGCCGATCACGGTCGACAGAAGCGTGGCGGGCGCCAAGCCTGCCGTGGGCGTGACCAATGGGGTGCCGGTGATCAACATCGCGCCGCCCAGCGCCGGTGGCGTGTCGAACAACCGCTACACACAGTTCAACGTGGGCCCGTCCGGCGCGGTGCTCAACAACAGCGGCGGCGCCAGCCAGACGGAGCTGGCGGGGCAGGTGGCAGGCAACACCATGCTGGGCAACCAGCGCGCAACCACCATCCTGAACCAGGTCACCGCGCCGAACCCCTCGCAATTGCTGGGCACGTTGGAAGTGGCCGGCAACCGCGCCAACGTCATCGTCGCCAACCCCGCCGGTATCACCTGCAACGGCTGCGGCTTCTTGAACGCGGACCGCGCCACATTGACGACCGGGCGGCCGCAGATCGGTACGGATGGACGTATCGGCTTTGACATTGCATCGGGCAACATCCGCGTCGATGGCGCCGGGCTGAACGGCGCGAACCTTGGCCAGGTGGATCTGCTGGCCCGCACGTTGGAAATCAACGCAGGCGTGTGGGCCGACAGGCTCAACGTCACGGCCGGCGCTGCGCGGGTCGATTACGAAACGGGTGTTGTGTCCGCACGAGCCGGACAAGGCGTCACGCCCGAGGTGGCGCTGGACACGGCCGCGCTGGGCGGCATGTACGCCAACAGCATCCGGCTGATCGGCACCGAGGCCGGCGTAGGCGTGAACATCGGCGGCAACCTGGTGGCGCTGACGGGCGACCTGCACGTCAACGCGGCGGGAGACGTGCGCATTGCGTCCAGTGGCACCGTGCAGGCGGCGGGCGCGCTTCAGGTCGACAGCGGCCGGGACCTTGCCGTGCAGGGAATCGCGCAGGCCGCGGGCGCGGCCACGTTGACCGCGCGCCGCGATGCAACCATCTTGGGCGCGGTCGGGTCTGGCGGACCGTTAAGCGTGCAGGCGGGCAAGAATGTGATTGTCGGCGCGCAAGGCAGTTTGCGGACCCAGGACGCATTGAGCGTGGTCGCCGCCAGGGATCTGGTGCTGTCGGGTCACTTGCTGACGGCGGATCAGAACATCCGCGCGGTGGCCTCACGCAATCTGAGGATGACTGGCGCGCAGGTTCCCGCAGTTCAGCCCGACGCGGGCGTGGCGAATGGCAGCGGCAATAGCAGCGGCAACAGCAACAGCAACAGCAACAGCAACGGCAACGGCAACGGCAATAACCCCGGCAACGGCGGTACCGGCAACGACAACGGCGGCAACGGGGATGCGGACAAGCCTGGAAAGGGCGCATCGGCCAGCATTGCGGCATCCGGCAAGCAGGCAAGCGGCGCGTCGGAAATTCCCGGCGTCGTTTCCGCCAAGGCAGGCGTCTCGCTGCAAGCCGGGCGCGACCTGGTACTGCCGCGACAGGTATACACGTCTGGCACGTTGTTGGCCCAGGCAGGCGCCAACATGGTTTCCGAAGCGGGCGCGCAGGCACAGTCGGCAAACGGCATGACGATGCGCGCGGGCGCAGACGCCAATCTGGCGGGCGCGGCCTTGACGGATGGCGCACTGTCGATCGACGCGGCGCGAAATCTGCGCATGGAAGGCAGCGCGCTGGCCTACGGCGGCGGCCTTGATCTTAAGAGTGGAAACGATCTGCGGCTTGGCCAGGCCAGCCGCGCGCAGGGCAAACGCATCGTGGTGGACGCCGATGGCGATGTCCGCACGGGCGGTGAAATGGCGTCCGAGGGAACCGTCGACGTGAAGGCGGGCGGCAATGCCCTGCTGACAGGCGCGCTGAGCGGCAATCAAGGCGTGGCCGCGCGGGCGGCTGGCACGATGGGTATCACCGGCGCGGCCGGCGCCGCACAAGGCGCACTGACGCTGACGTCGGGCGGTGACCTGTCCATTGGCGGCAGCGGCAGCGTACGGGCCAGCGGTCCGGTCACATTGCGTTCCAAGGGCGCCTTGAATGCGGCCGGCACGGTGTCATCCATGGCGGCGCTGACGGCGCAGGCCGCGCATGACGCCAAGGTCGACGGCAAGCTGTTGGCAGGCGGCTCGTTGCAGCTTCAGGCTGCGGGCCAGATGGCGGCAGGCGCGAATGCACGGCTGCAATCCGAAGGGGCGATGACGCTGCTTGCCGGTCAGGACTTGTCCTTGGCGGGCGAAGCGGAAACCAATGCGGGCCTGAAGTTGGATGCCGGGCGCGACTTGCGCATCGATGGTGCGGCGCGCGCTTACTCCGGCGCGCTCTCGATGAACGCGGGCAATGCAGTGCAGCTGGGCAAGACCAGCCGTGCGCAAGGCGACGGCGTATCCGTGCGAGCGGGCGGCGATCTTGTCGCTGATGGCTCGGTGGGTGCGCGCGGCGACATGGCATTGACGGCGGGCGGGGACGCGCGGGTCGGCGGTCAGGCGCAGGCCACGGGCAAACTGAACCTGCAAGGCGCGGGCAATGTCACGGTCGGCCAGGGCGCAAGCATCGACGCTGAACGCAGCGCGGTCGTCAAGGCGGGGCAAAACATCCTGATCGCTGGCGCGCTGCGCAGCAATGACGGCAATCGCGTTGAAGCCAAGGGCGCGTTGCGTCTGGATGGCGAAACGTCTGCCGCGCAAGGCGGGCTGGAGATGCTGGCGGGCGGTGACCTGTTGGTCGGCAAGCAGGGCAAGGCCGTGGCGGGCTCGACCTTGCGTGGCGAAAGCGGCGGCGTCCTGAGGATGGATGGTGCGCTGTCCAGCAAGGGCGCGCAAACACTGGCGGCGGTGCGCGACATCGCCGTGGGCGGGCAACTGCTATCCGGCGACACGCTGTCATTACGCGCGGGCCAGGACTTGGGCGTCCGCGCGGCCGCACAGCTGCAATCGGCCACCAACATGGCCTTGAACGCAGGGCGGAACGCAGATCTGTCGGGCACGGCTACCAGCGACGGCGCGATTGTGATCAACACGGTGCGCGACCTGAACTTTGACGGCGCGGCGCAGGCGTACGGTGGCTCGCTTGACTTGAATAGCGGCAACGATCTGCGTTTGGGTGAAAGCAGCCAAGCTCAGGGCGTAGGCGTTGCCGTGGCCGCCGCGCGCGACCTTTACACAAACGGCGACGTATCCGCCGTGGGCCCGGCGGTGCTGACGGCGGGCAATCGAGCAATGCTCGGCGGCAAGCTTGGCGCCGATGGTGATCTGACGTTGCGGGCGGCGGGTGCGGCCCACGTCACCGGTGCATTCGAAGCCACCGGCAGCGCGGCCTTGGCAGGCGGTGGCGATGTTGGGCTGGCGGGTAGCCTGCGCAGCAACCTGGGCACGCAAGTGAACGCGCTGGGCAAGCTGGATCTCACCGGCACGGTGGATGCGGCGCAGGGCGCAGTGACCCTGGCGTCGGGCGATGACCTGTCCATTGGCACAAGCGGCCGCGTCAATGCGGCAGGGCCAGTGGCCTTGCTTGCCGGGGGCGCGCTGAATGCGGCGGGCACGGTGTCGTCGTTGGCAGCGCTGACGGCGCAGGCGGCACGTGACGCCACCATCGACGGCACACTGCTGGCGGGCGGAAATCTGCTGCTTCAAGCGACCGGCATGGTCGCGGCAGGTGCCCATGCGCGCCTGCAATCGGAAGGGGCCATGAACGTGCTTGCCGGTCAGAATCTGGCCATGGCGGGCGAAGCGCTGGCCAACGCGGGCATCACCCTGGACGCGGGTAACGATCTGCGCGTCGACGGCGCGGCGCGAGCCTACGCGGGCGCGCTGACCCTGAACGCGGGCAAGGCGCTGCAACTGGGCGAGTCCAGCCAGACTCAGGGCCAGGGCATATCGGCGCAGGCGGGCAGCGATCTGTACGCGGCAGGCACGATGGGGTCGCGCGGTGCGATTGAATTGGCTGCGGGCCGCGATGCGCGAGTGGACAGCACTGCGTCGGCCAGTGGCGACGTGTCGCTTGTCGCCAAGCGCGATCTGGACATGGGCCGGGCGGCGCAATGGGAAACCGAGGGCGCGTCGCGCGCGACAGCGGGCAACGATATAACGCTATCTGGCGCATGGCGGGGCAACGGCGACATCAACGTGGCCGCCATCGGCGCACTGACGGTGGATGGCGAAATGGCTGCCAGCACTGGCGGCCTGGACCTGAGTGCGGGGCGCGACCTGTCGGTTGGCGCCTTGGCGCGCATTGCGGCGGCCGGGCCCGCGCGTGCAAAGACGGACGGCGACCTTCATGTGGCGGGCAAGGTCAGCTCATTGAAGGCGTTGACCTTGCAGGCTGCGCGCAACGCAAGCATCAGCAATCAGCTTTACGCGGGTGGCGCGCTGGACGTGCGGGCGGGCCATGCGTTGACCGCGGCGGGCGGATCACACCTTCAGTCCGATAGCGCACTGGCGCTGCAAGCGGGTCAAGATCTGAACATCGCCGGGACCGCGTTGTCCGAAGGCGGCATGGCGCTGTCGGCCGCGCGCGATCTGCGCGTAGAGGGCAATGCGCTGGCCTACGGCGGCACGCTGGCGTTGAAGAGTGGCGATGATCTGCTGCTGGGCTCGGGCAGCCAGCTGCAAGGGCAGGGCGTTCACGCGCAGTCGGGCCGCGACCTTGTCGTCAATGGTGTGCTGGTGTCCAAGGGCGATGCGCAATTGCGGGCCGGCCGGGATGTCGGGGTCGACGGCAAGGTGGGCGTGGATGGCTCGCTGAATATGGCTGCAAAGAACGACGTGCGCGTCGGCACGCTGGGGCAGTTGGAATCCTCCGACAACGCGCGAATCCAGGCGACGGGCGCGGCGACAATCGCAGGCGCCGTTCGCGGCGATCAAGGCGTGTTGATACAGAGCGGCGGCGCAATGGCGCTGACGGGCACGGCGGCGTCGGCGAAGGGTTCATTGCAGCTGATCGCCGCACAAGAGATGGCGCTGTCGTCTGACAGCCGAGCGCTGGCGGGCGGCGCTTTGCTGGCGCGCGCGGGCGCTTCGCTCGTGGCGGCTGGCACGATGTCATCACTGACCGATCTGGTTCTGGATGCGGCGTCCAACATCACGCTGGCAGGCCAGAATCTGGCGACGGGTTCGATCAGTGCAAAGGCCGGCGCCGGTCTGACCGCCTTGGCGGGCTCGCGGGTGCAGGCGGATGGAACCGTAGCGATCCACGCGGATAGCGCGGCGTTGTCCGGCGCGCTTGTCGCCGGACAGGCGGCGCAGTTGCGCACGCAGCACGATTTGACGGTGGACGGCACTGTGCTGGCCGATACGGGCACGCTGTCTGTCAGCAGCGGCGGCAACATGACGCTGGGCGGCGCAAGTGAACTGCAAGCAAGCGGAAAACTGATTGCCAAGGCCGACGGGAAGCTGCTTGCCGCGGGTACCGTTTCCAGCGCAACCGACATCGCCCTGACTGCGGGTACGGACGCTGAATTGCAGGGCAAGACGGTCGCCAACGGAACTCTTGAAATCGATGCCGCCGGAAATCTGACGGTAGCCGACAAGGCCCTGGCGCAAGGCAGCCGCAAGTTGCTGATGGCTGCGGGCCAAGACTTGCGTATCGCTGGCACAGCAGGCACTGCAAACGGCGCGGTCACCCGGGACGCCATGGGTGGCACGCTGCGCGCGCAGGCCGGTGGCGATCTGGTCATTACAGACACGGGCACGGTTACCGCAGGTTCCCCCGTCGCATTGAAGGCGGGCC
Source organism: Achromobacter sp. 01N37 (assembly GCF_056399725.1). Taxonomy (NCBI): domain Bacteria; kingdom Pseudomonadati; phylum Pseudomonadota; class Betaproteobacteria; order Burkholderiales; family Alcaligenaceae; genus Achromobacter; species Achromobacter sp. 01N37. Next base: position 63,961 of record NZ_JBFTRX010000018.1, read on the forward strand.
GCAACATCCGCATTGACGGCATCGCGACCGCCCTGGCGGGCGCGCTGCAAGCAGACGCCGGCGCCAAGCTGCAAGTGGGGGCGGCCGGCAGGATGCAAGCTTCCGACGGCCTTGCCGCAAGCGCGGGCGCCGATCTGGATACCGACGGCGTCATTGCCGCTGGCGGCGGCCTCACGCTGGCTGCGGGCGGTAGCGCCCGATTGGGCGGCGTCGTGGCGGCGTTGGGCGAGCGCGCGGCAGGCGATGCGGTGATCTCTGCACAGCATGATTTGGTCGTGAAGCAAGGCGGACAGGTCCAGGCCGCTGGCGCGCTGAGCGCACGTGCAGGTCAAGACCTGAGCGCCTTGGGCGTATTGAGTTCGGTAGCGGAGATGGCGTTGGCCGCCGCGCGCGATGTGCGAGTGGACGGCACCGCGGCTTCCGACGCGAACCTGACACTGACCGGACGTGACGTAACCGTTGCCGCGTCGGGTCTTGCGCAAGCAGGCGGCGCACTGGCTGCCACCGCGCAACGCGCCATGTTTGCCGCCGGCCGCATGTTGGCCGGACATACGCAAACCCTGATCGCGGGTGACGACTTGACGGTGGACGGCACGGTTGCCGCGCTGAACGGCGATTTGACGCTGACCTCGCTGCGAGGCGACCTGACATTCGGCGCGGCATCGACGGTGCAGGCCAGTGACGCATTGACGGCCGATGCCGGCGCTGCGTTGCGCACGCAAGGTTCGCTCGCTGCGGGCCAGGGTATGCGCCTGCAAGCGGGCACGGATGCCGCGCTGGGCGGCCTCGCCGCAACCCAGGCGGGCGATCTGAACGCGCGCGCGACGGGCAACTTGGCGGTTGCCGCAGACGGCCGTCTTCAAGCGGCCAGCGCACTGGAATTGGTGGCCGGCGGTACGTTGGCCAACGCGGGCGTTGCGTCCGCCCAGCAAGACGCTCGCCTGAACGCGGGCGCAGCATTGTTGAATCAGGGTTCGGTCCTGGCGGCGGGGGACGTGCTCGTCACCACGCCGGGCGTGCTGACCAACGCCGGCCGTTTCGTGGCCGGCATGGACGGCGACGGCGTCCTTAACCAGCCCGGCAGCCTGACGCTGACGGCGGGCGACATCATCCATCACGGCACCAGTCTTGCTGGCAAAGACCTGACGCTTACCGCAGGCCGTCTGGATCTTGCGCACGGCACGCTGTCCGCATTGGGCAACGTCACGCTTGCCACGCCGGGCGATATCGACACGCGCAATGCCGTCGTGCAAGGCGGCGGCCTGGATATCACTGCCGACAATCTACACAACCAGGCAGGCAAACTGACCTCGACCGGCGCTGCGACCCTGACGTTGGATGGCAAGCTCGACAACACCGACGGGCTCATCGCCGCAGCGGGCGACTTGAACATCGCCGCCGCCACGGTCGTGAACCGCGCGGGCACGTTGGCTGGTGGCAATTTGGTGCTCAAGGCGGATGGCGCGCTCGACAACCGCGCCGGTCTGATCCAGGCCGATAACGCACTGACATTGACGTCGGCCTCGCTGGACAACCGCGCCACGCTGACAGCGGATCGTGCAACGCCAAAGGGCGTGTTGGGCAAGGTGATCGCCATTGTGGCGGACCGCGTCGACAACCAAGGCGGCTCGATCCAGGCAGGCGAGGACCTGACCCTGACCACGCGGGAGCTGGATAACCAGGGCGGCGAGGTCGCCGCGCAGGGCAACGCCCGCATCGTGGCCGACACGTTGAAAAACGGCCAAGGCAAGCTGCTGGCGGGCAACAGCCTGACCGTCATCGCGCAGGTCTTGCACGGCCTGGGCACACTGCAATCGGCGGGCGATCTTACCTTTCAATATGCGGGCGCGTTGAATCAGACGGGCGACCTCTCCAGTGGCCGCGACATGAACTTGTCCTTGGGCGGCGTGCTGCACAACAGCGCTACCATCAGCGCCGGGCGTGACTTGAGCATCAAGGCGGACTCGCTGGTCAACCAGGCCAGCGGTCAGCTTTTGGCCGGAGGCGCCAATACGCTCAACGTCGCGCAGGGCTTGACCAATGCAGGGCTGATCGATGGCGCCGCCACGCACATCAACGCCGGCCGCGTGGATAACCTTGCCCGCATCTACGGCGACAAGGTCGCGATTCAGACCCAAACACTCGTCAACAGTGCAGGCGTGGGCGGCGGCGCCGTCATCGCGTCCCGAGGCGCCATGGACCTGGGCGCCGCAACGCTCGTGAATCGCGAGCACGCGCTGATCTATGCCGGTACGGATCTTGCCATCGGCGGCGCGCTGGATGCCGGCGGCAACGCGGCAGGCCAGGCGGGATCGCTGCTGAACACGGGTTCCACCATCGAAGCGGCGGGCGATGCCCGCATTTCGGCGGCGTCGCTGTTGAACCAGAACGCGGGCTACACCAGCCAGACCGTGCAGGTTGCGTCGCAGTCAAAGGTGTACTTCACCCCGGCCGGCAGTACCGACATGTACGACGCCGAGACGCACTGGTTGTGCGACGAGGTCACGCCCCAGTGCAGCAAGGACCCGGCTTGGCTGGACGACGATCCCGAACGCATGTTCCTGCTGCCGTCCGACAAATACCCGGCGGCGCGCTACGGCCCGCCGTTCGACTACACACCCGGCGGAAGGCGCCAGGCGGGTGTCAGCGCGCCGATTGCACTGGCCTTTACCCCGGCCGACGTCGCTTGCAGTGGCGGCGACGCCGGAGGCGGATGCTGGGACGTGCCTGAATGGTTCGGCTATGGCACCGACGCGCGCATCTGGTCGGTGTTCGGCGTCACGCCGCCGACGGGCTCTTTGCCTGTGTGGGTTCCCCCGGAAGCTCCCTGCTTTACCAACAGCCCCGCGTGCCTTGCGGAAGCCGCGCGCCGCAAAGCCTTTGAAGCGGCCTATGCCGCTTACACGGAGCCATACAAAGCGCTGGACGCGCGCATCCGCGCATTCAACGCCGATTTCAACAACCGGCTGGTTGGCACGCTGACCTATTACCAGGTCAACGAAACGGTCACCGAGACGCGCACGCTGTCCTCGGACCCGGGCAAGATCCTGTCCGGCGGCGCAATGACGTTGGCCGGCACGGTCACCAACGACAAAAGCCAGATCGCAGCGGGCGGGGCGCTCAATGTAGCGGGCCCGGCCATCAACAACATCGGCGCGGGCGGACAGCGCACCGTGACGCGCCAAGGCACGGCCACGGTTTCGCAGGCGCGCTCCAAGGACCGCAAGGAATACTCCAGCCCTTACACCGCCACTCTGGCGGGGCAGGCCATTGAACTTCCTGTGGGAACCTCGGGTGGATACACCAGCGTCACGCTCGACGGATCGGCGCCCGGCGCCACGGGCGTCGGTAAGCCGGGACCCGTACTGGTCGCCAGCCTGGATATGCCCGGTGGGGCGGTGGTGCGCACCGTTTCAAACCCGGCCAGCATCCCCGACAACCAACTGTTTGCAGTGGACAAGCGCCCCGACGCGCCTTACATCGTCGCCACCGATTCGCGCTTCATCGGCCAACGCCCCACCGTGTCCAGCGACTATCTGTTCGACCTGCTGCGCCAGCCAGATGCGCTGCCGGGAACCACGGTAGCGGGCAGCGCAGGGGCAGGTGCCGGGCTTGCCGGTCAGCACGCTGACAAGCCTGCCGATCCCAGCAACGTCCAGGCCACCATCGGCAAGGGCGCCGTTACGTCGCAGGGGCCGGCAGGCCCCGCAGTAGGCGCTGGTTCGAGCGTAGACGTGCAGCGTCTTGACGCCCCGACGGCGTCCGCGGCCGGTAACACGGTGCTGGCCAACGGCAGCACCGTAACAGGCAACCCCGTGCAAGACGCCAAGACGCTGTCTGGCGCGCGGCTGGCGGGCTGGGACGCTCTGGTTCCGCCTGGCGCCAAGTTCCTGACGCCTTCGGGTCAACCCAAGCGACTGGGTGACGGATTCTATGAGCAAAAGTTCGTATCCGATCAAATACTCGCCACGACCGGTCAGCGCTTCCTGGGCCGCTTCAGCGACAACGACAGCCAGTACAAGGCCTTGATGGCCGAAGGCGCCAAATTCGCCCGCGACCACAACGTCAAGGTGGGTGTTGCGCTGACTGAAGCCCAACAACGCCAGCTAACCAGCGATCTGGTGTGGCTGGTGGCCGAAACGGTCACCCTGCCTGATGGCAGCACAGAAACCGCATTGGTGCCCAAGGTGTACCTGGTCGTTCAAAACGACGACTTGAAAGGCGACGGCACGCTGATGGCCGGACGCGACGTCAAGCTGGCGGCGGACGGTGATATCAACAACAGCGGCACGATCGGCGCGCGCCACGCCACCGTCATGAGCGCATCGAACATCGTCAATCAGGCAGGCGGCCTGGTCCAGGGCGCCACCGTGGATCTTTCCGCGCGCACCGACCTGACCAACCTGGTGTCGCTGATCAAGGGAAATTCCGTCGCACTGAAGGCGGGGCGCGATATCGCGCTGACCTCCACATCAGCGTCGGAGAATCACGGCGCGACGTGGGGTTCACACATCTCGGGCGTCTCTCGTGTGGACGCCGGCAACCTCAGCATGCAGGCAGGACGCGACGTCACCTTGACGGCGGCGCAGGTGGCCGCCAAGGACGGCGTGCGGGTGCAAGCGGGCCGGGATATCAATCTGGCCACGCTGGAGGAGAGTCATGGCGAATCGTTGGTTCTGAACAGGAAGAATCGGCATGACCTCGCCACCAGCAAGGAAATCGGTTCGAGCATCGATGCGGGCGGCAACGTCACGTTGATCGCGGGGCAGGACGTCAACGCGCGAGTGGCTGATGTTACGGCCGGTGGGCAATTGGCCGTTGGCGCAGGCCGCGACATCAACCTTACCGCCGGAGTGCAGAGCGGCTCGGCCTACGACGAAACGCACTACAAAACCCGTGGTTTCCTGTCGTCGAAGACCACGCATACTAAAGCGGCTCTTGACTGGGAACAGTCCTTGGCCACCACCTTCACCGGCGACACCGCCGTGCTGATGGCTGGCCGCGATCTGACTGTTGCAGGCTCGAACGTTGGCGCGCAGAAGGATCTGGTGATTTCAGCCGACCACAACGTCAACATCCTGGCCGGCCAGAACGCCGAAGACGGCTACGACTACAAGATGGTCAAGAAGTCTGGCTTTGGGGCCATGGGTGGTTTCAGCTATGGCACTCGGCAGCAGACGGATTCGCTTGATAGCAAGAAGGTCTTCCACAACGCCAGCACCGTCGGCAGCGTCGAAGGCGACGTGCTGATCAACGCAGGCGGCGCCCTCAATATCACGGGCAGCAACGTCATTGCGCGGCAAGGCGACATCACGCTGATCGGCAAGGAAGTCAAAATCGGCGCGGCGCTGGATACCACGCAAGAGAAGGAATTCCACGAGATCAAGCAGACAGGGTTGACGCTTACCGCGAGCAATCCTATTGTCAGCGCCGTACAGACTGGTGCACGGATGGCTGACGCTGCGGGCAGGACGGACAACGCTGTTATGAAGGGCCTGGCAGGCGCTACGACTGCCTTGGCAGCCGTCAACGCCTATGACGCCGTTCAGGCGTCCGCCAAAGCCGCCGACGCGGCGGAAGCTGCCAAGGCCGGTTCATCCAACGCGGTCGACCAGGTCGGAGGCGTGAGTATCAAGCTGAGCCTGGGCACCAGCAAGAGCAGCAGCACGACCGACCGTAGTTCGTCTAGCGCCCTCGGCTCGACGGTTGCGGCCGGCAAAGACCTGACCATCGTCGCGCAAGGAGCTGGCCAGGACTCGGACATCACTGTCACGGGATCGAACCTGTCTGCTGGCAACAATGTGGTACTCAAGGCCGAAGGCGACATCGTTCTGCAGGCCGCTCGCAACGCGTTCGAGCAGAAAACCGACAGCAAGAGCAGCAGTGCCAGTATCGGCATCGGCTACTCCACCGGCGGCTCGCAGAATGGCTTCACGCTTGAACTGGGCGCCTCGGTTGGACGCGGCGAAGCCAACGGCCGCGACGAAAGCTGGACCAACAGCAACGTCACCGCGGGGAATGTGCTCGCGATGCAGTCTGGCGGCGACACCACGTTCAAGGGCGCGGCGGGCCGCGCTGAACAGATCATCGCGTCGGTCGGTGGAAACCTGCTACTTGAGAGCCTGCAAGACAGCAGCAAGTACGACTCCAAGAACAAAAGCGCGGGCTTCGGGCTGAGCCTTTGCATCCCGCCGTATTGCGTGGGTTCGAGCAGCGTGTCCGCCAATGCCAGCACCGGCAAGATGAACAGCGACTTCAAGTCCGTCACGGAACAGACGGGCTTGTGGGCCGGCGACGGCGGCTACCAGATCGACGTCAAGAACAACACCAAGCTGGTAGGCAGCGTCATCGCCAGCAGTGACCGCGCGGTAGCCGACGGCTTGAACAAGCTCATGACGGGCACGCTGGTCACGGAAGACATTAAGAACACCGCGAAGTACAGCGGCAGCCAGGTGTCGATTGGGGCGGGCTTTGGATTTGGCGGAGACGCCAAGCCGAGCGAATCGGGCCTGGGCACGACCAAGGGCGGTGAGGTAGCGGGCGGTGCAACGAAGCAGCACGGCACGTCGGTCTCCACGGGCAGCAGCGGCTTCGGGATGGGTATGCCAGCGGTGGTGGCGGCCAGCGGCAACAGCAGCTCGACCACGCAAAGTGCCATCAGCGGCGGCACGATCGCCATTCGGGATGAGGCGGGGCAGTTGGCCCTGACCGGCAAGACAGCCGCGGAGACGATTGCGTCGTTGAACCGGGACACGGCCGATACGTTGAATGCGCTGAAGCCGATCTTTGATAAGGAGAAGATCGAAGCGGGATTTGAGATCGCGTCGGAAGCTAGCCGGCAGGTTGGGCAGTTTTTGACGAATCGGGCGAAGGAGGCGGATGCGCTGAAGAAGGCGATGGATGCCGAGACGGATCCCGCGCTCAAGGACGATCTCAAGGCCCGGTATGACGAAGCGGCAAAGTGGGGGCCGAATGGCGAGTATCGGCTTGGATTGACCGTCTTTTCAGCAGCTGCTGGGGGGAACGTTACGGGAAGTGCGGGGCAATTCGTGCAGTCCGCCGCGGCGAACTACCTGCAGGCGTTGGGCGCAGGCAAGGTGAAGCAGCTTGCGGACACGTTGGACAGCGAGGCGGCCCGGACGGCATTACAGGGATTGGTGGGCTGCGCTGGAGCCGTCGGTCAAGGAAGCAATTGTGGTGCTGGCGCAGCCGGGGCTGCGGCGAGTGTCGTACTTAGCAACCTCATTCAGGGTCTTTCGGGGCAAGGTGCCAAGGACCTAACGGCGGAGGAGAAAGAGTCACGAGTCAATCTGGTCGCCAGTCTCGTCGCGGGCCTCACCGTAGCACTGGGTGGAGATACTGCTGTTGCGACCCTAGCCGCCCAGATCGAGACCGAGAACAACTACTTCGGACAAAGATCCGAGGGTTTCAGGCCGTCCGAACAAAGGCAATTTGATGCGGCGATTGCTTCTTGCGGTCCTGGAAATCCTGAGAGCTGCGCCCGGGCGCGTGAGCTTGCTGGTATATCGGAGCAGAAGGACAAAGAGCTGGCGAGCGCATGCGTTGTCCCGGCCTCCTCTTTGTGCCGTGCCGCCGTCCAGTTAGCGGTGGCCAGCGGCAATGTAGTGTTCTTCGATAAACAGGGAAAGCCAACTGCAGTTCCTGCCGACTCGCCTGTCATTCAAGTCACGCCTGATCCTAGGGATGGAACGTTCCATTACTCCCTAGCGGCGAGTGTTGCCGAGGCTTGGGCGATTGATGCAACCGGCTTTGCATTGGGCGGGGCGATTGCAACGCTTCGAGCAAAAGCGGTCGCTGCAAAAGCGGAAGCTCTGCTTGCGGCAAAGGGTGGAATGGGTTCGGCAGGCAAAACGGTAGTAACTTCTGGAGGTGCTGCCAATTCTGCGACGGGTGCAAAACTTGCCGATGATCTTGCTTCAAAAATGGTCAAGCCACAAGTTTCAGACTCGAAACTTGCCGGGCTAATGGACGATTTATATCGTGATGGGGCGAAAATTGGGACGGGTAGCACAGCCGATGCTGTTCGTTACGAAATTAGGACGGGAAGCCCAGTTGGGGGAAGACTCCATACCCAAAAAGCTAAAGATTACTCGGCTGCGCTTCAGAAATGGTTGAATTTCAATCCGAATGCGTCCTTTAGTGATCGTTCGGCAGCGCAGAATGTCTTGCGCGATCTTCATAATGCTCTGCAGGGAAAATGATGGAAGAAGTGCATACAATTTTTTTGAATAATTTGACCCGTATTCAGGCTATCCATCAAGCTAAGGTGGCCGCTGTTCAGTATTGGGGAGATGATATTCCACTAACCGTTTTGTTTGCGGAATTGGGACGAGCTATCGTCAGTGAATTCGAGAAATTCTCGCATGAAGAGCGGGCTTATGTGTTTGATGTAGTAGAGCAGGGAATGAATTCGTCCGATGCTGTCCTCAGTACCGCTGTCGCAACAGGTTTGCTCGAGGCTATAAGCGCGAAAATTTCTAAAGACCCAAATCTTGATCGAAAATTGGATAGTCAACTTGGAACGGTGTCGAAGAAGTACTTAAATGATTGGAGCAACTGGCACACCTCTAAGTGATTATTCCTGACTGTGTGGCGGGAAAGTTCACCACCCAGTCTGACTGTCTTGTGGTTGGTTCTCGCCCTGCATTTTTGGGCAGATTGCCCCTTAAATTTAAAGTGTCAGACTGCATGGTAATTAAGGGAAGCATTGATGCCAATGCTTTGCAGAAGCTCGCCAATATTCCCAGAGCCGGTCGATTTTTGGATGCAAGGACAGGGCATATCAACGTCATTGAGGAAGTCGAGGGATGGTTGATTCGAATTCACCCTTGAACTAGGGCGCCTAGGTCGGACGCGGAAAGGCCAACGGCCGCGATGAAAGCTGGACCAACAGCAATATCACGGCAGGCAACGTACTCGCCATCCAGTCGGGCGGGGACACGACATTGAAGGGCGCGGCGGGCAAGGCCGACCAGATCATCGCATCGGTCGGTGGCAACCTGCTACTTGAGAGCCTGCAAGACAGCAGCAAGTACGACTCCAAGAACAAGAGCGCGGGCTTTGGCGTGAGCCTGTGTATCCCGCCGTACTGCTACGGTTCAAGCAGCGCATGGGCCAACGCCGGCGCCGGCAAGATGAACAGCGACTTCAAGACGGTCACTGAACAGACGGGCTTGTGGGCAGGCGACGGCGGTTTCCCGATCGACGTCAACAACAACACCACCTCGCTCGGCAGCGTCATTGCCAGCAGCGACCGCGCGGTGGCGGACGGCCTGAACAAGTTGACGACGGGCACGCTGGTCGCGCAGGACCTGAAGAACACCGCCAAGTACAGCGGTAGCCAGGTGTCGATTGGTGGAGGCTTCGGGTTTGGCGGAAGCGCCAAGGCGGGCGACTCAGGGCTGGGCACGACCAAGGGCGGCCAGGTAGCCGGCGGCGCATCGAAGGACGCGGGTTCGTCCATCTCGACAGGCAGCAGCGGCTTCGGGATGGGAACGCCGGTGGTGGTGGCGGCCAGCGGCAACAGTAGTTCGACCACGCAAAGCGGCATCAGCGGCGGCACGATCGTCATTCGAAGCACGGCGCTGAATTTGGGGCAAAGTCATCAGCCGAGTATTTGCAGGTGGGCAAGGACATTATGCAAAGCGGGGATAAAGTTCAATATCTATACAAAGGCGAAATGCGAACTGGCTACGTTCAGTTCATGGGTAACTCGTCCCGTGGCGATGCGAAATATGGATTTGTAGGAGCTAATTCTGATGGCACCATTACTACAATTCATGTGGAAAGTGGTAAGAGCTTTTGGAAGATGTTGAATGGCAATCCCGCAGACAAAACCATAAGTCCTGTACCATGATTTACTCAGTGCTTGTTGATGGCATCAGTCCTGAAGTTGAGGAGGAGGTTTCGATCGTTGTCTGCGGTCAGCGGTTTACCTGCTTTGCAAGCTATCTTCCCTATCAGCTCGAGGTGGGGCGAGTGTATCGGGCAGAGTTATTAACTATGGTTTTTGATGAGTATATTATTCAAGAAATTTCTCATGCTGAACCTGCAGTCGTTAGAGAAGGAACAGGCTATTCATACAGAATTATCGGCGAGCTGAGGGATGGCTGTTTGCGCTGTGGTGGGTTGACTTTCTGTGATGAGATTTTGCTGGCGGATTTCGGTTTCCTTGAGGGAAAGCTGATTTCATGGAAAATCGATAGGTTAGATATTTCGTTTGTCTGAGTTTTCTTTGATGCAAAAGCAACTGATGGCACTGCCGGAAAGGTAGATGATCTAGCTACTAGTGGCTTAAGTTCAGCGTCAAACCTTCCAAGTGGAATAGGTCTTGGTGGTTTCAAGGTCGGCTGAAGTGCAGACGATATCACCGCTATAAATTCACGGTTTGGCGGTTCGGTTTCAATCAGAGAGGTTGATGCGGCTATTGCAAATACTGCCAATTTTGAGGGTTTTTATAATAAAGCTGAATCAATGGTCAGGGATATTTCTGGCGGGCATCTGATTGATAATGGAAATAAACGAACTGCTGCTGAAGTGGTTGTGAGGTTGATTATAAAAAACGGCGTGGAGGGTCAGCCAAAACAAATGGTTTGGAGTGTTCTGGATAAGGTTGCGACGGGGAAGCTAACTAATGTCCAAGATATTTCAAAAGCACTAAGAGGCCTGGATTAATGTCTTTCAATCGTTGCGCAGGGCGCGGGCAAGGACTCGGGAATCACCGTCACGGGGTTGAACCTGCCTGCTGGCAACAATGTGGTGCTCAAGGCCGAAGGCGGCATCCTGCTGCAAGCGGCGCGCAATGCGTTTAAGCTGAAGACGGACAACAAGAGCAGCAGTGCCAGCATCGGCATCGCCTACTCCACTGGCGGCTCGCAGAATGGCTTCACGGATGAACGAATAAGGTGTCAGACTACATTTTCACTTAGGCCATCGCCGGAAAATGTAGTCTGACACCTTATTTTCTGACACCTTATTTTCACGAGCTTTACTGCAGGAAATTATGGACTCTAAACTGCCGGTCGGCGACCCGCGGGGAGTGCCAGGAGCTCTTCGCTGGGATGTCCAAGGCACAATGAATGGAAGCAAAGGTACGTATGAGCTAGTTGTAGATCCTAAGACTGATACGGTGCTTCACTTTCTATTCAAGAGTGGGGGTTAATTGTGATGCATGTTGGCTTTAAATTCGATTTGACAGCAAGTCCTCTTGCTGGGCGGTTGATCTATCGGAGTTCGGAATACTCAGTGGATTTTATTGATTGTTCTCGCGAAGAGGTTGCCTTAAGTGCCGGAGCGAAAGGGTGCTGCTCTTTAGCAGTTGGCACTCTCCAAATTGAAGTGGGCGTCGAGACAGGACGGTTGCTTTACCCATGGGGGTTGTGCAATTTAGCGCATTTAGAATCGAAATGTATACCCATTAAAACCATAGAGCGTGCGGGTATTTATATTGATTCTGGAGGGGTCGAGTTGGCCGTTGGCGCGGCGGTTGAACTTCCCGGCTCGATCTGCTGGCGGATGTTCAAGGATGTGGCTACAGGTTGGATCTGCATTGGTAATTTCGACATGAGCGCCAAAGTACGCCTTATTCAGTTTGCAACGAATGCGATGATCTCGCTCTGTGGTGAGGCGGTAATTGCGGTATGGATTAAACCTGAAGTAGAACCGTAAATTAGTTTTCGTGACTCTGTAGGGGCAAAGGCGGCTGCGTGTCATTCGTGATGGCACTGGCCAAAGTGTCCTGACCAGAAAGACGGCTGCGGAATCGATCGCGTCGTTTATTCGGGCTGCACGAAATTAATCTGTCAGCCTGCATTTCCTGATTGTCGACTCCCAACGGAAAGAAAATCTGAGCAAGATTGCGGCCTAGGACTCAAGATTAGCTGCTGCTGTAAACGGCAGTGGAACGAAAAATCCGAATTTCTCTATAGGACTGATTAGGAGGAGCAATGCGTGCTGTTATAAAAGGTATCTCTAATGATATTGTTGATATTGAGACCTATTTCCCAGGGAGCGTAGACAATTTTTCTTTGAGTCTTCGTGTTCGAATTGGGCTGGATTGTACAAAAGGGGCAGATGATTTTGAGCTTTTCGTCTGCACGCCAAAGTGGCTAGAAGAAACAGTATGGGAGGCTCGTTGGGGTAGAGGTCTATTAATTGTTCGAGAATATAATTTTTCTACTATTAATGGTTTGATTCACGACTATGTTAGTCGCTGTGAGGGAGATAGCTGGGAGGATATCGTGAGACAGCTAGGAAAGGTATTTTCCTGGGAATTCGATGATTATCAAGCCTAGTGGCTAGTGCAGTTAGTTAGTTTATCCAGAGACTCTACGGATAAAGCATCAAATATATAAATCAGGATAAAGAATTAACTGTCGCGCTAGAGATCTGAGTAGGTAATCGCCCAGACGGGCGGCGGCCTGCGTCGGCCACGATTAAGAGCGACTTCAAGTCCGTCATGAAGCAGACAGGCCTGTGGACCTGCCATGGCGGCTATCAGACCGCCCGGTACTACGCCGCATGCATCGCCTAGTGGCGCCTTCGGCTTTGACAACAGCACTTACAGGGGCAACCGCGGAAGTCGCAAAAGCGTTCCCGTTAACTCCTTGCTAGGATTTAACGGCCTCTAATCAAGCGCCTCGAACAAATTCCAGCGCCATCCAATCCGCTTTCCGCCAGTTCCCCGCCACCCACCCGCCCCTCAAGCCCCCCGCCGATACAGCGCCAACGTCCCCGCCAGCCCAATCATCAACCCCCCACAAACCCGATTCAGCCAGCGCAGTCCCGACCCCTGAAACGCCCGCACCAGTTGCGCGCCCAGCGTCGCATAAACCAGCATCGTCAATATATTGATCGTCGCCAGCACGCCCGCCACGATGGCGTATTGCATTAACAGCGGCGCTTGCGGGTTGATGAATTGCGGCAGAAACGCGGACATAAACAACAGCGCCTTGGGATTGGTCAGCGCCACCAGGAAGCTGCGCATGCCCAGCGCAAGCCCGACTGGGCGGGCGTCGCCTGCCGAGGCCGATGATGGCAAGACCAGCGCCGAATCCGATCGCAGCATCTTCCAACCCAGATAAGCCAGATACGCCGCGCCCACCCATTTAATAATCTGAAAGGCGACTTCCGACGCCGCCAGCACCACGCCCAGGCCGGACGCCACCGCGCCGACCAACATCAAATCCGCCAGTACCGCACCCGCCATGCCCCAACTGGCGGCGCGCACGCCGTGGCGCGAGCCGTTGCTCATGGCTAGCAGGGTGGTGGGGCCCGGCGTCACGATGGCGACGGCCGAAGCCAGGATGAACAGCAGCAGCGTGGCGGTGGTCATAAAGGGCTCCCGGGGCAGCGGCAAGTTTGACGCGCGGGCCGCCATTCGTCCAGGTGCGGCTACCATATCGGTCTTATCCTTTGAATACCCACCATGTCCACGCGTTCCGACTCCCCCAATCTTGCCCCCCCGCTTTCCTCCGTTCTTCTTTCCAGCGCGGGGGTGGTCGAGGGCGTGCTGGACGGCCGTTCCTTGACGGACGCGTTGACCGACGTCAGTTCCGCCCTGCGTCCGGCCACCCAGGCCGTGTCTTTCCACGCGATGCGCTATCTGGGTTGGGCCGATGCCGTCGGCCGTGAACTGGTGCAGCGCTATCCCAGCGTGCTGTTTGAATCGCTGTTGCTGGTGTCGCTGACCTTGCTGAAAGAAGAGGGCGACGCCGCCGCGGCGCTGCCCGGCATGCCGGTGTATGCGGCGCACACGGTGGTGGACCAAGCCGTGACGGCTGCCTCCAATACTCGCAGCCTGTCGTCATTCAAGGGCATGCTGAATGCCTGCCTGCGCCGTTTCCTGCGGGAGCGTGCGGCGCTTGAGGCCGCCGTGGCCGACAGCCCCGAGGCGCAATGGAACCATCCCGGCTGGTGGGTCAAGCAGTTGGGCGTGGCCTATCCGCAGCAATGGCGCGAGATCCTGGAATCTGCCAATGTGCCGGCGCCGTTGACGCTGCGTGTGAACCGCCGCCGCGCGACCCGCGAACAGGTGCTGGCCGCTTTTCAGGCGGCAGGGTTGGCGGCGGAGCCGGTGGGCCAGTCTGGTCTGGTGCTGGGCAGCCCCAAGCCTGTGACCCAGTTGCCGGGTTTTGCGGAAGGGTGGTGGTCGGTGCAGGACGCGGGCGCGCAGTTGGCGGCCGAACTGCTGGCCCCCGCTGACGGCATGCGGGTGCTGGACGCCTGCTCGGCGCCCGGCGGCAAGACAGCGCATCTGCTGGAGCTGGCCGACATCGATCTGGTGGCGTTGGATGCCGACGGCGAACGCCTTGAGCGCGTGGAAGAGAACCTGGGCCGCCTCGGTCTGGCTAGCAACCGTGTGCAGTTGCAAGCCGCCGATGCCGCCGATCTGGACGCCTGGTGGGACGGCAAGCCCTTTGATGCGGTGCTGGCGGACGTGCCGTGCACGGCCTCGGGCATCGTGCGCCGGCATCCCGACATCCGCTGGTTGCGCCGTGAAAACGACGTGCGCCGCACTGCCACGCTGCAAGCCAAGATTCTGGATTCGCTGTGGCAAACCGTCGCGCCCGGCGGCCGGCTGCTGTATGTGACGTGCTCGGTGTTCCCGATCGAGGGCGCCCGCCAGGCGCTGGAATTCATGCAGCGTCATCCGGAAGCCGAGCGGCTGGACGCGCCGGGCCAGTTGCTGCCAGTTGCGCTCAATGCAACACCCGCCGAGCAACATGACGGGTTTTTCTACGCCTTGTTTGCCAAGCAGTCCTGAATCACCAAGAATAGGGGCATGACGGTGTTTCGGTGTCGTATGTCCACTATTTCGCGTTTATTTCTTGGGTTGTTGCTGGTATCTGCCTTGCTTTCGTTAGTGCCGGGCGGCGAAGTTTATGGCGCCGAGCCCAAGGTCACCCGGGTTGAACCGGCCGTGCGTAACGGCAAGCTCGAGATCGACGCGGACATCGAATTTGAATTGAACCAGCAGTTGCGGGACGCGGCCCAGCGCGGCGTCCCGCTTTATTTCACCGCCGACCTCACCATGACGCGCGAGCGCTGGTATTGGTTCGACAAGTCCCTGGTGGACACGTCGCGCACCTGGCGGGTGGTCTACAACGCCCTGACCCGGCAATGGCGCGCGGGCGTGGGCGAGCTGTCTTTCCCCGTGGCCTCGCTGGATGACGCGATGAGCGTCATCCGCCATATCCGCAACTGGCCGGTGGCGGATGCCGCTGATTTTGACCAAGGGGTACTGTATGGCGGCCAATTGCGTTTGCGCCTGGACACCTCGCTCTTGCCCCGGCCGTTCCAGGTCAACGCCTTGAATAGCAGCTCGTGGGCGCAGGGGACTCCCTGGATGGACTTCTCGTTCATGCTGAGCGACAAGGAGAAAGATCCCTCATGAGGCTGTTGCTTCGGCTGGCCCTGATGGTGGGTGCCGTAAGCGGCCTGGCGTTGCTGGGCTTGCTGGCATGGTCCACGGGCAATGCCTCGCGCTTTGCGCGGTATTACGACACGCTGCTGGTGTTGAACGGCATCTTCGCCCTGGCGCTGTTTGTCTGGGTGGTGGCGCTGACGGTGCGGCTGGCCCGGCAGATCCGGCGCCGGCAATTCGGCGCGCGCCTGACCGCGCGCTTTTCACTGGCTTTTGCGCTGATCGGCGTCGTCCCGGGCGCCCTGATCTACACCGTCTCGGTGCAGTTCATGTCGCGATCCATCGAATCCTGGTTCAACGTGCGCGTCGACACGGCGCTGGAAGCCGGCCTGAACCTGGGCCGAGCCGCGCTGGATTCGCTGCTGGCCGACCTGGATGCGCGCGCCCGATCGATGGCGATGGAGCTGAACCGCAGCACCGACAGCGGCATAACCTTGGCCCTGACCCGCTTGCGTGAAGCCAATGGCGTGCAAGAGGCCATGGTGTTCACGGGCAGCGGCCGCATGATCGCTTTTTCGACCAGCCAGTACGGGCAGCTGCTGCCCGCGATGCCGCCGTCGACCGTGATGAACCAGTTGCGTCTGGCGCGCGGCTATTCGGCGGCTGAAGCCGATGACCCCGTCACGCCCGGCGTCGAGGGCGGCCTGCATCTGCGCGTGGTGATTCCGCTGACCGGGCCTGAGCGTTACGACAATCTGTTGGGCGCCGCGTCCGAACCGCGCTGGCTGCAACTGCTGCAACCCGTGCCTGAGCAAATCGCGCACAACGCCAACCTGGTGCAACAAGGTTTCCGTGATTACCAGGAGCTTGCGTTGTCGCGGCTGGGCCTGCGCAAGCTCTACGGCATTACGCTGACGCTGGCGCTGCTGCTGGCGGCATTCGGCGCCATCGCCGTGGCGTTGTCGCTGTCCAAGCGGCTGGTGCGTCCGCTGCTCAGCCTGGCGGGCGGTACGCAGGCGGTGGGTGTGGGGGATTACCGGCCGCTGCCGGAACCCCCGGAACGCGACGAAGTCGGCCAGCTGACGCGGTCGTTCAACGCCATGACGCGGCAACTGGATGAGGCGCGGCGGATGGTCGAAAGCAATCGCCAGCAGCTGGAGCGGTCAAACGTTTATCTGGAAAGCGTGCTGTCGAACCTGTCTTCCGGTGTGCTGGTGTTTGACGAGTCGTTCCGCGTGACCACCGTCAACCAGGGCGCCCAGACCATTTTGGGCGCGGACCTGCGTTCGGTGATTGGCCGGCCGCTGGAGACGGTGGACGGCATGCTCGAATTCGCCAACATCGTCCGGCAGGCGTTTTCGACGCACGCGGCGGTGGGTTCCGAGCGTCAGCACTGGCAACAGCAATTTGAAATCGGCCCCGCTCAGGGGGGCGCTCCTACTGCGCCGCATCCGCTGACCTTGCTGGCTCGCGGCACCCATCTGCGTGTGGATGGGCGCGGCAACGGGTATCTGGTGGTGTTCGACGACATCACCGAAGTGATCTCCGCCAACCGGACCGTGGCCTGGGGCGAAGTGGCGCGCCGGCTGGCGCACGAGATCAAGAACCCGCTGACGCCGATCCAACTGTCGGCCGAGCGCCTGGCCATGAAGCTGGAAGGCAAGCTGCAACCGGCCGAGGCCCAGATCGTCACGCGGTCCACGAATACCATCGTGAATCAGGTGGCGTCGCTCAAGCAGATGGTGGACGATTTCCGCGAATATGCCCGCACGCCGCCGGCTGTCATGCAGCGCATTGATTTCAACGCGCTGGTGGCCGACGTGCTGTCTCTATATGGCTGGGAGCCCGATGGCGCGGCGTCTCGCCATGTGGGCAAAGCGCTGAACCTGGACGTGAAGCTGGAGCCGGGCCTGCCCGAAATTGAAGGCGACCCCACCCAGTTGCGCCAGGTCATACACAACCTGCTGTCTAATGCCCGCGACGCGATTGCCGAGCTGGGCGGCGAGGGCCGGGTCAGCGTCACGACCCAGTTAATGCGCAGCGAACAGCCCGACCGGGCCGATCAGCAGGCATTGAGATTTACCGTTGCCGACACCGGGCCGGGCTTTCCGGCGCAGGTGATGCAGCGCGCGTTCGAGCCCTACGTAACCACAAAGTCCCACGGGACTGGGTTAGGATTGGCAATCGTACGCAAGATTGTGGAAGAGCATGGCGGACGTATCGACCTTGCCAACCGCAAGGAAGGAGGCGCGCGGATTTCCATCTTGTTGACCCGGTTGGCTCCCGGGACAGACACTATGGACGCGACCGCGCAAGAAAAGGATAATGCGGCTACGCAATAGGTGGATGCTTTATGGCCAGAATTCTGGTGGTTGACGACGAAGTCGGTATACGCGAGCTTTTGTCGGAGATCCTTTACGACGAAGGACACACGGTCGAACTGGCCGAAAACGCGGCGCAAGCGCGCGCCGCACGCCTTCGCATGCGTCCTGATTTGGTGTTGCTGGACATCTGGATGCCCGACACCGATGGCGTGAGTTTGCTGAAGGAGTGGGGCTCGCAAGGCCTGCTCGACATGCCGGTGATCATGATGAGCGGCCACGCCACCATCGATACGGCAGTCGAAGCGACGCGCATCGGCGCCATGGATTTCCTGGAAAAACCGATCACGCTGCAACGTCTCTTGAAGACCGTTGCGGCGGGTTTGGCGCGCGGCCGCGCGCCGCATCCGGCGCCGGTTGCCGCACATCCTGCCGCCGCCAGCGCCACCGTGGCGCTTGAAGACGAGCTTGATCCCCCCGTGCTGACGACGGCGCCCGCCAATGACGCGCCGGTGGCGTCCAACGGGCTGCTGGGCAGCATTTCGCTGGATCAGCCGCTGCGGGAAGCGCGCGACGAGTTCGAACGCATCTATTTCGAATACCACCTGGTCCGCGAAAGCCACAGCATGACGCGTGTGTCGGAACGCACCGGGCTGGAACGTACTCACCTCTACCGCAAGCTCAAGCAATTGGGCATCGAGTCGGCGCGCAAGCGCAGCACATGAAAATCCTGATCATGGGCGCTGGTCGCGTAGGCACCAGCGTGGCCGAAAACCTGGTGTCCGAGGAAAACGACATCACCGTGGTGGATTCTGATCCCACGCAGTTGCAGTACCTGCAAGAACACTTCGACTTGCGGGTCGTCCATGGCGACGGCTCGCAAGTGTCGGTGCTGGAAGCCGCTGGCGCCGCCGATACCGACCTGTTCATCGCCTGTGCGGCCTCTGACGCCGCCAACATGGTGGCGTGCAAGATCGCCCGCCAGCTGTTCAACATCCCCCGCCGCATTGCCCGCATCCGCTCCGCCGAATTTCCGGAACACCCGGAATTGATGAGCGAAGACGGTTTCTGCATCGACGCCCTGATCAGCCCCGAACGCAGCGTCACGACGTATCTGCACAGCCTGATCGAATTTCCCGAAGCCTTGCAGGTTGTGGAATTCGCCGAAGGCCGCATCAGCGTTGTCACCGTGCGGGTCGGCCACGGCAGCCCGATGGCGCATTCGTCCGTCGACAAGCTGCGTGATGTCTGGCCGGACGTAAAGGCGCGCGTGATTGACGTCTTGCGCGGCGGACGCCCGTTGAGGGCGGGCAGCGGCACCGTGATCGCCCCGGGCGACGAAGTCGTGCTGGTGGTGGATTCGCGGGATGCGCGCCGTGCCGTGCGTCAGTTGCGCGATGCCGAGCGCGCCGTGCGCCGGGTGATGATCGCGGGCGGCGGCAATATCGGCCTGCGTCTGGCGCGCCAGCTGGCCGAAGAAAAGTACAGCGTCCGCATCATCGAGCGCGACCTGAAGCGTTGCGAATACCTGGCGACCCAGTTGCCCGACAGCGTACTGGTGCTGCATGGCAGCGGCACGGACGAGGCCCTGCTGGAACGCGAAAATATCGAAGACATGGATACCTGGCTGGCCCTGACCAGCGACGACGAAGACAACATCATGTCGTCGTTGCTGGCCAAGCGGCTGGGCGCCCGCAAGGTGATCGCACTGATCAACCGGCAGGCGTATGGCGAGCTGATGCAAGGCAGCCATATCGACATCGCCGTGTCGCCGTCGCAAGCGACGATGAGCGAACTGCTGCGCCATGTGCGGCGCGGCGACGTGGCGGCCGTGCACCGGCTGCGCCAAGGCGTGGCGGAAGCGTTGGAGGCCATCGCCCATGGCGACCGCTCCACCTCCAAGGTGGTGGGCCGGCCGGTTGGCCAGATCAGCCTGCCCAAGGGCGCCAGCATCGGCGCTCTGGTCCGGGGTGACGAAATCATCATGCCCGACGCCGACACCGTTATCGAAACGGACGACCACGTGATCGTCTTTGTGCCCTCGCGCCGGCAGATGCCGCGCGTGGAAAAGCTGTTCCAAGTCTCGGCGTCCTTCTTCTGATGCGCGCCGTTCCCATGCCCCCTTGCGGGCCACGCGCCGCTGGATAGGCTCCCATGAAGCGCGTCCTGGGCACCCTCTATATCTTGGGTCTGACCATGGTGATGTTCGCCCTCACCATGCTGATTCCGTTGGTGGTCGCGTATGTGGGCGGCGACGCCGCGCGCCAGGCATTCCTGAACGGCTTCCTGATCTCGGTGGGCATCGGGGGCGGGCTGGCCGCGCTGACCCGGCGCAGCCGCTGTGAACTCCGGGCGCGTGACGGCTTTGTGTTGGTCTCGGCCGTGTGGGCCGGGCTGCCGCTGTTGGCCGCGATTCCGCTGATGCTGTACTTCCACGGCGCGGGGCTGCCACTGTCGTTCACGGGCGCCTACTTCGAGGCCATGTCCGGGCTGACGACCACCGGCGCCACGGTGCTGACCAACCTGGACGCCTTGCCCGCGTCGATCAACCTGTGGCGCGCCACGCTGATCTGGATTGGCGGCATGGGCATCCTGGTGCTGGCCGTGGCGATTTTGCCGCTGCTGGGCGTGGGCGGCCATCAGGTCGTGCGGGCCGAAACGCCCGGGCCCATGAAGGACGAGCGCCTGACGCCGCGCATCGCCAGCACGGCCAAGGCGCTGTACGCGGTGTACTTCGTGTTCTCGATCCTGTGCTTCCTGGCCTACCGGGCCGTGGGGCTGTCCTGGTTTGAAGCCTGGTGCCACATGGCCACCACGATGGGCCTGGGCGGTTTTTCCACCTGGGACGATGGGTTCGCCCACTTCGATTCGGTGGCCGTGGAAATGGTGGCCATGGTGTTCATGCTGATCGCCGGCATCAACTTCGCCACCCACTTCAACGCCTTCCGCCAGCGCAGCCCGCGCGCCTACGTGCGGTGTCCGGAAGCCATTCCCTACCTAGTCATCGTGCTGGGGGTGGGGCTGGTCATTTCGGTGTTCCTGTACGTCAAGGGCGTCTACGCCGAGCCGCTGGAAGCGCTGCGCTACGGCATGTTCAACACCATTTCGATGGCCACCACCACCGGTTACGCCAACACGGACTTCGCGCAGTGGCCCCTGTTTGCACCGCTGACGATGCTGCTGCTGTCCGGCTTCGCGACGTCGGCCGGGTCAACCGGGGGCGGCATCAAGATGATTCGCGCGATCCTGCTGGTCAAACAGGCGCGCAACGAGCTGGTAACAATGTTGCACCCGCATGCGGTCAGCCCGGTGCGAATCAACGGCCGGGCCGTTGAGGGCCGCACCATGTCGTCCGTGCTGGCCTTCATGCTGTTCTACGGGCTTTCTATCGCGGTTTTCACAAGCCTGCTGCTGCTCTCTGGGCTGGACCCGATTACGGCGTTCTCGGCCGTTTTCGCCAGCGTTAACAACACCGGCCCGGGCCTGGGCCCGGTGGGCCCCATGGGCAACTTCGCCGTGCTGTCTGATTTCCAGATCTGGGTCTGCACCTTCGCCATGCTGATTGGCCGCTTGGAATTGCTGACCGTGCTGGTGCTGTT
Organism: Achromobacter sp. 01N37; assembly: GCF_056399725.1. Lineage (NCBI taxonomy): Bacteria > Pseudomonadati > Pseudomonadota > Betaproteobacteria > Burkholderiales > Alcaligenaceae > Achromobacter > Achromobacter sp. 01N37. Next base: position 85,266 of record NZ_JBFTRX010000018.1, read on the forward strand.
CACGCCCATTTTCTGGCGCAAATAAGGGCCACCGGGCTCGAATTTTCACCCGGGATAACCCGATAAAGGGTTATCCCACCCCCTCTCGAAATCCGCTTCCTGACTTGGATTGCCGCCGCCATCGGCCCGCAACCCGCGCCGTTTCTATGTTGTAAGCACTTGCTCACTTATCCTCAGAGGGCAAAACTGGATGCTTCGCGATGTTGCACACAAATGTCACGATTTTCAATCGTTTTGCCACAAACCTGCGGCTATCATGCGTTCACAAGCTGCCGTCTAGTGCCCCCCGGGATGTTGCCGGGCTTCAAGGTCGAACGGCGCATCCCTCATCAAACATTCAAAGGAGTCCGAGATGGAACAGATCCCGTTCATTTCGTCGGCCCCCAACACCTTGGGCATCGAACTCGAGCTGCAACTGATCGACCCCCGTAGTTTTGATTTGACCGCTGCCTCCGATGAACTGTTGGCCCAGATGGCCAACCACCCCATTGCCGATCGCGTTAAACCGGAAATCACGCGGTCAATGATCGAACTGAATTCCTCGGTGCATGAGCACCCCATGGGCCTGCTGGCCGAAATGCGCGAGATGCGCGACGCCTTGGTCGAAGCCGCCGACGCGGTCGGCGTATCGGTCGCAGGCGGCGGGGCGCATCCGTTCATGCGGTGGCAAGAGCGCTCTATCTCGGACACCCCGCGCTTCCAGTACCTGGCCGAAATGTACGGTTACCTGGCGCGTCAATTTACGGTTTTCGGCCAACACATCCACTTGGGCGTGAAAAGCGGCGACGATTCCATCAAGCTGCTGCGCCGTCTGTCCCCCTATGTGCCGCACTTCATCGCGCTGTCGGCCTCGTCGCCGTACTGCGAGGGCGTGGATACGCTGTTTTCGTGCTCGCGTCTGAACGCGGTGAACAGCTTCCCGCTGGCTGGCCACATGCCGCCCGAAGTAAAGGACTGGTATCAGTTCGAGGCCCATCTGGCCCAGCTGCGTGAATACGGCCTGGCGGAAAGCATCAAGGACTTGTACTGGGATATCCGCCCGAAGCCGGAGTTCGGCACGGTCGAGATCCGCGTCTGCGACACCCCGCTGACGGTTGAACGCGCTTGCCAGATCGCGGCATTCGCTCAGGCCTTGGCCGTGCTGCTGATGCGTGAGGACGACCCCAGCGACAAGGCGTGGCTGTCCTATCGCAGCAACCACTTCCAGGCTTGCCGTTTTGGCTTGCAGGGCAGTTATGTCACGCCGGACGGTCAGCGCCTGCGCCTGATGGACCATCTGCGCGCCTTGTTCCAGCGCCTGATGCCGGTGGCGGAAGAGCTGGGTACGGGCGACATGATCGCCGCGCTGCGCGACGAGGCCATGCGCAGCGGCAACGATGCGCGCTGGCTGCGTAGCCAGTTTCATCGCCTGCGTGACCTGCCGCTGGTGGTTGATGCCATGGCGCATGCCTGGCGTGGAGAGTCGGCGGCTGCCGCTGCCCCGGCGGAACCCACGGCGGTGCTGCGCCGCCGTATCCGGGCGAACTCTGAGCCGATGCAGCCTTTGTCGGCCTCTGAGCCGGGGGTCAGCGTGCCCCTGCCGGAACGCCTGCACTAGGCACGCGTTCCGGGGCGCGGACCCTGTTCAGGGGTTTCCGCGCTGCCGGCCGCCGATGGCGCTGACGGACAGCCGGGTTTCTCCGGCCACCGTTCGATGCGCGGCGGCGCGCCAGGCGTGGCCATAGGCCACTTCAATACTCAATGCGATCAGCCCGTCGGGCCGTCGCTGCGCTTCCAGTGCGGCGACGAGGCGGTTGCGCCAGTCGCGGCCGACCAGCCCGCCACGACGGCCTTCAGCCGGGTTGCCGCCTAGCGCGCGCACGTCCGCCAGCAGCTTTTCGGGGCTGCGGTAGGTCAAGGTCAGGATTTCCTGGTCCATGACCGGGTCGGCAAAGCCGTTTTCCACCAGCAGGTCACCAAAGTCGTGCATGTCCACAAAGGACGGCGTGGCGGTGGCCAGGCCGGCGTCGGTCAACGCCTGGCGCAGCTCGCGCAGCGTGGCCGGCCCCAGACAGGAGAACATCGCCAGCCCGCCCACCTTCAGGATGCGCCGCCATTCGGCCAGCACGGCATGCGGGGCGCGGTGCCAGTGCATGGCCAGGTTCGACCAGACCAGTTCCAGCGATTCCGGGGCCAGCCCCGTCTCCGCCAGATCGGCGTTGACGAAGGCCGGGGCAGACGGGCCGCGGCGGGCCAGCTTGCCGATCCAGGCGCCCAGGCCCGCAGGCGCGTGGCGCTTTCTGGCCAGCTCCAGCAGCGGTTCGCAATTGTCCAGCCCGGTGTAGGCGGCATCTGGATAGCGTTCGCGCAGCAGGGGCAGGTTATCGCCGGCCCCACAGCCCGCATCCAGCATCGCTTGCGGTTGTACGCGTATGTATTGCAGGCGGCCAAGCATGCGGCGGGCCACTTCGCCATACAGAAATTGAGCGTCAGACAAGTCGCCACGGCGGGCAAACTGGCGCGGCACATCGGCGCTGACGATGGGAAGAGTGGGGAGGGGGGCGGATTCTGGCAGGGACATTTCGGTCACGCCCGCGACGTCGCCGCGGGGCGGAACATGATTTCATGGGGGATGGCACCCATTATTGCGCATCCCGGCCGACGTACCCGATTGCCCCTACAGGCCATGGGGCGGTGGTTGGCGTCCCGAATCGGCTGCGACTGCCCGCTGTGCGGCGCGCGTGTGGCGGGGGCGCGGCTATGTGGTGGGTGCCAGGCTGACATCACCTTTGCTCCGCCCGGCAGCCCGCCGCGTTGTACGCGTTGCGCCTTGCGCTTACCCAATACGGCGTCAAGCTGCCCGGCTTGTCTGGGCGCCCCGCGTGCCTACCTGCGCACGATCGTCGCGTTCGACTACCTGCCGCCCGCTGACGCCCTGATTCGCATGCTGAAGACCCAGCTGCGCTTGAGCATGGCGCCGGTGCTGGCGCGCCTGCTGGCTGACGCCGTTCGCAGCGAAGGCGGGCTGCCCGAAGGCACCTTGCTGGCGCCCATTCCCGCCAGCCGCGCGTCGCTGCGCCTGCGCGGCATGAATCCGGCGGCGGAGATCGCGCGCAGTTTGTCGGCGGAATTGAATGTGCCACTTGTCCGCCACGCGCTGCGCCGGCGGCGCGAAACGCCCCGGCAGACCGCGTTGGGCCGGCGCGCCCGGCGTCAGGTGGCGGCGGGCGTGTTTCTGGGCGCGCCATCGGTGCGGGGCCGGCATGTCGCGGTGGTGGACGACGTCATGACCACGGGCAGCACCGTTGAAGCCGCCGCCGTCGCCTTGCTGGCGGCGGGCGCGGCCGGGGTGACCGTGCTGGTGGTCGCCCGTACGCCGTGACCCCGAACGCCTTGCGCCGCAAATCGGCGACAATTCCGCCAGGCGGCGCGTCGCTGCTCCGCATTCCGTCCGCGTTTTCGCCGTCTTGTATTGGGGGCTCGGCTTTCGGCCTAGCCCCTTCGCCCAGACCCGCCGCCCAGACTTTTCCCCTAGCCTTCGCCCCGTAGCCCCGTCATGTTCCACGTCATCCTCGTCTGCCCCGAGATTCCTCCCAACACCGGCAACGCCATCCGGCTGTGCGCCAACACCGGGGCTCAATTGCACCTGGTGCGCCCGCTGGGTTTTGAATTGGACGATGCCCGCATGCGGCGCGCCGGCCTGGATTATCACGAGTGGCAGCCCGTGCGCGTGCATGACACGTTGCAGGAAGCGTTGGACGATACGGGGGCGGACGCCTCCAGCATCTACGCGCTGACGACGCAGGCGCAGCGCAGCGTGGCAGACATCGGATTCAAGCCGGGGGATGTGTTCGTATTCGGCCGCGAGACGGCCGGGCTATCCGACGAACATCAGGCGATGTTCGCGCCCCAGCAGCGCTTGCGCTTGCCGATGCGCGCCGGGCAGCGCAGTTTGAACCTGTCAAACGCCGTCGCGGTGACGGTGTTCGAAGCGTGGCGCCAGCAAGGGTTTGAAGGCGGCGTGTAAGCACGCCGCCTGTTCCTGAACGGCGCGCTCAATCCAGCGACAGGTTCAGCTTTTCAATCACCTGGTCCCAACGCGCCTTCTCATTCTTGATGCGGGCGGTCAGGGCTTCCGGTGTGGACGGCGCGGGCGTGAAGTACTGCAACGCCAGTTGCTTGCGCACGGCGTCGCTGTTGATGATGCGGGCCAGCTCGCTATTGAGCCGTTCAACGATCGGGGTGGGCGTGCCTGCGGGGGCCAGCACCGCGTTCCACGAAATGGCTTCGAAGTCGGGGTAGCCTTGCGAGGCCATCGTCGGCACGCCCGGCAACGCTTCACTGGGCTGCAAGCTGGTCACGGCCAGCAGTTTGACCTTGCCGTCGCGCGCTTGCGGCACGGCGATGGCGGGCACCATGAACCCGGCTTGCACATCGCCGCCGATGATGGCGGTAATGACCTGCGGGAAGCCGGAATAGGGAATGTGCGCCAGGTCCACACCGGCGCGTTCCTTGAACATTTCCATCGCCAGATGCGCCGAACTGCCCGGGCCGACCGAACCGTAGTTCAGCGAGTTGCCGCGGCCTTTGACGAGTTTGACGAAGTCCTGGACGTTGTCGACCTTCAGGCTGCCCGGCACGACCAGCACGTTGGGGCTGGTGCCCACCAGCGAGATCGGCGCCAGATCGTTGATGGGGTCATAGCCCAGCGTCTTCTTGTACAGCGTGGGGGCCGTGACCAGCGGGCCGTTGATCGTGTAGAGCAACGTGTAGCCGTCGGGTTTGGCCTGCGACACGATGCGCGTGCCGATGTTGCCGCCCGCGCCCGGCTTGTTGTCGATGACGATGGGCTGGCCCAGCGCTTGCGACAGCGGCTCGGAAATCGTGCGCGCCAGAATGTCCGGCGACGAGCCGGGCGGGAAGGGCACGACCATATGGATCGGGTGATCGGGCCAGTCGGCATGGGCGGCGGCCGGCAGCACGGCGGCTAGAGCCAGGCACAGGCCGCGCAGAAGCGGGCCGACCCGGAGCTTGCGGGTTTGCGTCATGAAGGATGTCTCCTCGAAAGGGGGCGGGTGTTTTGTTGTTAGGGTGAAATCAGAGGTGACCGCCCAGCGATTCGTCGTCCAGCGGGCCGCTGGCGTCCGCGCTTTCGTCGCGCGGGTCGCGCGCAAGCAGGGCGGACACCGCGGTCATGGGGGCGACGCCGTCAAACAGCACGGCGCAGACGGCTTCGGTGATGGGCAATTCGACGTTGATGGCGCGGGCGCGGTCGCGCGCGGCGCGGGCGCAGCGCACGCCTTCGGCGGTGATGCCGCTGGCCAGAATGTCGGCCAGCTTGCGGCCGGCGCCGATTTCCAGGCCCACGCGGCGGTTGCGCGACAGTTCGCCCGTGGCGGTCAGCACCAGGTCGCCCAGGCCCGTCAGGCCGGCGAAGGTGCTGGCGCGTGCGCCCAGCGCAACGCCAAAGCGGGTCATTTCGGCCAGGCCGCGGGTGATCAGCGCGGCGCGGGCGTTGGTGCCCAGCGCCAGCCCGTCGCCAATGCCACAGGCGACCGCAATCACGTTTTTCAGCGCGCCGCCCACTTCCACGCCGACCAGATCAGCGCTGGCGTACACGCGCAGCGCCGCGCCGTGAAACGCGGATGTGGTGGCGTCACGCAACGCGGTGCTGGTGCTGGCGACCGTCAGCGCAACCGGCAGGCCTTGAGCGACTTCGCGCGCAAACGACGGGCCCGACAAGGCGCCGCCGATGGCGTCAGGCAGCGCCTGGCGCATGATTTCGTGGGGCAGCCTGGCCGTGTCGGCTTCAAAGCCTTTGCACGTCCAGACGATGGGGGTGTCTTGTAATCCCAACGCGGGCAGCCGGCGCGACAGTTCGCTGCAAATGGCGGTCAGCCCGGCCACAGGTACGCCCAGCACGATCAGGCGGCGTGCGCCCTCGTCTTGCAGGCTGCGCAGCGTGGCGTCGAGATCAGAGGAAAAATTCAGGGACTTGGGCAGAGAGATGCCCGGCAGATAGCGCGCGTTTTCATGCGTGGCGGCCATGGCGGCAGCCTGCGCGGCGTCGCGCGCCCAAAGCGTGGTGGCGTGGCGGCGGCTGGAGGCCGCCGCCAGCGCGGTGCCCCAACTTCCCGCACCCAGAACAGCAACGCGCAAGCGCGGCTCGGTGGGATGGTTCATCGGGGCGTGGCGTGCTTACTGGCGGGTGGCGCTGGCGGGCAGGATGATGCCCGAGTCGCTGCCATTGCCATTGCCGTTGGCGGCGCCTTGCTGCTGTTGCAACTCGGCCAGGCGCTGTTCGTACAGAGCTTGGAAGTTGACTTCGGTCAGGTGCAGCGGCGGCATCGAGGTGCGGGTGATCGCATCGGCGATGTTGGCGCGCAGGTACGGGTACAGCATCGTCGGGCAAACAATGCCCAGCAGCGGATCGAGCTGCTCTTCGGGGATGTTGGCCGCTTCGAAGATGCCGGCTTGCGTGCCTTCAACCAGGTACACGACCTTGTCGTTGATGCGGGTCGTGACGGTGACGGTGACCGTGGTTTCGAACACGGTTTCGGCCAGGCGCTGGCCGCCCACGGTGATGCTCACTTCAACCTGGGGGGCTTCTTGCTCCAGGAAGACGTGGGGCGCGTTCGGCATTTCCAGCGAAAGGTCTTTCAGGTAGACGCGTTGCAGATTGAACGAGGGCGCGTCGTTGCCGCCTTCTTGCTGGGTGTTTTGGTCTTGATCAGCCATGAGTGTTTCCGTTGGTGGGAGGGGGCAAAGGTAAGGGCGATTAGCCGTTCAGCAAGGGGGCAAGGCCGCCCGAGCGATCCAGGGCCATCAGGTCGTCGCAACCGCCGACATGGGTATCGCCAATGAAGATTTGCGGCACGGTGCGTCGGCCGGTACGTTCGATCATGACATCGCGCTGGGACGGGTCCCGGTCGATCTGGATGATTTCCAGGTCGCTTACGCCGCGTTGCTCAAGCAGAGCCTTGGCGCGTGCGCAATAAGGACAATAGTCCTTGCTGTACATGACAACTTTATTCATAGGCGCTCCTGAGGATTCAAGATGAAAAAGGGGGCGAGCCGCGCTCAGCCCTTTTGGGTGACCGGCAGGCTGGCGGCCGACCAGGCGCGCATGCCGCCGTCCAGCGGCACGACGTCCGCGAAACCCTGGGCGCGCAGCTTGGCGGCGGCGCGGGCCGAGTCACGGCCGTTATCGCACACCACAACCAGCGGCTTGTTCTTGGGCAGCGACGCGGCCTTTTGTTCGAGATCGGCGGCCGGCACGTTGCGGGCCTGGGCGATATGGCCGGCCTGGAACTGTTCGGCGGGGCGCACGTCAACCCAGACAGCGTTGCGCTGGTTGACCATCTGAATGGCTTCGCCGGTGCTGACGGCCGAGCCGGAGCGGCCCTTGCGCAAGGCTGGAATCGCCAGCATCACGCCGGAGATCACGGCCACGCCGACGATGAAGACGTTGTTTTTATCGAGCAAGAATTGCAAAAGATCCACGGGGCATCCTGAAGGGTGGCGACGAGCCTGGTAACGGCGAACCCGAGATGAAATCCGGGTCGCCGCGCCAGGGAAATGGACGGGTGCGCCGGGGCTAAATCAAGGGCAAAATCACTCAATTATAAAATGAGCGCATTCTTTAACCATCCTTTAACTTTAACCCGCGCGGAAAGCGTGCCAAACCATGCATAAACTCGTTCTGATGCGCCACGGCGAAAGCCAGTGGAATCTGGAAAACCGTTTCACCGGCTGGACCGACGTCGATCTGACCGAAACCGGCCGCGAACAGGCCCGCAAGGCGGGCGAATTGCTGAAGAAAGAGGGCTACACCTTCGATCTGGCCTATTCGTCGCTGCTCAAGCGCGCCATCCGCACCCTGTGGATCGCGCTGGACGCCATGGACGCCATGTACACCCCGGTCGGCGTGAACTGGCGCCTGAACGAACGCCACTACGGCGCGCTGCAAGGCTTGAACAAGGCCGAGACCGCCGCCAAGTATGGCGACGAGCAGGTCCTGATCTGGCGCCGCGCCTACGCCATCGCCCCGGAACCGCTGGCGCTGGACGACGAACGCCACCCGCGTTTCGACAGCCGCTACGCCAAGATCCCGGCTGACCAGCTGCCCGCCACCGAGTGCCTGAAAGACACCGTGGCCCGCGTGCTGCCGTTCTGGAACGAATCGATCGCCCCGGCCATCCGCGCCGGCCGCAAGGTGCTGGTCGCCGCCCACGGCAACAGCCTGCGCGCCCTGATCAAGCACCTGGACAATGTGTCGGACGACGACATCGTCAACGTGAACATTCCGACCGGCCAGCCCCTGGTCTACGAATTGGATGATGACCTGCGCCCGATCCGCCACTATTATCTGGGCGACGCCGCCGAGATCGAGGCGGCCATGGCTGCGGTCGCAGCTCAGGGTAAGGCTAAGAAGGACTAAAGGACCTGTTCACACCAGATGGAACCTCGCATGATTGCGCAATCACCCTTCGGGCAGGCTGAAAATCGGGCGCCTGGCGTTGTTGTAGCCTCCTTGCGTGGTGCAGGCCACGCGGCGTCGGCCACGCCTAGCCCGGCACCCGATTTTCAGCCTGTGCGAGGCTCCCTCCGGTGAGAGCAGGTCCTACTATGCGTCGCACGGCAGGGGTGTTGTTGGCGGTCATGTTGACCGGCGGAGCGTTGTCGGCTCGGGCCGCGCCTAACGACCTTGCCGGACGCCAGTCCGACGCTGAGCGTCAGCAGGCCGCCTTGCGGGATCGCATCGAAAACCTGCAAAAGGATATCGATGGCCGCGAGGCCGCCCGCAAGGAAGCCGCCGATGCGTTGAAGCAATCGGAATCGGCCATCTCCAAGATCAACCTGCGCCTACGGGAGCTGGCCGAGGCCAACCGCCAGGCGCAGGCGGACCTGACCGGGCTCGAAAAGCAGATCGGCGTGCAGGAAACCGTGCTGGCCAAACGCCGCACGGAACTGGCCGAACAATTGCGCACCCAGTACACCAGCGGCTTGTCGCCGTGGACGGCGCTGCTGTCTGGTGACGATCCCCAAGTGCTGGGCCGCAACCTGGGTTACCTGGATTACGTGTCGCAAGCCCGCGCCAACGCGGTGCAGGCCTTGCGCGAAGACATCGAACGCCTGGCCGCATTGCAGACGCGTGCCGACGCCCGGCGCGCGGAAATTGAAAAAGTCGTGGCCGAGACCTCGGAGCAGAAGACCGCTCTGGTCGGCCAGCAGAAAGAGCGCGCCACCTTGCTGGCGCAGCTGGAAGGGCAGATTGCCGCCCAGCGCGCCGAGGCCAACAAGCTGGGCCGCGATGATCAGCGCCTGTCGCGCCTGATCACCGATCTGGATGCGGCCATCGCCAAGCAGATCGAAGAGGCCCGCAAGGCCGAGGAAGCGCGCAAGAAGGCGGAAGAGGCCCGTCGTGTGGAAGAAGCCCGCCGCGCCGCCGAAGAGGCCAAAAAACGTGCCGAGGCCGAACGCCGTGCGGACGAAGCCCGCAAGAAGGCCGAGGCCGACCGCAAGCTGGCCGCCGACGCTGCTGCGCGCCGTGATCGCGATTCGCGGGATGCCCGCGATGCCGCGCAGGCGCGTGAACAAGTCGAAGCGGCCTCGCGGCAGAATCGCGGGCCGGTCGCCGTGGCCGACCCGGACGCCGCAGGATTACGTCCGGCTGAACAGAAACACACGCGTTTGACCGATCCGGTTCAAACGCCGCCCGCGGCAGCGGAAAAACCCGCAGAAACGCCTAAAAAAGCGGAACCTAAAGCGGAACCTGCCGAGCCCGAAACCACTCCAACCCGCAGTGCATCGGCTCAGCAGGCCAGCCGCGCCGCGCCTGCGGTCGGCGGCGGCAGCGGTTTGAAGCATGGCCTGGCCATGCCGGTGCGCGGCCAGGTGCAAGGCCGTTTCGGGGTCGACCGCCCGGATGGCGGCGTTTGGCGGGGCGTGGTGCTGCGCGCGCCGGAAGGCACGCCTGTCAAGGTGGTGGCCCCCGGCACCGTCGTCTACGCCGAATGGTTGCGGGGTTTTGGCAACCTCATCATTGTGGATCATGGCCAGCAATACCTGACGGTCTATGCTTACAACCAAAGTCTGCTCAAACGGGTGGGGGATTCGGTGACAGGTGGCGATACTATTGCTACGGTAGGGGCAACCGGCGGCCAAGTGGAATCCGGCCTATACTTTGAAATTCGCCATCGTGGCGCTCCTGTGGACCCGGCCCAGTGGCTGGCCCAATAGGTTGGTAGGTAAAGTCGTTGGTAAATTACCAAACCCCCATCGGCGAAAACAAAATTCGGGAAGTGTGCATGGGCACTCGCAAGTTTCGCGGTTTCGGTCTGATTGCCATCGGTGCGGTGGCTGGCGTATTGCTTAGCGTGGGGGTAACAGCCGTTGCTCAGCGCGGCAGTCCTTTGCCTTTGGACGAGCTCAGGCAACTGAGCAACGTGTTCGCGGCCATCAAGAACAACTACGTCGAAGCGGTCGATGACAAGACCCTGATCGACAATGCCATCTCTGGCATGGTCTCCAACCTTGACCCCCACTCCGCCTATCTGGATGCCGACGCGTTCCGCGAAATGCAGACGGCCACGCAAGGCGAGTTCGGCGGCCTGGGTATCGAGGTCGGCGCGGAAGACGGCTTCGTCAAAGTGATTTCGCCGATCGAAGACACGCCCGCCGCGCGCGCTGGCGTGATGGCCGGTGACCTCATCATCAAAATCGACGACACGCCCACCAAGGGCATGACGCTGAACGACGCCGTGAAGCTCATGCGTGGCGCGCCCAAGTCGCCGATCACGCTGACCATCATGCGCGCCGACCGTCCCCAGCCCATCGTGCTGAAGATCGTTCGCGACGTCATCAAGGTTCGCAGCGTGCGCAGCAAGATGCTGGACAACGGCATTGGCTACGTCCGCGTTGCTCAGTTCCAGGAAAAGACCGGCGCTGATCTGGCCAAGCAACTGAAGGACCTGGGTGCGAAGGAAGCGCCCAAGGGTCTGGTGCTTGACCTGCGCAACGACCCGGGCGGCCTGTTGACCAGCGCCATCGGCGTGTCCGGCGCGTTCCTGCCGCCTGACGCCCTGGTGGTGTCCACCGACGGCCGTACGCCCGACGCCCGCCACAAGTATCTGGCCACGCCGTCGGAATACGCTCGCGGTGAAAGCAACTACCTGTCGGGCCTGCCCGCCTGGACCAAGACCGTGCCGATGGTGGTGCTGGTGAACGTGGGTTCGGCCTCGGCTTCCGAGATCGTGGCCGGCGCGCTGCAAGACCACAAGCGCGCCAAGGTGCTGGGCAACCGCACGTTCGGCAAGGGCTCGGTGCAAGTCATCCTGCCGCTGTCGGAATCGACCGCGGTCAAGCTGACCACCTCGCGCTACTTCACGCCCAGCGGCCGTTCCATTCAGGCCACCGGTATCGAACCCGACTTTGTCGTGGCCGATACGGCAGATGGCGACTTGTTCCGCCTGCCGCGCGAAGCCGACCTGCAACGCCACCTTTCCAACCCCGAGACCGCCAACGAGGTGAAGTCCAACTCGGCGCAAGACAATGTGGACTTGCCGACCAAGGTGTTCGAATTCGGCGGCAAGGACGACTTCCAGCTGCAACAAGCGCTGAACGTGCTGGCCGGCAAGCCGGTGCAGAAGGGTTCGGCGCGCGCTCAGGCCAAGGCTGACGCCAAGCCGGGCGGCGGCACGGCAACGCGCATGAAGATCACGCCGACCGGAGTCGAGCCCAGCAAGGACAAATGAACGACGAGCAACTGCTGCGCTACGCCCGCCACATCCTGCTGGACGAGCTAGGAATCGAAGGGCAGGAAAAACTGCTGGCGGCGCGTGTGCTCATCGTGGGGGCGGGTGGACTCGGTTCACCCGCTGCGCTCTACCTGGCCACGGCCGGCGTGGGCGACATCACGCTCGCTGACGACGACATCGTCGAACTCAGCAACCTGCAACGCCAGATTCTCCACACCACGGCCAGCGTCGGCCGGCCCAAGGCCGAGTCCGGGCGCGACATGCTGGCGGCGTTCAACCCGCAAGCGCAGGTCCACGCCCGTGTCGAGCGCCTGAAAGACCAAGCGCTTTCCGACGCCGTCGCCGCAGCGGACCTGGTGCTGGACTGCACCGACAACTTCACCACCCGCCACGCCATCAACCGCGCCTGCGTGCAACACCGCAAGCCGCTGGTCTCCGGCGCGGCCATCCGCTTTGACGGGCAGGTCAGCGTGTACGACCTGCGCGATGACAACGCGCCTTGTTACCACTGCCTGTTCCCGGAAGCCGACGATGTCGAAGAAGCCAATTGCGCCACGATGGGCGTGTTTGCGCCGGTGGTCGGCATCATCGGCAGCATGCAGGCCGCCGAGGCGCTGAAATTGCTGTCTGGCATTGGGGAAAGCCTGTCGGGCCGCTTGTTGTGGCTGGACGTGCGCACCATGCAATGGCGCAGCGTCAATGTCCAGCGCGACCCGGAATGCGAGGTCTGCGGCCACCGCGGGCAATAGGCAGGCGCGACCCGCCTCGTTTGTTGTTTCCCCTCATCTTGTGGCCGAATTGCCCTGCCGGACAATGTTAAAGCCTTGAAATACCTGCTATAACGCCCTCCAGCCTACAGAATTCGGGTGATGGCTTTGGACGTGACGGTGTGGATACAGGACTGAAATTCAGTTTGCCTAAGTGGCGCCTGACGCGCTGGCTGACGCATGCTGGTCAGGACACGCCTGCTGATATCCGCGCGGCGCTGATCGCCAGCCTGTTCGGCACGCTGCCCATTTTTGCGGGCGGCGTGATCAACACCTTGATGATTTCCGGCGTGGTCGCCTGGCGCCGGCCCGAGCCCCTCTATATTTCGTGGCTGGTGCTGGAAGTGGTGCTGGCCATCATCCGCGTCACCATCCTGCGGTCCGCGTTACGCGCCGCGCCCAAGGGCGGCAACACCCACACCGACATCTACATTCTGCTGGCCCTGCTGTGGGCGTTCAGCGTGGGCTACGGCGTTTTCATCACGTTCATCAACGGCGACTGGCTGGCGGCGACCTTGGCAGGCGTGTCGTGCGGGGCGATGGCCGGCGGTATCTGCTTTCGCAATTACGGTGCGCCACGGCTGGTCGGCGCAATGATCTTCCTGAGCCTGGGGCCGATGTGCCTGGGCGCCTTGTTCACCGGCGAATACGTCACTGCCATCGTCTTCGTGCAGATCCCGTTCTACCTGGTCAGCATGAGCATCGCCTCGCATCGGCTGAACCGCATCCTGGTGTCGACCATGCTGGCCGAGCGCGCCAGCGAACGCCGCGCCAGCGAAGATGCGCTGACGGGCCTGGCCAACCGCACCGGCTTGCAGGCGGCGCTGGAACGGGTCTGCGCCAGCGAGCGCGGGCACGACAGCGACGCCGCGCTGCTGTACGTGGACATGGACGACTTCAAGCGCATCAACGATACCTACGGCCATGCCGCGGGCGATCAGGTGCTGACGACCACCGCCCAGCGTATGCGCGCCATGCTGCGCGTGGACGACGTGGCGGCCCGAATCGGCGGCGACGAATTCATCGTGCTGGTGACGGGTATCGACGCCACGGCCGCGTTGCGGCTCGGCGAACACTTGCTGCGCGATGCCTCGCAGCCGATCGCATTGGCGGATGGCACGCGCGTCTGCGTGGGGTTGTCGATCGGCATCTCGATCATTTCGGGCGCCCATCGCAGCCCGCAAGCAGCGTTGGACCTGGCCGACGCGGCGCTGTATCGCGCCAAGGCGCGCGGCGGCCGCTGCTGCGAAATCGTGGGGGACAGCGAAGCCGAAGACGCGGCGATGGCCCGCGGCAACGGCGAACCCGCGACCGCCTGACGCGATCAAGCAACGTTATTGAATCCGGATTTTCATCAAAAGTTATCAGATAACCTGAAAAGTAGGCCTATAATCCGCCCATGTTGACCAAGAGCCTCACCCTGACCGAACAGGTCGCCCGCCAGATCGCCACGGATATCGCCGATGGCTTGCACGCCGTGGGCGTCAAACTTCCCCCTGGCCGCGTCCTGGCCGAGCAGTACGGCGTCAGCGCCGCCGTGATCCGCGAAGTGACCGAACGCTTGCGCGCCCAAGGGCTGATCCAAAGCCGCCAAGGCTCGGGCAGCACCGTGATATCCCGCACGGGCGCTCAAGGGTTTCAGGTGTCCAGCGGCCTCGCCGTTGACCGCGACAAGCTGGCCGACGTCTACGAATTGCGGATGGAACTTGAAGGCGGCGCGGCGGCGCTCGCCGCCGTGCGGCGCAATGCCGCCGACCTGAGCGCCATGGCGCAGGCGCTGGCAGACCTGGAGGCCCATCTTGAGCACCCCGAGCAGGGCGTGGAACACGACATCGCGTTCCACGTCGCCATTGCCACCGCCACGCACAACCGCACCTATCAAGACCTGTTGCAGTACCTGAACCTGCAGCTGAGGCTGGCCGTCAGCACCGCCCGGTCGAATAGCCGCCTGCAAGACGGCCTGACCGCGGCCGTGCATCAGGAGCACGTCGCAGTCTTTGAAGCGATTCGCGCACGCAATCCCGAACGGGCCCGCCAGGCGGCGGTGCGCCATTTGCAGCAGGCGGCCAGCCGCCTGCAACTTGATTCCCTCTTTCCCGCAGCCACGCAGACATCATGAGCGCATCCGATTTCACGCAACGCCTCACCCAAGCCCTGGGCCCCGACACCGTCTACACCGCCGAGGCGGACATCACGCCGTGGCTGTCCGACTGGCGCGGCCTGTACAACGGCCACGCGCAAGCCGTGGTGCGCCCGCGCAATACCGCAGAAGTCGCCGCTTGCCTGGCCTTGTGCCAGCAAGAGGGCGTGCCGGTGGTGCCGCGCGGTGGCAACACGGGCCTGTGCGGCGGCGCGACACCAGACAGCGGAACGAAGAACGTCGTGCTGAGCCTGGACCGCATGAACGCCGTGCGATCCATCGACACGGTCGCCAACACGATGGTTGCCGAAGCCGGCGCCATCCTTGGCAACCTGCGCCGCGCGGCGCAGGACGCCGGGCGCTTGTTGCCCTTGAGCCTGGCGGCGGAAGACTCCAGCCAGATCGGCGGCAACGTCGCCACGAACGCCGGCGGCGTGAACGTGGTGCGCTACGGCATGGCGCGTGAATTGGTGCTGGGTCTGGAAGCCGTGCTGCCCACGGGCGAAATCTTCAACGGCCTGCGCACGCTGCGCAAGGACAACACGGGCTACGACCTGAAGCAGTTGCTGATCGGCTCCGAAGGCACGCTGGGCGTGATCACCGCCGTGGCGCTGCGCTTGTTCCCGCGCACCGATGTTCGCTCCGTGGTGCTGACTGCCGTCGAGTCACCGGCGCAGGCGTTGCAGCTGTTCGAGATTCTGTTCGAACAATGCGGCGCGCGTCTGCAAGCGTTCGAGTACTTCTCGGGCGATTGCCTGGACCTGGTGCTGACGCATGCCGAGGGCGTGCAGGAACCCTTTGATCAACGCTATCCCGCGTATGTGTTGGTAGAGCTGGCGGATACGGCGGATGAAGCGGGTCTGACGACGTTGCTGGAGAACGTGATTGGCACGGCGCTGGAACGCGGCCTGTGCCTGGACGCGGCAGTGTCTGCGTCGTTGTCGCAGTTGCAGACGTTGTGGAAGTTGCGCGAAGAAATTTCGGAAGCCCAGCGCGCCGACGGCCCGCACCTGAAGCACGATGTGTCGCTGCCGATTGAACGCATTCCGGATTTCATGGTGTCGGCGGAAGCACGCGTGCGCGCGCTGTACCCAGATATCCGCCCCTTCATCTTCGGCCACTTCGGCGACGGCAACCTGCACTACAACCTGTCCCGCCCGGCAGGCGCGGCACGCGACTGGGTAGCGGTGAACGGCGCGGCGATTACGGATGCGGTGTTGGACGAAGTGAATCGCTATGGCGGGAGTATTTCAGCGGAACACGGGATTGGGCAGCTGAAGCGCGAGCATTTCTTGCATAGCAAGGATGCCGTGGAATTGAGGTTGATGCGGGAGATCAAGAAGGTGATGGACCCGGCGGGGATTATGAATCCTGGGAAGTTGTTGTAGGCGGGATTTTGTTGAGTGATCGAGGGGCTTCGTTAGCTTGGTTTCTTGGGGCGGTCGGTTGATCTTCGTAGGTCGCCCATCGTCGCGGTGGCCCTGACTGCGCGCGCCCACGATTGCGGTCCGGAGCCTTCGCTCCGGACGTCCCTAGGCGGCCCCCCCCTTCGTCATCTTCGTCACCCGCCTTCGGCGGGTTCCTTCAGATTCCCTCGGGCGCATCGAGGTTGCGCGCAGTCAGGGCCACCGCGCCGACGGGCTGCCGCTGTCTTGGCATGTCGCGCTGCTAGGGTGTGCCTTAGCCACGAGTGCTGCGGGGCCCGCCGAGTGGCGGCCGCGCGGGCGGCCTTACTCGGCATACGCATTGGTGGGCGTTTGCGCGGTAGTCGCTTTCGCGAATGTGCAGAGCGGTTTTCTAATGCTCCCGCCGCAGGATTTTGGGGGGTAAAGGGTGGCGCGCGGCGCGAACTGTCTTGCGCATGCCGACCCATTGCGCGCCACGCACTGGGGTTTAAGTGGCGGTCACCGTTCGTAGGATGGATGAAGCGCATTAATGCAGTCAGACTGCACTTCTTCATTAATGCAGTCTGACTCTGAGGTTTCCCCACGAATTTATCGCCATCCTTCAATCAGTTCGGCGGTGCTCACTGGTGTTCGCAAGAGCCCAAGGACTGACGTTTCGGTCAAGGCCAGCGTCCGTTCGGCATAGATCATGGCCCCAAGCGTGAGCAGCGAGATGGTCGGCCGGTCTTTCCGGTTGTTGGATTCATAGGCCGGTCTCAGCTTTCGGCTCTCGGCCAATTTGCCGACTA
>NZ_JBFTRX010000019.1:0-98458 GCF_056399725.1 Achromobacter sp. 01N37
CGGTGCGCAGCTGCTCGGTATAGGTGAAACGATGCAGCGCGGGCTGAGCCGGGTCGCCGCCTGCAAGCGGCACGTATACGACCGGGCCGCCGGCGATTTCGCCGTGGATGTAGATGCGGTCGCCGTGAATCAGCCGATGGCTTTTCTCGGTATGTTCGTAGCGATGGAAGTAGCCTTCTTCGGCGGCCAGCCGGTTCAGAAATGCCAGATCGGCCTCACCCGCCTGCACACAATATTCGCGGGGCAAGTGCTCGTTCGTGGTGACCTGTTCGTAGTCGGTGATGCCGTGGCGCTTCAATACATCAGCCAAAATCTCTGGCACGGACAGCTGCTGAAACACGCGCCAGTCCGAACACAATGCCGCGCGCGCAAGTGATGGCTCGACCACGGCGCGATAGCGAGTGCGCCGAAAACCGGTGTCGCCTTGTTGAAAGGCCGTCACGATGCCATGCACATGGCGCACCGCCTGATCGCCGCGCCAAATCGTGAACAACGCGGGCTCATCCAGCATGGCGCCGAAGTCGATGGCGGGGTTGAAGCTGGATAGGTCCAATTCCAGCCGATAGGTCTCGGACAGCGCCTCGTCCAGCGTGAATTCGATGACGTCGAAATCCAGACCGCGGCTAGAGGGCGTGAAGGTGAAGCGCAAATCGGATTGGCGGGGCATCAAGGCCTCTCAGGACGAACGAAGTGTGCGGAAGAACTGTGCAGATCAACAGGCAGGAGCGCCGCATGAAAAACCGCGGCTGCGCCCATTCGCAGCCGCGGCGGCATGCCTTAGCTTTCCAGCGGTTTGCGCCAGTCGTCCGAGGCTTCCGTGCCGGCGATCTCATGCGTCCACGTGATCTTGCGGTAGGCCATGGCTACCTTGATCAGTTGCGTGAATTCCGCCTTGCTGGGGTCTTGCGCGTGCGGGAGCACGCTGGTGATGTCCACGATCGTGGCGTCTTCCAGGGCGGTGGTGAAGAAGTGCTCCTGCTTGCCGTCGATAGAAGTGCGGTACCACTTCACTTCCACTTCGGGCAGCATTTCGCCGGAGGCCAGGGCTTGATACAGCAGCGGCGTGGCCTTGTTCAACGCGCTGGTAAACGTGAAGGGCTTGTGCACGCGCTGGCCCGACGGCTGACCACTTTGCGGGTCGGTCGGGGTGTTGACGCGGTGCTCGATTTCCTGGACCAGGATTTGGTCCTCGTGACCTTCTACATAGACGTTGCCGACCGAATCAGCGGTGAAGGCGCCTTCGGTGAGGTTGCCTTGGGTTTTGCCGGAAATGCTGATGTAGGCGGGGGTAGGCATGACAGACTCCGTTGTCGTCGTAGTAATGAATGGCCGTTCAAGGCCGGGATGCTTCCCGAAGGAGGCGCTACGAGGACATACGCAACATCCGTGCCAGGTGCTGTGGAGTCAAAAAAATAACAATGAAATCAATGGGTTGAAAGGGGTTTAGGACGATTACGAAAAAACGAAATCGCAAAAAAACCCGCGAATAGCGGGTTTTCAGCCGAAAATCAGGCCACATTTGACCCGAATAAAAATAAGCGCTTATGAATCAATAACTTGGGGCGGGCCAAAACTGGCCCGACCGAGTCAAATCTGGCCCAGGGAAGCCGCCGGGGTAGGTTGCCCGTCGGGCAATTCGGTACGAGCGCGTGCGGTCAATGTGGTGTCAATGCCCTGGCTAAGCGCCGTCAGAAGCAGATGCGGCGCCAGATTCAGTTGCGCCAGCAACACGCTGTTCTGCGCCAGCTTCACCAGCGCCTCGGGCTGCAACGCCGCCAGCCACAGACAGGCCTCAGGCGACAGCGGCACCCCCGCCATAGCGCCGGCCTCACCCGAGCGCGCCAAGCGCTGCAATAGCAGCAGGTACATCAGATTGGTTTCGTGGATATCGCGCAGAAGTTCGGTGGATCTCGGCATCGGGCACCCCAGACTTCGTTGATTCCACAACATGGCCGCGGCCAAGGCGGAATGGCGCGTGGCGTCCTCAGGAGAACGTCTATTTCAAACCCGAGACGGGCTTGCGTGCCGATATGGTTTGTCGATCATATTTAAGCGACTCTGACGCGTCAGTAATGGATTTCCCTGTACGGCGCGCCGGCATATCTACATATTCTAAAAACGACGCATTCTCATTTATAATTCGGCGCATGCCAAGTGGCGCGCGCCGAAGAATGACGGCGCGCGGTTTCTCGTTTCAACCCAAGGCGCGCGATGACATCCTCTTTCCAAGACAGCCAGACGTTGCAACGCGAGCATGCCGCGCTGCTTGCCGCATATGGCCACGCGCAGGCGCATTGCAGCCAGCTGCTGAGCGCGCAGGCGGCTCGAATCGTGCACCTGGAAGCGGAAACAATGCGCTTGCGCGCGGCGCTTATCGTCAGGGACACCGCGTTGGCGTGGTCGCGCGCTGACCGTGCCGCGTTGGAAGCGTCGATTCCCGGCTTGCCCAAACGCGTCGCGTTGTCGCGCCGCGTGGCCCAACTGGTGGAACGTGTTCAGACGCTGATGCGCGAACGGCTCGCATGGCAGGACTGGATCAGCCAGGCGCGCGTCAAGCCCACGACGACCCTTGCGGACACCCCGGCCGCCCGCGCGTCGGGGGCCACGGTGGCGGCGGTGGCGTTACGCGAAAAATCCGTACTCTGCGTAGGCGAAGATGCGATGGCGTTGATGCTGACGCGCAAGGTCGTTGAAATGGCAGGGGGCCGCTACCTTGGCCATAGTGGTGGCGATGATCTGGACGGCGCCACCCTGGAAGCCAGCCTTGTCCAGGCCGATCTGGTCATCTGCCAGACGGGATGCGTCAGCCATGGCGCTTACTGGCGCGTCAAAGACCATTGCACGCGCACCGGCAAGCAATGCGTGCTGGTGGACAAGCCGGAAGCCCTGAACGCCTTGCGTCTGGAAGCCGAGCAGGAACGGTAGCGTCGCGTTACCTTGCGTTTCCGCATCATGGCGTCCCCCCGCAATACAGTAGGCGTTGGCAAAGGGGCAGACATGTTGAAAAAGCGGGACCGCGTGGCGCTTCCCTGGACGGACACGCTTGCACGTCTGGAAGATGAGCGCATCATGTTGCAGCGCATTGCCGCCGGCATGCCGCTGGCGCACGTGCTTGAACATGTGTTGAATGCCATTGAGGCCCAGTCCAGCGTTGAACTGCGCGCCGCCATCGCCCTGATCGATGAAACCGGAACGTTCCTGCTTCATGGCGCCGCGCCCAGCCTGCCGGCGGAGTTCAGCGAAGCGGTGCAACGCACGCCCATCGGGCCAAATATCGCATCCTGGGGCACGGCCGCTTACACCGGCAGCCCCGTTTATGTGGACGACATCGCATCGCACCCCGATTGGGCGCGCTGGCGTGACTTGGCCTTGGCGCATGGATTGCGGGCCTGCTGGTCCACCCCGATCAAAGCGCCGGACGGCCGCTTGTTGGGCGTGTTCTCGAACTACTACAGCGCGGTGCGCTCACCCTCGGCCTACGACATCGACGCGATTGCGCTGGTGACCCGCAGCGCGGCGCTGGCCATCGAGCGCCATCTGACGGAAGAGGCGTTACGCAGCAGCGGGGAACGCTGGCGGGCCATGTTTGATGGCATGCAGGAAGCGTTTTTTCTTAGCGAGGCCCTGCGCGATGAAGACGGCCGCATTGTGGACTTTCGTTTTCTAGAGGTGAACCCCGCCTTCGAACGGCAGACCGGTATGAAAGAGGGCGACACGCTGGGCCACACCTTGCGCGAGATGATTCCCGGTGTGCCCGGACAGATCATGGACGCCTTCGCGCAGGTCGTTGAAACGGGCGAGCCGACGCAGTTTGAATTTGCCGTGCCCGCGCCGAAAGAGTCGTGGTACGAAGCGCGTGCGCGCAAGGATGGGCCCGATCGCATGATGGCTCTGTTCCTGGACGTTACCGCGCGCAAGGCGGCCGAGACCGAGCTGTGGGAAGGGCAGCATCGCAAGAATTTCCTGCTGGCGCTGGGCGACCGCATGCGCGAACTGCATTTTCAGGAAGAGATCGAACAGGCCGCCTGCGAGGGCCTGGGCCAGCATCTGGCGCTGGGCATGGTCGCCGTGCTGGACTGGTCGGGCGACGCCGAGCCGGCCACCGTGTCCACCTCTTGGCGTTCGGAAGCGGACTTGGCGGGGCAGCAAGCCCTGGCGCCCGAAAAATTGGGCAGCGATTTTACCGAGGCGCTCCGCAAGGGGCGCACGGCGTATCTGCAACCGCTGGTGGCGGAGCCGGGCGGGGAAGTCCGCCCGTCTGCGATCGTGGTGCCGATGCGCCGATGGGGCCGGCAGGGTGGCGCGCTGCTGGTTCGCCCGCTGGTCAACAGCCGGCTCAAGGCCGGTGACATTGCGTTCATTGAAGAGGTGTCCGAGCGGCTGTGCGACGCCGTCGAGCGTTCGCAGTATGCGCGCATGCTTGAGCAGCGCGTGGAAAATGCCATCGCCGAACGAGATCGGATCTGGCGCTTGTCTCCTGAGCTGCTTGCCGTCGTCGATGGCACCGAGCGCTTTGTCAGCGTCAACCCGGCTGTGCGCCCGATTCTTGGCTGGACGCCGGAACAGTTCCTGTCTATGGGCTTGGCCGAAGTGATCCACCCCGATGATCAGGCCGCCACGCGCAACGCCATTGCGCAAGCCTCGCGGGGTAACCCGGCCCAAGCCGTCAGGCACATGGAAAACCGGTTGCTGAAACGCGATGGCAGCTACCGGTGGATTACGTGGAGCATGTCGTGGTCGCAAGACAGCTTGTACATGACCGGCCGGGACGATACCGATTTGAAAGTGCAGGCCGAGACCCTGCGCGAAACCGAACAGGCGCTGCGTCAATCGCAAAAGATGGAAGCGGTGGGCCGCTTGACGGGCGGTATCGCGCATGACTTCAACAACATGCTTCAGGGCATCACGGGCGCCCTGTACCTGATCCAGCGCAAGCTGGCCGCTGGCACGCCGGAGCAGGCGCAACGATTCATCAATGTCGCCATGGATTCGGCGAACCGCGCCGCGCATCTGACGCAGCGGCTGTTGACGTTTTCGCGCCGCCAACCCATCGACCCGAAGCCGTTCAGCGTGGCCTCGACGCTGCAATCCATGGCGGATCTTTTCCATCGCTACACCGGCGAAAGCGTGCGCCTGCTATTCAATTTGGAACCCACGCTTTGGACGGTGCGTTGTGACAGGAACCAATTTGAAAATGCGGTGCTGAATCTGGTCATCAACGCCTGCGACGCCATGCCCAACGGTGGCGCGCTGACGGTATCGGCATTGAACAAACCCTTGGATGGGGTGGCGTTGCGCCCTTATCCCGGCGTGAAACCGGGCGACTTCGTCGAGGTGTCGGTCACCGACGTTGGCTGCGGGATGCCGCCAGACGTGCTGGCCCACGCCTTCGACCCCTTCTTCACCACCAAGCCGCTGGGCGAGGGCACGGGCCTGGGCTTGTCAATGATCTACGGCTTTGCCAAGCAGGCCGGCGGCATGGCCACGCTGGAAAGCGCGGTGGGCCAAGGCACTACGGTCAGGCTGCTTTTGCCCAGGTTCGACGGCGCGCCGGATGCCGCACAGTTGTCTGAACCGTCCACGCCGCAAACCGCAGGCGTGGGGCGGCAGTCGCTGGTGGTGGTGGTGGAAGATGACGACAACGTGCGCGAGATGGTGCACGAGTGCCTGGCCGAGCTGGGCATGCAAGTGCTGACGGCCTCAGACGGCGAAGCAGGACTTGAACTGGTGCTGGGCACGGCCGACATTGATTTGCTTGTCACCGATGTCGGGTTGCCTGCGCTGAACGGCCGGCAATTGGCCGATGCCGCGCGGGCGGCGCACCCTGGCCTGAAGGTTCTGTTGATGACAGGCTACGCAGAAAGCGCGGCCCGCGATGGCGGCTTCCTGGAACGCGGACTTGAACTGATCGTGAAGCCATTTTCGCTGGACGTGCTGGGTGAAAGGGTGCAGCGGATGCTGGATTCCAACGAGGGTGATGGCGCTGCGGGGTGACGGCGTTGCAAAGGCAGGTAAAAAATACCTGTTCACGCTGCTCTGCCAGTTTCCTGGGGCGGAACGCCCGGCGGCAGGGCCGGGAACGGGGCTTGCTTAATGGAAAGTGCATTCCAACCTAGGAGCCTGACCATGAAATCTCGTGCCCTGACTTGCGCTTTTGTACTGATGGCCGGCCTGACGTCCGCCGGCACGGTGTTGGCCCAATCCGCCGCGCCGACCACGCCGTCTTCCACGCCGAACGATGCGTCCGCCGCGCAGCCGAATCGTGCGCTGCCGCCGGGGCAGATGGCGCCCGCACCCAACGCGACGCCGTCCACCGGCACCACGCCGCCCAGCACGCAGCACAGTGGCACGATGTCGTCGGGTAAGAAGCATTCGGAAGAAACGCCGAAGCGCCCGCGCGAAGCGAACGATAACGTGCCGCGCACGCCTGCGGCCGGTGCGGCACCCCCTCCGGGATACCCGAACTCGGGCGGCTCGAAGTAAGTAGCCCGCCACGAAAAAGGCTTCCTTCGGGAAGCCTTTTTTTGGCGTGATGATTGGCGGCCTGACCAGCCTGATGATTTGCAGCCAGACCATTGACCGTTCATCGTTCACGGCCCACCGTGACGCATTGCTAGTGCTGCCGGCGCAACTCCGCAGGCGGCACGCGCAACTGGCCGCGATACTTCGATACCGTCCGGCGAGCCAACAGAATGCCGCTTGCCGCCAATTGCTGCGTCAGCGCCACGTCTGACAAGGGCATGGACGGGTCTTCCGCTTCCACCATTTCCTTGATCAGCGCACGCACGGCGGCAGCGGAACAAGAGCCGCCGGATTCAGTCGCCAGCTCGCGCGAGAAGAAGTGGCGAAACTCGAAGACGCCACGGGGCGTCACCATGTACTTGCCGACTGTGGCGCGCGAGACCGTGGATTCGTGCATGTTCAAATCGTCGGCCACTTCGCGCAACATCAGCGGGCGCAGCGCCACCTCGCCGTATTCAAAAAAGGTCTGCTGACGTTTGACGATGGCCTCGGCCACGCGTTGGATCGTGGTGTAGCGCTGTTCGACATTGCGCACCAGCCAACGCGCTTCCTGCAATTCCTGCGCCATGGGGCTGCGGTCATCCAGCCGCGCGCGGCGGAACAGGTCGGCATAGGTGCGGTGCAGCCGCGCATGCGGCATGGCGTTGCGGTTGGGCAGCACGCGCCAACGGCCTTGCCATTTATCCACGAACACATCAGGCACCACATAGACGGGCTCGTCCACGCTGTAGCGCGAACCCGGTTTGGGGTTCAGACTGCGGATCAATGCGCAGGCGTCGCGCACCTCGTCGTCGGAACACCCGAGCACGCGGCGCAGGCCGACGCAGTCATTCTTGCCCAGGCGGTCCAGATGCTCATTCACGATACGCAAGGCCAGATCGCGGATCGACGCGTCAACGGCGCGAACGGTCGCCAATTGCAGCGACAGGCATTCCGCCAGATCGCGCGCGGCCAGGCCCGGGGCATCCAGCTGTTGCACCAGACGCAGCGCCGCCAGCCATTCGCCTTCGTCGGGCGGGGGGCTGAACTCGGGATGCTCTGTGCTGCACAGGCTGGTGAGCGGCGCGCGCAGATAGCCGTCGTCGTCTAACGCATCAATGATGAATTCGGCAAGCAAGCGGTCGCGCGGCTGCAGATGATAGTTACCCAAATCCGCCGACAGACGTTCGCGCATCGACACGGACGCGCTGACCCATTGGCCCATGTCCTTGGTGTCGCCGCCGCTGGCAGATTGCGTGGGATAGTCGCCGGAATAGGCGGGCGCGTCGGGTGGCGTGTCATCGGCCTCGGCCGTGGCCGGGCTGGCCGGTTCCGCAACGTGTTCCGTTTCGCCGCCACCATGGACGCTACTCAAGGGAACCGCGCCGATGGACGGCTGGTCGTTATCGAGCTCGTCGATATCCTCAAGAAACGGGTTGGTGGCAAGCGCGTGTTCCACCGCAGTCGTGAACTCCAGCGCTGACATTTGCAGCAGCTTGACGGACTGCTGCAAGCGGGGCGCCAGCGTCATTTGCTGGCGCAGGCGCAATTCTTGCGTAGGGTGGCCCAAACGAGTCTCCTGAATGGAAGCCGCCAAAGGGCGGCGCATCCTGGTACTCATGCAAGAACTGTGCCAACTGCGTTGCCGGGCGGAAAGCAAGGTGCGCACCGCCGGCTTGCGCCACCGTATTACAAGCGGGCGGTAAGAACTGCTCAGTGCCCGGCTGCGCCTTCTTTTTCGTACACGTCCAGGCGGTTGTACAAGGTCTTCAGGCTGACGCCCAAGGTGTCGGCCGCCAAGCGCTTGTCGCCATCGTGATGCGCCAATGTCGCCAGGATGAATGCGCGTTGCGCGCGGCCCAGCGGCATGCCTACCGGGAAGTTCAACGCGCCATCGCGAACTTCGGCTTGCGAGTGCGCGGTTGCGCGGGTGAGTAGTGGGGTATCCAGTTGCGCGTCCGACAAGATGTAGGCGCGCTGCACGACGTTGCGCAATTCGCGGACGTTACCCGGCCAGTCGTGCTGCGCAATGGCGTCCAGCATGGCTTTGGAAAACGTCTTTTCCGTGCGGTGCTGCGTATTCAGGGTATCCAGGAACCGGTGCGCCAGAATCAATGCATCGTCGCCGCGCTCGCGCAACGGTGGCACGCGCAGCGGCACGACCAGCAGCCGATGCAGGAAATCTTGCCGTAGCCGGCCTTCAGCCACCGAGACGCCCGGATCGCGATTGCTGGCGCAGATGATGCGCACGTTCGCGCGCAGCAAGTCCGAGCCGCCGACGCGTTGATAGGTGCCGGCTTCCAGCACGCGCAGGAAATGCACCTGCATGTCGGGCGGCATTTCGGTGACTTCATCCAGGAAGAGGGTGCCGCCGCTGGCGTATTCGAAATAGCCTGCATTCTGCGACACCGCGCCGGTAAAGCTGCCTTTCTCATGGCCGAAAAGTTCGGCATGGGCAAGCGTGCCGCTGATAGCGCCGCAGTTGACCGCCACGAAGGGCTGGTCGCGCCGTTCGCTGGCGTCGTGAATCGCGCGCGCAACAATTTCCTTGCCCGCGCCACTTTCTCCAACGATGAACACGCTGGCGTCGGTTGAGGCGGCCAGTTGCAACTGGGCCCCTAGTTTTTGCATGACGGGCGACAGCCCCGTCACGTCCATAAGGGTCGGGGGGGACGCAACCGCATCCTCGCGCCCGGTGGTGGTGCGATTTACCATGCTGATACCTCGGCCCGCCGGGCCTGCTCGCGATATTTCCATGGTAGTAGGGCGGTGCTGCGCCGATTGCGACCAGTTGCAAGTATTCGAAAACTTTAGTGGACGGTATCGAAAATTTACGCTTCTCGCCGTCAGAGTGACTATTCTCAATCTCATGCAAACGCGCGCGCACATGTCGCGCCGCGCAGGGCAATACGGAGAAGCTATGCCACACCTGCTAATCGTCGACGACGATGATGCGATTCGGGAAACACTGGCCGAGATGGGCCGCGATAGCGGGTTTTCGGTTGCGGTCGCGGGCAGCGTCAAAGACGCGCTGATTCAGCTCGAGCGCCAAGCGCCGGATCTGGTCCTGACCGATGTCCGTCTGCCGGGCGGCAATGGCATGGACATTTTCAACAACGTGGCGATCGCCAGTGCCGAAGTCGTTGTGATGACGGGGCACGGCTCGGTCGACTACGCGGTGCAGGCGTTGCGCCTGGGCGCCAGCGATTTCCTGGTCAAGCCCATCTGCATGGAACGGCTCAATGAAATCCTGACCCGCGTCGTCACCAATGCCGGCGGGGATTTGCCCGGTATGCCGTTTGAAGAGCCGGGACGCTTTGGCAAGCTGTTCGGCCAGTCTGAGCGCATGCTGGAGCTGTACCGGCAACTGGGGCGCGTGGCCCCCACCAATGTCACGACCTTGCTGATCGGCGAAAGCGGTACGGGCAAGGAACTGGCCGCCCATGCCATTCATGAACTGAGCACGCGGCGCCAACGCCCGTTCATTGCGGTGAACTGCGGCGCGATCTCTCCGAACCTGATCGAAAGCGAGATGTTTGGGCACGAACGGGGCAGCTTTACCGGCGCCGATCGTCAGCACAAGGGCTATTTCGAACGCGCCGATGGCGGCACCTTGTTCCTGGACGAAGTCACCGAAATGCCGTTGGACTTGCAGGTGAAGCTGCTGCGCGTGCTGGAGACCGGGCGGTTCATGCGGGTGGGAACCAACCGCGAAATCAGCTGCGACATCCGGATCATCGCCGCCACCAATCGCAACCCCGAGCAGGCGGTGCAGGAAGGCAAGCTGCGCGAAGATTTGTACTACCGGCTTAGCGTGTTCCCCATTCAATTGCCCGCGCTGCGCGAGCGCGGTGACGACATCCTGTTCCTGGCGCGGCGCTTTTTGCAGGCCCAAAACCAGGAATCGGGCAAGAACAAAGCGTTTTCACCGCAGGCCGACGAGGTGCTCAAGCAATACGAATGGCCGGGTAACGTGCGCGAGTTGAAGAACTTCGTGCGCCGCGCCTTCATTCTGGCCGACGGTGATTTGCTGGACGTGGATATGCTGGCGCCGCATGTGTCGCCGGGCGGCGACGCGGACGCTGCGCAGGTCAGTGTGCCCGTGGGCGAAACGCTGGCTGAAGCAGACCGGCGCTTGATCCTGGCCACGCTTGAACGCTGCAATGGCGTGAAGAAGCAGGCGGCGTTGATGCTGGGCATCAGTCCGAAGACGCTCTATAACCGCCTGGAAGAATATGCGGCGGCCGGGTATGCGCTGCCAGGTGAAGACGCCGGCGGCGCGCGCAATTCCCGGAATTCCGCATAAGGTCTTTCGGAAGAGGCCCCGCAATTCCGTATAGGGCCTTTCTCGGCTGAGGCCCCCGGAATCCACATAGGGCCTTGCTGAACTGAGGCGGCAAGCATCGCGCCGCCGCCTCGACCCGCCTTACTTGCCGTGGCGCGTCTTCAGGTCAGCCATACACGCGTCTTTGGCGTTACCCGACATGGCGTCGCATTTTTCCTTGCCCACCTTGTAATCGGCGTCGTTCTTGACTTTGGCTGCGTCATGGTTGGCTTCGGCCTTTTCCTTGCCCGCCTTGGCATCGGCCTTCGCCTTGTCGCGATTGGCTTCGGCCTGCTGCTGGCAAACGTCCTTTTGATTGCCCTTCATACCGTCGCACGCCTTTTTGTCCATCTTGTATTGATTGTCGATCTGATCGTTCGTGCGAACGGGCGGAGAACCGCCTTGCGTGGTTTGCGCGGACGCTTGGAACGCCACGGCGGACAGGCAGAGAGCGATGGCGGGGCAAACGGTTCTGGACAGATTCATGACTGACTCCTTTGGATATGGGTCCGGGTTAGGCTGGACCTCAACCACCCCTTAGCAAGCGCCGTTCCCGCGCGGGGCCAGGCACGGCGCAGGCACGGCACTTGCGCCACAGCCTGCGCATGACGCCATATGGAGAAAGAGATGGAACCGCACTCGCGCAGTGATCAAGTGAATGACTCGGCCAACGGCCAGGCCAGAAACCCTGCCAAAAACCCGGCCAAAAACCCGGCCAACGACCCGGCCAACGATCCGGCAAAACCCCAGGCCAACACACCTACCGATGACACCGACACCGCGCATCGCAGCGGCCAGTTCGGCGCGGACAAGCCCGGGTTTGGCAAAGCGCCGCCGGCGAGCAAGCGCCACGCGGACAAACAACCCAACCAGCAGGGACCGGAGTACGAGGAAGGCGGGCAGTACCCGGGCAAGCGGCCCGAGGGGAAGTAAAAAAACCGGGCGCCTTGCCCGGTTTTTTTCAATCAGCCGTTCCGCCATTGCGCACCGGGTTGGGCGGTGAATGGGAAACGCCAGCTTCGTCTTCGCCTGTGACGCGGTCGGGTGCGATATCGCGGCCATCGTCGTCGCGCAGATTGGGGTCTACGCTTTCGCGATCGCCCGTGGCCTGGGAATCGCTGTCCGTGTGGGCCATCCCGGGAGGTAGGTCGCTGGCGGAATCAGACGAATCGCTGGGGCCTAGATCCGGGCGCCCGCTTGGGTCCAGTTCAGGGAAATCGGGGGGTGGGGTGCGTGACATGGCGGTCTCCGGGAAGGTGAAGGCAGAAGCCTGGGCAGGACGCCCGTGCTTGCACCTACACAGCAATCGTCGTGCCGCTTTAAGGCGGGTATGGCAATTGCTGGCCTTGGCAAAGCAAACCGCAGGACAAAACGGGAGATCGCCATGTCACTAATCGTCGCTGCACGATTTCAAACCTTCGACCAGGCCACGGTGGCCGCACAGAAGCTCTTCGCGGAAGGCTTCACCGAAGACGATGTGCACACCTTCTATATCAATTCGGCGGGTGAGCATGGCCGCTACCCCTTGGGCGGTGACCGGCTGGCAGACCCGGATTCAAAGGGCGGGCACCTGGGTGCCGTCGCGGGCGCGTCGGTGCTGGGGCTGGTGTTCGCCTTGGCAGGCGGCTTGATCGCGGCGCGTGTGGCCGCGTCGATCTTTGTCGTGATCGCGGCGGCGGGCGTCGGGGCCTACCTGGGTGCGTTGGCGGGCGCGCTTTGGATCATCGGACGGAACAAGCGCAAGGCGGCCAACACACCGCGCGCGCAAGAGGTGCACCCGGCGGTAAGGCCGGCTGGCGTGATGCTGGCCCTGCACGTGGCCCCGGGCCAGGATGCGTTGGCGCGGCGAGTGCTTCGGGAATCCGGCGGCCGCGACATCGAGCGCGCACAAGGCCGCTGGCAGGGCGGCAAGTGGGAAGACTTTGATCCGCTCAAGCCGCCGCACCCGGTTGAGGAGGCGTCCACGCTGCCTTGATCGCGGGGCGCCCCGCGGCCTGATCCGCTTCAGTCGCCCGCGCTGCCGGTGATGGGCAGGACGATGCCCGTGATGTAGCTGGCGCACACGGGCGAGGCCAGGAAGACGTAAGCCGGCGAGATTTCTTCCGGCTGCGCCGGCCGGCCCAGATCGGTGTGCTTGCCGAATTCCTTGATCTTCTCGGGGCTTTGATCCGCCGGATTCAATGGCGTCCAGACGGGGCCTGGCGCTACCGCGTTCACGCGGACGCCGCGCTCGGCCAGATTGGCGGCAAGCGAACGGGTGAAGGCGTGTATCGCCCCTTTGGTTGACGAGTAGTCCAGTAGTTTGGCGCTGCCGCGCAAGCCCGTCACCGATCCCGTATTGACGATTGCCGCGCCGGCTTTCAAATGCGGCAGCGCGGCGCGCGCCATATAGAAATAGCCGGTGATATTGGTGCGCAGCGTCTTGTCCCACTTGTCGTCGCTGATCTCGGCCAGCGTGTCAGTGTGTTGTTGATAGGCCGCGTTGTTGACCAGAACATCAAGCTTGCCGAACGCCTTGACCGCTTGCGCCACGGCGTCGTTGCAGAAAGATGAGTCTTGCACGTCGCCCGCGATCAGCACGCAGCGCCGGCCCTCGGCTTCAACGGCTTGGCGGGTGTCTTCGGCGTCTTCATGTTCGTTCAGGTACACGACCGCCACGTCGGCGCCTTCGCGCGCGAATAAAACGGCCACGGCGCGGCCGATTCCCGAGTCACCGCCCGTGATGATGGCCGCCATGTCTTGCAGCTTGCCGCTGCCGTGATAGCCGGGCGCCTGGTACTGAGGCTTCAGTTCCATGTCGGCCTCGTTGCCGGGTTTGCTCAGGTGCTGGTCGGGCATGGGTGGCGTGGGGTGCGGGCGGGCGCCCGTACCGGCGTTTTTCGGCTTGCTCATGGCATGGCTCCTGATGATTGGGGTTGGCGCTCTGGGCGCGCTGCCCTGGGGCGTGAGCAATCCCTGTTCCCGCTTGGGCGGTTTGGGCACGCCGCTTGCTGTAGAGGGGCAGGTGCTGGCGACAGCGCCACTAACCTATCAACGCGATGAAAAGTGAGAAAGCCATGAACAAGGACCAGGTGAAGGGCAGAGTCAATGAGGCCGTTGGCAAGGCGAAAGAAGTCGCTGGCAAAGCGACCGGCAGCACGTCCACCGAATTGAAGGGGACGGCGCAAAAGGTGGCCGGCAAGACGCAGGCCGCTTACGGCGATGCCAAGGACAAGGTCGAAAAGTCGTAAGACGCACTTGGCCAGTACGAAAAAAGCCGGGGAATGCCCCGGCTTTTTTTTGGCGAATGTGCGAGGGCGGGCTTACTGACGTCCGACAATCACGCCGAACAGGAATGCTGCGCCCGCGACAAGCCCGACGGCTTGCCAGGGGCGAGCGTGGATGTATTCCTCGGTGCAGTCGATGGTTTCGCGCATCAGATCGCCGGCATTTTCAGAGGCCTCGCGCAGGCTACTTCGCGTGGCCGCTAACTGATCGGCCAGGCGCGCCTTCAGCGCATCAAGATCGCCGGGATCGGCATCACGCAAGGTCGCTTCAATTTCATCGATCCAACTTTCCGGATGGCGTGCGCGCCTGCGCAACCCACGATTATCCGGGCCATTCTCGGGGAAATCGGAAGGCAGAGGGGTGTTCGTAGAGGCCATCTGAAAGCTCCTGGCAGTCGGGCGCAATATCCGCCAGCGCGATCCGGCCCGTGCGGCCGCGTGGCGTGCCGAGGCGTCAAGCCTCGAGCATGTCTTGGCAAGCCAGCGTGCACGCCAGGCATGCCCCGGCGCAAATCTGGCAATGCTCCATGTCCTGGTGCGGGGCGCATGCGCGGGCGCAGGCATCGCAGACCAAGGCGCACAAAGTACATAGCGCGGTAGAAAATTCTCCGTCACGCGCCAGCATGGCGGCGCACAAGCGGCACACGCTGGCGCAATCAATCGCCAGGCTGATGCAGCGCTTCATGCGAGCCGCGTTGATCTCCAGGCTGGTCGCGGCACACTGGTCACATGCCACCGCGCATTCGTAGCAGGCTTGCACACATTGCTCGAAGTTTGGGTCTCGCATTGCATCTCCTTGTGAGTGCCCAGGGTGGCCGGCCAAGGCGTGTGCGAGGTTGCCCGGCCACATCCGCTTGCAATTTGAAGTGGGTGCCAGTGCTTTGACGAGGCAGTAGGCCGTAGGATGAAAGCTCGAAACCAGGCAGGAGACCCCCATGACATCCCGATCCGATTCGAAACCCGCTGCTTCCGCCAAGCAGGCGGCGCCTGTGCAGGACAACGCTAAGATACTGCCCCCGCAGGGGCCCGTCGACGTGCCAAATCAACCGGTTAAACCAGACGCCTCGACACCCGACGAAGCGGCGCGCGACAAGCGAGCGGTGGTGGATAACCAGACCGAGTCGAACTGGGCCGATGGGGCCGCGCCGCAGCCGCGCGCGAAGAACGCGCGCTCATCCTTGTTCTGATCAGGCCGGGGCGGCGGGCGGCAGCTTCTGAAGAAAGGCCAACAGCCGCCGCTCGCTGGCATCCAGTCCGCGTGGCCCGGCTGGCGCACGCGCCTTGGCGGGCAAGGCGCCGGCCAGATAGGCGTCCAGCACGGCGGGGTGGACATAGCATGCCCGGCATACCGCAGGCGTGTTGGCCAAACGCTTGGACACGTCCTTGATCACGTCTACGACCGTCTGCTTGGCCTGCGCGTCGTTCTCAAATGGCCGGGCTTGCAGCGCGGCGTACGCCAACACGGAACCGGCCCAGGTGCGATAGTGCTTGGCGGTGAAATCGCCGTCGCCCGCCGCACGCAGGTACGCATTGACGGCCCCCGAATCCACCGGATGTTTGCCGCCATCTTCATCCAGGTATTGGAATAGCTGCTGCCCCGGAATTTCCAGGCAGCGCTTGATGATGCGCGCCACGCGGCGGTCTCTGACTGTCACGTCATGCGGCACGCCGCTCTTGCCTTGAAATCGAAACCGGAACTGGCTGCCGGCTACGGTGGTGTGCCGCCGCGTCAACGTTGTCAGGCCATACGATTTGTTCTCGCGCGCGTATTCCCGCGCGCCGATGCGGATCAGCGTGGTTTCCAGCAAGCGCACCAAGGTGGCAATCACTTTCTCTTGCGCCAACCCCGGCGCCTGCATATCCCGGGCGACCTGGCGGCGAATGCGCGGCAGCGCCAAACTGAAGGCCAGCAGATTCTGATATTTGCCCGCATCGCGCATCGTGGCCCAGGCGGGGTGATACCGGTATTGCTTGCGTCCGCGGGCATCGCGCCCAGTCGCTTGCAGATGGCCATGGGGAAGGGCGCAGATCCACACATCTTCGTAGGCGGGCGGAATGACCAGGGCATGGATGCGGGCAATTTCGGCGGCATCCTTAACCCGCTTGCCCTGCGCATCCACGTAGTGGAACGTGCTGCCGTTGACACGAACGCGCCGGTAGCCGGGCTGCGAGTCGTCTACATAAACCAGCGGAGGTTCGACGGCGGCGCAAAGGGCCGGTTCGGCGGGCGATATGCGGGTATCCATTCGTTCTCCGGCTGCGTTGGGCGGCTGCACGGGGTGGCTGTAATGAGCGGCTGCTTGGACGGCTGACCAGGCTCTGGCGCTTAGCAAGTCCTAGCAAGCGGCGTGCCATCCAACGCTTTCCCGCAGGGCGGCGGGGCTTGGGCACGGCGCTTGCTGAAGGGTCGGGCAGCAAGACAAAGACCCGAAGCCCTTTAAGGAGAGTGCCATGCAAGACTCAATGCAACTACATGTGCCGCCCAAACCCGACCCGATTCCGCCCGGATCGCCGCCGGGTGATTTGCCGGTGGAACCGGATACGGATGAGCCGGAGGTGGACCTGCCGCCGCTGTCTCCCCCAATCAGGGAAATTGATCCGCCCAAGCGTTGATGCCAGTGATGCTGGATCTCGCCCTTGAATAAAACGAATCAACAAGATCGAAGTCCGTAAATTCGTATCACCAAGATCGAATCACTAAGATCGAATAACCAAGATCGAATCAAACAAGACGAGGAGTCATCATGTCGACCATCCTGCTGATCATTCTGATCCTGCTGCTTATCGGCGCCGTGCCCGCTTGGCCGCACAGCAAGGGCTGGGGCTATTACCCCAGCGGCTTGCTCGGCATCGTCGTGATCGTGCTGATCGTGATGCTGCTGATGGGGCGAATATAAGCGCCTGACGGTTGACTGACGGCGGCTTGCCACGCGGCAAGCCGGGTCAGACAACTTGGTTTACCGGGAATGGTCG
Organism: Achromobacter sp. 01N37; assembly: GCF_056399725.1. NCBI lineage: Bacteria > Pseudomonadati > Pseudomonadota > Betaproteobacteria > Burkholderiales > Alcaligenaceae > Achromobacter > Achromobacter sp. 01N37. The sequence goes on from NZ_JBFTRX010000019.1 coordinate 17,065, forward strand.
CTCGCTGGACGGCGGGTGGCGGTACCGGGTAGCGAAGGGGCGGGACGAGGCGTAAGATTTCCCCGCCTTGATACCGACCTTCGCTCACCCCGTTACGCCAACATGACCATTCCCTTATTGATTTTGATCGACAGCGTGCATGACTATCTGCCCGCCATTGAAGCCCGCGGCTTTCAAGCCGTGTACGCTCCCACCGCCCAGGCTCGCGCGGACGCAATCGCGCAACATGCGGACGATATCCGCGTGGTGTTGACCCGCGGCGCCACAGGTTTTCGCGCCGACGAGATGGCGGCGCTGCCCAAGCTTGAACTGATCTGTTCGCTTGGCGTGGGCTACGAGAATATTGATCTGGCCGCCGCCGCCGCGCGCGGCATTATTGTCACCAACGGCCCCGGGGCCAATGCGGTGTCGGTGGCCGACCACGCCATGGCGTTGCTGCTGGGCGCTGCGCGCCATCTGCCCCAAGCCGACGCCTGGGTGCGTCAAGGCCACTGGAGCGGGTTCATGGGGCCGCAAGTCACCGGCAAACGGCTGGGCATTTTGGGCCTGGGCACCATCGGCCTGGAAATTGCCAAGCGCGGCGCCAATGGCTTTGGCATGAGCGTTGGCTATTACAACCGGCGCGCTCGCCCGGAATCCGGCTACACCTATTTCGATAACGCGCGCGATCTTGCTGCGGCGTCAGACTTCCTGGTGGTGGCGACGCCCGGCGGCGCGGGTACGCGTCATCTGGTGAATGCCGATGTGCTGGATGCGTTGGGCCCCCAGGGCTACTTGGTGAACATTGCGCGCGGCAGCGTCGTGGATACCGACGCATTGATCGCCGCGTTGGCCAACGGCCGCATTGCGGGCGCGGGGCTGGACGTGGTTGACGGCGAACCCACCATTCCCGATGCGCTCAAGGCGTTGACGAACGTGGTGCTGACGCCGCACAGCGCCGGCCGTTCGCCCGAAGCGGTCGAAGCCACCGTGACGTTGTTCCTGCAAAACGCCACGGCGCATTTCAGCGGCCAAGCCGTGCTGACGCCCGTGTTGGACGCGCACGCCGAAGCCGCCTGATCGCGGGCTTAGTGCGAGAACATGATCGGTACGGTCATGCTCTTAAGGATAGAGGCGGTGGCCCCGCCCATCGCCCATTCGCGGAACTTGCTGTGACCATAGGCGCCCATGACGATCAGGTCGGCGCTATGGTCGGCAGCAGCGTTCAGGATGGTGCTGCCCACGCCAACGCCCTTGATATCGCGGCGCACGTGGTCGGGCGCCGGCATGCCCTGGGCGACGCAGTAGGTGGCCAGGTCTTCGAACGGTACGGCTTCGCCTTTTGACGAGGCGCCGCCTTCGTCCATGGTCAGCACCACCAGACGCGACGCCAGACGTAACGCGGGCGCGGCGTCGGCCAGCGCGCGGGCGGCTTCACGGCTGCCGTCCCAGCACACCAGCACGCGCTCGCCCACGGCGGAAAAATTCCCGCTGGAAGGCAGCACCAGCACGGGGCGGCCCGCGGTCAACAACATCTGTTCGACAAATTCGGTTTCGTGCGCGGCTTCCACGTCGTCCGGGTTGAACTGGCTGACGATGACCAGGTCGCTCGTGCGGGCGTAGAGGGCCACGCTGGCGCTGGGGGAGGCCTCTCCGGCGCGCACCACAGCCGGCACATCGGCGGCGGCGGCCGCTTCCAGGAACGCGTTCTGAACCGCGCCCCGATTTTGCGCCTGGATTTCCTTCATCACGCTCAGCGTGCGCGACATCAGCACGGATTCGCCGTAGTAATACTGTGGCGGTGCGGCGCTGGCGTAGATGCCAACGAGCTCGGCCTTGTGGCGCTTGGCGAGTGACAGCGCCAATGCCGTGCGGCGGGTGCAATCGAATCCGTGGTCCAGATGGACGGAAATGCGGCGATACATGGCGGCCTCCTTATTAAGCGTTCCATATCTGCATGGTTGCGCTTTCCGTGAAGGCCGCTATTGATGCGTATCAAGCCGTCTTGATATTGCCGGGGCCGGGTCAAGAGATGGCCGGAGCCGGGTCAAGATATGGCCGGGGCCGGGTCAATATATCGCTGGGGCCGGCTGAAGGTCTGGCTATCGGGCCGGTTCCTTTTCGACGCGGTCCCGCAGTTGTCGAACCTGGCGCGCCTGCTGCGCGATGCGGTCCAGCGGCCCGGCCAGCGCCGGGTCGGCCGCCGCAATCGCGGGCGGCACCGCCAGTTGGCGCGGCGGCACATCCTGGGCGCCGTCCTGCGGATGCAGCGCATGCGCCAGCACCAGACCGTATTCGCGTAGCGCGTCCGCAGTCGGTGCTTGCGCGGGAAGCGCTGGCTGGATTTCCAGTACGGTGCCTGCCGCGGTGATCCGCCGCATGGCATTCAGCAAATTCACGGCCGTGTCCACGTTGCGGTCGCGGTGCACAGGGTTTTGCTGCAAGCGCTGCAACGAGGCCTCGGCATTGTCGGCAGATAGGCAGGCCAGGCGGCGCAAGCCGACGATGTCCGGCTCGCCTAGCGCATCCGGCTCGCCGCTTTTCTGCCGGATCAGCGCCAAGGCGTAGGCGGCGTGGCGTTCCAGTGCGCGGGTCAGGGCGCCTGCCAGTTGGCGGGGTTCTTTTTCCGGCCACACCAGAAAGCCCACCAGCAAGGCCAGGATGCCGCCCAGTACGCTGTTGAACGCGCGCAGCGCAGCCAGCATGGGTTCATAGATATCCGGCTGCTGAATATGGCTGACCAGCACGAACTGCGACGTCAGAAAGAATGTGAACAGCGCGTAGTGAATCGTGCGGGCGGCGAATGTGCCCAAGGCAATGGGCAGTACAGCCAGCGCAACCGACAACGGTGTGCTTAGCAACAGGCCCAGCAGCGACGCGCCAATGGCGCCGGCCACGCTGCCGATCACGCGTTCGACGGTGCGCTGCCAGGTGGTGGCGAAGTACGGTTGCAGGATGAACACCAGCGTCAACGACATCCAATAGCCATGGTTGACGGCGAACGTCTTGGACAAGGCCACGGCGATGGTCGCGCCGATGCCCACCCGCAACGCGTGGCGGAACGCGTCGGACTCGACGCCCAGGTTTTGGCGCAACGTGCGCCAGGCCTGGCGCGCGCGGCTGCTCACGGCGGGGCCTTGCGCGGGCGCGGCAGGGGCGTCGCCCTGGTCGAACAGGGCCTGCATCACGGATTGCGCGGTGTGCAGCAGGCGGTCCAGCACCGGCACCACGGTGGCCAGATCGGGCGCATACGCCATGGCGCCGCCGCGCAAGTCGTGCAGGCCCGCGCTGTAATGGGCCAGCCGTTCGCGCAGGCACTCGGCCTGCTTGGCGTCGCTGACGTCCGACGTGCTGGCGATGGCGTTGCAGACGCTGGCGTAGCGGTGCAGCGCATGGGACAGGTGCGCGCCGGCGCTGCGGCCCAGCCAGCGCGGCGCATTGGATTCCAGCAGGTCCGCCGCCGCAACCAGGGCGATGAAGCTGTCTTCGGCGCTGTCCAGTAAATACATCAGCTGGTGGGCGCGGGCGCGCCGCGACGGGCGGGTGTCTTGCACTTCGCGGATGCGAACGCGGGCGGCTTCCAAGGCCGCGCGCTGGGCGCTGCGTTGGGGCTTGGTGACGGCCGTCCAGGCTTGCGGCCCGGCGGCGGGCGTCAAGCCTGAATACATGCGCGCCAGCGCGTCGGCAAAATCGGCCAGGCCACGATAGCAATGCGCAACGGCATGGGTGGCGTCCTTCCAGGGGCGGCGGCGCCAGACCAGCGCCGTCATCAAAATGGCCCAGACGGCGCCGGCCAGGAAGAACAGCGTGTAGGACAGGCTTTCAGTGAGTGTCGGCGCGGGTAACTCGGCGGCGACGACGAAGCCGGCTGACAGCAGCGTGCCGACAATGGCGGCCGCCGGTCCCAGCACGCGCAGCAGCCCGCCAAACGTGCAGCAGATGAACGTCAGCGGCAACAGCAGCCATAAATGCCCGGCGCTGGCGCTGGCCAGAAAACAGAAGAGGGCGCCAATCAGCCCCAACGCCAGCATGGAGCCGGCACGTTGCCGCAGCGGGCCGCCGGGGTCGCCGAAGCAGGCCCAGAACGCCGCGATGGCGGTCCAGCCCAGGCGCGGCTCGTGCGCCAGCACGGCAAGAATGACAGGGGCCGCGCTGATGGCGGCGGCTTGCAGGGCGTCCAGCCACAGGACATTGCGCAGCGATGCGCGCCAACGGGAAAGCAGATTCGTCACGCTGATCTTGAAGCAGCAATTAGGCCCGAAGGCCGAAAGACGCAAACCCTACCATGTCGACAAGGCGTGCGCGTGGACGTCGGCATAACGTATGGTTACATCCATGTGACCTTACGACATCATTTGTGCAAAATTGGCTGGAACAATTGCGCAAAATGGCATAAAAAACACTAGCGGTTCAGCGCGCCGAATTTTTCGTCGGCGCGCTTGCGGTAAGCCCGAAGTGAATACTCATGTCCCAATGTGCCTCTATCTGCGCCCGGACAGCGCAGGCCATTTATCAGAGGCGCGCGAGGAGCGTAGACATGACGCCGAATCACGAGGCTTCCACGAGCTCGGTGGTCAGCGATGACGAAATCGCGGCCATGGTGGCAGGTAAAGAGGGATTGCGGGTGCTGTTGCAGCCGCAGATGGATTTGCTGACCGGCAAGATCGTGTCGGCGGAAGCACTGGCGCGATGGCAGCATCCCCGCTTGGGGCTGGTCATGCCTGCTGAATTCATCCCCGCCATCAATCGCATGGGCCTGGACCGGCATTTGTTCGAACGGGTTTGCCTGCGAGTCATCGACATGCTGTTGACGATGCGCCGCGCCGGCGTGGCGGTGCCGATTGCCGTCAATGCGCCCGCCACCACCTTGTCAGATGAAAACGCCGTGAATTTTTTGCTTGACCGCATACGCGCGGCCGAGCTGCCCGCGTCTTTGGTGCGTATCGAACTGACCGAAGACGAACCCATCAAAGAACTGGATGTGCTGCGCGCCTCGCTGTTGAAGCTGGAAGAGGCGGGCTGCGAGGTCAGCCTGGACGACTTTGGCACGGGCCACGCATCGCTCAAGCTGCTGTCGGCCATTCCGTTGTCTGAAGTGAAGATCGACCAATATTTCGTCACCCGCATGCGGCGCAGCGCCGTGGCGTTCGAAGTCTTGCGCTCGGCGGCCGAACTGGCTACCCGCATGGGCTGGCGCGTCGTCGCCGAAGGCGTGGAAAATGTGGCCGACGTGCCTGCCTTGCGCGCTGCGGGCTGCCGTTACGGCCAAGGCTATGCACTAGGCCGCCCGATGCCGCTGGACGCGTTGATGCTGCGCCTGCGCAGCCAACGCGACGGCGTCGAGCCCTTGTCAGCGCCGGCCAGTTACGCCTCGTCCTGGCTCGAGGCCTTTGACGGCAGCGAAGCCGAACCGGTCATTCCGAAGGGCGTCGTCACGCAATAAGGGCGTCTTTACACGCACTAAGGGCGTCGTCACGCAATAAGGGCGTCTTTACACGCACTAAGGGCGTCGTCACGCAATAAGGGCATCTTTATCCCTTGAAGGCGTCGTCACGCAATGAGGGCATCTTTATCCCATATGGGCGCTGCCACCCCATAAGGGCGCTGCCACCCCGTAATGGGCAGCGCTGGCGGGCGGGGCGGTAATTCTTACCGGCGCCGGCACGCCGCTCACCCCGAAGAAACGGGGCCGCTCAGAACCTGCATCCTTTTCCACCCCTAACCGGCGCTTGGGCACGTCAGTTGCTACCCCTGATAGCGCGGGAGTCCTTTCCGCCTACTAGGAGACTTGTAATGTCCAACCAGAATCAGCCGGACCAGCAAAAGCAGCCCCAAAAGCAACAGGCCCAGGAAAATCCCAAGGACCGCAACCAGCCGGGTCAGCAGCCCGGTCAAGCCGGCCAGACCGCCGACAAGGGTCAAGGGCAAGCGGGCCAAAATCCGGGCCAGCAAAACAAGACCCAACGCTAGCATCTTGATCGCGCCTTGAGTCCGCATACCGGCAGCGCGTATCCCGGCGGCCCCGTCCGTGCCAGCAAGCGCGGACGGGGCCGTTTGCATTGGGGACGGCTTAGCTGCCATCATCCTTTTTGGCCATTGAAACTTGCCGCGCGATCTCTGACGATGCGCTGTTGACCTTGCACCTGTCCACCCCAATCCATCCAGGAACTCTATGAGCACGAACGCCGTTGCGCCACGCCAGCGATCCGCCTTGGGCACCACGATGGGGGTGCTGCTTGTGCTGATAGCGCTGGCTGCCGTGCTGGCGTTCGCGGCAACCCGCATCGTCGAGCAGCGTATTGCGGGCATGCTCGGGCCGCGCGGCCAGGTCGCTGACATCCAGGTGGGATTTCGCCAAGTCGTGCTGACGGACGTCAACGTGCCCGGCTCGGCCAATCAGACTGCGGTGCGCGCAAAGCGCGTCGTGCTGGAGCCGGAGTGGTCCGCCTTTTTGCGGCATGAAACCGTGTTCAAGTCGGTGGTGGTGGAAGGGTTCGATTTTTCGGTGATACGTGGCGCGGACGGCGACATGCAGATTGCTCCCGCCTTGCAAACCGCGCTGCACTCGGGCGACGGCGGCGATGGTAAATCGCGGCGGCCCATGCCGATCCACATGGGCGAGCTCATCCTGCGCGACGGCCGCCTGGATTATCTGGACGCCGCGGTCGCCAAGCCCCCGCATCGCATCCCCTTTAAAAATGTACAGGCCCGATTGAGCCCCGTCGCGATCCCGGGCGATGGCACGCAAAGCGACTTTGAATTCAATGGGATCGTCGAAGACAACCGCAACGGCGAATCCACGGTCCATGCGCAGGGCTGGCTGGCCGTGGGCAGCACGGACGCCGATATGAAGGTGGCCGTGCGCAATATGGATATCCGCCATGCCGCGCCGTACTTGTCGGCAAACGGCGCCGGCACGCTGACGGGCGGCACCATGGATCTGGACATGACCACCAAGATCGCCAAACAAGAGTTGCGCGCCGCAGGCACGGTGGCCTTGCGCGGTTTGCAGTTCAGTGGTGATGGCTCGCTGTTTTCGTTGCCGCGCAAAGCGGTGTTGGCCGCCATGAAAGACAAGTCTGGCGTGCTGCGCTTCGAGTTCGCATTGCGCGGCAGCCTGGACAACCCCAAGTTCTCGGTGACGCGCGGCTTCGCGGCGCAAGTGGCGCGGGGCTTCGGGCGTGCGATCGGTATCGGCGCGGAAGGCGCGGCGGAAGGGGTGAGCGGCGCGGTCAAGGAATTGGGCGACGCCATATCAGACATGCTCAGCCCCTGAAGTGCGGCGCGAGCAGCAGGCGTGAGCAGCAGGCGCAAGCGGCAGATGCAAGCGATGCCGCGCGGGCCGCATGAGCAAATGAGGAATCGGCATTTCCCGGCGCTGGGGCGCAGACCTATCATCGGCAGCTTGTCTTATCCGAACTGCCGAGCCGTCTCATGCGCACCCCGTCCCAGCTGCCCCCGTCGTCATCGCGCCCCTTGCTGCAGATCAAGAACCTGACGGTAGACCTGCCGCCGGGCGCCGACCGCCAACATGCGTTGAAAGACGTATCCCTGACGATCAATTCCGGCGAAATCCTTTGCGTGGTGGGGGAAAGCGGATCGGGGAAATCGCTGACCGCGGGCGCCATTCTTGGCCTGCTGCCGCAGGACGTGCGCGCGAGCGCCGGCCAGATTTTGTGGCAGGGCGAACAAGATCTGCTGCGCCTGCCGGCTGAGGCCATGCGGCGTTTGCGCGGCCAGGGCATTGGCATGATCTTCCAAGAACCGATGACGGCGTTGAACCCGCTGCGCACCATTGGCGACCAGATTGCCGAGGTGTTTCGTACGCATACCCGCCTGGGCCGCGCCGACATCCGCGAGCGGACGCTGGCCCTGCTGGAGTCGGTGCGGCTGCCCGAACCGGCGCAGGCGCTGGAGGCGTACCCGCATGAATTGTCGGGCGGACAACGCCAACGCGCCATGATCGCGATGGCGCTGGCGCTGGAACCCGCATTGCTGATTGCGGACGAGCCCACCACCGCGCTCGACGTGACCACGCAGGCGCAGATTCTGCATTTGATCCACGACCTGCAACGCCGCAAAGGCACGGCGGTGCTGTTCATCACGCATGACTTTGGTGTCGTGGCCGAGATCGCTGACCGGGTGGCCGTGATGCAGCGCGGTGTGCTGGTGGAAAGCGGCACGGCCGAACAAGTGCTGGAGCACCCGCGCCACCCGTACACCTGTGCGCTGATCGCTGCCGTGCCGCCCTTGGAGCCGGCTGCGGCAAGAGCAGGCAGCTTCGACGATGCGCCGGTCATTCTCAGTACCGACGCGCTGTCCAAGACCTACCGCAAGCGCGGCTGGCTGGGCCGTGCGGGCCGAGTAACGCATGCGGTCGACGGCGTGTCCATCACGCTGCGCGAAGGCGGCACGTTAGGCATCGTGGGGGAAAGCGGGTCTGGAAAATCCACGCTGGCGCGGACCTTGCTCGGTCTGGTGCCGCCCGATGCGGGCGCCATCACGCTGGCGGGCAAACCGTTGGTGTTCAAGGGTGGAAGCGCCCATCGAGACCATGCACGGCGCGTGCAGATGGTGTTCCAGGACCCGTATGGGTCATTGAACCCGCGTCAGCGCGTGGGCGAAATCGTGGCGCAAGGCCCGATGGTGCACGGCACGCCACGGCGCGAAGCCATGGCGCGCGTCGCCGAATTATTTGAACTGGTGGGATTGTCGGCGGACGCCATCCGTCGTTACCCGCACGAATTCTCCGGGGGGCAACGGCAGCGAGTGGGCCTGGCGCGCGCGCTGGCGATGCAGCCGCGCGTGCTGATTGCGGACGAGCCCGTTTCGGCGCTGGACGTGTCGGTGCAAGCGCAGGTGCTGGCCTTGCTGGCGCGGCTGCGCGACCAGTTGGGCTTGTCCATCGTCTTCATCACGCACGACTTGCGCGTGGCCGCGCAGGTGTGCGACCACATCGCGGTCATGAAGAGCGGCCGCGTGGTGGAATCTGGCGCGTGCGCCGACGTATTCCGCCAGCCCGCCCACCCCTACACGCAAGCGTTGCTGGCGGCGGTGCCGGGCAAGAAGTGGAACCCGGCCGAAGTCACGCTGCGCCTGGCGGCCTGAGGCGGAGCTGCCAACTGCAAGCCGCAGACTCAAAGACGCAGACTCAAAGCCCAAGACTCAAAAGCCACAGACTCAAAGCCACAGACTCAAAGCCACCTCAATGCGCGCCCGGTGCTGCCGGCGCGCCATGCTTGCCCACGAGCGTCGCGCTGGCTTCATTCAGCCCGATGACGTCCACGGCCCGGCCGGCGCGGCGCAGTTTGGCCACAGTCTTCTCCAACGCGTCCACGGCCGAAATGTCCCAGAAGTGGGCGGCCGACAGATCAATCACCACCGTCTTGACCGGCTCGTGGAAATCGATGGCGGCCGCAAAGCGGCTGGCCGATGCAAAAAAGATCTGCCCCGCGTAGCGATACGTGCGCGTGGCGCCGTCTGCCGACAGGTGCGACGTGACGTTCAGCATGCGCTTCACCTTGCCGGCAAAGAACAAACCGCTCAGGACCACGCCTGTGAACACGCCCCGGGCAAGGTCGTGCGTCCAGAGCACCACCAGCACGGTCGCCAGCATCACCACCGACGACTGCCACGGATGCGAGCGCAGGTTGCGGAACGAGCGCCAGTTGAACGTGCCAATCGACACCATGATCATCACCGCCACCAGCGCCGGCATCGGAATGCGGGCCACAAGCGGCCCCAGCACCACAATCAGGAACAGCAGAAACGTGCCGGCGACCAAGGTGGACAAGCGGGTGCGTCCGCCCGAACGCACATTGATGACCGACTGCCCGATCATGGCGCAACCGCCCATGCCGCCCAGAAAGCCCGTGACGATATTGGCGATGCCCTGGCCCTTGCATTCACGGCGTTTGTCGCTGTGGGTATCGGTCATGTCATCGACGATTTGCGCCGTCATCATGGATTCCAGCAGGCCCACGGCGGCCATCGTCACCGAGTACGGCAAGATGATGCGCAGCGTGTCCAGCGTGAACGGCACGTCGGGAATCATGAACGAGGGCAGGGCCGACGGCAGTGCGCCCATGTCGCCCACCGTGTTGACGTCCAGCCCGCCATAGATCGACACCGCGGTCATGGCGATGATGGCCACCAGCGGCGACGGCACCGCCGTGGTGACGCGCGGCAGCAGGTAGATGATGGCCAGCGCGCCCGCAACCATGGCGTAGGCGACCCACGTCACGCCGGTCAGTTGGGGCAATTGCGCCATGAAGATCAAAATGGCCAGCGCGTTGACGAAGCCCGTCACGACGGAGCGCGACACGTATTGCATCAGCAAGTCCAGCCGCAAGAAACCGGCCGCGATCTGCACGACGCCCATCAGGACGGTGGCGGCGAACAGGTAGCCGATGCCGTGCTCGCGCACCAGCGGCGCAACCAGCACGGCGACCGCGGCCGTCGCCGCCGAGATCATGCCCGGGCGGCCGCCCGTGAAGGCGATGATCAACGCAATGGAAAACGAGGCGTACAGCCCGACGCTGGGGTCGACGCCAGCGATGATCGAAAAGCCGATGGCTTCAGGAATGAGGGCAAGCGCGACAAGAATGCCCGCCAGGATGTCGCCACGCGGATTGGACATCCAGCGGCTGCGAAGCTGCAAGAAAAAAGACATGTGTGGGCTCGGAATGCGTCCGAGATCGCTTGGAGTTGTCCGAGGGATAGGCGCCCGGCCGAGCCACCCGGCATGCCGGGTCCACGAGGACCGCGATGTCGGTCCGCCACCTCCGTTGCAGAGGCGGCGGGCGGAATTGTACACCCCGTCGTACGGGCGGGAGAGGGCCTTAGGCGGGGTGCTGGCGGGTCTTAGAAGCGGTAATTCGCGCTGAGCTCCACGCGCCGGCCTTCACCCACCAGCCATTGCGTCTGGTTGTAGTAAGCGGTTTCCGCGTACTGGCGGTCAAACACATTGAAGGCGCGCAGCGCCAGGCTCAGGTCGCGGCGGGGTTCCCATTGCAGCGCCAGGTTGGTGGTGGTGTAGCCCGCCATTTCCAAGCGGTTGGCCGCGTCCGCATAGCGCTTGCCCACGTAACGCACGCCCGCGCTGGCCGTCCATTGCGGCGCGAACTTCCAGCTGAGCCAGGCATTGGCCACGCGCTCCGGCACATCGGTCGGCACATTGCCATTGCGCGAGACCGACACGCCGCCCACCGATTCGTTGAAGTCGTCATAGCGGGCGCGCAGCGCCACGGCGTTCAAGTCCAAGCGCCAGGCCGGAGTCAGTTCCACACCCAGCGTGGCCTCCACCCCGCGCGACGATTGCTCACCGATCTGGATGCGCAGCGCCGGGTCGTTGGGGTCACGCGTGACCAGGTTGTTCTTCTTGATGTGATAGGCGGCCAAGGTCCATTGGCCCTTGTTGTCCCAGAAGGTCTGCTTGACGCCGATCTCCAACTGCTTGCCTTGCGAGAGCTCGTAGTTCTTATTGGCGGGCGACAGCAGCAGCAGGCTGCCGATGGGGTCGGCGGCCTGGGCGTATTGCGCGTAGACCGACACCGTGGGCAGCACGTCGTACACCGTCCCTACGCGCCAGCCCACGTTGCTGTAGGTGGTACGAAAGGCGGTTTCGTCGGCAACGAGATCGCGGCGCTTCAGGTCGATATGGTCATAGCGCAACCCGGCCAGCACCGACCAGCGCGAGTTCAGCATCAAGCGGTCTTCGGCAAAGAACGCGTACTGGCTGGCCGTGTTGCGGTACCGCGGCGTGGTGCCGGCGATGTTGATGAAGCGGCCATGGTCGACGTCATACGGGTCCACCAGCGACGTGCCGGAATAGGGCGAGTTGTTGGTGTGCTTGAGCGAGGCGCGGTTCAGTTCGAACCCCACCGCCACCTTGTTGGCCAGGCCGAACAGATGCCCGTCAAAGGCGGCGTCGGTGACGGTGCCCACCTGTTCCTGGTCGTGGCGGATTTCGGTGTAGCCACTGCGCTCAATCATGCCGCCCGGCACCCATGCGTAGTTTTCGGCGTCGCGGTAATCGCGCTTGCTGCCGATGGCGTAGATGCGGCTTCTGACAAGGGTCGCGGGGTTGGGCGACCATTCCGCCTTCAGCTCGGTGCGGCTGTCGCGATAGATGATCTTGCTGTCGGCGACGTTGTAATTGTGCTTGGCCAGCCCGTAATCCAGGGTGCCATCGGCCAGCGGGGTGCCGAAGTAGCGGGTGGGCTCCTGCCACGCGTAGGCCTGCGTCAGCGTGAAATTCAGCTCGGGCGACACGTCCAGGCGCACCGCGGCGGTGATGGCGGCGTCGCGTGAATCGCCCAGGCTGATGCCGGAATCGGTGTGGTTGCCGCTGACGTCCAGCCGGTATGACCACTTGTCGTCCAGCGCGCCGCCGCTGCCAAAGCCGAAGCGCTGGGTATCGTGCGTGCCCACGGCCGTCATGAATTCGTTTTCGATGGGGCCGCGCGTGGGCTTTTTTGGAATCACGTTCACGACGCCGCCGATGGCGCCTTCGCCATACAGCACGGAGGCGGGGCCGCGCAGCACTTCGATGCTGTCCACGGCCCAGGGGTCATACATGAACGTTTGGCCGACGCCGCCGTACTGGCGCACGCCGTCATACAACTGGGCGACCGAATTGGAATCCGTAAACCCGCGCGATGACAATGACGAGCCGCCGTTACCCGGGTGGCGCATGGCGGTGATGCCGGCGGCCTGGGTGATGGCGTCGGTGACGGTGGTGGCGCCGCGCGCACGCAACTGTTCGTTGCTGATGATCTCGATGCTGGCGGGCGTCTCGAATGGCGTCAGGCCCAACAAGGTGCCGGTGGCCGATGGCGCGAGCAAGGTCGGCGATGGCGTGTCGCCCGACACAGAAATGGCGGGCAGGGTGGCGACGGGCGCCGTTTGGGCATGCAGGACTGATGACGTGGAAAAAACAGAGGCGAGTGCCGTCCAGACGGCCACGCGCCGCTTCAGGACGCAATGCGCCCCGGCGGGATGAAAAGACATGAGTGCTCTCGGTAAGCGATGACAGGCCGCGCGCAGGCGGCAACGGAATTAGCGCAATACCGAGGGCAGGGGCGGGGCGCGCGCGCCCAGCGGCGCCCCAATGAGCGACACCTGGACAGGCGCGGGCGGCGCACGTGCCGCCAAGGGATGCGCCATGATGGCGGCCGCCGCTACCCGCAAAACGGGTGAAGACGGCAGGGCTATGGCGGTGAGCGCCATGCCCATGGGGCAGGTGGCGGCCTGTGCTGCGTGGCGCTCGTCAGGCGCGTTGTCTTGTTTGGACGGGCCTTGCACCCAGATCGGGCCGGCTGCCGAACATAGCTGGATCAGCGTGCCGCCTTGATGGGTGGCGGGCATGAAGCCCTGCGGCACAATCGCCTTTAACGCGAACAGCATCAACACCAGCCATAGGCCGGCGTTGCCGCGATGCAGGAAAGGAAAAGGGCTGCGCATGATCGGCGCCCATTCTAGAGCGTTTCGGCAGGCGCGTCGCCCCTTGCGCTAGACCGTGCGCGCGGCCCAGAACGCCGTGCGCACCGCGGGCGATGCGGCAATGCTGGCGGTGACGCGGTCCAGATCCAGCTCGTCAACCGAGGCCTCGCTGAGCGCGGCTTCAATCTCTACTTCGTTCTCGCCGAACTGATCGATCTTCAATTCCGACAGCGGCAGTTGCTCGGCTTCGAGCACGTCTTCCAGCATGGTCATCGCCGCCTGCCGGTGTTCGACGTTGGCAATCACATGAATCACGTTGGTGACTTCCGACGTCTGCGAATCCAGCGGCTGGCGGTTCACATAGCTGACCACGGGGCGCAGCAAGGTGTTGGCGGCCAGCACGAACGCGGTGGCGGCCACGGCTTCCAGCATCAAGGAAGCCCCGGCGCACGCGCCGATAGCGGCCGAGCCCCACAACGTTGCCGCGGTGTTCAGGCCGCGTATGCTGCCGCCTTCGCGCATGATGGCGCCCGCGCCCAGAAATCCCACGCCAGAGACCACGTAGGAAATCACGCGGGCGCCACCGTCATCGCCCGCCACCCGGAAGGCCAGGTCGACGAAGATGGCCGCGCCCACCGACACCAGCACATTGGTGCGCAGCCCGGCCGTGCGTTGACGGAACTGGCGTTCGAAGCCAACGATGGCCCCCAGCACGAAAGCGGTCGTCAGGCTGACCAAGGTATTGGCCAGCGTCAGGTATTGGATGTTGTCGAAGTTTTTCATTGTTGTGTCCTGCTTTGTTCAGGCCTCCTTAGTCGGGCGTTCTTAGTCGGGCGTTCTTAGTTCGGCCCTTCGTGGTTCAGCCCTTCTTAGTTCAGCCCTTCTTAGTTCGGCCCTTCGTGGTTCGGGCATTCCTACGGCAGCCGCCAGATCGATTCCATGACCAGCCCCAGCCCAATCAGCCAGATCAGCACCAGTGCAAGCACGCGCGCCAGCAGCAAGACCTTGTACGGGTCTTTCATGACAGTCTCCTTGCAGAATGTGGTGCTCAGGCCGGCAGCACGGCAATCGAAGCCCCGGCGTCGCTTTCCCACTGCACGCGGCGCACGTCGGGGCTTTGGCCCAGGCGCAGCGCAACGGCATTGAGCAGCTTGCGCAGGTGCGGCGGGCAGCGCAGGGTGACAACCGTTGAGGCCAATTGGTCGGATTCGCCGCGCGAGACGCGCACGGTCAGCACCGGAAGGTCCAGCGCTTGCAGCTCGAAGTACAACTGCTTGCGCAGTGCGGGCAGCACGGCGCTGAGGCTGACGATGGTGAATTGATAGACCGGCGTTGCGGCCGGCGCTTTGATGAATTGCTTGATGCGCATGTTCGTCTCCTTGAGGGGGGAGTACGGTGGAAGGTCCACAGGCATGCGCCGCCTGACCGGCAGAATGCGCGCGCAACAAGGCCCGCATATCGCGTCGGTAAGCTTTTGGGGGGAGAGGGGCAAAGAGCCCAAGTCCTGGCTGTTCGCAGGACTTAGCGGAAAGAGGGTTTCCGCGAATCCTGCGTCAAGCGGCGCTAGCAGTCGGTGTTCGACTACATCCGTCGTTGTCCACAGTGATCTCTAAGTGGTTGAAAGTGCCCGGAGTTTAACGCGCACCTAGGGTAAATACCAGGGAAAATTTCAGTGGTTTGTGAAGGGTCAGGCGGAGCTTCGTATCCGGCCCGCCTGACCTTTCTGCGCCTGACCCTTTCCGTTACTTCGGCTGCGGAGGCGGGCCGGCGTAGTACAGCGCCAGCGCTTCGATTTCGCTGTCGGTCAGGCGCTGCGAAAACGCACGCATGACGCCCACGTCGTCATTCTGGCGCGAGCCATTGCGAAAGGCGTTCATCTGGTCCGTGAAGTATTCCTTTGATTGCCCCGCCAGGCGCGGCAACAAGGGGCCTTCGCCCAGGCCACGCAGGCCGTGGCAGTTGGCGCATGCGGGTAGCGCACGGCTGCCATCGCCTTGCACGTCCAGCTTGCGGGCCGCTTCGCCGCCGAATTCGCCCACATGCATCGGCGGGCCGGCCAACGTGCCGTAATAGGCCGCGACCTGGCCAATTTCCTGTTCGGTGAGCCCGCGCGCGATGGTGTTCATCAAGGGTTGGACGCGCGTGCCGCTGCGGAAGTCGGCCAATTGCTTGGCCAGGTACTCGCTGCTTAAGCCCGCCAGATTCGGGAAGATGCCGCCGGTGGGCGTGATGCCCGCCGGGCCATGGCAGGCGATACAGGCTTGCACGCCAGCGCCGGGTTTGCCGTTGGCGGCCAGCTGCTTGCCCGCTTCCGGATCAGCGCCGCGCAGAAATCCTTCCCAGGCCGGGCGGGACGCGCTGAAGTCCAGCGCGCTGCGTCCCGGCACAGGCGTGGGCGGTTTGAGTGCCGCGGTGGCGGGAGCTGGCGCAGGGGAGGTGGCCGGTGCTGGCGCCGATGCTTGTGCGGGCGCTGATGACGATGCTGATGCTGATGCCGATGCTGGTGCCGGCGCTGAAGCCGAAGCTGATCCCGAAGCTGATCCCGAAGCAGGTGCCGATGCCGGAGCCTGTGCTGGCGCCGTCGCGGGCGTTGCGGCAGCCGTTACCGCGGCTGCGCGGATCAAGCCGTCGCCGCCTGTGCCGATCATCTGGTGGGCGGTGGCAATCAGCGTCACCGCAGGCGGCGCCATGATCAGCAGGACGGCGATGGTAATGCCTTTGCGATGTTCGATCATGATTACACCAGCCGCCCCGGCGAACGCAGGTAGTCCGCCTTGATTTTTTCGACGATCCAGTAGGCGGTGGCGCCCACGGTGCCTGTCGGGTTGTAGCCCGAGTTCTGCGGAAACAGCGCCGCGCCCGTCACGAACACGTTGGGCACGTCCCAGCTTTGCCCGTAGCGGTTGACGACGCTGGTCTCGGGGTTGTCGCCCATGGCCGCGCCGCCGGTCAGGTGAGTCGACTGATACGCGGTCGCCGAGAACGGTTTCTTGCGCGGCCCGGGTTCGGTGCGCGCAATGCCCTTCATGGCGCGCCCGATTTCATCGCCCTTGTCGGTCAGGAACGCCGACATGCGGATGTCGTTGTCCGGAAAGTCATAGGTGACGCGCAGCAGCGGCAGGCCCCATGCATCCTTGTAGGTCGGGTCCAGGCTCAAGTAGCCGCCGCGCCAGGGCTGGGCGGAGCCGGTGATGGTGATGGAGGCCGAGTGGTTGTAGTAACGCTTGACCGCCTTCTTCCAGTCGGCGCCCCAGGTGGGCGTGCCTTTGGGGGTGGGGTGATAACCAATCGGCGCGCCGCTCACGACCTGGATTTGCAGATAGCCGCCGCCCACGAACCCGTGCGGCCCGTGGTCGAAGTTGTCGGCGCTGAAATCGTCCATGGTGACGGCCACGGCGCCCGCGCCCATGAAGGGGTTGATGTTGACGGACTCATCAAAGAACAGGTTCACGCCGGACGTCGTCTGGTGCGTGTAGTTGYGGCCGACGACGCCGGTGTCCGTCACGGGGTCATAGGGCTTGCCGATGCCCGACAGCAGCAGCAAGCGCACGTTGTTGATACCAAAGGCGCAGAGCACCACGATCTCGGCGGGCTGAAAGACCTCTTCGCCTGCGGCATCCACATAGGTCACGCCACGCGCACGCTTCTTGTCCGGCGTGAGCTCCACGCGCAGCACATGCGCGCCGGTGCGTATTTCAAAGTTCTCCATCTTCATCGCTACCGGCAGGATGCACACCTGCGGCGAGGCCTTGGCGAAGTGCTCGCAGCCGAAGTTTGAACAGAAGCCGCAATACACACAGGCGCTCATGTGCAGGCCTTCGGTGTTCACGTAAGGCCGGGTACAGAGCGCTGACGGCTGCACATAGGGGTGATAACCCAGCTTCTTGGCGGCCTCGCCGAAGAGCGCGGGCGCGTAAGGCACTTTCATGGGCGGGTTGGGGTAGGGCCGCGAACGCCAGGGCTCGAACGGGTTGCCGCCTTCCTGCTTCTGGCCCTTGATGTTGCCCGCTTGGCCAGACGCGCCGATCAGGTAATCGTAGCGGTCGAAGTAGGGCTCAAGCTCGTCATAGGTCAACGGCCAGTCCTGACAGGTCAGTTCCTTGTCGAAGATCTTCGCACCGTAGCGTTCGGTGTAGTGGCTGCGAATGCGGAAGTCGGTAGGGTCGAAGCGGTAATACGCGCCCGACCAGTGATTGCCCGCGCCGCCCAGATGCGTGCCGGGATACGCGAATTGCCAACGGCGCATGGGCAGCGCCTTTTGGTCGGTGGAATTGCGAAACGTGAAGGTCTCGGTGGCGGCGTCCTGGTGCAGCTCGTGCCGGCGCGTGTACTTCAACTCATCGTGCACGTTCGGGCCTTGGAAGTCAGGGGACGGCCAACGCGCCTGCCCGCGTTCCAGCACCACCACGCGCTGCTTGGCCGCCGCCAGCTCCTTGCCGATGATGGACCCGGTCCACCCGCCGCCGATGATCGCCACGTCCACCGCGGGTAAGGTCTTAGCCATGTCCGTCTCCCGGCTTCATGTTGTGGCTGACGGCATTGGCGATGGACACCGGTTTGCCGGCCCAGATGACGCCATGCCGTTCGATGTCGTTTGAGAACGAGGCGAACGCGCCGGGAAATCCCACCAGCTTCCAGCCGACCATGTCGGCGTTGCCGCCATAGAGCGGGTCCGAGAAGAAGCCTTCGATGGTGGCGTCCAGCAAGGCCTGGAAAAAGATATCGGACGGCAGCGGCGAAAAATCCGGTTTGCCGGCCTGCAAGTCATGAAGCCAGGCGTCTTGCCTGGCTTCATCGAGTTCTGCAAAGGGTTTGCCGTCTTGCTTGCGCGTGGCGGCGTCCAGGGCGGCCAGCCCGCGCCGGATCATCTCGGCGGGCGTGAACGACAACTGATAGCCCTGTTCCGGCGTGCCTTTTTCAAACGGACCCTGCCGGTAAAACTGGCTGCCCGCGCCCCAGGCGCCGGCCAGTTGGCCATCCAGGAAGTTGGTGACGCCGGCCTCTTTCGCGCCCGGGCCCAAGTCGTCGGCGGGGATCAGCCGGGCAGCAATGGCGTCCATCGCCAGCGCTTCCTGGGCATTGAAGAATTTGTAGGTGCGGTTGGTGGGGGAGGCGGCTGGCGGGCTCGCGCCATGCCCTGTTGCGGGTGGGGACTCGCCTGGAGCGCCGCGTGCTGTCACGGCCCATGCGGCGCCGGGTACACCCACCGCCAGCGCTTTGAGAAGTCCGCGCCGTCCTGCCAAGGGCTGATCGGCCGGCGCAGGGCTGATCGGGGATTCATTGTCCGGGGCTTGCTCGTCCATGCATCACTCCAGCATCGGGGCAGGCACGAAACTTGCCCCTTGTCGAAAGAGATACCGCATCACTTCGCTAATCCGTCGGCGCTTAGTTTGTCACTATTTACGTCTGGGAGACAACAATGAAAAGCCACAAACTGCTACTGCTATCCACATTACTGGCGGTGTTGCCTTGGCACGCCGCCAGCGCGCAGTCGCGCGAGGCAACGCTGGTTGCGCAAGCCGCACCGCCCACCATGCCAATGCCTACCGCAGACGAAAAGACTGCGCCCGCGAACGCCATTGGCAAGCCCGTCCCCGGCGCGCGGATGGATGACGGGAAGAAAATGCCATCGACGGAAGAATCGGATGCGCAGAACAAGGCCGGTTCCAGCCCCAGGCAGGATGACCCGGGCGCAGACACCCGCAGCCAGGGGCAGGGCAAACCGGGCGACAAACGCAGTGTGCCCGACGCAGGCAAGGCGCCCATGCCGGATGGAAAATCGACCACGCCTGGCGGTAAAACGGGCGCCCCGGATAACGCCGGCATGCCGGGTTCGGGCGCATCGTCGGGGTCAGGGGGTTCTGCCGATCCGCGCTAGGGTGGGGTTGCGCCGCCCGTGCAAGGAATTCGGATTCAGGTAATATTCAGCATCCTGTAAGAACGAGAGCACGGCGGTAATTTCGCGTGACGGCTGCCCCTGGCAGGCCTGCGATTGCCGCCCACTATGACCGAAGACCCTCCTCCTAGCAGGGCGCCCAGGCGCCCGACCACCTTCCGCTTTGCATACGCCGCCGGCTCCGCCCGGCGCGCCGATCCGGCCCGCGTCGTCGCAGCCACGCCTCAATTAGCGTGCCGCGCACCGCCGCAAGCGCCACCGGGCATCCTCGCCCGCATCTCCCCGCTTGACCTCATACTCACCTTTCAGCAAGGCGGAGCCGCTGTGTGTGCGCGCCCCGAACCTGCGACTACTGCGGACTAACGATGATTTTCGACTGGATGAACGACCCCACCGCCTGGCTTGGCCTGGCGACGCTGGTCATTCTTGAAATTGTTCTGGGCATCGACAACCTGGTGTTCATCGCCATCCTGGCCGACAAGCTGCCGCCTGAACAGCGCAATCGCGCACGCCTGATCGGCCTGACGCTGGCGCTGGTGATGCGTCTGGGCCTGCTGGCCAGTATTGCGTGGGTGGTGACGCTGACCGCGCCGCTGTTCACCGTGTGGGGCGCGGAAATTTCCGGACGAGATCTGATCCTGATCCTGGGCGGCTTGTTCCTGCTGTTCAAGGGCACGATGGAACTGCACGAACGCGTGGAAGGCAGCGCCAGCCACGACGCTGGCCAAAAGCCGCAGCACGCCGTGTTCTGGCAGGTGATCTTGCAGATCGTGGTGCTGGACGCCGTGTTCTCGCTGGACTCCGTCATCACCGCGGTCGGCATGGTGCAAGACCTGAGCATCATGATGATTGCGGTCGTGGTGGCGATGGCCGTCATGATGGTGGCGAGCCGTCCGCTGATGGCGTTTGTGGGCCGCCACCCGACTGTGGTGATCTTGTGCCTGGGCTTGTTGCTGATGATCGGTTTCAGCCTGGTTGCCGAGGGCCTGGGCTTCCACGTGCCCAAGGGCTATCTGTATGCGGCCATTGGCTTCTCGATCTTGATCGAGCTGTGCAACCAGCTAGCCCGTCGTAATCGCGCCAAAGGCACGCACGCGCTGGGACGCCGCCAGCGCACGGCGCGGGCCGTGTTGCGCCTGTTGCACGCGGGGCGCGCCGGCCAGGCGGGCCAGCAAGCCGACGAGGTGGTCGCGCTGGTGGACAGCGCGGGCGACGAACCTGCGTTTGCGCCCGAGGAAAGCTCCATGATCGAACGCGTGCTGTCCGTCGGCACGCACGACGTGCGCTCCATCATGGTGCCGCGCGGGGACATGGTCTGGTTGGATGTGGCCGATACGCCTGACGTCATCGTGCGCAAATTCTCCAGCGGCCATTCGCGCTTGCCGCTCTGCGCGGGAGACGTGTCGAACGTGCTGGGCATATTGCATTTCAAGGACTTGCTGCCGCTCTTGCAGAACCCCGGCCCGATTGACCTGGTGGAAATGGCTCGCGAACCGCGCTATGTGCTGGAGACGACGCCGGTGCTAAGGGTGCTGGAAGAACTGCGCGCTTCCCGCGACCACATGCTGATTGTGGTGGACGAGCATGGCGTCTGCGAAGGCCTGGTCACGCCGATGGACGTGCTGACCGCGGTGGCGGGCGAACTGCCCGAACACAGCGAAGACCAGCCCGAAGCCTTGCAGTTGTCTGACGGTTCCTGGTTGCTGGAAGGGCGTTTGTCGGTAGGTGAGGCCGCGCGGCTGTTGAATACCCCGGCGCTGGCCGAAGACTATCCAGAGGACGCCACGCTGGCCGGTTGCCTGCTGCGTGCCGTGGGCCGCATTCCCGAGGCGGGTGACACCATCGCCCTGCGGGACTGGGGCTTTGAAGTCACGCGCCGCGATGGCTTGCGCATTGACCAGGTGCATGCGCGTTCGGTGTCGCAGGAAAATGCCCCCATGCGCTGATTATTTTCTTCTATAACGCCCACAGCGGAGCCACCTCAATAGGTGCCTCCGCTGTTTTTTTGCAACGTCAAAATGGGCAATCGGGCCGTTTTCTATAGCGGATCGGGCGGGAATATCCGCCTTGACTCATCCCTTGGGGAAAGCAACACTCTGTGCGAATATTGCTTCAGATTTAACTCTTCTCATTTTCTTTATTAACAATTAAAAGAAGATTCCTAGTTCGACGGCGTGTCTTTGCATTTTGTTATCTCTGGTTTGGAGAGCATCGCATGGGCAGTACGAGGTCTCAGGCAAGGGAGTTAGGCAGAAGAGGAACTGGGTTGTGCTGGGTGATGACCTTGCGCAGCTTGCTGGCGGCCGCGGCGCTGGCCACGCTGGCGGCGTGCGCCAGCAAACCCGCGCCCATCCAGGATGAAGCGTTGCGCAGCGCGGCCAAAGAGGCATACCTGTATGCCTACCCGATGCTCTACAACTACAAGACGATGTCCGTGCAGGCCATCCAGCCCGGCGGCAAGGAGTACGTAGGCGTTTTCGGAAAATTCCGTCATTACTCCCAGCCGTACACGCCGGAAAATCGGGAGATTGTCACCCCCAACAACGACACGCCGTACTCCTGGGCCTGGCTCGATCTGCGCGCGCAGCCTTGGGTGTTGAGCCTGCCCGCCACGCCGAAAGACCGCTACAACGTCTTCCAGATGGTGGATATGTACACCTACAACTTCGCCTATGCGGGGGTGCGCGCGACCGGTTTTGGTGCAGGCAATTACCTGATCGCCGGGCCGCATTGGAAGGGGGATACGCCCAAAGGTATTACGAAGGTGCTGCGTTCGGAGACGGATTTCGTCGCCATCCTGGGCCGCACCAGCCTGAACGGCCCGTCCGACGAGAAGGCCGTGCAGGCCTTGCAAGCCAAGTACCAACTGCGCCCGCTGAATGTCTTTGCGCACCAACCCGCGCCGCCCGCTGCACCTGATGTGGACTGGCTGCCTTGGGACGAACAGCGCGCGACATCGGTCGACTTCATTGCCTATCTGAATCAGTTGCTGGCGTTCACGCAGCCGCAACCCGCTTCCGAGCAGGACATGATGCGGCGCTTTGCCCAGATCGGCATCGCACCGGGCAAACCGTTTGATGCGTCCAAGCTGGACCCGGTCACGCGCCAGGCGATCGAGGAGGGTGTTGCAGACGGCAAGGCCGCCTTGCTGCAGGCGGAAAAACAGACGCGGTCGTCCATCGGCTTGTTTGGATCGCGCGAGACGCTGGCGGGTGACTACACCAAGCGGGCGGTGGCCGCGGCGATGGGCATCTATGGCAATTCGTCGGAAGAGGCCGTCTATCTGGGATACGAAGAAGACGCGCAAGGGCAACCGCTGGACGGTTCCAAGTCGTACGTGATCCGGTTCGAACCGGGCCAATTGCCGCCCGTGCAGTTCTTTTGGTCCATGACGATGTACGACTTGCCGGGCCGCCATCTGGTGGCGAACCCGATCAATCGCTACGCGATTGGTGACCGTACGCGCGGTTTGAAACGCGGCAAGGATGGTTCCTTGACGCTGTATGTGCAGCACGCCAACCCCGACAAGGACAAGGAATCAAATTGGCTTCCCGCGCCGGAAGGCCGATTCAATATCGTGGCCCGCTTTTACGGCCCGAAACCCGCTGTCCTGGATGGCACATGGAAATTGCCCAAGGCCGAGCTGGCGCCTTGATGCGTAGGGGAAGGGGAAGCAATGAAGTCGAAAAACGCGCGCTCGAATTTGTGGCCAAAATCGGTCTGGCCCAAATCGGTCTGGCGTAACACATTGGTGCCGTCACTGGCCTTGGCGGCCCTAGGCGCATCCGGCGCGGCCCATGCCACCGAAGGCGCACTGGGCCGGCAGATCACCGGCACCAATGTGCAGCCCAACGCGGGCATCGTGTCGCCCGAGCCGATCTGGGCAGTGAACTTTGCCCAGATCTATCTGGACGGCACGGTAGGCGGCAGCCGTGAAGTGCCGGTCGGCGGCAGGACGTCGTTGGGCTTGGATGGGCAGGTTGCGTTCACGCTGGCCACCGTGCTCAAAACCTGGGACACCGGCCCCGGGCGCTGGAACTTTGCATCCAGCTTCACCTTGCCGTACGTCTACACGAAAGTGGACTCCACATTGACTGGCCCCGGCGGCCGCGCCGTGGGGCAGACCGACAAGGCTTCGAACCTGTTCGATCTGTATTTTTCACCGATCATCGCGGGCTATCACTTTTCCGAAACCTCGCATATGGCGCTCAGCCTGAACGTGTGGGCGCCCACCGGCAAGTACAACGCCAAGGACATGGCCAACCCCAGCCTGAACAATTGGACGTTCATTCCGCAGGTGGCCTATACGAAGATCTTTCCAGAGTCTGGCTTTCAGCTGGATACGGTGGCGGGCGTGCAGTTCTTTACCCGGAACAACGCCACCGACTACCAGAATGCGCCCCTCTTCAGCATGGACGTGATGGGCCGCAAGATGTTCAGCAATGGCGTCAGTGTGGGGATGATTCTGGGCACCATTCAGCAGTTGGGCAGCGACACCGGCCCCACGGCCGACAGGCTCAACGGGTTCAAAGGCAGGGATTGGGCGCTGGGCCCGATCGTCACGTACGACACCAAGCTGGCCGACAAGCGTTCACTGTCGCTCGGCCTGCGCTGGGTGCCGACAATCAGCAGCACCAATCGCCTGGACAGCACCAGCACGTTCATGGGAACGGCCACGCTGGTGTTTTAGGGCGACCACGTCGATCAATGGACTGCCTGCAAGCCGGACAGCAGGCAGCGGTAATGACTTTGATATCGGATGGTGATTCAGATGACGGCAACGCAAACGAAACACAAGGCCCGCCTGGTTGGGGCATTGCTGCTGGGCGGCGTGGCGCTGGGTGTCGCCGCCAGCACGGCCTATTTGGTATTGGGCGACGATGGCCGCCCGGAAGCCGTGAAGGTGGTGTTGGGGGATGGCAAGAGCGGCCCGCCCGGAATGGCATGGGTGCCGGCGCGTGAGTTCCTGATGGGCAGCAGCCACAAGCTGGCGCAACCCAATGAGATGCCCGCGCACAAGGTATCGGTGAGCGGCTTCTGGATGGATGTGAACGACGTGACGAACGCGCAGTTTCGCCGGTTCGTCGAGGCCACTGGCTACGTCACCACGGCCGAGCAAAAGCCGAAATGGGAAGATTTGAAAGTGCAGCTGCCCCCCGGCACGCCGCGCCCGGATGACAGCCTGCTGGTGCCGGGCGCGATGGTGTTTGTCGGAACCGAGTCCGAGGTATCGCTGCGTGATTACTCGCGCTGGTGGCGTTATGTGGCGGGGGCCAACTGGCGCCATCCGCAAGGGCCGGCCAGCTCCATTGCCGGCAAGGACGATCACCCCGTCGTACAGGTGTCGTATGAAGACGCCCAGGCCTACGCGAAGTGGGCGGGCAAGCGTTTGCCGACCGAGACGGAATGGGAAATGGCGGCGCGCGGCGGCCTGGAACAAGCCACCTACGCGTGGGGCGAAGAGTTGCTGCCGCAGGGCAAGCCCATGGCGAATATCTGGGATACCCAGCAACAGCAGCCATTCCCCGTGGTCAAAGACGAAAAGGTGCAGGTGGGCACGATGCCCGTGGGCAGCTTTTCACCAAACGGCTATGGCTTGTATGACATGGCCGGCAACGTCTGGCAGTGGACGTCAGACTGGTATCGCGCCGACGCCTTCAAGATTCAGGCGCAGTATCGCAAGCCGCCGGTTGACCCGGCCGGCCCGTCAGACAGCTTCGACCCGGATGACGGCATCGTGCCCGCCGGTGCGCCCAAGCGCGTCACGCGCGGCGGCTCGTTCCTGTGCAGCGATACCTATTGCATCAGCTACCGCACCAGCGCACGGCGCGGCACGGACCCGATGAACGGGATGTCGCACCTGGGCTTTCGCACGGTCATGACCACGCAGCAATGGAAGCTGGCGCAGTCCAGCAAGCACGGCGTTGCCAGCCGATGACGCCGTCGCGTCGCAACGACGCAGGAACCACGCAAAGGAATAGGGCATGCCGATAGCCAACCGCGACAGCATCCTGGAACTGGAGCGTGCCATCGCCCAGTCCGTGTTGGGGCAGGACAGTGTGATTCGCGAGGTGTTGCTGGGCCTGTTGGCCGATGGCCATGTGCTGCTGGAAAGCCTGCCGGGCCTGGCCAAGACCCGCACGGTCAAGGCGCTGGCCGCGCATCTGGCGGCGGACATGAGCCGCATCCAATTCACGCCGGACTTGCTGCCGTCCGACATCACCGGCGCGGAAGTCTTGCAGCAGGACGCCCAAGGAAACAGCCGCATCCAGTTCCAGCAGGGTCCGTTGTTCGGCAATTTGATTCTGGCCGACGAAATCAATCGTGCGCCCGCCAAGGTGCAGGCGGCCTTGCTGGAAGCGATGGAAGAGCGGCAGATCACCGTAGCGGGCACCACGCACCGCATGCCTCCGCTGTTCATGGTGCTGGCCACGCAGAACCCGATCGAACAAGAGGGTACGTATCCCTTGCCGGAAGCGCAGATGGACCGCTTCGTCATGAAGATTGTGTTGGACTACCCCGACGCTGCCAGCGAAATCCGCATGCTGTCGCTGCTGCGCGGGGAATCACAACAGAGCGGGGCGCCCGCTGATGCGCGCCTGCCGCAGGAAACGCTCTTTGCGTGCCGGGCCGAGATCAACCAGGTGCATGTGTCTGACACCTTGGACCGCTACCTGGTCGACCTGGTCAATGCCACGCGCCACCCCGCGGATTACGATGCCGATCTGGCGCGCTGGATTCAGGTGGGCGCAAGCCCGCGCGGCGCCATTGCGCTGGACAAGGTGGCGCGCGCCCACGCGTGGCTGGCGGGGCAGGACTATACGTCGCCCGATGATGTGCGCACCGCAGCCAAGCCCGTGCTGCGGCATCGGCTGCACTTGTCATACGACGCGGTGGCGGATGGGGTGACGGCCGATCAGGTCATCGGCAAATTGCTCGATGTTGTGGCAATTCCCGTGTGAGCGCACCCATGCCCACCGCCACGCCCGCGCCCGACGTCCATGTTCGTATTCCGGACCTGATGGCGTTGGAACCGGCGGCGCGCGGTTTGCGCTTTTCCAGCCGGCAGCCCATCAACAGCATCCTGGCGGGCCAGCATGGGTCGCGGCTGCGCGGACGTGGGCTGGACTTCGAAGAGCTGCGCCGCTATCTGCCGGGCGACGACTTGCGCCAACTGGACTGGCGGGCGTCGCAGCGTTTGGGCAAGCCCTACATACGCACCTATAGCGAAGAGCGCGACCGCCCGGTGCTGGTGCTGGTCGATCAGCGCATGGGCATGCACTTTGGCTCGGTGCGCAGCTTCAAATCAGTGGTGGCGGCAAGGCTGGCGGCCATGTCGGCATGGATGGGGTATCAGGCGGGCGACCGGGTCGGCGGCCTGGTGTTCAGCGACGACGGCATCGACGCGATTCGCCCCTTGCGCAGCCGCGAACGCATCCAGGCCTTATTCGCGGCTATCGTCCGGCGCAACCAGGCGTTGCGCGCAGATGCCCCGGATGTGGATGCGGCCGGCCGCTTGAACCAGGCGCTTGAGGGCGCGCTGGCCCAGGCGCCGCACGACAACCTGATCTGCCTGATCAGCGACTTTGCCGGCGCCAATGACAAAACCTTGCGGCTGCTTCGCACCCTTGCCGCGCACAACGACGTGATTGCGACGCTGGTCTACGACCCCTTGGCGGTGCACATGCCGTTGCGCGGCCGCTTGGTGGTGACGCAAGGCGAGTTGCAGGTTGAGGTGGCGGCCGACAAGCGGCAGGTGCATCAGCCCTTGTCGGACTTCTTCACGGGCCGGCTGCGCGACGTGGCGGAACTGCTGCGCCGCAGCCATGTGCCGCTGCTGTCTATCGACACCGCCGACGACACCTTGACGCAATTGCGCCGCGAACTGGGCCGCGAAGCCGGGGCAGGGAGGCGCACATGACGGTAAGCGCCGACGACGCATTGCCCTCGGTGGACCAGCTAGTGCAACTGCCGTTGCCCGCGCCGGTCAGCTATTGGCCGCAAACCTGGGGCTGGCTGGTGGTGCTGGCCGTGGCGCTACTGCTGGGCGGCTGGCTCACATGGCGCGCCGTACGTAAGCATCAGCGCAACGCCTACCGCCGTGCGGGCTTGCAGCGCCTGGAAGCGCTGCGGCAAGCGGCGCAGGCCGATGCGCTGGCGGCGCGTGAATTACCCGTTCTGCTCAAGCGCGTCGGCCTGTCGTCGGTGCCGGAGGTTGAGCGCGCGCGAGTTGGAGCCATGACGGGCGAGGCCTGGCTGGCATTTATTACGCGCAATGGCGGCGCGTTCACGCCGGATACCGAGGCGCTGCTGCGGGTGCTGGCCTACGCGCCGCCCGACGCGGTGCGCGCCATTCCGCCCGCGCGCTTGCAATCCTTGTTTGCCGCCAGCCGGCAGTGGATGGAGCGGCATCATGTGGCGGCTTGACTATCCCTGGCTGCTGATCCTGCTGCCGCTGGGGTGGCTGGCGTACCGCTATCTGCCCGCCTATGTGCAGCGGCGTGGGGCCTTGCGCATTCCATTTTTTGAATCCGTCGCGCGGACGATAGGGCAGTCTCCCCAGCGCCCCGGGGTGCGGCGCGACGGCTGGCAACTGGCGCTGAACGTTCTGGTCTGGGCCTTGCTGGTGTTGGCGTTGGCGCGCCCGGAACGCGTTGAGCCGCCGCTGGAACACCGGCAGCCCGTGCGCGACCTGATGCTGGCGCTGGACATTTCCCAGTCGATGGAAACGCAGGATTTCGTTGACCCGTCGGGGCAGCGCAAGGACCGCCTGAGTGGCGTCAAGGCCGTGGTGGCCGATTTCATCGCGCGCCGCAAGGACGACCGGCTGGGCCTGATCGTGTTCGGCACCGCCGCGTATCCGCAAGCGCCGCTGACGCAAGACCACGCCACCCTGAGCCTGCTGCTGGACCAGGTGACGACCGGCATGGCGGGGCCAAACACCGCCATCGGTGATGCAATCGGGGTGGCCATCAAGCAGCTTGAACAAGCCAAAGAACGCGACAAGGTGCTGATTTTGCTGACGGACGGCAACGATACCGGCAGCGCCGTGCCGCCCGACCGCGCGGCGTCGATGGCGGCCGACCGGCACATCACCGTCCACACGATCGGGATTGGCAACCCGCAGGCGCAGGGGGAAGACAAGGTGGATTTCGCCGCGCTGGAACGTATCGCCAAGGCCACGGGCGGACGCTTCTTTTCGGCGCAGGATCAGGCGTCCCTGCAACAGGTGTACGCCACGCTGGACCACATTACGCCGCACGAGGTGCGCGAGCTGCGCCATCAACCCAAGCAGGATTTTTTCTGGATTCCGCTGGGTCTGGCGGTGCTGTTGCTGGCGGTGTGGCACATGGGCGCCAGCCTGCGCGCGCGCTGGGCAGCCAGATCGGCCAGCTCGGCAGACGGGGCAGACACCGCAGGCGGGGCTGGCGGAGTAGGTGGAGCAGACAGAGCACGCGGTGCTGGCGGTGCAGCAGCCAAGGAGGACGCGTGGACGTCGACCTGAGCGCCTTCCATTTTCTGCGCCCCTGGTGGCTGCTGGCGGTACCGCTGGCGTTGCTGTTGCTTTGGCTGGGCCGGGCGCAAGGCGGACGCGTGGGTTGGGGCAGCACGATTGCCCCTGCCTTGTTGCCGTACCTGATCGTGAACGCACCGGGCAGCCGGGGGCCGCGCCCGATCCATGCCGTGGCGGCGCTATTGATGCTGGGCGGCATTGCGGCTGCCGGCCCGACGTGGCAGCAAGACCTGCCGCCGTTTCTCGACAACCAGGCGCCGCTGATCGTGGCCGTGGATTTATCGCCATCGATGGATGCGGCAGACGTGCCGCCCAGCCGCTTGCAGGCGGCCAAGCACAAGCTGCATGACCTGCTCGCGCGCCGCGCGGGCGCGAAGACGGGGCTGATCGCCTACGCGGGCTCCGCGCATCTGGTGCTGCCGCCTACCGACGACCCAAGTCTTGTCGACCTGTTCATCCAGTCCTTATCCACCGAGCTGATCGCCGCGCCGGGCAAGGACGCCGCCGGGGCAATCAACGTGGCCGCCTCGGTATTGAAATCCACGCAGGCGGGCGGCACGGTGTTGCTGGTGACAGACGGCGCGGACACCAGCCAGTTGCCGCAGGTGGAGCAACTGGCCAAAGCGGCCGACTTCCAGATACTGGTCCTGGCCGCCGGGGCGTCGGATGGCGGCGTGCTGCGCGACGCCCGGGGCCAGCCGCGCATGGACAAGGACGGCAAGCCCGTGCTGGGCACGTTCGACGCCGGCGCCATCAAGCAACTGGCCGACGCCGCCCGCGCACCGCTGGGCAGCCTGACGTTGAATGATGATGACCTGGACTGGGTGACGCTGCACGCGCAACGGCATTTCCAGGACGTGCAGAACGCGGGGCAGGCGGTGCACTGGAAGGACGTGGGCTACTGGCTGTGCTGGCCGCTCGCCATCCTGGCGCTGCTGTGCCTGCGGCGCGGCTGGAACGTCAACTGGCTGGCTGGGCTGATGCTGGCGAGTCTGGCGGGCTTGTATGCGCCCAATACTTACGCAAACCCCAACGCGAGCGCCAACCCTGTCGCCAGCGCCATCGCCAACGCCTTCTTCACGCCCGACCAGCAAGGCCGCTGGGCCTACGAGCACCACGATTACACGCGCGCCGCCGCCCTGTTCCAGGACCCGTACTGGAAGGGCCGCGCCGCCTATGACGCGGGCGACTACTCATTGGCCTTGGCGGCGTTTGCCCGGCTGGACACGGCCGAGGCGAACTTCTATTTAGGCAATACCCAGGCTCGGTTGCGCCATTATGACGACGCGCTGGCCGCGTATGACCGCGCCTTGCGTCAGCGCGCGGACTTTCCCGAAGCCAAGAAGAACCGCGAGCTTGTCGCCAAACTGCAAGCCGCCATCGAGGCCGAGCAAGAAGACGACAACAACAACGAGAAGCCCGACGATGTGGCCCGCGACAACAAAAAGGGCGCGGGCAAGATGACGCAGGTCGAGGTGGCCAAGGCGTCGTCCGATGATGTCTGGCTGCGCAACCTGAGTTTGTCGCCCGCCGGGTTCCTGAAGCAGAAGTTCGCGATTGAAGACGCGCGCAGGGGCGCGTCCGTTCCCACGGGAGCGCGTCCATGACGTTGATGCTCAGGCTGCGAATGCTGATGGGGGTGCTGGCGCTGATCGCGCTCGGCTCGTTCGCGCAAGCCCAACCCCAAACTCAAGCTCAAGCGCAAACTCAAACTCAAACTCAAACCCAGCCGCCCGACCCCGGCCCACAACTCCGCGCAACGGCACGCATGGCCACCGACACACCGTTGACGGTAGGCGGCACCGCCACCTTGCAAGTTGATGTGCTGACGTCCACCTGGTTTACCCAGCCGCCAGAACTGCCACCGCTGAACATCCCCGGCGCCATGGTGACGGGCCCCACCGGCGACGCCACCTTGATCCGCGACACCATCGACGGTGTGCCCTACAGCGGATTGCGCTTTGCGTACCTGATCAGCCCGACGACGGCGGGCGCGCTGCGGGTGCCCGCCATGTCGATCCGCGCCCAGGTTGGCCAGGCCAAAGCGCCGCTAAGCACGCAAACCCAGCCGCTCGACGTACAGGCTTCTGGCCCGCCGGCGGGCGCGGCGGGTTCGGGGCATCTGCTGGCGGCAACGGCTGTGCAACTGACCCAGCAGATTCAGTATTCCGCGCAACCGCCGTCGGTGGGCGACCACATCAGCCGTGTCATCACCGTGCAGGCGCAAGGCGCGCAGGCCATGCTGATTCCACCGCCTGCCAGCCCCGATGTGCCGGGCCTGAAGGCGTACCGCTCAGAACCCGTGCTGACGCAGTTGTCGGATAGCCGCGGCGGATTTCTGGGCGGACAACGGGTCGACCGGATCGACTACGTGGTTGAACGCGCCGGCGCCTATGCGTTGCCCGACGTCGAACTGCCGTGGTGGAACCTGACCACGAACAAAGCGGATCGCGCCGTGTTGCCCGAACAACGGTTCGAGGCCAAGGCTGGAGCCGCGTACCAGACGCCATTTTCAATCCAGCAAGACCTGCGTGATCTTGGCCGGCAGGTGCAGGTTCGCATCCCCGGCGGCTGGCTGCTGGTGGCGGCCGTGTTGATCGTCGTGGCGCTGGCGGTCTGGCTTGGCCGGCCAAGCTGGCGCCGCATCACACGGTGGACACGCGAACGCGCGCTGGCTTTACGCGCCCGTTGGCAAGCGTCGGAACCGTATGCCGCTCGCGCCATGCGCAAAGAACTGGCCCAGCCTCAGGGACGCTTGAACGCGCTGTATCACTGGCTGCGCCTGAGCCGCCGCTCGGTCTCGATCGCTGACGCTACGGCGAGCCTGCCGCCGGGTCTGCGCAACGGCGGCGCCGCGGCGATGCGCGATTGCTACGGCGCCACGCCGAACCCCGCCCGAGGGCTCCAGGCTTTGCGCCAAACCACACCGCGCTGGCGAAAGGCGTTTCGTGCCGACGTTGCCCAGGCGCACCAAGAAGACCTGTTGCCGCTGAATCCCCGCAAGATCGACCGCCACTCCGGAGAGCACCGATGACCTTGACCCTGCGCACCGCACAACGCCTGTTCGCCATGCTGGCGCTGCTGTTTCTGGCCGGCATGGTTCACGCCCAGACGCCACTGCCGTCCTGGAACGATGGGCCGTCACGGCAAGCCATCGTGGAGTTCGTGGCGGCGGTCACGAAAGAGGGCGGGGCGGATTACGTCGCGCCGGCCGACCGCATCGCCGTCTTCGACAACGACGGCACGTTGTGGAGCGAGCAGCCGTTTTACTTCGAACTGATATTCGCGCTGGACGAACTCAAGCTTATGGCGCCCAAGCACCCGGAATGGTCGCAAGAGCAGCCGTATAAGGCAGCGCTTGAAGGCGACCACAAGACGTTGGCCGAGTCCGGCATGCACGGCCTGATGAAAATCGTGGGCGTAACGCACACCAACATGACAACCCAGGCCTTCTCGGGCGAGGTCAAACAATGGGTCAAGACCGCGCAGCACCCGCGCTTCAAGCAGCCCTACACCAGCTTGACCTTCGCACCGATGCGCGAACTGCTCGATTATCTGCGCGGCAACGGCTTCAAAACCTATATCGTGTCAGGCGGCGAAGTGGGGTTCATGCGCGCCTGGGCGCAGGATGTCTACGGCATCCCGCCCGAGCAGGTAATCGGCACCACCGTTGTCACCGAATATCAAATGCAGGACGGCAAGCCCGTGCTGATGCGCACGCCCAAGCTGGACTACAACGACGACGGCCCGGGCAAACCGGTGTCGATCAACAAGTTCATCGGCCGCCAGCCCATCTTCGCCTTTGGCAATTCGGACGGCGACCTGCAAATGCTGCAATGGACGATGGCCGGGCCGGGCAAGCGCTTTGCCGGTCTGGTGCATCACACCGACGCCAAGCGCGAATGGGCGTATGACCGCGATTCAAAAATCGGCAAACTGGACAAGGCCTTGGACGAGGCCAACAGCAAGGGCTGGGTCGTTGTGGACATGGCACGCGAATGGAAACGCGTCTACGCGTTTGAAACGCCAAGATAAGTTGGGAAACCAGAAGGCCAGGCCGACGCCAGCACGGCGCCGGGCAACACGCTAGAGGAACAGCGGCATGCGGATGGGGACGGCAGCAATGGAAGGCTTGGACACACAACGGCCGGATAGCGGCGCACGCACATTGACAACGGCTCGCCCGGCGGCGCTGCTGTTGATGTCGGGCGCGGCGGCGCTGGTGTTCCAGGTGTTGTGGATCAAGCAGTTGTCGCTGGTGGTGGGCGTGGAGGTCAGCGCCATCGCCGGGGCGGTCAGCGCGTTTTTTCTAGGGCTGGCCCTGGGCGGCTGGTTCCTGGGCCGCAAGGCCGACCGCGTGGATCGGCCCGTGCGGTTCTACGCGTGGCTGGAGGCAGGCGTCGCGGTGTCCTGCGTGGCCGTCACCGTGGCGCTGGCGCATAGCGCGGCGCTGTTCGTGGCGGTGGAGTCGTTCAGCCCCTTGGCCGCCTGGCTGATGATCGGGCTGCTGCTTGCCATTCCTTCCTTTCTGATGGGCGGCACCTTGCCCGTGCTGATGCGCGCCGTGAATCGCCAGGATGCAGCGGCCAGCCGGCGCGGCGGCATCCTGTACGCCGCCAACACCTGTGGCGCAATCCTGGGGGCCTTGCTGCCGGCGTTTGTGCTGATTCCGCGTTTTGGCGTGCAAGGCGCCGCGTTGGCGGCGGCGTCGTTGAATGTGTTGGCCGCGCTGGGCGCCTGGACGCTGGACCGCAAGGCGGGGGCGTTGGCCGCGCCCGCGCCAAGCGCCACCGCCCCGTTATCGGGCGAGGCGCGTCTGGCGGTGGCGCTGTACGCCGCAGCGGGTGGCGTGGCGCTGGGCTATGAAGTCATTTGGTCGCAGATGATCGTGCCGTTCATGAGCACGCGCGCCTTTGCGTTTGCGATTGTGCTGGCGACGTATCTGGCTGGCTTGGCCATTGGCGCGGCCGTGTACGCCCGTTACGCGCACCGGGTGCGCAACCCCTGGGGCGTGTTCGGCTGCCTGATTGCCGGTGCGGGCCTGCTCGCCGTGCTGGAAGTGGCGGTGTTGGGCAAGTGGCTGGTTGTGGCGCAGACGCATGCGGAGGCGGCCGTCGTGCAGCTGACGGGCAGCGCCATCGCCGGCATGTGCGCGCGCTTTGCGGTGGCGGCGGCAAGCTTTGTGCTGGCGCCCACGGTGTTGCTGGGCGCGGCTTTTCCGGCCGTGCTGCGCATTGCCGTGGGCGACCGCCAAGTGGGCCGCGAGGTGGGCGCGGTGCTGGCCTGCAATACGCTGGGCGGCATTGCTGGCACGCTGCTAACGGGATTTTTGCTGCTGCCGGCCTTGGGGCTCGTGCGCACGTTGGGGGTGCTTGCGGCCATGGCGGCGTTGATCGGGGTCATTGCGGCGTGGCGCGGGCGGGTGACCGGCACGGCCACTTCGGGTATCGCGACGGCCCTGGTCGGGATGGCGGCGTTGGCCGTGGCGGTGCTGTTGCCCGTGGACCAATTCGCGCGGCTGCTGCCGGGCGCAAGCGGCGCGGGCCTGGTGTTCTATGAAGAAAGCCATGGCGGCACGGTGGCGGTGGTTGAGCAGCCCGGCCAAGGCACGCGCTTTCATCGTTTGTACATTCAGGGCGTATCGAATTCGGGTGACGCCATGCCATCGCTGCGCTATATGCGCTTGCAGGCGTTGCTGCCGCTGATCGTGCACAACGGCGACCCGAAATCCGCGTTGGTCGTGGGCTATGGCACGGGCATCACGGCGGGCGCGCTGTCGCAATACCCGGGGCTGGACAAGCGGGCGGTTGCCGAACTGCTGCCTGCCGTATTGCGCGCCGCGCCCCATTTCCAAGGCACGTTCCAGGCGGCATCCGATCCCGGGCTGGAAAAGCGTCTGCGCGACGGCCGCCGCGCGCTGCAAGCCAGCACTGAACAGTGGGACTTGATCACACTTGAACCGCCGCCACCGTCGGCCACGGGCGTGGTCAACCTGTATTCGCGTGACTTCTATCAGTTGGCCGCCAGCCGTCTGGCGCCGCAGGGCATTGTGGCGCAATGGCTGCCATTGCCCACGCAGAACGAGGAAGACACGCGGGCGCTGATCGCCAGCTTCATCCAGGTGTTTCCGCACGCGTCGTTATGGACGAGCGAGCTGCATGAAATGCTGTTGGTGGGATCGATGCAGCCGCTGGATCTGGACGCGGCGCGCATTCAGGCGCGCTATGCGCAGCCGAACACGGCGGCAGCCTTGAAGGCAGTGGGCATTCCGTCTGCGTCGGCGTTGCTGGCGACGTGGGTCACGGATCGCGAGGGCTTGGCGCGCTTCGCCGGGGACACGCCCGCCGTCACGGATGACCGGCCGGGTATTGAATACGCCACCTGGGTGCGGCCTCGCGAGATTGCCCGCGTATTGCCAGCGCTGCTGGCCGAGCGCAACGAGCCGCCATTGCAAGGCGCCACGCCAGAGCTGCTGTCCGGCATCGAGCTTGAACGCGCGCGCCTGGACACCTTCTACCGGGCGGCATTGGCCGCCTACGCGGGCGACCGGGAAACGTGGGGCCGGGAGATCAATCGCCTGGCCCGCAACGATGGCGACAACGCCTATTACCGGTGGTTCATGGGGGACGGCGGCAAATAGCGCTTAGCCGTCAACTGCACACCTGCCGCCACGGCGCAATGCCGCGCGGCGGGCAATAGCCCGCGCAGGGCATGGCAATGGAGACGCCGCTTTGGCAGCGCAGTTCAGGTGCTTTTTCCCCGTACGGGATGGAGCCCTTGCAGTCGCAGCTGGCCAGGCCCGCACCCGATGGCAACTTGCGGGGCAAGGGGGCTGCGGAAGGCGAGGGTGAAGCTGCGGCGACGTCGTCGTTGTTGTCATCGCTTTCGACGACCGCACGCACCTTGGCCACCGGCATATTGCAAGACTTGGCAATGGCTTTAACGGATTTCCCTTCGTCGGACATCGACAGTATTTTCTTATCGCTGCATGCCGCGTGAGCCGGTGAAGAAAAACCACCCCAAATCGCAATCGAAACGATCGCCAGAAATAATGACCGGTGCAAAATCATCACGCGTCTCCAGCATATTTAGTGGGTCAGAAAATACGCCGTAGGCCTGATGGCGCAAGCTGTCGCGGCCTAGCGTAGTGCGCTGATTTCCGCAGTGTCAATGCGACCCGATTAAATAATCTGAACGGTGAATGATGAACGCCGGCCATGATGTTGGACGTGGCCGAAATGCCCGGTCCATGCGTACGGTTCTGGAATTACCAAGCGCCGAGGATTGGGTGTGCGGCAATTTCGGCATCCGCCGCCGCGCGCGCGGCATGCAGCGCCGCCTCGCCGCGCGCCGTGYCTTCCACCGAAAAGAACGTCACGGTCGTCAGGCCAATCGTGCCCAATACGTGCTTCAGGTACGGCGTCAGGAAATCGGGCTGCCGCGCGGTATCCCCCGAGAATTCGCCGCCCGACGATACCGCCACATACACGGGCCGGTCGGGCAGGTTGCCAATCTTGCCTTCCGCGGTGATGCGGAACGTGCTGCGCACGCGCACCACGTGGTCGATCCACACCTTCAGCGATGCGGGCACCGTGAAGTTGTGCATGGGGGTGGCGATGACGATGTGCGTCGCGTCGAGCAGCGCCTGAATCAACTCAGCCGATTGCCGCAGCGCGCCGCGCGCCAATACGTCGTCGGCCGGGTCCATCGGGGCGCTCAAGGCGGCGGCATAGTCCTGATCAACATGGGGCAGGGTGGTGGCGTCGATTTCAACCACGGCAGGCGGCGTGTCGCCCGCCGTGGCGATCAAGCGTTGAATAATGCGTTGCGACAGACGATGGCTTTCGGCGTCTCGGCCACGCGGGCTGCAAATGATGTGAAGAATGCTCATGCGGTGGGAAGATCCAGGTTCTTGCTGAAACGAATGGCGCTGGTCAACAGACCTTGCCGGAAATAAAAACGTTGGGCCAGCGCGTTGGACAAGCCTGTGTCCAATACCAGCTTGGCGCAGCCGGCCTCGCGGGCAATGCCGTCCAGGGCGTGCAGCAGGCGCGCGCCCCAACGGCCGCCACGGCGCGTGCTGTCCACCACCAGATCATCCACGTACAGGAAGCGGCCGTAGATCAGGTTTTCCTGGAAGCGATAGCCGGCCAGCGCCACGGCGCGGCCCGCGTCGATGCCAGCCAACAGACGGTAGTGGTCCGCACGCATGCGGCCGATGCGAGCGGCAAACTCGCTGGCATCCGCCAAATGCGGGCGTAGCTCGCGCATCAAGGGCAGGCAGGCCTGAATGTCGTCGTCGGTGTCGAGGTGTTTGAGATCGGTGTCGGTCATGAATGGCATCAGGAGAAGGCAGTACGAATGGGCTCGAATGCGTCAGGCCTCATCGTAAAAAGGCCATGCCATAATTTGAAGGGCCATAAATTGAACTTTGGACTATGCCATGATCAGCGATCACGCCGATGACCTGCCGCCCTTGGCGCCTAATAGCGCCGAACCCTTGTACCGACAGGTCTATGAGCGCTTTCGGAACGCCATCGCCGAAGGCACCTTGAAACCGGGTGACCGTATTCCGTCGGCGCGCGCCTTGGCCAAGGAAATGGGCGTGGCGCGCGGCACCATCGAAGTCGCCTATTCCTTGTTGGGCGCCGAGGGGTATATCCAGACGCGCGGTCAGGCAGGCACGATCGTCACCCCTGATTTGCAGCCCCAGCCGCCCGCACCGGCTACCGCGCCCCTGGTCGACGCCRCCGACGATGACCACGGCTGGCAGCGGCCGGCCCGCATCCTGCCGTTCCAAATGGGCTTGCCCGCGCTTGATGCGTTTCCGCGCAAGCTGTGGGCCCGCTTGGGCGCGCGGCAGCTGCGCAGCCTGCAAGCGCCGGACTTGTCCTACCCGCCGGCCAACGGCCTGGCCAGCTTGCGCACGGCAGTGGCGGCGTACTTGCAGGTGGCGCGCGGCATTCACTGCCAGCCGGCGCAAGTGTTCATCACCTCGGGCTACAACTATTCCATGCAACTGATCACGCAGGCGCTATTGGAACCGGGCGACCGCGTATGGGTGGAAGACCCCGGCTATCCRCCCACGCGCGCATTGCTGGCGCAGGCGCGCTTGCAGGCCGTGCCGGTGCCGGTGGACGCAGATGGGCTGATCGTCAGTGAAGGCATCGCGCGCGCCGGGCAGGCGCGGGCGGCGGTTGTCACGCCGGCGCACCAAAGCCCATTGTCCATGTCCTTGTCACTGCCCCGCCGGCAGGCGTTGCTGGAGTGGGCCGAACGGCAGCAGGCGTGGATTGTGGAAGACGATTACGACGGTGAATACCGGTATGTCAGCCGGCCGTTGCCGGCGTTAAAAAGTCTGGATACGCAGGGGCGGGTGCTGTACGCCGGGTCGTTCAGCAAGGTGCTGTTTCCCGGCATGCGGCTGGCGTATCTGGTGGTGCCTGACGCGCAAGTGCCACGATTCGACCGGATCAGCCGCCTGCTGTCGGGTGGCGCGCCAGGTTTCACGCAAGCGATTCTGTCGGCCTTCATCACCGAAGGCCATTTTGGCCGGCACATTCAGCGCATGCGCCGCTTGTACAGCGAACGGCGCGACGCCACGGCGGCCGGGTTGAGCGCGGCATTGGGCGCCAGCATGCACATCGAACCGCAGCCCGGCGGCATGCATCTGGTGGCGCGCATGGATGGCAAGCTTAGCGACCGGTCATTGGCCGCCAGGATGCTGGAGCAGGGCATGTACGCGCATCCCTTATCGCGGTGGTCGTCGTTGCCCAACCCGCCGTCGGGGCTGCTGCTGAGCTTCACCAACATCGCCTCGCAAGAGCAGGCCCATGAGCTCGGCCTGCAAATCCGGGCGTTGATGTAGGCGGGGGTGTCGCGAACGGGGCCTAGGAAAGCCGAGCCCACGTCTTAGCGCTGGGCCGGCTTCGGAATCTGAGCCTAGTTCAGCCCGGCCTAGTTCAGCCCGGCCTTGTCCAGTCCGAAGGCGGCATCCGCTGAGCCTGGCACGGTGCGAAATGCCACGTTCAAGCGGTTCCAGCCGTTGATGCCGATGACCAAAAAGCTCAGGTCCGAGATTTCTGCTTCGGACAGATGCTCGCGCACCTGTTCGTAGACCTCGTTCGATACCCCTTGCGGCGACAAGGTGGTCAGCGCTTCGGTCCAGGCCAGCGCGGCGCGCTCGCGGGGCGAAAACAACGTCGATTCGCGCCAGATGGCAATGTGGTGCAGCCGCAGTTCGCGTTCACCGTGCATCTTCGCCTGCTTCACATGCATGTCCAGGCAAAAGCCGCAGCCGTTGATCTGCGACGCGCGGATATCGACCAAATCGCCGAACTCCTGCACCACGGGGGATTTTTTCACTGCCGCGCTGTAGTCCATATATTTCTTGGACAGTTCCGCCGACACCTGGAAGTAATTCAACCGCTGGCTCATAGGCCTACCTTTCTGAAGAGCTGTTATCGAAGGGGGATCACGAGCCCGTAGGATGCGGCAGATTGGACCAGGGAAGAAGTGCCATAAAGGGTGTTTTGTTATAGGCCATGCTGGACCATGACGGCGCCAGCTGCCGGCCAGCGCAACGCAAAGCGCGCACCGCCCAACGGGCTGTTCAGGATGCCGATGGTGCCGCCATGGTTGGCCGCCACCCGCTTGACGATGGCCAGGCCCAGGCCCGCGCCGCCCGTGCCCCGGTCACGGCTTTCGTCCAGGCGCACAAAGGGCTCGAACACGCGTTCGCGGTCGGCTTCGGGGACGCCGCAGCCATCGTCGTCCACCCACAATTCGTATCCGCCGTCTGGCGTCTCGGTCAGTTCGATTTCCACACGCGCGCTGGCGTAGCGCACGGCGTTCTGCACCAGGTTCAGCAATGCGCGGCTCATATAGCGTGGGTGCAGCGTCACGTGGGCAGGGTAGCCCGCGCGCACGTCGCAACGGATGCCGCGAGCGTCGGCTTGATGGGCCACCAGCGCCAGCGCCTCGCCCAGCCAGTCACAGACGTCAACGGTTTGCAGGGTGACGGTTTCGTCAGTGGGCCGTTCCAGCCGCGCGTAGACGAGCAGCTCGGCCACCATGGCTTCCAGTTCTGAAATGTCGGCGCGCATATCTTGCAGAATCTGGCTGCGGCGGGGCGGGTAGTTGTCCTGGCCCAGCATGTCGACCTCGAATGACAATCGCGCAAGCGGCGTGCGCAACTCGTGCGACACCGCGTTGGTCAGGCTGCGCTGGCTGTCGATCAGCGCCGAGATGCGCTTGGCCATCAGATTGAAACTCTCGCCCACATGCCGGATACCGGAAATGCGCGACAGCCGCACGCGCACATCCAGGTCACCTTGGCCCATGCGCAACGTGGCGTTGCGCAGCGCATCCAGGTCGCGCCAGATGGGCATCGCCCACGCCAGCAGCAGAATCACGGTCAGCACCATGCTCACCGCCGCCCAGGCTGACCAGTTGATCCAGCGTTCCATGGCCGGCTCGCCGGGCAGGCGCACGTCCAGCCACTGCACGGGTTCGCCGGGCAGGCGCGTCAGATAGGTGTTGTAGTCGTCACGCATGATCAGGCCGGTGCGGTCCAGCTGTTGCTGTTCCGCCTGCGTGATGGTGACGGCGTCCGGATGCAGCAAGGTCAGCTTCAGACCGTAGTGCGGCTGGAGGGCGTCCTGGATGAAGCCGGCGCGTTCGGCGGGCGCGACGGGGTCAAGGTCTTTGTGCAGCGCGTACATCTGTCCCCGCACCGTGCTGTAGGACAAATCGGCGCTGATGGCTTCCAGGAAGTAGCCAAAGCTGATATTCACCAACTGGGACGCCGCCACGAAGGCGATGGTGGCCACAATAAAAACGCGGATCGCGAACTTGAGCATGCGCGGGCTGGCCGGGAAACAATCGCGCATGCTAGCGGCGGGCCACCGGGCAATCTGCCGATGTTTGTGGGGCAATTGTGAAAATTCGTGCAGTGAATCCCCTTGGCGCCCGATTGAAACCCGGGCGCGGCCCGGCTATAAGCTTGAACCTGGATCTGAAATCCGGCGCCCCGACTGTCTACGAAGCTTGAGTCCCATGCCRCACCCCCCATCTCATGACGAACACGTCGCCAGCAAACCCGCCACCCACGAACGTGCGGAGCCTGGCCGGGGGTCTTGCCTGGAAGTCTTTCTGATCTTTCTTCGCCTGGGCCTGACGTCGTTTGGCGGGCCGGTGGCGCACCTGGCTTACTTCCGCACCGAATTCGTTGACCGCCGCCACTGGATGGACGACTACGCGTTTTCGGATCTGGTGGCGTTGTGCCAGTTTCTGCCGGGTCCAGCCAGCAGCCAGGTCGGCATGGCGATCGGTCTGCGGCGGGCCGGTTGGGCGGGCATGGCGGCGGCATGGCTGGCGTTCACCTTGCCTTCGGCGTTGGCGCTGATCGGCTTTGCGCTTGGCCTGGCGCACTTTGGCTGGTTGTCGGCGTCGCCCGTGATTCATGGGCTGAAGGTGGCCGCGGTGGCCATTGTTGCCCAAGCCGTCTGGGGCATGGGCCGCAGCTTGTGCCCGGACCGCCCGCGCGCCGGGCTGGCGGTGGCCGCTGCGCTGATCGCGATCACGCTGCCCACCACGTGGGGCCAGCTAGGCGCTATTGCCTTGGGACTCGTCGTGGGTGGCGCATTGCTGCAAGTGCCGCCTCGGCCCATTCTGGCCAATCGCGCCCAAGCGGTGTCGCGCCGAGCGGGCTACACCGCGCTGGGGTTGTTTGTGGCGTTGCTGGTCGGGCTTCCGGTCTGGGCGGCGATGTCGGACGCACCGCTTGCCGCGCAGATCGCCGGGTTCTACCGCGCGGGCGCGCTGGTGTTCGGTGGCGGCCATGTGGTGTTACCGCTGCTGGAGACGGCCTCGGTCTCCGGTGGCATGGTTTCGAATGCGGATTTCCTGGCGGGCTATGGCGCGGCGCAAGCCATGCCGGGGCCGCTCTTCGCCTTCGCCGCTTTTCTCGGGGCCATGTCATCCGGACCCCTATCCGGATGGGGCGGGGGCCTGTTGCTTCTGGCCGTCATCTTTCTGCCCGGCGCCTTGCTGCTGGCGGGCGCCTTGCCGTTTTGGGAAAGCCTGCGCCGGCGTCCCGGCGTGCGCAACATGGTTGCCGGGGTAAACGCCAGCGTCGTGGGCATTTTGCTGGCGGCGCTGTACGACCCGCTATGGACCAGCGCCATCGTGAACCCGGCCGACTTCGGCCTGGCCCTGTTGCTGTTCGCCTTGCTGGTCTATGCCCGCTGGTCCGCCGTGTGGGTGGTGTTGCTGGCGGCGGCGGGCGGGTGGGCGCTGCAATGGCTGATGTAAGCCTGCCAGAGCCAAGCGCGTGCTGATTTACGCTTGCCAGCGCGGCGCGCGCTTTTGCAGAAAGGCGTCAATGCCTTCGCAGGCGTCCGCTTCCATCATGTTGCGCGCCATCACGTCCCCCGCGTAGTCATACGCGTCCGCCAGCGCCATTTGCCGCTGTTGATAGAACATGCGCTTGCCGTAACGGATGGCGGTGGGACTCTTGGCCAGGATGTCGTCCGTCAACGCGCGCACGCGGGCATCCAGTTCGGATTCAGGCACGGCATCGTTGATCAAGCCCCAATCCAGCGCCTGCGCCGCGTCGATGAAGCGGGCGGTCACCAGCATTTCAAATGCGCGCTTGGCCGACACATTGCGGCTGAGCGCCACGGCCGGCGTCGA
Source organism: Achromobacter sp. 01N37 (assembly GCF_056399725.1). Lineage (NCBI taxonomy): Bacteria > Pseudomonadati > Pseudomonadota > Betaproteobacteria > Burkholderiales > Alcaligenaceae > Achromobacter > Achromobacter sp. 01N37. Next base: position 59,592 of record NZ_JBFTRX010000019.1, read on the forward strand.
GCAGAACAGCCCTACGTTGATGCCGGATACGGCAAATTTCGCGGTGTCGGCCGCCACCGCCAGATCGCAGCTGGCCACCAGCTGGCAGCCCGCCGCGGTGGCGATGCCATGCACCTTCGCGATGACGGGAACGGGCAGGGCTTGCAGCCCCTGCATCACCCGGCCGCACTGGCGAAACAGCGCGCGGTAGTAGTCCAAAGAGGGCTGGCTGCGCATTTCGCGCAAGTCATGGCCTGCGCAAAACGCCTTGCCCGCGGATTCCAGCACCACGCAACGCACGTCAGCGTCGCGGGAGAGGGCGTCGATCTCGTCTTGCAACGCCGCCAACATGCCTTCCGACAAGGCATTGAATTGCGACGGACGGTTCAACCGCAGCGTGACGACACCCCCTTCGGACGTGCGCAGCAACAGGGGTTCTTGCGTGGGGGAATCCAGGGCCATGGTTGTCTCCAGAAAGGTTTTTTCTGGATACTAGCGCAAGCGGCTTGGCCCCGCGGAATCAACCCGCCAACTTGCGCGCCATACCCGCGGACACGCACAGCAGCGGCGCCACAATCATCAAGCCGATCAACGCCATGGCGGCTTGGGGCGGCATGGCGCTGTCCAGCAGCACCGTTGCAATAACGGCGGAACCGCTCATCTGGAAAAGCCCGTACACGGCGGCTGCCGTGCCGGCGCGTTCCGCGAACGGCTCCAGCGCCAGGCTCAAGCCCGATCCCAGCGCCAATGAAAAGCCGACGGTCAGCACGGCCACGGGCAGCATGAAGAGCCATGCCGATAGCGGCGCCCACATCCACGCGGCGGCGTGCATTGCCGAGGCGAGCAGCAGCGCCACCATGCCGACGCGCACCATCGTGTGGCGGCCAAATCGCGCAATGAAGGTGGGCGCCAGGAAGAAGGCCGCGATATTGATGGCGGCGTTGCCGCCAAACCAGGCGGAAAAGCCCAGCTCGGAATAGCCCAACTGCTGCACCAGCACCACCGGTGCAGCGGATACGAACACCAGAATCATCGCCATGCCCGCCATGCCGAACATCGCGAAATACAGGAAGCGCCCGCTGGCGACGATCGGCGTATAGCGGCGCAGGCTGTACAGCGCGCCTCGCGGTTGCGTGGGCGCGGCGCGGGTTTCTTCGAAGCGGCGGGCAAGCAGCACGGCCAAGGCCAGCGCGAACAGCACCATGAATACAAACGTGCTGCGCCAGCCGGCGTGAACCGCCAGCGCCCCGCCCAGCATGGGCGCCAGCGCCGGCACGGAACACAGCGCGCCATTCAAATAGCTATAGACGCGCGCACCCACCGCCGGGCTGAAGCGATCGCGCACCGCGGCAAACGCCACCAAGGATGCCGAACATGCGCCCAGCCCCTGGATGACGCGCGCCACGTAGAAGACCTCAAGCGATGACGCCGCCGCACCCAGCGCAGACCCCGCCAGGTACGCCATTGCACCGCCCAGCGCAACGGGGCGCCGGCCATAGCGGTCCGCCAAGGGGCCAATCAGCATCTGGCCCAGGCCCACCGCGAAGATGAACAGCGTGATGCTGGCTTGCAGCGCGCTGACCGGCTGGCCAAAGCCGTCGGCCATGGCGGGTAGCGAGGGGAGGTAGATGTCGATGCCCATCGGCGTCAGCGTGACCAGCCCCATCAAGAGACCGATCAGCCAGCGTTGGCTTCGGGAGGTTGCAGCAGACTTCATTGCAGGCTCGGGGCGCAAGGCCCGGGAAAACCCGACATTATCCATGAATGCGCTGGCCGTCCATTGCGGCGCGGTCGCCGGGCGCTGGGGTGCGTCGTTGTGCTCTGTTGTGTGTGATTGTGTGCGCCGTAGTGAGCGCGGCAATGTGCGCAGTAGAATATTTCCCCATGAACACACCCGCCTTTCGTCCCCGCATCGTCATCCTCTACTGCACGCAGTGCCAGTGGCTGCTGCGCGCCGGCTGGATGGCGCAAGAACTGCTATCGACGTTTGCGAACGACTTGGGAGAAGTGGTGTTGCAGCCCGGCACGGGCGGCGTGTTTCAGATTACCTACAACGGCGATCTGATCTGGGACCGCAAGAGCGACGGCGGCTTCCCTGAAGCCAAGGTGCTCAAGCAGCGGGTGCGCGACCGGCTCGATCCGGGCCGGCCGCTGGGCCATATCGACGGCCACACCGCCGGGCCCGTAGCGGCGCCCGGCGAGTAGTGCTTACGCGGTTGCGTAGTGCTTGCTTAGGCGCTGCACAGGCGGCTTGCTTAGGCGCTTGCACAGGCGCTTGCACAGGCGCTTGCACAGGCGATCAACGCGAACGTTGATCGCCTTGCGGTATTACGCCGCCGATTCCGACTCGCGCAGCGTTTCGCGCGTCTTGTTGCGTTGACGCACCGCAGACACCACCAGCAACGCAATCAGCGCCACGCAAGCCAGGATGAAGCCCAGGCTGATCGGACGCGTCACGAAGATCGACAGTTCACCGCGCGACAGCAGCAGCGCACGGCGGAAGTTCTCTTCCACCATGGGCCCGAGCACAAAGCCTAGCAGCAATGGCGCAGGTTCAAACCGCATGCGAATCAACGCATAGCCGGCCGCGCCAAACACCGTCACCATCGCCACATCGAACAGGTTGTTGTTCGTGCTGTAGACCCCCACGCAGACAAAGAACAGCGCGGCGGGGAACAGATAGCGGAACGGCACCGTCAGCAGGCGCACCCACATGCCGATCAGCGGCAGGTTCAGCAGCAAGAGCAGCACGTTGCCAACCCAGAAGCTGGCGATCAGCCCCCAGAACATGTCGGCGTGTTCGATCATCATCTGCGGACCCGGCTGGATACCGTGGATGATCAGTGCGCCCAGCATCAGCGCCATCACCGGATCGCCAGGAATGCCCAGGCTCATCGTGGGGATGAAGCTCGTCTGCGTCGACGCGCTGGTCGCCGCTTCCGGACCGGCGATGCCTTCGATGGCGCCGCGGCCAAAGCGACGCGGTTCACGCGCCACTTTCTTTTCCACCGCGTACGAAATGAACGACGCGATCGTCGGGCCGGTGCCGGGCAGAATGCCGAACGCCGAACCGATGGCCGTGCCGCGCACCAGCGCACCGCGAGACTGCTTGATGTCGCCGGCTTCGGGCCGCATCGACTTCATGCTGATCTTGGCGGTGGTGACCTTGGTGTCGCCGCCGATGCGGTTGATGTTCTTCAGGAAGTCGGCCACGCCGAAGAGCCCCATGGCCAGCGCTACGATCTGCAAGCCGTCGGACAGTTCCAGAATGCCGAAGTGAAAGCGCATCGTGCCGGTGTTGACGTCGGTGCCGACCACCCCCAACAGCAGGCCGACCACCACCATCGCCACGCCCTTGATCGCCGAACCCTTCGCCAAGGTGGCGCCCGCCAACAGGCCCAGCATCATCATGGAGAAATACTCGGCCGGGCCGAACTTGAAGGCCACGTCCACCAGCATGGGCGAGAACAGGATCATCGCCAGGATGCCCACCGATGCGCCGCAGAACGACGAGAACATCAGCATGAACAGCGCGGAACCGGCCTTGCCGTTGCGCGCCAGCGGATTGCCGTCCAGGCAGGCCACCGCATGCGACGCGGTGCCAGGCAGGTTCAGCATGATCGACGTGATGCCGCCGCCATACTGCGAGCCGTAGTAGATGCCGGACAGCATCACCAGCGCCGCCGTCGGCGTCATCGTGTAGGTGAGCGGCAGCAGAATGGAAATGGCGGCCAGCACACCCATGCCCGGCAGCACGCCGATCAGGTTGCCCATGAACACGCCGAACACGGCCCACATCAGGTTGTCCAGCGCGAACGCGACGGAGAACCCATGCATCAGGTTGTTGAAAATTTCCATGGATCAGCCCCAGCGGAAGAGCGGAAACTGCAATTGCAGCGCCCACGAAAATACGGCCACGCCCAGGATCGTCACGCCCACGGCCAACGCGGCCGCGCTGCGCCAGGTGTGCTGGCGGTCGCCCATGGCCGAGATGAACACCAGGACAAACGTGGCGGGCACCAGGCCGCCAAACTTGCCGACCAGAATGAAGGCGAGCAGGCCGCCGATGATGCAACCCCAGCCGCGCCATTCGGGCGGCGGGATCTCTTCGGCGTCTTCTTCGGCCGCAACGGGCGAGGCCGCCATCTTGGCGATGATCAGGCCCAACAAGACCAGCAGCACGCCCAGGATGGCCGGGAACATGCCCGGCCCCATGCGCGCCAAACTGCCTAAGGTGTATGTGGATGCCTGCGCGATGGCGCCCAGGCCCAGCACGATCATCGTGCCTGCTGCCCACGCCTCGCGCCGGACGGCGCTGCGTTTCGATTGCATTGGTCTAGTCCTCCCTTGTTGTGCTTTTGTCTGACTGACGTCTGAAAAAAAGCTGACATTGCAATGAATGCGGGAGTCTAAAAATCCAAACTTCCGTTCACCTTTCAGGCAAGCGGAGAATTGCGGCGGGGCTTATTTTTTTTGGCTAAATCGCGGGAAATCCCTAGGTTTTAGGGGGCTTCATGAGTGTTGGTGAGGGGCGCTTTGCGGTTGGCCGGAAGGGGAGTGCTGGTTGCGGAGGGCCGGTTGCGGACGAAAGCACGCAGCCAAGGCGAACAGCACCAGGCAGATCAGCGTCATCAATATCCACGCCAGCGTGAGGTCCGCCAGATGCTGCCGGATCACGCCAGCGGCAAACGGAAAAAGGGCGGCGATCAAATACCCCACGCCTTGCACGAACGACGCCAGCCGGCCCGCTTCAAGCGGGGTTGCGGCATGGTCCATCGCCACGATGAGCGACAACGGAAACAGCGCGCCGATGCCCAGGCCTGCGAGGACGGCGGCGGGCCACGCCAGCGTTCCGGGCGACACGATCCAGCCGAGCAGCCCAACGAGCAGTGCCGCGATCGCCAGGAATAGCGCCGGCCGGCGATCCGGCAAGCGGCCGATACCCAGCGACACCAGCAGCCCCGCCACGATTTCCGCCGCCGTCACCGCGCCCAACAATTGCCCCGACGCGACTGGCGTCCAGCCCAGCGCGGTGTAGTAGGGCGGCAGCCAGGCCAGCACCAGCGTATAGGCGCCAGTGCCAAGTCCGAAGAACACCGCAAGCAGCCAGCATCGAGCGCGCGACGTTTGGAATTGGCCAGCGTCCGCGTGCAGGGCGGCGGCGGGATGCTGCGCGCGGCGGTTGACCAGCAGCCAAGCCGCCAGCGCCACCGCCGCCGGCATCGCCCACACGGCCAGCGCTTGCAGCCCGCCCGCGTGTGCCGCCATGACGGGAGAGGCCACGCTGGCGACCGCCGCGCCGCCCATGATGGCGGTGGAATAAATCCCCATGATGGCGCTGCTGCTCGCGTGGAATCGGGTCTTGATGTAGATCGGCAGCAGCGCTTGCGTGACGGCAATGCCCAGCCCGGCCACCACGCCGCTGGCGAGCATCAGCAGGGTCTGGTCGGCCCACAAGCGGCCCGCCGTCGCCGCAGTGATCAGCGCCAACCCGGCGATTACGCCATGTTGTTCGCCCAGCAGCCGGCGCAGCGGCGCCACGCTTAACGCGCCCAATCCCATGACGAACACCGGCAATGCGGTCAATAAACCCGCCGCGGTGTCGGACATGCGGGTGGCGGCTTGCAGCTGGTCCAGCAAAGGGGGAATGGAAGCCAGGACAGGGCGAAGATTCAGCCCCACGAGGATGATGGCGGCGATGCGCCAGGCGTTCAGACGAGAAAAAGACACGGTTGCTCCACAGCCGGCCGCGCCGCTTGATGCTGCGCGCTCCGGTAAACTATCTCGGCGTCAAGATATTTGGATTTTATCTTGACGTCAAGACAAATGGAGAATGACCGTGGATAGAGCAAGCCGAGCCGTCGAACAATGGAACCGCGAACGACCCGAATTGGATGTGTCGACAATGCGAGTGCTGGGGCGCTTGGGCGAATGCGCGCTCGTCATCACCCGCGACCGCATCAACCCGTTGTTCGCAGAATTTGGGTTGCAGCCGGGCGAATTCGATGTGCTGGCCACGCTGCGCCGCAGCGGCAAACCTTATGCGCTGACGCCGACGGCGCTGTACGAAGACGCGATGATTTCATCGGGCAGCATGACCAATCGGATTGATCGCCTAGAGAAAGCCGGGCTGGTCGTACGAACGCCCAACCCCGATGACGGGCGCGCCACGCTGGTCATGCTGACCAAGCCTGGTTTGAAGCTGATCGACGAAGCCGTCGTTGCGCATCTGCGTAACCAGGCAGAGGTGCTATCGCCCTTGAGCGCGATGGAGCAAGAGCAATTAAGCCGCTTGCTTGGGAAATTGCTCAGCGCTTACGAATAGGGCGCAAATAGGGCGTGGACAGCAGGTGAACAGGGCGCAGAACAGGGCGCAGAACAGAGCGCAGAACAGGGCGCAGAATAGTGCGCAAACAGGGGGAGCTGAGCAAGCTGATCGAAGACGGCGCGCTCTGCTCCCGTTTCCAGCCGGTTCGCTACAGCCCCAGCTCCGACAAGCCCGGGTGGTCATCCGGGCGCCGGCCCAGCGGCCAGCGGAACTTGCGGTCCGCTTCCTTGATGGGCAGGTCATTGATGCAGGCGTAGCGATTGATCATCAGGCCGTCTTCGCCGAATTCCCAGTTTTCGTTGCCGTAGGATCGGAACCAGTTGCCGGAATCGTCATGCCATTCATAGGCATAGCGCACGGCAATGCGGTTGCCCGTGTACGCCCAGAGCTCCTTGATCAACCGGTAATCCAATTCCTTGGCCCATTTGCGCGCCAGAAAGTCGCGGGCTTGGTCGCGGTTCTTGACGAACTCGGCGCGGTTGCGCCAATGCGTGTCCAGGCTATAGGCCAGCGCGACCTTGTCCGGGTCGCGGCTGTTCCAGCCGTCTTCGGCCAAGCGAACTTTCTGCACCGCGCTCTGGTGCGTGAAGGGCGGCAACGGCGGGCGGACTTCAGTTTGGGATGTCATGGCTAAGGCCTCCAGGGGAAAAACTTCAACGGGCGCGCGGTAGCAACGCTTCGGCTGCGCGCTGCGCGCTACGGGTAATGGACAAGTCGCCCGTGACGAGCGCCACGGCGATGGCGCCATCGATCAGCACCAGCCATTGGCGGGCGGTCTCTTCGGGTTCGGGCAAGCCAGCGGCCTGCACCAAAGACAGCACGTGGCTCAGCAAGCGTTCTTTGTGCAGGCGAGAAACCTTGCGGATGGGATGCTCGGCGTCGCCAATTTCGCCGGCGGCGTTGAGGAAGGCGCAGCCATGAAATCCGTCAGACGCAAACCATTCTTGCAGGGCGTCAAAGATGGACAGCAAGCGGGCGTGCGGCGTTGCCGCTTGGGTCGTGGCGGCGATGAACCACTGCATCCAGCGCTCATCGCGCGCTTGCAACGCAGCCGCCACCAGCGCGTCTTTCGTGGGGTAGTGCTTGTACACGCTCTTGCGCGCCACACCCGAGGCTTTCACGATGGCATCCATGCCCGTGGCATGAATGCCGCCTTGGTAGATCAGGGTTTCGGTTGCGCGTAGCAGCCGCGTTTGGACGTCGGAAGCAGTGTCAGGTGTGGCGGTATTCATGGTGGGAGAATGATCGTTCTTCTGTTGATGGCAAATCGTAGAATGATCGTTCTCGTTGGTCAATCGATTTTGCTGAAACGCGTACGGTGCGACGCGTCATTTGTTCTGAAACCCGCCTTTTGCTTGCTTTTTCAGTCAAAAATATGCTAAGATCTTTTAATTGCTGGTGAAAAATACAAAATAATTTTCCAGGGCTGATTTTGACCGGAAACCCGGGCCCCCCACTGGAAACCCAGAAGACCAGATCAATCGCCGCGTACGAACAACAACATAAACGTACGTGGCGTTTTCATTACGGCGCTGCCATTTCAGAATGCTCCCCCCGCAGCTTCACAGGGCATTCCAGGCGCGTCCGAACCCGGCGGTGCTGCGCTTTAGCGGGGGAGGCCATGCGCCTCGCATAGGAGAACGCTCATGTCGCATCAACTTATTGGTAAGAAGTGGCGCTTCGAGATTCCGCCCCTTAACTGGAAGGCCCCCGACGCGAACACGGATTCCGAAATCGACGCCGTCGCTTCAGATTCCGACTCCTCCGACGACACTGACACGTCACGGTCCTCCAAGTAGTTCTCAACGCTGTCCGCGTTCGCGGCCTGATCCACGCTGATTAAATTGCCCCAAACGGCGCGCCTTGTGCGCGTCGTTTCAGCTTGTCAGCCGCACTTTCCCTTCCCGTACCGAGTCTTTGCGCCGGCGCCCATTGCGCTGGCGTGACTTCGCCTGCGCGCGTGATGGAGCAGGCTAAGGCGCGGGCAACGTCCGCACGCATCCCAATTCCTGTCAGTGAGTCTTTGGAATGCCTGAAAACACGTCAAGTCATCAGCAGGTTAGGCCTTTCATCTATGCCACGACCACGTCGCGGTCATTGATGTTTTCTCATGCCGAAATCCAGAGCCGTATGTGGACGAAAGATCCGTCGGCGCTCAATCTGGAATACACGCGGATCATGATGGCGTTCCTGCTGTTCAACCCCGAGCCCCGGCGCATTGCGATGGTTGGCTTGGGCGGCGGGTCGCTTGCCAAGTTCTGCTATCAGCACCTGCCATCGGCCAGTATCGATGTGTTCGAGATCAATCCGCACGTCATCGCATTGCGGGATTCGTTCATGGTGCCGCGGGACGATCACCGCTTTGCCGTATTGCAAGGCGATGGCGCCGAACTGGTTCGCCAGCACCAAGGCGAGTACGACGCCATTCTGGTTGACGGCTACGACATCAACGGCCTGCCACGGCAACTGACCACCGACACGTTCTATGACGCCTGCCGCAATGCTTTGGCGCCCGAAGGCATGATGGTGTGCAATTTCCATGCGTCTAATTCACACTACGGCACGTATCTAGGCCGGATCAAGCAGAGCTTTGCAGGTTCGGTCATTGAAGTCAGCGATACGTCGTGCGCGCACAGCATCGTGTTTGCTTGCCATGGCGAAACGCTCAAACGCCGCAGGGCGTTGCCTAAACGCAAGCCAGATGCAATGAGCACCGAAATGTGGTTGCGCCTGGCGCCCACGTATTGGCCCATGCTGGTGTGACGCACCGCGCCGGCGCAGGCGTTGCGTGCGCGTAGTTGGGTGCGCGTAGTTGCGTGCGTGTAGTTGTGTGCGCTTATTTGCGTGCGCATATCCACCGCGATACGACGCCCCGAAGGCAAGTTGCCATTGGGGCGTCAGGTGTTACGGCCAATAAGTTTGCGCCTCCTTAGAAGTGGTGGCGCATGCCCACCACGGATTGGAGCACGTGCGAATCGCGACGGTCGACGCGGTCAAGCAGGGCGTAGAGGTTGGTCCGCTTGGACAAATCATATTGATAGCCCAGCCCCCAGCCCTTGATCTTTGAGCTGGTGGCGCGCTGGTACGTGCCTAGCACCTTGCTGTTGGCGCTTAGCGGGAAGCTGGCGCCACCCACGAACGAATTGACGCGCTTGTATCCCGCAGACGGCCCGACGTTCGGGTTACGCAGGTTGCCATACCCCCCATGCAACTGCATCCATTCAAAATCATACGAGCCGGCCAACTGCAAGTTGGACGCGCGCTTCTTGTCGGGGATGCTGGCGTTGGGGTTCAGGCGCTCGTATGTGAGCGCGGTGGAAAACGGCCCATTGCGATAGCGCAGGCCTGCTGTCCAGACGCGGTCGTGGTCGGCGGTTTCAAACTGGGTGTTGTCGTGGGATTCAAAGCTGTACCCCAGCCCGGCCTGCCACCCATTCCACACCGGCGTGCGGTAGATCAAGGCGTTGTTCACGCGGCCTGAATGTCCGAAGTCGCCGTCGTTATAGCCCGATGTGACGGACGACGACGCGCCGCCCCACGACGTGCCGAAGGGCGACGCAATGCCGCCCCAGCTATCGCTTAGCACTTGCTGGCGGCCCGCGCGCAGTTCACCAAAGGGGCCGGCCAAACCCAGATACGCCCAACGCCCGAATAAGCGGCCTTGGCCTTGCGTGCCGTTGGAGGCGTGGAATCCGCTTTCCAGCCGGAACACCACGCTGTATCCACCACCCAGATCTTCAACGCCGCGCAGTCCCCAGCGCGACCCGGATTGTGTGCCATCCCGCATGTCGATGCGGGATTCCGACGAGGGGTTGGCGCTGTCGTGTTTGCGCTCAAACGCCAGACCCAGATCAACGATGCCGTACAGCGTGACACTGGTGGTGGACGCCTGCGCCATGCCGGTAACGGACACGGCGGCCAAAGCGGTGAGCAGAGCACCTGCCTTTTTCCTTGCTGCGGTCATAAGAACCCCATGTGATGTTGTTGTGTTGCGTGGGACAAAAGAACCCCCTGCGGCCGGCCAAAAGGCAGGTCGCGGAGGATGGTGGAAACGATTTAGGGGAGGGGGCTAGGAGGCGGGCAGGCGGCCACCGGCCAACGTCACGGGCGACGTTGCCAGGGATAGCGATAGGGGCGCGATGACGCCACTGTGCGGGATGAAATGTGGGATGAAATGTGGGGTGAGGTGCGGAATGAAGTGCGGGATGAAAGTGCGCGCGGACACGGCAAGCGAAGCTCCCTGGAAATAGCGCTTAGCCGCCGCTGCCTAGCCGCCGGTCAAGCACTAGTTAACATCGCAATGAACATGGCGCATTATGGGGAAGCGAGGTCGCGAAGAGAATCAGACGACTACGATAGTTGGTGCTAGCAGCGCTGACCGCGCGGCCAAGCCGAGAAAATCAGACGGATTTACCCGATGGCCGCCGCCACCTTGCGGCGACTACCCCGCGTGCACGACCACCCGGTTACGCCCTTGCTCCTTGGCCGCGTAGAGCGCCGCATCGGCCGCCTGGAATACCTGGCTCACCTCTGGTCCGGATGACGGCCATTGCGCCACGCCTGCCGACACCGTGATGCCATCCACGCCATGCAGCCGTCGGCCGGCCAGGTGTTTGCGCAGGCGCTCCGCGACGGTTGCGGCCTCTTTGGTTCCCACTCCCGGCAGCAGAATCAGGAACTCTTCGCCGCCGTTACGGCTAAGGATGTCGGACGGCCGCGAGCATTCGCGCATCAGTTGCGCCATGCCGCGAATAACCTCGTCGCCCGTGGTGTGCCCATAGGTGTCGTTCACGCGCTTGAAGTGATCAATGTCCAGCGCCACCACCGCAAAGGGCGTGTCGGATGCTTGCAGCTGCTCGACGGCATCCTGCGTTCCGCGGCGGTTGCGCAAGCCCGTCAGGGGGTCAGTGATGCTGGCCAGGTTCAGCTTGCCGATCTTGTCCTGCAAGCTTGTGAAGCTCCAGATCACGGCGCGCTTTAACCGTTCCGCCTCGAAGTACCAGGCTTTGATGGACTGCACGCGCTGCATCGCAACGGCCACATCCTGGTGTTCCACATTGGTGGCCAGCTGCGACAAGGGCAGCGAGATCATTCGTGCGCACCACCAGATGGCCAATAAGAACGCCAGCGCCAGCGGCGCCGCGTAGCCGATCAGCGCCCAGATCAGGTCATGAATCGGCTCCAACGTTTTTTCCGCCGGACGTTGCGCGACGATGCCCCAGCCACTTAGCGGCTCTGCCGCGTAGCCCGCCAGCATGTCCACCCCCTTCGTGTTGACCACCCGTTGCGCGCCGGCGTGGCCTTGCGTGACGGCGGCTACGACCGGATTGCGCATCACGTTTTCACCAATGCGGGCGGACTCCATGTGATAGATCAACTGGCCGTCGCCATCCACCACAAACAAGTAGGAGCCGTCTTGATAGTGGTGCTTGCCCAGCAATTCCTGCAACGCGCTGTCGTTGCGCAGATAGATCGTGCCGGCGATATAGCCCAGATACCGGCCGTCGTTCGAGAAGATCGGGTGCGACAGGTTGATGAGCATGTTGCCGGCAATCGACACATAAGGCTTGCTGATCAGCGGCTGGCGCGCTTTCAATGCCGCTCGGCTGCCGGCGCTATCTACCCGCGTGCCTAGAAAATTGCGGAAGCTCTGGGTCGTGGCCAGGATGATGCCGTCTGCGCTGACGACGCCTACCGAGTTGAAGTTGTCGGCCTGCTCCTGCAGGCGCATGACTTCGGCTGCCAACCCATCCAGGTCGTCGACCTGGCTGGCCAAGTGGCGCGCGCTGTAGGCAAGCTGCTGCTGCGCCGCCTTCAGGAAATGGGTGGTGCTTTCCGCAAGCTTGGCGGCATAGACGCGGTTGGCCTCCAGCGTGTTGGTGATGAGCTGGTCGCGCTGCACCAGGTAGCTGGCGTATAGGGCATTCGCGGTCGCCGCGATGGCGCTGAATACGGTAAGCGCAAGCACAAGCCCGCGTAGGTTGATTCGCATGGGGTGGCGGACTAGGGCTAGGACTTGGGCGGGCGAGGGGCGCACCGTAAATGTGGGCGGCGCAAAGAGGGCGAAGGAAAAGGCGTCATCGTATTACGGCAGGCGCGGCGCACATCTATAGGTCGTCTGGCTCAGCTTCGTCCATCAGGCGGGCAGCGGGAGACTGGGCCGCAGCCCCCGCCCGGAAATAACCCATGACGGTGGCGACGCTGGCATGGCCCGTCATGGCCATGGTGTCGCCCAGCGGAATATTGCGCCGGCCGGCTTCGGTAACGAAACCCGAGCGCAGGCTGTGCGCGGAAAATTCGCCTTCCAGCCCGGCAAGCTTGCAGCGTTCCAGCACGATGTCGCGCACGGCCGCTGCCGCCAGCGGCTCTCCGATCACATCGCCCCGGCGCACGCGGCGAAAGATCGGACCCTGTTGAATACCGCTGGCGGCTAGCCAGGCGTCCAGCGCCTGCGCGGCGCTGCCGACGATCGGCTTCTGGTCGTCTGCGCGGCGCGCGCCCGACTGATTGGTCTTGGATTGCGCCAGCGTATAGAGAAAGCCTTCAGCCGTGCGGACGGTGTTTTCGACCGTGGCGCGCACCACTTCTGACCGGCGCCGGCCGCCGCTGGCCCACGCAAACAACAAGAGCGCGCGGTCTCGGATGCCGCGCAAGGTGTCGTCGCAGGTGGCCAGCATCGCCTGCAAAGGTTCGCGGGTCAGCGCTTCCTTCTTCGCCGGCGCCACGCCGCGGCGCGCATAGGCGCGGCGCGTCTTGGCCAGCAATTCGCGCACGGTCGCGGCCCGGCAAGGGTTCGGATGCCCCAACAATTCATGGGCCTTGGACAGCACAGACACCCGTTGCAGCAAGGTATTCAGACTGGGTGCGCCCAGCCGCCCTTTGGCTTTCAGGCGAACCAGCTCCTGGTCCAACGCCAGCGGAAGCTCCCATTTCAGGCCGTGGTCCGTCGTGCGCTGCGCATGGTCGACCACGAACTGGATGACGGCAGCCTCAGGCAAGGGCAGGGCAAAACGCTGGCCGTAGCGCAGCTCGAACCACGCTGTCCAGTAGCGGACGGCGGCGCGGTAGCTGGCGGCGGTGTTGGCCGAGCTGCCTTCGCGCATCAGGCTGCGCACGGCGGCGTCGGCCTGGACATCCAGCGCATGCGGGTCCAACAAGGGCAGCGAGGCCAGCAATTTCAACTGCATGGGGAGGGGTGGCTTCAGGGGTGGGTCAGGCGAAGCCAGAACTATACGGAATTGCCGCGCAACTGGGGTGGGGCCGCAATTCCGAGGGAATTCGTTCTGAAATCGTGCGATGTGCCTATTTCATACATATTATTATGTATGCTGTATGATATCTAACACAAATAATAAATAGATCACGATAAGGTTCCATTATCGTGACTAATTCAGTACCCAAACGACGATAAACGAGGGAGTGACGGCGATGGCCACGGGAATTACGGAAAACGACGTCTGGACGGCCGCCGACGCCTTGTTGCTGGAAGGCGCGCGCCCCACCATCGAACGGGTCAGGCAAAAAATTGGCCGGGGCTCGCCCAACACCGTCAGCCCGCACCTGGAAACCTGGTTCCGCGCGCTGGGCGCCCGAATCAAAGACCCCGGCGCATTTGCCGCCGCCCCGGCCATCCCCGACCCCATCACGCAGGCCGCCACCCACTTCTGGGAAGCCGCCTTGGCGGAAGCGCGCGCCGAACAAGCCGATTCGTATCGGCAGCGCTGGGAAGAACTGGCGGAAGAGGGCGAGCGCCTGGCGGGGCAGGCCGAACAACTCCAGCAGCGTGAGCTCCAGCTGGCGAATCGTGAACAGGATTTGCAGGAAAGCTTGCGGCTGGCTACCGCACAGCTGGCCGCCACGGAAGATCGCCTTCAGGCGGCGGAACAGCTGTTGCGCCAACGCGATGAACAGCTCAAGCAAAGCCGGCTGCAATTGGAAGACGCGCGCGGCGCCGTTCAGACGCTGCTGACCGAAGCCGAGAAGATGCGCGGGCTGCACGCCCAGGCGCTGGAGGCGGTAGAGGCTCGGCACACCGCACACGAACGACGCTGGATGAACGAGCTGGATGCCGAACGCGGGGCCGCAAAAAAGCTGCAATTGCGGTTCGACGAGGCCCAAATCGCCAGCCAACGGCAGATCAGCCAGCTGCAAACCTCGCTAACCCAGGCGCAAGAGGGCAAACGCGCGGCAGAGCAGGAGACGCAGCGGGTCAGAGCCGAATTCAGAACAGAAATCCAGGCGGCGCAGGCACGCCACGAGGTCAGTCAAGATGTGGCGCGTGACGCGCTGGCGTCCGCACGCGAGCGGGAACAGGCGCTGGAAGCCCGGGCGGCCGCGTCCGACGCGCAATCGGCCGCGCTGCTGCTTCAGCTACAACAAAAGGATGCGCAAGTGGGTGAGCTGACGCGCCATCTGATGACGTTGGCGCAGCAGAATACGGCGGCGCGTAGCGCTCTGGATGAGAACGCCGCCGCGCGCGCCGCTCAAGCGGATGCCGATCAACGGCCCGGGTAAGTACCCTGAAATGGCGTGTTGTCAGGTTCGCCGAAGTTCTCGGCGTGGTAGTTGGCGTGATTCCGTGTGTCAGTGCTGGAGCTAGAGCGTGGTTGCGGGGAGCTGTACGAGCTGGGTGCCGTGCAGCCGGCCAGCGCAAAAGCCAGCAAAATGGCCGACGATAAGCCGGTAGTGGTCAGGAGCCTCATGGCATACCTCCATAGAGATGCGCCGCCCGGAAGGCAGCCACCGGAGAACCCGGCGCCGTCGCCATCCTCAATCAATTCGCGTTCAGCGGCATCTGCCCTTAGCAAACGGCGTGCCTGTCCCGGCGCGCAACTAGTACAAGTCTGAGCAAAATTCGGATAAATTCGAAAGATCGCATCCCATGGCGCCTTGGGCAGCCGCCCAACCCTGGCGATGCGCCATCACGCGGGGCGTCATGCCTTGCCAGGAGCACCGGGTGAACCCACGTCCGAACGTCGATCTAGCCCGCATCCTGCTTCTTATCGTCATCCTGGCCGCCTTGATGGTGGGCAGCCTGTACGTGTTGCAGCCCTTCCTGCCGGGCCTCATCTGGGCAACCACGATTGTGGTGGCGACCTGGCCAGTGATGCTGGCCATTCAGGAACGTTGCGGCGGCAGGCGCTGGGCGGCCACTGTGTTCATGCTGCTGATCCTGCTGTTCGTGATCGTGCTGCCGCTCTATCAAGTCATTGCAACGCTGGCGGAACATAGCGGCGCAATCATGGCCGCCGTCAAGAGCCTGCCGGACTATGCGCTGCTTGCGCCRCCGAGCTGGATACGCAGCGTTCCCATTGCCGGTCCGCGCATCGCGCAGGAATGGCAGACCTTGTCCGATGCCGGCGCGGGCGGGTTGCTGGCACGGCTGGAACCTTATCTGACCACCGCGGCGCGCTGGCTGCTGGGGCACGCCGCGATTGTCGGCGTGTTTGTGGTTCACATGCTGGTCACCATCGTCATCTCCGGCATTTTGTACGCCCAAGGCGATATGGCGGCCGACTTCGTCAGGCGCTTCGCCAACCGTTTGGCGGGTATGCGCGGTGTGGCGGCCATTCGGCTGGCGGGCGCCGCCGTCCGGGCCGTGGCGCTGGGTATCGTCGTGACCGCCGTGGTTCAGTCCGCACTGGGCGGTGTGGGCTTGTGGATTGCCGGCGTACCGTCTGCCGGCATCCTGACTGCCTTGATGGTGATGCTGTGCCTGGCGCAGCTGGGTCCGTTCCTGCCGATGCTGGGCGGGGTCATCTGGCTGTTCCAGAACGATATGAAACTGGCCGCGACGCTGCTGCTGATCTGGGCGGTGCTGGTCGCCATGTTGGACAACCTGCTGCGCCCGCTGCTGATCAAACGCGGCGTGAATCTATCGATGCTGCTGATTTTGTCGGGCGTGCTGGGCGGCATGTTCGCCTTTGGCATCGTCGGCCTGTTTATCGGGCCGGTCATTCTGGCCGTGACGTCCACGCTGTTGACGGCCTGGATCAACGAGGTGCCGCCGCCTGACGATACCGCCGCAGAGTTCACCGCAATTCCCACCGTGGCCGACCCGGCGTTGCCGGGAACGCCCGTGGAAAAGGCGTAACATTCGTCTGACACCGCGGGCGCAACGCCCGCTTTTTTTGCAACACCCCGGCAATACATGACGATGCACCCGACTGCGCTGGCTGACAGCGCGCCCGAATTCCTTTTCACCCCGGCAGCGCCCGCATTCCAGGCGGGGGCCCGATGAGCGAAAGCGTACGCCTGGCCAAGCAGCTGGCCGCGGAACAGAACTGCTCGCGCGGTGACGCCGAACGCTATATCGAAGGCGGCTGGGTCGCCGTGGACGGCAAAACCATCGAAGAGCCCGGCTTTCGCGTGGCGCCGGGCCAAACCATCAGCCTGTTGCCCGGTGCGAAGCTGGAAGACATGAAGCCGGTGACGTTTTTGGTGCACAAGCCCGCCGGCACCTACGCAGACAACGAACCGGGTTCCGCCCGCGACCTGATCATTCCCAAGAACCAGATGCCGGGCGACCGCGCCAGCCAGCGCTATCTAAAGCGCATGTTCAATGGGCTGAAGCTCGTGACGCCGCTTGAGCGCGCCGCAAGCGGCCTCGTCGTGTACACGCAGGAATACGCCGTGTCGCGCAAGCTGGTGGAAGAGGGCAAGCTGGTTGAGCAGGAATACATCGCGCAGGTCAGCGGGCAATTGAGCGAAGGCGATCTTGCGCGGTTGCAGCGCGGGCTGGCGTTTGATGGGCGCGCCGCGACGCCAATGAAGGTCAGCTGGCAGAACGAAACCCACCTGCGCTTTGCACTGAAAACGCCGTTGCCGGGCTTCATTGAATTTGTGTGCGACACGGCGGGCCTGCAGTTGCAGGCGCTGCGCCGCATCCGCATTGGCCGCTTGCCGCTGGCGGGGCTGGCGGTTGGCCAATGGCGCTATCGGTTGGACTACGAACGGTTTTAAACGCCCATGATCTTGCCTGGCGAGCCTACGCAACGTTCCGATCACAGCCGTCGCCGCTTTTTGAAGCAGACGGGCGTCTTGTGCCTGTCGGCACTGGCGTTGGCCGGTTGCGCTGGCCCCGGTCGCGCCCCCGTGAAGGGGCAAGCCCCGCCAACGCCGCCTGCGCCCGCCAATGGCAAGGGAGCGGCTGCGGTGCCGGCCCTGCGCCCGGGTGCAAAAGTGGCAATTGTGGCGCCGGCTTCGGCGGCGCTTAATGCTAGCGATGATGCGGCCCAATGGTTGGAGTCGCGCGGGTTCGTGGCGCAAGTCATGCCTGCCAGCCGCACGCGGCAGGATGTGCCGTATGAGTATCTGGCCGGCAGCGACGCCGACCGCTTGGCCGATCTGCATGCGGCATTCGAAGATCCCGACATAGGCGCGGTGTGGTGTCTGCAAGGCGGCTTTGGCTCGTGGCGCTTGCTGGATCAGCTGGACTTCGGACTTTTGCGGCGGCATCCCAAGCCCTTCATCGGCTACAGCGACATCACCGCGCTGCACCTGGCGCTGCAACGCCATGCGGGCTTTGTGACCTTTCACGGGCCGATGCTGGCGCAAGACCTCTTGGCCGGCAAACGCGAACCCACGGAATCCGCCTTGTTCGCGATGGTCACCGGGCAGATGGGCAAGGGCGCATGGATCACGCCCCCGATGAACTCGCTGCCGACTGAGCTTGTGCCGGGCGTGGCCAGCGGCCGCTTGATTGGGGGCAATTTGGCGTTGATTGGCGCGCTGATCGGCACCCGCAACGACATCGACACGCGTGACGCAATCCTGTTCATCGAAGACGTCAACGAAGCGATTCCGCGCGTGGACAGGCTGCTGGGCCAGTTGGCCGCCGCCGGCAAATTCGATGGCGTCAAAGGCCTGCTCGTGGGCAACTTCACGCGGCTTGGCGTGCAAATGGACGATGCGCAGGCGCAAGGCCTGCTGTATCCGTTGATCCTGGACCAGTTCCGCGCGCGCGGAATTCCTATTCTGGCCGGCTGGCCCAGTGGCCACGGCGACCCAAATCTGACCTTGCCGCTGGGGGCGCGCGTCACGCTGGACACGGCGCGCGGGGCATTGCGCCTGGATCAGGCTGTGGTGGTGTAGCCTTCGCGTTATGCCTCATTAATAGCGCATAGTGCACATTAATGATCTATTAATGATGCATTTAATTGTTGAAAATGCGTCATTAATCGTGCAATTCGCGCAGCACGGTTCTATTATTGACCCATGAAAAAGAAGATAGAACCCAGCTTCGATGCCGCCGAGGCGCTGGTCCGCCTGGGCGCCAACCTGCGCACGGCTCGCCTTCGCCGGGGCGAATCCGAAACCACGCTGGCCAGCCGGATGGGGGTGTCGCGCGCCACCATCGCGCGGCTGGAACGTGGCGACGGCGGCGTATCGCTGGCGCTTGCCGTCGAAGCGTTGCTGCAATACGGCTTTCGCGATCAGGTGTTTGCGCTGGCCGACCCAGAAGAAGACGGGGTGGGCAAGCGCTTGGATGCGATGCGCCGGCCCAGCCGGGGCAGTGGCGGGGCGTTGCCAACGCATCGCGCCGACCCCGCCAAGCTGTAACGCCCGGGCCCGGCCATGGCACGTTCCCGCAAGCACAAATCGGTTGAAAGCGAACTCTTCGTCTATGTAGACATACGCGGCGAAGCGGTCTTGGCCGGCGTGCTGACGCTGGACGACACCGACGAAAACCACTTCTTCGCCGAATTCACCTACGTGCAGTCCTACGTCAACGACGCCCGCGCCTTTGCGCTGGACCCGTTGAATCTGCCGCTCATCGACGCCAAGACCACCTTCCGCACCGAAAGCCGCTACGAAACGCTGGGCGCCATCTTCGACGCCGCGCCGGACGCGTGGGGGCGCAACGTCATGCGCGTCGACAAAGCGGGGGCGCGCGTTACCGAAGATGAAGTCCTGCTGCGCGGGCGCGGCATGGGCGTGGGCGCGCTGTTCTTCAGCGCGCGCTTGCTCACGCCGAACATGCGCAAAACCTACCGGCTACCTGAAGTCAGCCAGGTGGAATCGCTGGCCGATCTGCTGACAGATATCGACCAAGGTGTGAAACCCAAAGGCTTGTACCGCGACATTCTGGGCAGTTCCTGGGATATCGGCGGGGCGCGGCCAAAGACGATTGTTCGCGACGAACACGGCGAAATGTGGATCGCCAAGTTTCCGCGCAAGGGCGACTCCTACGACCGGCAGCGCGTGGAATTCGCCAATTTGCAGATGGCGCGCGAGATCGGATTGACCGTGCCTGAGGTGCGTTTGACCGAAACGCATCTGGGCGCGGTGCTGTTGACGCATCGCTTTGACCGCCAGCGCCTGCCTGCCGCCAGCGGCGCCGACCCGGTTGTCGCCCGGCGCCATTTCCTGAGCGGCGCGTCGCTGATCAGCCCATCGGTACAGATTGGCAAGCGCGAGCTGGACGGCGCGCGCGGCAAGGCAACCTATTCCTATGCGCGTCTGGCGGACGTGGTGCGCCGCGTGTCGTCGAACCCCGTGCAGGATCTGAAAGAGCTGTACGCCCGCATGATCCTGAACGTGGCGGTGCACAACACCGATGATCACCTGAAGAACGTGGGATTTCTGAAGGATGACGGCGCGCACACGTACCGCTTGTCGCCGCTATTCGATGTGGTGACGCAGGAAGGGTCCGCCAAGCATTACCTGCATATTGGCGCGGCGGGCCGGGACAGCACGTTCGAGAATTGCCTGACGGAGTACCGGCGCTTCGGCCTGCGGTCGGAAGCGGCTGCGCGTTCCATCCTGGACCCGGTGCGCGACGTCGTCACGCAACGCCGGCGGTACTACGAGGCGGCCGGTATGCCGCCGCGCGAGATCGAGCTGGTGGAAACGACGCTGGCGGCGTGGCGCGTGCAAGGCTAACAAAGTGGCCTGGAACCTGGTCTGCACGCTGTTCTGGGCGCTGATCTGGGCGCTGATCTGCACCCTGATCAGGAACCCGCCCTAAGACGACGCCTCCGCTGCGGCGTCTTCACCGTCGTTCGCATGGATGGCGTTGAAGTCGATGCGGCGTCCTTGCGTGACCATGCCTTCGTGAAAATCCCGGCTAAGGGCGGCCAGCGTCACGCCGCCAAACCGCTCCATCAGCAACGCCTGCGCGTCTTCGAAGGCGCCGTCCAGCGCCTTGTTCACGGCGGCTTCCACCAGGCAGCCGGGCGATTCGCTGCGGTTGCCCATGGCGAAGATCTCTGGCGACCCTAAYGCTTCGTAGATGTCGCGCAGCGTGACGTCGTTGAAGTCGCACGAGATGGTCCAGCCGCCGCCGTGGCCTTTTTCCGATCGGACCATGCCTTGTTCGCGCAAGCCCGCCATGATGCGGCGGATAACGACGGGGTTGGTCTGCATGACCCGGCCCAGGTCTTCGGAGGTCATGGGGCCGGGCGCTTCGGCCATGTGTAGCAACACGTGGAGGACACCGGAAAGTTTGCTGTCTCGTCTCATGCAACGCATGCTATTGCATGATCTGGGGCAGGGTCAAACGCAAGGGGCGATCGAACACTAGCGGCACCCCCCCGCAATGCATCGCCCATCAGCGTCCAAGCAACCCCTCATCCTCAAGCGAAATAAGCGCTTTTCATTGATTCAATAATCGTTGTATTATCCACGCATGACTGAAGATCAAGCCGTATCCGCTCTTGCCGCCTTGGCCCATGTGCAGCGCCTGCGTGTGTTCCGCGCGCTAGTCGTTGCCGGCCCCGAGGGCCTGACGCCCAGTGTTCTGGCCGACCAGCTTGGCGTGGCGCGTAATGCGCTGTCATTCCATTTGAAAGAGTTGTCGCATGCGGCCTTGGTCACGGCCGAGCAGCAGGGCCGCAACCTTATCTACCGCGCCGCGTACCCGCAGATGAACGGTCTGCTGGCGTACCTGACCGAACATTGCTGCCAAGGCGCACCTTGCGGCCCCGACGTTTCCCTTTGAATTTCCCTGAATTAAAAGCTGTCATCAATGCAAATGCCGTCTTCCTTCCCATCCGTATCTCCAGCGGATTCCCCCAC
The DNA here is from genome assembly GCF_056399725.1 of Achromobacter sp. 01N37. NCBI lineage: Bacteria > Pseudomonadati > Pseudomonadota > Betaproteobacteria > Burkholderiales > Alcaligenaceae > Achromobacter > Achromobacter sp. 01N37. The sequence goes on from NZ_JBFTRX010000019.1 coordinate 80,917, forward strand.
TGATTCCCCGTCCGATCTGCCAAACCTGCTTGCCGAGCTTGTGGATAGCAACATCGGCGCCGCCCTCGACCGTCCACGGTCCACCCACGCGCCGCGCATCCTCTTGCTGTATGGCTCGCTGCGCGAGCGCTCATTCAGCCGCTACGCCACCGAAGAGGCCGCCCGGTTGCTCCAGCGCTTTGGTGCGGAAGCGCGCATCTTCGATCCCGCTGGCTTGCCGCTGGTGGACGACGCGCCAGAAGATCACCCGAAAGTGGTGGCGCTGCGGGATGCCGTGCAATGGGCCGAAGGCATGGTCTGGTGTTCGCCGGAACGCCACGGCGCGATGACCGGGCTGATGAAGTCGCAGATTGACTGGATTCCGCTCACGCTTGGCGCGGTGCGGCCCACGCAGGGCAAGACGCTGGCGGTGATGCAGGTCAGCGGCGGGTCGCAATCGTTCAATGCGGTGAATCAGATGCGCATTCTGGGCCGCTGGATGCGCATGCTGACAATTCCGAATCAGTCGTCGGTGGCCAAGGCATGGCAGGAATTCGACGACGCCGGCCGGATGAAGCCGTCGGCGTATTACGACCGGATCGTCGACGTCATGGAAGAGCTGGTGAAGTTCACGCTGCTGACGCGCGATGTCTCGCCGTATCTGGTGGATCGCTATAGCGAACGCAAAGAGTCTGCCGAAGCGCTGTCCAAGCGCGTGCGCCAGGCGGCAATCTAAGCCGCCGCCTGCGTTCAGCGCCTGTGTTCACCTCTTACACAGCCGCTGCCTGCGTTCAGCGCCAGCTTTCACCTCTTACACAGCCGCCGCCTGCGTTCACCGCCAGCTTTCATCTCGTCCTCCGCGGCCGAGCGCCGCGCCATTTCCTAAATCCGCTTGGCCGTCCAGCTTCCCTTGCCGGCGGCGCTGCCGCTCATGGTCTTGCCATTGACCTCGCCCGTGTAGCGCACGCCGTTGGCCACGAACGAAATCGCTTTGYCGTCCAGGCGCGCGTCCGAGATATCCGCCGAACCCAGCTTGCCCGACAGCATCTGGTAGTGCTGCGTCAGATGCAGCGTCTGGCCATCAACCTCCCACTTTCCGTCGACCTTGGCCGGCACGATCCACAGCAGCGCCGTGCAATAGGTGGAGCACTCCTTAGTGACGGTCTCGGCCGCATCCGGCTCCCAATCGCCCATGCGGAACGTGTTTGACACCACGCGGGTGCCGGGCGGCAACTGAAGCAGGGTGGGGCGCAGCTTCTCGTTGATGGTCGACAGCAGGAACATGGTGATCACGTCGGCCTTCGACAAATCCGTCTGGAACAGGTCGGCCGCGACGAAGGTGGCCCGGTCGGCCACGCCCGCGCGTTGCGCGTTGCGGCGCGACAGCTCAACCAAATCCGGGTTGTATTCAATGCCTTGCGCGGTCAGCCCGCGCTGCGCGGCGGTGATGACGGTGCGGCCGTCGCCCGAGCCCAGGTCCATCAGCCGGTCTTGCGGCGTGACTTTGGCCATGTCCAGCATCTTGTCCACGAGCGTTTGCGGCGTGGGCACCCAGATGACGTCTTTGCCATCCTGGCCCACGTCGGGCACGTAGTCGCCGGACGCTTTGGCGTCTGTCGTAGTGACTGTCCTAGCCTCTGTCTTGGCCGCCGGCTGGGCGTTGGCGGCGGCCACGAACGCCAGCGACAGCGCCATGGCGGTGGCCACCATCATCATGCGTGTGCGCGTCTGCGTAGCGCGCTGGACACCGGCAACGGGCGGGCGGGCGGAGTAGGGAGGCAGAGTCGAAGGTTTCATGATGGAAGGTTCCTTGGGTTAGCCCGGCAGCCGGGCACGCTTGAGCAATCGCAACATGGGGACGCCAGCCGCCAGCACGGCCAGCCCGATCAACGCGCCAGCGCCCGCATACACGGCGCTGGAGTAGACCAGCCCGGCGCACGTCAGGGCCAGCAGCAGCGGGGGCAGCGGATACAACGGCACGCGAAACGGCCGGGCGCGATCCGGGTCTATCTGGCGCAAGCGCCAGACGGACGCCGCGACCAGCAGCATGAAGATCCAGAAGACGGGCGCGGTATACGCCACCATGGTCTGCACGCTGTTCTGGCTGAAGGCGCCCAGCGCCACAAGCGCCAGCGTGATCGCGCCTTGCGCCAACAGCGCCGCAACCGGGGTCGCATTGCGTGCGCTCCAGCCAGACAATCCCCGCAGCCGCGGCACGTCGCGCCCCAGCGCGTAATACACCCGCGCCCCGGTGATGATGGTGCCGTTGATGGTGCTTAATGCCGTCGCGCAGATCATCAAACTGAGCAAGGCCGCGGCATAGGGGCCGGCCGCCAATTGCATGACGTCTGCGCCCAGCGCCGGCGTGTCACGCAGGCCTTGCAGGCCGAAAATCTCCAGCAACGCCAGATTGGTCAGGACATACGCACCCGTCACAACGACCGTGCCGATGAGCAGCACGCGGCTCATGTTGCGCCCCGGATTGCGCAGTTCGCCGCTAAGGTAGGCCGCTTCGTTCCAGCCGCCGTAGGTCAGCAACACAAACACCATGCCCATGCCCATCAAGCCCGCGGGGTTGCCGGTAAGCGCGGCGGGCGCGGCGTCCAAGGCTGTGCTGTCGGTGGTGGTGGACAGGCTGGCGATCAACACGGCGCCCAGCGCCAGCAGCGTCAGCACGGTAAATACCCATTGCAGCCGCTTGGAGTGTTTCGTGCCGATCACGTTCAGCGCCGTCAGGGCGACCACGGAAATCGCGGCATGCAGCGCCGGGCCGTGCGCCCCCAACGGCATCAAGCGCTGGGCGTAATCGCCATAGATATAGGCGACAACGGCGATGGCGCCAGTCTGGATGACCGTGCACCGCGCCCAGGCGAACATCAACCCCACGCGTGAGCCCCAGGCCCGAGTCAAATACAGATATTCGCCGCCCGCGCCGGGGTACGCCGAGCCCAATTCGGCGTAGCACAGCGCGCCTACCAACATCACCAGGCCGCCGGCGCACCACAAGCCGATGTACATGGCTTCTGAGCCGGCATGCTGCGCCACCAGCGGCGGGAAGCCAAAAATGCCGATGCCGATCACCACGCCCACCAAGACCACGATCGCGTCCATGACTGACAAACCGGCGCGCGGGTCCTCCACCTCGGTGTGGGCGGCGGGCGAGGAGGAGGTAGTCATCGGAGGCTCTCGGATAGGCGGCGGGACACAGGCGCGGCGCGTGCCGGAGAAGGCGCCTGACATTAACCTGAATCATTAGCGACCCGAACGAAAGCAGAAAAGTTTCTGCGGGTTTTCCCGGGAAAGTCCAAACCTATCGAACGATCATTGCGCGCGGCATCTATAAATGACTTCACAAATACAATGCAACATCTTGATTTAGCGCATAAAACTCCCTACACCTAAAGTGATGTAGTTAAAGTGCTTTATGAAGTATTTTTTAGCCATCTCCACCCGTAAAATTTCCCGATGAATCAACACGACTACCAAATCGCACTGCGCCGCGTGCTGGACCAGCACACCGGCCGCGCCCAAGAAAAACTGGCTGCGCTGATTGCCGCCTTGCCGGAAAAAGCCCGCGAAATTCAATTTGGCATATTCCCCGACCAGGACGGCGAGGGCACGTTCTCGGTCGTCATCAGCCTGGACGGCCCCGACTTGTATGTGCTGAACAAGGCGGTGGATGCCCACCGAACCTTGTTCGACGTCCGCCACACCAGCAAGGGCCTTAGCCCGGCGGTGCCGCAGTTCGCCCCCGACAGCACCGGCTTTGCCGTGCATGACGCCATTGCAGATACGGCAGCGGACTGGATCGAGGTGCTGTGGGAACAGGCGGGAAAGGGAAGGTCGCCGTTGCCCGGTTTGGTCTATGGCGATGACGACGCGGGCAAGACCTTGCCGCGCGAATTGAAGCCGTAATTCGCCTGCAGTTGCCCCAAAAGGTGCCACGAGGTTGCTCCGACGTTGGAGCCTAAACTGCCCCGTTAGCTTCCTCTGCATTCAGCGGAAACCCAAGCCAGGCGCCAATTTCGCTTAACGTGGCAACCATTTTGGCGCCTATTTACTTGCAAATAGATCCTATTTATACTCCCGCCCGGAGTCGGACGCTGGGTGTCCGGCTGTCGTGTCATTGACTCTTGCTGCCTCCTGTCGCACTGAGGATGACCGCTACCTGTGGTGACGTCTCAGCAGGCGTCTGGAGAAGAGCAAGATGGCTAAGGCCAACCTTAAGCAAGCGCGGGCATCGTTCCCGCTGAACCGCCGCGCCGCGGCGATTGCCGCCGCCTTGGCAGGTCTGTCCGGTTTGGCTCAGGCGCAGACGGCCCCGGGGCCTGCTACAGCATCTGCTACAGCATCTAGTGCCGTACCGGCCACAGCCGCCGCCGCCAGCGAAGCAGGGGAGTTGGCCGCCGTCACCGTAACGGGCGACTGGCTTGGCACGCCCACCGAAGAAAAGGTGTTGTCGCATCCCGGCGCCCGCACGGTCGTCGAGCAGCAGCAGATCGTGGAAAGCGGGTCCAGCAATGTGCGTGACGTGCTGCGCCAGATTCCGGGCGTGCAGGTGCAAGACAGCAACGGCACCGGCGGCAGTGACGTGTCGCTGAACGTGGGCGTGCGTGGCCTGACGTCGCGCCTGTCGCCCCGGTCCACCATCTTGATGGACGGCGTGCCGATGGCCTATGCGCCTTACGGCCAGCCGCAGTTGTCGCTGGCGCCGGTGTCGCTGGGCAACCTGGAGTCGGTAGACGTAGTGCGCGGCGCGGGCTCCGTGCGCTACGGCCCGCAGAACGTGGGCGGCATCATCAACTTTGTGACGCGCCAGATTCCGACGGACTTCACGACCAGCCTGAACGTAGGCAGCGAAATCTATAGCCACGGCGGCAACGTCAAGACCACGCCCAGCCTGTTCCTGGGCGGCACCACTGACCAAGGCCTGGGCGGCGCGCTGCTGTATTCGGGCACGCACGGCGACGGCTATCGGTCCAGCAACGATTCCACCGACATCGACGACGTGATCCTGAAAGGCGCTTATCGCTTCTCGTCGACCGACAACGTGGCCGTCTCGTTGCACCACTTCGAAGGCAAAGGCCGGATGCCGGGCGGCCTGACCACCGCGCAATACTCGGAAGACCCGTTCCAATCCACCCGCCAGTATGACCAATTCACYGGCCGCCGCACGGACGGGTCGCTGAAGTACACGCATAACGACGGCGTGAACAACTTCGAAGTGCTGACGTATTACGTGGACTCGTATCGCGGCAGCGACATCGAACAAGCCGGAACCGGCGCCACGGCCAACCAGTTCCGCCTGACCTCAGCCCCCCGCAGCTACCACTATTTCGGGTTTGAACCGCGCTATTCGCGCCTGTTTGATTCGGGTTCGTTCGTGCAGGAAATCAGCGTGGGCTACCGCTACCTGAAGGAAAGCAGCTCGGAAGTGGCGGGGCGCACGGCGTACTACAACCCGGCGGCCGGCGGCGACGCTTTCGACCTGAAGATGCCGACCTACCAGACGAGCGACGGCGGCACCACCGCCCACGCCTTCTATATCGACGACCGTATCGACATCGGCAAATGGACCATCACCCCCGGCGTGCGCTTTGAAAGCATCAGCACGTACAACAACGTCACCAACTTCAATACCGCCACGGGCGCGGTCACCAGCGCCTTGTCGCCGTCAATCGACTCGCGCGTGACGCTGCCAACCTTGTCGGTGCTGTACCGCGTGGATGAAAAATGGTCGCTGTTCGCCAACGCCGGCAAGTCGTTCGGGCCGCAGCAGTACAGCCAGTTGGCGTCTACCACCGAAGGCTTGCACCCGGAAACGGCCAAGACCTATGAAATCGGCACGCACTTTGCCGGTGAGGCCTGGAGCGGCGAATTCACCTTGTTCAATATCGATTTCGACAAGGAATTGCAGCTGACGCGCTCCATCGTGGGCGAGGGCATGTGGACCGACCTGGGCGCCACGCGCCATCGTGGCCTGGAATCCGCCTTGCGGTACGACCTGGGCGACCTGAGCGACGCCTTGCGCGGCCTGTCCGTCTACGCCACCTACACCTACACGCAAGCCATCGCCAAGGCAGGCGCTTTCGAAGGGCGCGACCTGCCGCTGTATTCGCGCCAGGTCGCCTCCATTGGTGCGCGCTACGCGGTGCAGCGCTGGACGTTTAACGCCGACGTCTTCGCGCAATCCAAGCAACATTCGCCCGGTTCCCCGGATGCGGGCGCGGGCTACGTTACCGAGGAAGACGCCAGCGGCCGCTTGGGTGACATCCCCGGCTTTGCGACGGTGGCGGTGCGCGCGGGCTACGACTTTGGCAAGGAAATGAACAACATGAAGGTGGCCGTGGGCATCAAGAACCTGTTTGACCGCCGCTACTACACGCGCTCCACCGACAACAACGGCGGCAAGTTCGTGGGCCAGCCGCGCACCGTCTACCTGCAAGCGTCGGTGGCATTCTGAACCGCGCCCGCACAATCGAAAACGGGGCCTTCCTATGAAGGGCCTGCGCGGCGTGTGGCTGCGGGTGCACCGCTGGCTGGCGCTTAGCGCCGGCTGGGTGCTGATCTTCTCCGGCTTGTCCGGCGCGGCGCTTGTGGTGACGCCGGCGCTGGACCGCTGGGCGAACCCGCAGCTCTTTGAAGTCCGCCCCGAAGCGCAGTCCGACGTCCGGTCCGAAGCGCAGTCCGACATCCGCTCCGAAGCGCAGTCCCACGTCCGGCCCGAAGCCTCGTCCGACGTCCGATCTGCAATCGCGCCTGCGCAAGCCCCCGTAGCCCTTGATACCGTGTTGGGCCGCGTCCGGAAAGAATTCGGCGACGGCGCCAACCTGGTATTCCGGCCCGCCCGCAACCCCGGCGAAACGCTGCAAGTGCGGGTACGCGGTTCGTGGCGCGGCACGCTGTACGTGGACCCCGCCACGGGAGCCGAGCAGGGCCGGCGCGGTGACGCCGAGGGCGTGGCGAACGTGCTGTTCAAGCTGCACAGCGCGCTGTACCTGGACGGCACGGGCAAAGCCATTCTGGCTTGGGTGGCGCTGGCCTATCTCTTCCTGCTGATCACGGGCCTGATCCTGTGGTGGCCGCGTCATTGGGCAAAGGGCTGGAATATTGCGTTGAACCGGGGCTTGCTGCGGTCGCTGTTTGATCTGCATCGCGTTGGTGGCGCCACATTGAGCCTGCTCATTGCGGTGTCGGTGGCAACCGGCGCCTACATGGCCTGGCGTCCGCTGGGCGCGGCCGTCACCTGGCTAAGCGGCGCAACCCCCGTCAAGGCGCCCAAGCTGCCGCCCCTGGCCGGCGAACCGGCCGGCGGTTCCCCCTGGACACTGGATCAGCTGGCGGCCCGCGCCGTTGCGCAATTCCCCGACGCGCCGCCCATCGGCTATATCGTCGTGCCGCCTCATGCCAACGCGCCCACCCGATTCCGGATGATGCTGGCCGATGATCCGCATCCCAATGGCATGACCTCGGTCTGGATCGACCCTCGCACGGCGCAAGTGTTGGCGGTACATCGCTGGAACGAGCTGGACCCGGGCGCCCGCGCCACGGCGGTGATCTATCCGCTGCATACGGGTGAATTAGGTGGGGTCGCGCTGGAAACGGCGGTGGCAATCGGTGGACTGGCGCTGGGCGGGCTGGGCATCAGTGGCGCCTGGCTGTGGTGGCGACGGCGGGCCATCAAGCGGGCAGGGCGCCCGCAGACCGCCGGCTAGCCGCCCGCAGACCGCCCGCAGACCGACCCCTAGCCGCCCGCACCGACCCCGCGCAGGAATACTATTTGCTGATCACTCTCTAATAAGAGGAGCTGATCATGGCAACAAGAACCATCTGGAAAGGGGCCATTTCGTTTGGCCTGGTCCACATACCGGTCGGCCTGCACACGGCGACCACCGAGTCCGGCGTGGACTTCGACTGGCTGGACAAGCGCTCGATGGACCCGGTGGGCTACAAGCGCATCAACAAGCGCACCGGCAAGGAAATCGACCGCGACAACATCGTCAAGGGCGTGGAATACGAAGGCGGCCAGTACGTCATCATTTCCCCGGAAGAGATTGCCGACGCCTACCCGCGCACCACGCAAACCATTGAAATACAACAGTTCGTGGACATGGCGGACGTGCCGTTCGTGTATCTGGAGCGGCCGTACTACGTCGCGCCCATCAATAAAGGGCAGAAGGTGTATGCCTTGCTGCGCGACACGCTCGCCAAGACCGGCAAGATCGGTATTGCCAAGGTCGTGATCCAGACCAAGCAGCACCTGGCCGCGCTGATTCCGTCGGGCGACGCGCTGGTGCTGAACCTGATGCGCTGGGGCGACGACGTCAAATCGATGGATGATCTGGAGCTGCCCAAGTCCGGCGCCAAAGGCATGACCCCCAGCGCCAGCGAACTGAAGATGGCCAAGATGCTGGTGGACGATATGTCCGGCAAATGGGACCCGACGGAATACAAGGATGAGTTCAAGGCCGCCGTGATGGGGCTGGTTGAGAAAAAGGTGAAAGCGGGCAAGACCGAGTCGGTGTTGGAACCGCAAGAAGAATCGCCGGCCTATGCGGACAACGTCATCGACCTGACCGAGTTGCTGCAACGCAGCTTGAGGGGTGGCAAGAAGGCGGCGCCCGCCGCCAAGAAGGCGCCGGCGGCGAAGAAGGCGGCCTCTGGCAAAACGGCCGCAAAAAAGACAGCTGCAAATAAGACAGCTGCAAATAAGACAGCTGAACTAAAGACAGCCGCAAAGAAAGCCCCCGCCCAGAAAACTGCGGCGAAGTCTCGCAAGGCGGCGTGACATGGCCGATTCGCTCAAGACCTATCGGAACAAGCGCAATTTTCAGGTGACGTCTGAACCGGCGGAAGGCGGCCAACCCAATGAAAGCGCGCGCGCCTTCGTCATTCAGAAACACTGGGCCAGCCGGCTGCACTACGATTTTCGGTTGGAACTGGATGGGGCGATGAAAAGCTGGGCGGTGCCTAAAGGGCCCAGCTACGACCCGTCGGTTAAGCGCATGGCGGTGCAGGTAGAAGATCACCCCATCGCCTACAACCAGTTCGAAGGGCAGATCCCCGAAGGGCAGTACGGCGCGGGCAAGGTCATTATCTGGGACGAAGGCGTGTGGGTCTCCGTGGGTGATGCCCGCAAAGGCTATCGGGAAGGCCACCTGAAGTTCGACTTGCAGGGCAAGAAAATGCAGGGCCGATGGGCGCTGGTTCGAATGAAGGGCAAGGAAAGCGACAAGCAGCCGCCCTGGCTGCTGATCAAAGACCGCGACGATTTCGCGCGCGCCGAGGCTGACTTCAGCGTGGTGGATGAGATGCCCGACAGCGTCGTGCCATTAAGGGCAAAGGGGGACAAAGGGGCGAAGGCGGCGAAGGGCAAAACGACGGGCAAGGCCAACGCCCGGGCGAAGCCGAACTCCAAACCTGACGCCGTGCCCGATTCCAAGTCCAAGTCCAAGCCCGCCGCAGAAGAGGGCAGGCTGCCCGGCCACGCGGCTGCCTTGCCCGCGTCGCTTAAACCCCAACTGGCCACCTTGATCGACGGCGCGCCGCCCGAGTCCGACGATTGGCTGTACGAATTGAAGTTCGACGGCTACCGCTTGCTGGTCCGCATCGATGGCGACGACGTCAAGCTGTATACCCGCAACGGGCATGACTGGACGGCGAAGCTGCCGCATATTGCCGAAGCCTTCGGCAAGCTGCCCGCCAAATGCGCCTGGGTGGACGGCGAGGCGGTGGTGCTGGACGAGAACGGCGTGCCGAATTTCCAGGCCTTGCAAAACGCCTTCGATGGCGACCGCACCGGAAACATCATCTTCTACGCTTTCGACCTGCCGTTCATTGGCCAGCGCGACTTGCGGGACGAACCGCTGCACGTGCGCCGGGCGTTGCTGGCGCAGTTGATGGAAACATCACACGACGACCACCTGCGCTTCAGCGAGGCCTTCAACGCGACGCCCGCAAGTCTGGTGGCGTCCGCCTGCAAGATGGGCATGGAAGGCATCATCGCCAAGCGCCTGTCGTCGCGCTATGTGTCGCGGCGCAGCGACAACTGGCTGAAGATCAAATGCGCCAAGCGCCAGGAATTTGTGATCGTGGGCTACACCGCGCCGCAAGGGTCCCGCGAAGGGCTGGGGGCGCTGCTGCTGGCGGTGCACGATGAAGATGGCGCGTTGCGCTATGCGGGCAAGGTCGGCACGGGCTTTGACCGGGCGAAGCTGATCGCGCTGCAAAAGGACCTGGCGCGCATTGAAACCCACGACAAACCCGTGTCAGGCGGACAGGCGAAGGGCGTGCACTGGGTGAAGCCGGAACGCGTCGCCGAGGTGTCGTTTGGCGAATGGACCAGCGACGGCCATATCCGGCACTCGGTGTTCCGGGGACTGCGCGACGACAAACCGGCACGGCAGATCAAGCGGGAACGGCCGGCCACCCCACGCACCAAGCCCGCCAAGCTCACGCATCCCGAAAGGGTGATTGACCCGTCCGCCGGAATCACCAAGCTGGACCTGGCCCGCTACTACGGACTGGTTGCGCCCTTGCTGCTGCCGCACCTGAAAGACCGCCCCGTGTCATTCCTGCGCGCGCCAGGCGGCTTGAACGCGCCGTTCTTCTTCCAGAAGCACTTGGAAGCGGCCATGCCCGGCGTCAAATCCCTGCCGGCCGAACTCGACCCTGATCATCCTCCGCTGTTGGAAGTGCCTACGGCCGAAGCCATCATGTCGGCCGTGCAGATGAACGTGGTGGAATTCCACACCTGGAATGCGGTGAAAACCGCCATCAGCAAACCCGACCGCATGCTGTTCGACCTGGACCCCGGCGAAGGCGTGGACTGGCCCGCGGTGCAACAGGGGGCGCAGCTCATGCGCACGATGCTGCAAGAGATTGGCCTGGAAGGGTGGTTGAAAACCAGCGGCGGCAAGGGTTTGCATGTGGTCGTGCCGCTGCGCCGGCAACAGGATTGGGACACCATCAAGGCGTTCTCGCAGCGTATCGTGGCGCATATGGCCGCGACCTTGCCGCAGATATTCGTCGCCAAGAGCGGGCCGAAAAACCGGGTCGGAAAGATCTTCGTCGACTATCTGCGCAACGGCTTCGGCGCCACAACGGTAGCCGCCTGGTCGGCCCGCGCCCGGCCAGGCATGGGGGTGTCGGTGCCCGTCGCCTGGGACGAACTCGCGGACTTGAAGAGCAGCGCGCACTGGACCATCAGCAATATCCATACGCGGCTGGATGCGGGCAACACCCCGTGGGACGGCTACGCGCCGCAGGCGGTGGGGCGCGCGATGGCGGCGATGGCGTTCGATCCGGCCAAGTGACGGGCCCAAGTGAACCCGCCCAAGTCACCCGCTCCACCGGCCTAGACCCTGTTTCATCGATTCTGTATTCTGCACGCTGGCAGCTAGCGGGTAGGACGCTTCCCGATGAAAAGAAAAGTAGGGCTGTTGACGGTACTGATCGCCTTGGCCATCTTCAGCGTGGCCATCGGCTTTTTCAACGCGCTCTACGCCGGCTATCAGGTGCAGAAGGCGCAAGTGGTCAAGAATTCGCTGGAATCCAATCTGGCCTATTCGGAAAAGCTGGCCGAATTCATCAACCTGTATATCGATTCGGTACACCGGCAGCTGACGGCCAGCGCGGGCCGCCTATCGGCCTCCTCAATCTCGTCCTCGGCCACACAATCTGCCACCTCTTCGGCCGCGTCAGTCTCATCGGACGCACGGGCGGCGGCAGTGACGGAATTGTCGCGTCTGGCCACCCAGACCCAGGGCGTTTCCGCCGCCATGCTTGCGGACGCCAGCGGCGTGGTCATCGCGCATTCGGGCCAGGCGTCGGCGGTGTTGTCCGGCGTGAAAACACTTCAAGAATTGGGCATGAAAGAACGCCGGCGGGCGGATTGGGTCATGCCCTGCTGCACGCGCGAAGACCAACGCGCCGCGCTGATGCTGGTGGAACCCATCGTCAACCCGGCAGGCGCTATCGCGGGCTTTGTTGCGGCGGTCGTCATCCTGGAACGCGGCAGCCGGCTGGACAAGCTCATCGGTGAGCACGCCTATGCCGACGGCACAGACGTCTATTTGGTGAACGTGGATGGCCAGGTGTTGTACAGCCACCAGACCAGCGGGCCGGACCCGTCGGTGCTCAGCCTGATCAAGGCCGACATCTCGCCGACCTCTGGCCCAGGCTCCGCGCAAATCAAAGAAGCCACGGGCAGCACGATGCTTGCCGGGTATGCGCCCATCACCAAAGGCAAGTGGGCCGTCGTCATGCAACGGCCGCTTGACGAGGCCTTGTCCCCGGTGAAATCGCTGCTGGCCGAATCGTTGCGGCTTGCCATCCCCGCCATTGTCCTGACCTTGATCCTGGTTTGCGCATTGGCGTACGCCATCGCACACCCCTTGACGCGGTTGACGCGCGCCCTGGCCAGCTCCAAAGCCGTAGATGCCCAAGACCCGCGCGCCAGCACGCTGACGACCTGGTACGACGAAGCGGACCAACTGCGGCAGGCGCTGGTCGCCACCTTGGCCCAGCATCGGCGCGAAGTGGGGCGGCTGAATACAGAAACAATGACCGATCCCATGACGGGGTTGATGAACCGCCGCGCCCTGGATCAGCGCTTTGACGAACTGGTGGCGGCTGGTTCGCCCTTTGCGGTGATTGCGCTGGACCTGGACCATTTCAAGCAAGTCAACGACGTCCATGGCCACCCGGTGGGTGACAAGGTGCTGATTTCATTGGCGAATACGCTGATCAGCAGCGTGCGCCAGCAAGACCGGCCGTTTCGCATCGGCGGCGAAGAATTCGTGGTGATTGTTCACGCGCCCACGGCCGACGTGGCCATGCACACGGCCGAACGCATCCGGGCAAGCGTGGCCGCCAAGCCGATGCCGGAGGGCGTGGGCCACGTCACGGTGTCGGTGGGCGTGGCGTTATGGCCACAGCATGGAAATTCGCCCGAAGCTGTTGTCAAATGCGCTGACCTGGCGTTGTATGCCTCGAAAGAAGCAGGCCGCAACCGGGTCACGCTGTGGGAAGGGTAGTCCGATCAACGAAGGCTGAACGTAGGTGGCACTTTGAACTATTCATTTGTTCTGGTTGGCGCGGCGGTTGTCTTCTTTTTTCTGTTGCTTGGCGCGATCCGCGTGGGGCGATACCTGGGGCGCCGGCACGCCGGCGATGACAAAGGCACGGCGGGGTCGGCGGCCATCGAGGCCTCTGTGTTCGCATTGCTTGGCTTGCTGATCGCCTTCACGTTCTCGGGCGCGGCCCAACGCATGGCCGACCGGCGCAACCTGCTGGTTGTCGAAGTCAACGCGATCGGCACGGCGTGGCTGCGCATTGATTTGCTCAATGCCGACGACCAGCCCCTCTTGCGTGACCAATTCCGCCGCTACGTGGACGAACGGGTCAGTTACTACAAGCACGTGGCCGACCTGGAGCACCGCGACGCCATCGCCACGAAGGTGGGCGCCCTGCAGAACGAGATCTGGAAAAGCTCCATCGCCGCCAGCAAGCACGCCGTGCCGCCGTTTGCCGCGTCATACATCGCGTCGGTCAATGACATGTTCGACTCGGCCACGGCGCAAACCGTGGCGCAGAAAGTGCATCCGCCCATCGTCACGTATATGTTCCTGGGCTTCCTCGCCTTGGTGTGCGCGTGCCTGATCGGCATCAACCTGGCCGGCGCCAAGCGCGACACCTTGCTGCACCAGATGATCTACGCGCTGGTGATGGCGGTGGCGCTGTACATCATTGTTGACTTCGAATTTCCGCGTATCGGGGCGATACGCATCGACCAAAGCGACGCCTTGCTGCTATCGCAACGGCAGGCGATGGGTAGCGCGGCAGAGGGAGTTTCGAAGTAGGGGGCAGTCAAGCCAGCAGCGGCGTCAGGCGGCCGAGCAACGTGCGGCCGATGGGCGACGCCAAGCACGCAAACGCCGCCACGTTCAGCCCGACCGTGACCCAGAACCACGCCCGGAAGCTGGGCTTCACGGACTTGTGCCGGAGTCGTTGCTGCGCCAGCAACGCGCCCGGCCAACCGCCGACCAGCGCCCACGCATGCAGCGTCCGTTCCGATATCCGCCAGCGCTTGGCCCTGGCCGCGGACTTGTCATAGGCGTACACGGCGAACGTGATCAGGCTAAGCGCCACATAAGCCAGCCCGACCCACAGCGGCACGCCCCAAAAGTAAGCGGCCAGCCCGTAAGCGAAGACAAACAGCGCAATCAGCATTCGGAAAGTCCGAGTTGATGTGAAGAGCCGCCATTATCCTCGAAGGGCTGGCCAAGGCAGGCGCCGCAATGATGACGCGTGCTTGCAGCGCGCCGCGATGATGACGCTAGCTTGCAGCGAGCCGCGATGTTGGCGCTTGCAAGCAGACGCCGCAAACCCGACGCTTGCAAGCAGGCGCCGCAAACATTACGCCTGCTTGCCTGTTGGCGTCTGCTTAGAAACGCACGGCCAGCTTCAACACGCCGGATTGCTGGCGGTTGCCGCCGCCGAACTGCGCGTCGTAGGAAACGCCCGCCGTCGTGTTGCGCGTGATCGCCATTTCGGCGCCCAGACCCACCACGGCGGCATCGCGTGCGATGGGCACACCCGTCACCGAGAACGTGCTGCCGCCGTCAAACGCCAGTTCCTGCTTGGGTTTCACATCACCCATGGCATGGCGCCAGCCCAACGATGCGGTCAGACGGCCCGGCGCCACGTCGGAACCGAACTGCCATGCGCCGCGCAGGCCCAGCGTGGTGCTGGTGACGTCGTCAGTGCTGCTCGACCCATGCAACGCAGCCGTTCCGCCGGACTCCTTGAAGTCACGCGTGCGCAGCTGGTTCCACGCCAGGCCGGCGTAGGGTTCGATGCTGGTGACATCGTTCAGCGGCACGTTGTAGCCGAGTTCGGTGAACAACTGCGTCGACGATGCGTTGTACGACGACTTGAGCTGCTGATTCAGGCTGCCCGCCACCACATCGCGCTTCGCGTCGATCTCGTGCCAGGTGTAGGCCGCGCCTGCCATGAAGCGGATATGGCCCGCGCCAGCCTCGAAGTTGCGCCCGCCGAACAACGCCGCGGTGTAGCTGTCGACATTCGTGCGTGACGACACGTCGGCCATCGAGTTGTGGCTGCCGATGTAGCCCAGCGCGCCACCCAGGCGCCAGCCGTTGCCGACCGCGCCATCACCGCCAATGAAAATGCCGCCCGCCGATTGGCTGACGCTTGTCGCGTTGCCATCACCGCCGAACTTGCTCCAATTGCCGAACGCCTGCGCCCAGACGGGCGAGGCACCGCTTTGCGGCAGCGCGTCAGCCGAGGGCGCACCCAATTGGGCCGTCGGCCGGCCAGCAAGCACCGGGGCGTCAAGGTTGCCGCGGAAATGCGACAACGGCAACGTGCGCACCATGTCGCCCTGGCTTTGCAAGACGCTCGTCGTGCTGGCGTAGGCTTCGCCGGACAGCATCGACAGCGCCGAGCGCGCTTCGCCCGGGGTCATGGTCAGGACGGCCGCGGTCACCTGGCTGGCGCCAGAAGTTTTGTCCGCTGCGCTGCCGCTTGCGACGACGGAAGATCCGGTGGTGGGTGCAGGGGTGGTCCCCGCCGTCGTGCCAGTGGTCGTTCCGGTGGTCGTGCCAGTAGTCGTGCCAGTGGTCCCGGTGGTCGTCCCCGTTCCCGTCGAAGTCGATCCGTTCCCGGTCGTGGCAGAGCCGTTACCCGTCGACGTCGAGCCGTTACCCGTCGAGCCGTTACCCGTGGAGGCCGACCCATTCCCCGTAGACGCCGAGCCGTTTCCAGCCGACGACGATCCGTTGCCGGTCGCGGGCGGATCTTGCTGATCCAACGCATTCCCCGCATTGTTCGCGTTGTCCGAGCCGCCGATGCTTCCGATCGGCACGTCGTTGCGCGTCAGCGTCATGAACGCATTCTTGGCGTCGTAGCTGAGCGTGGGCGTCAGGAACGCATACGAGCTGGATGCGCCCTTGAACGTGCCTTGCACGCCGCCGTCCGCCGTCAGGATGTTGTAGGTGGTGCGCGGCGCGTAATTGCCGTCGGGGCCCACATGCGCCACCGTGCCATCCAGGTAGGCGACGCCCGTGACGTGGATGCGGTCGCTGGCGCTGCTGGCCGGGTCGGCATGCACGCGATAGATCGTGTTTTCGCCAAAGGTCATGTTTCCGTTGACGGTCAGCGTGCCGATGGGCGAGCCATCGTTGCCGGGCGACACGACAGCGGTGGGGTAGAGCGTGGTGGTGCCCACTTGGCCAACGCCTGCCAGCACCACTTCGCGGCCGATATCAATGGGGCCGTTCAGCTTGCCGTCGATCTCCAGCGCGCCGTCGGCGATCAAGATGGGGCCGGTCAGGCCGCTGCTGTCGGCGGTCAGGATGACCGAGCCGGGGCCGGTCTTGACGAAGCCCTGCGTGCCTTGCAGCGGGTTGTCGATGATGTCGACGAACTGGCCGGACGCATACGTGCCGTCGCCCACGACAATGGCCGGCGGGTTGCCACCGCTGCCAACCAGCGTGATGGGCGCGCCTTGCAGGCGATACCGGTCAGTGGCGAACTGAAGGCCCGATACGCGCACCGGGCCGGCGCTGCCGTCGACGGTGACCGTGCCGGCCGCGCCCGTGAAAATGGCATAGCCGGCATCGGGGAGGGCGCCCGTGGCGTTGGTGGGGCTGTTCCAATTCGTGCTGGCCGCCGTCCAGGTGCCATCGCCGCCGCCCGAACGGGTCGCGGACGCCACACCATTGCCGTTCCACAAGTTGGTCGTGCTGGGACCCAGGATCAGGTTGATCTGCTTGTCACCCGTCAGCGACTGGATGGTGGCGCCGGGCTGCGAGTCGCCCGTTACCGTGCCCAACGTCAGGCCGTTGCCGCTCAACGTGCCGCCGTAAGACAGAATTCGGTAGTAGCCCGCGTTGACGCCCAACGTGTTGACGGTGACGTTCAGCGTGGTGTTGTTGATGGCTGCATTGCCGCCAACGGTGATGTTGTCGCCGGTGCCGGGTTGCGTAATCGGCAGTCCGGCGTAACCGGTTTCAAATGCAAATTCGGCATTGTTCATCGACAGGTTGCCGTTCACGACCAGATTGCCGTTGGACACACCGGTCGGCGTGCCGACGGAATAACCCGGCGCAACGCGCGAGTTGCCCGACACGTTCAAGTCGCCATTGATCCGGCCAAAGCCTGCGACGGTGCCGTTCGACGCGGCATTGACGTTACCCGTGACGGCAACGCCAGCGCCGCCGCCATTGCCGCCAATCACCAGCGTGCCGCCGTTCACATCGACGCCGCCGGGATAGTTCACCGAACCATCGAACACCTGCGTATTGCCCGAGGTAACGGTCAGGTCCGCGGCCATGACGCCACCGCAGTACGTACTACTCAAAGCGAGCGTTGCTGTCAGCCACTTCTTCGTGCCATTTATCAAAACGTGAGTCCTTGTCTTCTGATTATTAATCCGGCGCCCACGCATTACTAAATTACTGTAAACGTATAATTACGTTACGGCAAAATAGGCTAATAAATGGAACGCGCCGTCGAAAAAAAGGACGCAATGTATACC